>NZ_JAGGKC010000029.1 GCF_017873395.1 Youngiibacter multivorans | reverse complement strand
GAAGCTAAAGCACCCTTGATTTGCGGCTAATCCAGTGCGTAGGCACTGTCAAAATCTTATGTTATTTCATTGTCCTCTTGACGGAGAGCAGATCAAGAAGCGTGCAGACCTTTTATTATGAGACTATATAATCCTTTGGGTCCTTCTTCAGAAGGATGTAGTTGAATTTGTAGAGGAACTTGTCTGCCACAGTCTTGTGGTATTCCTGCGTCAGATGTATTCCATCGATGAATACTTTGGAAGGTTGATTCTGCAGCGTATCCTCGGTAATCGTCTTTGCAAAGTCAATTGTTGCAATGTTCTCATCCTGGCAGTATTCGGTGATTAGTCGCCTGTATCTCTTCAGGATAATGAGCGATTCCTGATAGTCCTCTTTACCCATTCCCCAGATCTCATTTGCCATCTTCACTGAGATAAGCGGTTGGAGCATTATTATTGGAATTATCCCCGAATCCAGTGACATGTTTATCATTTCAACCACATTGTTGAATATGATGTTTGCTGTTCTTTTACACAGGGCGTCATTTGTACCTGCCATGATGAATGTATAGTCTGGTTTTTCCCTGAGCGCGTCTTCATGGAACCTGACCAAGATGTCAGTTGTGGTGTTTCCATTGATGCCCCTGTTGATCATTTCTTCCGGCGTTTCATTTTTGACGATGTCATACCAGGACTCGCCATTCCTAACTCCATATCCTGTCAAAAAACTATCACCGATAAAAAGCAGCTTCATGGTCACCACCTCCTTGATGTTCACTCTCTATTAATATATTTTACCGTAAAAAAGTCAAAAGTAAAATATGTATTAATAAATTATGAATTAAGAAATTGAAATTTCAGACTATATCGCGAGTTATGTTTATTATATAACACAAATGCTATATTTATCCATAGAATATTTCAACTATCTGCAGTTACAACAAAATATATGGCATGTATTCAATATATAATTCATGGATTACATCAGTCAGGAAGATTGAAAGTATTGCGGTACAATTATTTTACTTAGCAAAAACCATGCCACGATTTTAATCTAGTTTTAAACACTATACACTAAAATAATTATGGTGGATGAAATGCAACTGCGTTTGTGTTAGTATAGGATTCAGCGGGGTGAGAATATGAACGACAAAAGAAACAAGACCCTGGCTGAGAACAGGAAAGCAAGACACGAATATTTCATCGAGGAAGTGTATGAAGCTGGTATCGAGCTGGTTGGCACTGAGGTTAAGTCTATAAGGTTGGGCACTGCAAACTTGAGGGACAGCTACGCTGACATTGTAAGCGGAGAAGTGATCCTTAAGAACATGCACATCAGTCCGTATGAGAAGGGCAACATCTTCAACAGAGACCCTCTCAGGGACAGAAGGCTGCTTCTACATAAAGGTGAGATACTTAAGCTTGAACAGTTCACAGCACAGGAAGGGTATACTTTAGTTCCACTGTCCTTATATCTAAAGAACGGGATAGTGAAAGTAGCGCTTGCTGTAGCCAAGGGTAAGAAGAACTACGACAAGAGGGACACAATGCTTGAAAAAGCTGCGAAGAGGGACATCGAAAGAGAGTTCAAGGAACGCGGCAGATATTGACATGCAAGATTCTGCGATATAAAATAAAGTGCTGGTCATAACCAGAGTCATGGGGATGTAATGGCTTCGACAGGGGTATGGACGGTTTGGTAAGCGAGTAGAAGGACCCCATGGGCCTGCTTTAAAAAACTATGGGAAATTGTAAACGCAGAAGATAATTTTGCACTAGCAGCCTAGTCTGCTACGTTCTGCCCGGGATGACCGTTGCCTGGGGCCAGGGCGTCATTAAACGGTAAAACGAGCCTGGCAAAGCTTTGAGCCAGGAACGGAAAAAATGAAGCTACAGATCTCATAGCCTGCCTGTAGGCGATTGGTGATGGAAGTTTAAATTACAGAGCTACACTCGTAGAAAGCCGGATCGGCTGATTTCTGGACACGGGTTCGACACCCGTCATCTCCACCATATTAGTACTCAAATATTGATACAATGAAAGCTCCTGATTTCAGGGGCTTTTATTGTTTGTGAGATTTTTATACTCAGTTTAAGACTGCCAAACTGGCATTATCGAAAAGGATATGCAGGAAGCTGTATAGATAGAACGGAAGAGAAGGAGTGCATTTAGGGAAAGCATGGAGAAATATGGCAAGATTTATCCAGTGATTTTAATCCATCTATTGGTAAGGTGATCTGCTAAGAGTATGTAGGTCTATTTGGCAGAAATGTATGGAACTCCATGAATAAGAAACTTCGAAAAGCTACCTGGCAGTGCAATCACAATTATGATGAAAAAGGAAAAGTACTTTACCAGAACAGGAATCTGGACGAAAAATTGCTTACAGATGCTGTGGTCAAGGCTTTAGGGACAGTCAAGATAATCCGGAATCATACTTGAGAAAATGGGAGAAGGATCTCGAGAAAGCAAATCTTCTAATCAGGTATCAAGCTAAACAAGTAATAAATACGGTTGTTCAATTTGTGAAACTTCACATCATAAACTAAATGACCTCATTGAAAACATAAAGTAAGTATACAAGGTAGTTATGTTGCTTTCTCGGAGCTTACTAAGCTCATAGCCATATTTTCTAATTGGGACTATATTGGTAGTAGATTTTATTGAAGAGGTAAATGCAAAAACAGAAATTAAAAATTGACAATAAATGTGCGCATTACTATAATAATATCAAAAGAATATTAGTGGTATTATCAATAGAACCCCGCTATTTTCATAATAATCAAAATACTGAGCTTATAAGTACTACATGTTTACCAATTCAACATTATATAACCCATAAAGTAAAATCACTTACGATTCGATTAATTACCAAATTTATTTAGGAGGTAGTGTTATGTTAAGTGAAGAATTAAAGAATTTGAGTGGAGAAGAAGTAAGGCAACTTATAAGAGAAGGTAAATGGAGAGATGCTACGGCTGGAGTTGCATCAGGATTTGTGCAAGCTAATATATTAATACTTCCCCGAAAATACGTTAGTGATTTTATGCTGTTTTGTATTCGAAATCCTAAACCATGTGCTCTTATAGAGGTTCTTGATCCGGGTGTAACATCTCCAGTTAACTCTTGTAGAAATTCGGATATTAGATTTGATATACCTAAGTATAGGGTATTTGAAAATGGAAGAATGGTAGCAGAGGAAACAGATATAGCTAATTATTGGCGGGAGGATTATGTGTCGTTCTTGATGGGATGTAGCTACACTTTTGAAAACGCACTGATTAATTCGGGTATTTCAATACGCCACATTGAAGAAGGTAAAAAAGTTCCTTTATATAGTACAAATATCGCGTGTAATAGTGTATCCGGAATAGATGTGAATATGGTCGTTAGTATGAGACCAATTCCATACAAAGACCTCACAAAAACAATACAAATAACCTCAAAATATCCTTCAATGCATGGAGCGCCAATTCATATTGGAAATCCAGCTGAAATTGGGATTGAGGATATTAATACACCATTTTTAGGAGACCCAGTTACAATTCGTGAAAATGAAGTACCAGTATTTTGGGCATGCGGTGGTACTGTATATAATTATGTTGAGAAGCTTAAATGTAGTTTGGCAATAACTCATGCTCCAAGTCATATGTATATTCTAGATGTTAAGGATGATGACTTTCGTGAATATTAAATTTTTGAAATAATTGTTGATGAGTACTCAATAATAATAAACAAAGGAATTTTCTGAGTAAAAAATTGAATAAAATAGGAAAAGAAGATGGCTCTGATTTAGGCCATCTTCTTTCCAGTTTTAAGTGTTTGTGCGTTACAACATACCTCGTATTTATTGTCAAATCAAAAAACGTGAGCATAATAAGGAACCAGAGGTAAATTCATGTGTAAATATTAACTTAATCTCCAAAGTTAACTGATAATTGCATACCAGCAAAATCATCAATGTCCTTTCTAAGTGCACTTATAATTCCATTGATATCACGGCTTTCTATGCGATCAATTATTGAACTGTGATTTTTAGTATCTAGTGGAACCTCATTTTCATCCCACTTATCCCAATAGAATTGAGCATATGCTCTCTTCAATCTTGACATACAACGTTGGAGCTCATCATAAATGTAATCATTATTCGAAAATGAGATTAACTTAAGATGGAATTCAGTATTACACTCCCAATGATCCCAAACCCTATTGAGTGAAAGGTTACATCGTTCATCTATTTCACGCAATTTTAGTATTTGATTAGGTGTAATTTTAGTATAGAAAAGTTTTAGAATACCACTCTCAATAAAATATCTGAATTGCAACATTTCTTTTACATCATCCATAGTTAACTTAACTACTTCATACCCATATCTTGGAATATTTCTAAGAACATTATCGTTGCATAATGCAATCAATGCTTCTCGTACTGGAGATTTACTACACCCGAACTCCTCTACTAATGACTTTTCGTTTAAAATTTGGTTAGCTCTATATTTGTGATTGAAAATGTTTTCAAGGATACCATTATATATATTTTCCTTCAAACTCAGTTCAGAATTCATACTTAACTCCTTATACACCAATGATGTACTATATCCATTATTTGATTTTCATGAGTGTTTACATGATTCAAGTTATAGTATATTATATCATATTTCATTGAGTGAAATTTATCAACCATATTCTATAAGTTCATTTTAGAAAATAAATCTTGAGAATTGCGTGAAAAATACACTAATCAATGTTGACGTATACATTGATCTAATTTATAATAAGGTCAATAAGATACTACTGATATTATCAGAGAGTGTTAATAGGCAGGAGGACGTTAATGTGCAAAAAGAAAACAATTTTCTAAGTATATTAAAAAGTGAAATGATATTAGCACTAGGGTGCACGGAGCCAATATCAATTGCTTATGCAGCATCAAAAGCTCGTGACGTATTGGGTGTATTTCCAGAAAAAATTAATGTAACCTGTAGCGGGAATATTGTTAAAAACGTTAAGGGAGTTACTGTGCCAAATTCAGGAGGATTAAAAGGAATTGATATTGCAGCAGTTTTAGGAGTAGTAGCAGGAAATTCAAAGCTTGAGCTTGAAGTACTAAGTAATATTGAAGCAGACGATATCTCAAAAGCTAATAAGCTTATTGAGGAAGGTTTTTTCTCTTTTAATCTTAACGAAAATGTTGAGAACTTGTACATTAAGGCGACAGTATATAGTAATAATCATTCAGCAGAAGTTACTATCTTGAATCAACATACATTCATTTCAGAAATTAAATATGATAATGAGATAATTTATAGAAATAACTCAATTGATTATGGAAATAGAACGATTGACAAATCGACTCTTAATGTAAAGGATATCTTAGAATTCGCTGATAGCGTAAAATTATCAGAAATTGAAGAACTAATTCAAAAGCAAATTAAGTATAATAGCAATATAGCAAACGAAGGCATTAATAATTGCTATGGAGCAAGTGTCGGGAAAACATTAATTGATCTTTTTGGAAATAGTATTGAGGTCAGAGCTAAAGCAAAGGCAGCAGCAGGATCAGACGCAAGAATGGGAGGATGCCCTTTACCCGTTGTAATTATATCGGGTAGCGGGAATCAAGGAATGACAGTTTCTATACCTGTCATCGAATATGCACATGAGTACAATGTTGATACAGAAAAATTATTAAGATCTCTTGTTGTGGCGAATTTATTGGCAATTCACATAAAGAGGTTTATTGGTAGATTATCAGCATTTTGTGGTGCTGTAAGTGCTGCGTGTGGCGCAGGTGCTGCAATTACTTACATGAGTGGGGGTGATTTTGAGAAGGTATCGATGACAATCACTAATATATTGGCTAATGTTTCGGGTATTATTTGCGATGGTGCTAAACCATCATGTGCTGCAAAAATAGCTTCTGCAGTAGATGCAGCTATACTGGCGCATAATATGAGCATGAGAGGATTAACATTCCAATCTGGAGATGGTATTGTTAAGGATAATATTGAAGAGACTATACAAAGTATTGGACACGTAGCGAGAGTAGGTATGAAAGATACTGATAAGGAAATCCTAAATATTATGATCGGAAAGGTAAGCTTAGGTGAAAGTAGCATTGGATATTTCAATTATGATGACAACTTAATCTCAAGCTGCAATTAAACAATCGGAGGGTTAGAAATGAAATCTGTTTGGATGAATGAAATTACATGGGAGGATGTCGCTGAGTATTTGAAGAATGATAATATTGCGATTATCCCTGTAGGAAGTACAGAACAACATGGGCCAGCGGGTCCACTTGGAGTTGATAGCTATGCTGCAATTGCAATTGCTGAAGATGCTGCAAAAAAATCGAATGTTCTTGTTACACCGCCGCTGTGGTTTAGCGATTCGCCTCATCATTTGGAGTTTCCTGGAACAATTTCTTTGAGGCCAGCAACTCTAATATCAGTAATTAAGGACATAGTTCACTCCTTGGAACGCAATGGATTTAAAAAATTTATTCTAATAAATGGGCATAAAGGCACAAATTTACCAGCTCTTACATTGGCATGCAGAGAAATACAACAATATGAATTACCTCATGTACGAATGGCTCTGACCGACCCCCTATTTTTGTGCACAAATGCTGGTCAATTAAAAGGTACAAGTACTGAACATCATGCTGGCGTTCTGGAGATATCACATGTTATGTACAAATTTCCAGGACTTGTAAAAGAAGATAAGCGACCATCTGAAGATGTGAATTTGGAGGATGTTTTCGGCGACTATATGAAAAAGGATCTTTTCGGTGGTGGTAAACCTCCAGTAGAGATTTTCTGGAATAGCTATCAGCAAAAGAATTTTGCACCAAATGGTAATTTTTCAGCTTCAGACAAGGGTTCCAAGGAAATGGGTAAAACTTATCATGATAATATGGTGGGAAATTTAGTTGATTTTATACAATGGTTCAGGTCATTCGAGGGATAAATAGATTAACATTATCCTCTAATTATTGAGCGAAATGTAAGATTCATGAATACAGTAACTGTAACAAAGTTTTGGATACTGGTAGCAAAATAAAATCATCGAAGAAATTAGAAATAGGAGGTTTTTATGTTTTATGACGGTTGTATCGGTTGTCATGTTTGTGAGACTGTTTGCTCATATCATCACTTAGGAAGATTTGAGCCAAGTAGTTCGAGCATAGAGATTAAGAAGGGATCAGAAGGGAATTATCCTATGATATTTTTCAATGGCAAAGACGGTAAAAGAGTTTCTTGTGATTTGTGCCGAGGTCTCGAAGAGCCTCTTTGTGTAAAATATTGTTCAAAATTTAAGTTTAAGAAGCATCTTTCGGATATTGTAACGGCAGAAAAAAATAACAGACTATAAAGGAGAATTCACATATGCAGCAAGGTAAAACATTGCTTCGAGTTGACCTAACTACGGGTAAATTGAAGTGGCAAAGTACAGAGCCATACAGAGAATGGATTGGTGGAATCGGTGTTGGTACAAAAATTTTGTATGATGAAGTTAAACCTTGGATGGGACCATTCGATCCTGGCAATAAAGTAATTATTAGTACTGGTGTGCTTACAGGCTCTTTTTGCCCTGGTGCAGGGAGAATCGCTGCTGTTACTAAGAGTCCAATGACAATGGGAATTGCGTCGACTAATGCAGGTGGAGCTTTCGCCCACGCGTTACGATATGCCGGCTTAGAGCATATAGTACTTGAAGGTCACTCAAACAAACCAGTATATTTATGGATCGATGATGGTCAAATCGAGATTAGAGATGCTTCAGAATTGGTTGGAAAAGATGTTTGGGAAACTGATGATTTGCTTAAAAATGTACATGGAGATGACATTAACACGTTAGCGATTGGACAGGCTGGTGAAAATATTGTTCGATTTGCGTGTATGACTGTTGATAGACATCGAACGTGCGGGAGAAACGGCTTCGGGGCGGTACTTGGTTCCAAGAACTTCAAAGCCATCGCTGTTAGAGGAACAGGAAGTGTAAGCATTAGTGAAAAGAAATTATTCTTCGATACTGTTGATGACATTTATAGGAGACTTGAAGAGACTCCAGGTATGAGAAGCTTTATTGAATATGGTGCTATGGCATGTGCACCTGGTAAATACAAACATGGTGGTTATAACTATCGACATTCTCAGGATCTAAATATTTCTCAAGAAATGGCTGATGAATTTGCACCTTCAAATATTGCGGAGAAATATAGAGTGGTACAGACGTCATGCTATGGTTGTACAATAGGATGTCAAAATCAGTATAAGATAACTGAAGGACCATATGCAGGTCTTGTAATGGAAGGGACTCAATTTAACTCTGCGTTGAATTTTGGTTCAAAAATGGATATATCTGATTTTGGATTTTGTATCAAAGCGACGGCGTTATGTAACTACTATGGTATGGATATCGATGTTGTTGCGGAACAAATAGCTTGGGCTATGGAATGTGTTGAAAAGGGATTAATGTCGAGTTCTGATTTTGATGGTCTTACTCCAGTTTTTGGTGATCAGGATATTGCGCTGAAGTTAATCGAAATGATGGCATTCCGTGAAGGCGCTGGGGCAAAGCTTGCTGATGGTGTAGCAAGAGCTGCAACATACTTCAATGAAGATACAAAATACTATGCAATGCACTTGAAGGGTAATGATCTATATGAAGTACTTCGTTCAATAATTGGATACGGCCTAGGGGCAGTAACATCAACTCGTGGTGGAAGCCATGTGCTAGGTTCTCCTCTTTGTGAAACAGGTGACATAACTGATCATGAATTTGCTGAGAAGAAATTTGGAATAAAGACGTAC
The DNA here is from genome assembly GCF_017873395.1 of Youngiibacter multivorans. Taxonomy (GTDB): domain Bacteria; phylum Bacillota; class Clostridia; order Clostridiales; family Clostridiaceae; genus Youngiibacter; species Youngiibacter multivorans. Next base: position 44,677 of record NZ_JAGGKC010000029.1, on the reverse strand, counting down.
AATCAACCACTTGAGTATAATGGTAAGCCTGAATTAGTGATGCATTATGAGATAATGACTCGTATGTGTAGTTGTATGGGTACATGTGTATTCTCTAGTGATTGGCAGGAAATTCATATGATGGATTTTGAGGATATGGCGAAACTATATACAGCAACTACGGGTATACCTATTAGTGTAGAGAAATTTAAAAATCAGATGTTAGCATTGCTAGCGCTAGAAAAAATATTTAATTATACGCATGCTGGATTTACACGCAAGGATGATTATCCACCGAAAAGATTGATGATAGAGCCTGTTAAAAGTGGATCAGCAAAAGGTTCAGTATTAGATATTGAAAGATGGGATAAATTACTCGATAACTATTACGATGTTCATGGCTGGGAAAGAAGTACTGGAATCCCAACAGCAGATACCTTGAGAAAATTGGGATTGGAATATGCTATCAAGGACTTAGAAAAACTAGCGAGAGCACCGGGGCATTCGTATCTATAAGAAGGAAATTGCAAAAAAATTATCGCAAGTTATATTGTCAAACGAGCTCTAATAAAAAAGTTAAGGTGGGTGATATATGTAATTCACAATAAACTTAAACAAGAACTGCTTAATTTAAATTGGTTACAGACTACATACACCTATTAAACTCCATATAGAAGAGAGGATGATTGTAATGAACCAAAATACAGCTAGTAAAAAGGTTATTGACAGTGATATCGAAGTAAATCTTATTGAACCAGATAAAAAATATAGTATTATTGATTATTTAAAGAATTTAGGGCCTGGTGCAATTGTCAGTGCTACCATTATCGGACCCGGTACAATAACTGCGTGTACTTTAGCTGGTGTCAATTTTCAGTACATTCTAGTATGGACTATACTTTTTTCAGTAATAGCAACGTTAGTTTTACAGAACATATCGAGCAGAATTGGAATTGCAACTGGGAAGGGTCTTGCAGAATTAATTCATGATATCTATAAGGATTCGTATCTCAGATTCTTTTTTGCAGCAGCTGTAATTCTAGCGATTGGGGTGGGTAACTCAGCATTTCAAAGTGGAAATATGTCAGGTGCTGTATTAGGACTGAAAGCAATTGTGGATATGCCTACTTGGATTTGGGCCACTGTAATAGTTTCAATAGCAAGTATTGTCCTCTGGACAGGGCGATCAGCATTTATTGAAAAAATAATGCTAGTTCTGATTGTATTCATGGTTATTATTTTTGTGCTTACTGCCATTGCTGTTAAACCTGATTTTAGAATGCTGTTCTCTGGATTTGCGCCAACTATACCTAAAGGTTCCATTTTGGTAGCAATTGGGATGGTTGGAACAACTGTTGTGCCTCACTTGCTTTTCATGCACTCTTCTTTATGCGCTAAGAGATATGAGGGACGCAATAAAAATAATGCAATTAAAGAAAGCATGTTTGACACAAATTTGAACCTATTCTTTGTTGGAATAATATCGTTATGTGTTGTAATAACTGGTGCAGCATTATTTGGTAAAGGGATTAAGGTGAGCTCCGGACTTGATATGGCAAAGCAACTAGAACCACTACTAGGTAGTTGGGCGAAATATGTATTTGGTGCTGGATTGTTTGCTGCAGGAATATCGTCCGCCTTCTCTGCTCCTATGAGTGCTGCATATGCAATATGTGGAATTCTACGATGGCCAACAAATCTCAAAGATAAGAAATTTAGGATAATCTGGATAGTTGTCATGCTAATCGGGTATGCTATAACTGCGAGTGGAATCCAGCCTATTACGGTAATACTACTCGCTCAGTCATTCAATGGAGTTATGCTTCCTTTATCTGCCGCAATTCTAATGCTCGGGGCCAATAATAAAAGTATGGGGAAATTTAAGAATACTCATCTTTGGAACATTGCTGGAGCTTTGACCATTGCTGTAACAATTATACTAGCGTATAGAACATTATCAACTTCATTGCCTCAGCTATTAGCTATATAAAGTTACTAACCTTCTACTTTGTAGCTTTTCTCGTGTAGAGTAAACCTAAAGAAAGCTACAAGCGAACTAAAACGCATTTTAGAATATGAAGATATAATAAGTATAAGACAAAAGCTTTTCATAGAATAATTCGGTTTGTATGCTGTTGTGCAGTTCGGGGCCTACGAAATGTCAATATTAGCAATTTGTATAATCTAGAATTAATCCAAATTCTAAGTGCGTTACAAATATACTCTTTACTAATCTTGTTGATTAAGGTTTATTTCGAAATATGCTAGTATGAAATGCTGATATTAAGAGATATTCGATTCAGGATGCTATGACAAATGTGGGGGATACTAATGCGCGTATGTCAATTATGCGTATTAGTATCTTCTTGTTGCCAAAACACATGTTGAGACAGTTGTCTTGATAGAGAGGGTTAAGCCTTGAGCGCCAAGCTGTTTGGGGATTTAGGTGAAATCGAAAAATAATCAAAATGGCACTAAAATTGGGTGAAAACCTCGATTTTAGTGCTTTTTGCATAGGGGGGCATACTTTTACGCGAAACTGATGGACTGATATTCAGTACTTCAGTTATGAGTTAATAGTTTGATGAATTCGTTTCCAAACCGTTATTTCAACTAGATCGAATTTGTGATAAGTTATATATAAATGAAAGCTTAAATTATTTGTAGATCGTTAGTTTGTCCAAATTTAATATTCCGACTATTTTATTTCAGTTAATAGTATTTCGATATAGGGAGGTGATGAGATGAAGCGATACTCAGATGACGAAATTAGAAGCTTTAAAAAAATAACCTGTAAAATTGCAGGAGATTATTTGGGAATCTCGCCTATGGCAGTCAGCATTGGTATGAGGAACAATTTATTGCCGATAGGCTTTGCTATCAAGAATGATGAAAAGTACAGTGAGAGCTGGAGCTATAACATTATTGCAGAAAGGCTTATAGCATATAAGTATGGGAAAACTAACGAAGTCCAAGTAAAAAACATTGAAAATAATTTGTCTACTATAATCAGTCAGTTTGAAGAATTGAAAAAGGACCTGCTTTTTCTATTAAGCGAAGAAAAAGAACTCGAGAAATGAAAATCTATGAATCACTTTTTACTTCGCTTGAAGTCAACGAAAAAGGCGATATGGTCAATAGTGAGGAGGTGAAGAAAATGAGTCAGAATGACATCTTGCTAACTCGAGAAGAACTATATGAAGAAGTTTGGACATTATCTGTTTCAGGAGTGGCTAAGAAATATGGAGTTGATTATCCAAATCTTCTAAAGATATGTAAGAACTTAAAGATACCTATACCATCAATGAAATATTGGGCATTAAGGAACACTGATGAGCAAATGGAAATAGATAAGCTGCCTGAATCGGATAATGAAATAATCAATATCGCTCTCAAAAAAAGGATACAGGTATTGCCCATAAATGAAGTTAAGTCTCCTGAGAGAGTGGAATTAGTAGAAAAAGAACCATATTTGATATATAAAGATAGCTTATTGTTTATGGAAGATAATGATAAGCTTAGAGTATTCCAGGAAGCAGAGATAATCTCAGTGATTGATAGGAGTAAAAGATTCTCCAAACCAATAATTGACTATAGAAAGATTGTTGATGATTGGAATGAGAAGGACAGAAAGGAACCTCTTTCCAAAAAAACTCCGGATAGTTACTCATCTAAGAATCCCCCATTTTTAGCAGGAGTCATTTCTAACGACACACTTCATAGAGTATTTCGAATCCTAGATACATTACTTGTGAGTGTTGAGAAGTTAGGTGGGAACATAACAAATAGTATGGAATTTATTATCCGTGGGGAAGTAGTCAAATTAGCAATTTATGAGTATCAGGATCAAGTTGAACATGTTCTAACGAAAGATGAAAAACAGAAATTACTCGAATATGAATACCAAGTTAAGAGGGGAAAATATGCATATAAACCAGACATAAAAAAGTATGATTATGTCTTCAATGGGAGAATTAATGTATCCTCGAGAAAAGGCAAATATTACAAGGACACAAAAACAGATAGTATAGAAAATCAAATCGGTTTAATCTTGATTGAGCTATATGAGCAATCAGAAATAGTACGTCTCGCAAGATTAGAAGCTGAGGAACGTGAAAGAATATGGAAGGAAGAACAAGAAAGGCAAAGAGCCTACAAACAACGAAAAGCCGAAGAGATCCAAAAAACTATAGAACTACGAAACTGCGCAATCGATTTTGATACAGCCTGTAAAATTAGAGCTTTCATTACTGCCATTAAGATGAATCCTGGAAATATAGAAAATGTGGAAGAATGGCTCGAATGGGCAAGGAAAAAGGCAGATTGGTTCGATCCAACAGTAGCCATAGAAGATGAATATCTCGGAAAGAGAAATCATGGCGCTGATGAAGAACAGAAGCAACTAAAAACACCTTATGGATATTGGTGGTGAAACTTAGCTCCTAAGACGAGCATCAAAAATAGATGTAGTGTATTATTAGTACATACAATATAATGCATTCGGAGGAATTGGATTGAACTACACAAAGAAAGAACTCTATTCTGATTTTTCTCTTTTTAACGAAGAATTAATTAGTTTGAATGTACTCAATGATAGTGAAGTTATTGAATATTGCCAAAAACTTATGCATTATTTGTATGGGCATGGATTGGCATGCAGGGGATACCAATTATATCAAAATGATTGGGAAATGTTCGAGAATGATCGAAATAGAAATCCACAAGAGAAAACATTATATGAGCTACTTGTATATTTATTTATATATTCGAGAGAAGAACATATGTGTGGTGGATATGGTAGAAGCTATACAAGGGCTTTCAAGAATAGAACTATTCCTGATTTGGTGCGCGGTATAACGATAAGATTAGAAGAGATGGCACTAACTGAAAATGATGAATCTGACCAGTTGGGTGCTAAAGGTATTGCTGGTGAGTATTTTGTAGTGGCAGAGTTGACTCGAAGGGGCTTTGTTGCGTCACTTACCTCAAAAAACACAAAGGGAATTGATATTCTGGGGTCAGATAAGAGAGGTCACCAGATGTTTGCGATTCAGGTCAAGACGAGTAATAATGAAAAGCAATTAACGTGGAAAATGAGCAAGAGTGCTGAAAGGAACTATTCTAAAAACCTATACTATGTATTTGTGAACATGAATAATGGGAATCAACCGAAGTATTTTATTGTTCCGAGTTCATATGTAGCTTATAGAGTAAAGCAGGACTATGATGAATGGTATATTACACCTAGAAAAGATGGAATGCAGCATAAAGAAACGAGCATGCGAACCTTCTCTTTTGTAGACCAGGATGAGGCCAATCAGTATTTAGATGCATGGTATTTACTATAGTTATTGGGGATGATTGTATGGAGTGTAGGGCTTATTATCCTAAGGGAAAAAGCGTAATCCTGCTTAGATATGCCAATAATTTGATTATAGAAATTGAGTATATGTTGAAAACTTATAGCTCGTTAAACGGATCTTATGTAGTTTTTTGCTATCCTAGTAGTATGGATTTTGATAATGATAAAACTAAACAAGCATTGAATACTGTCAATTTGTATCATGATGATGAAAAAGTGTTAGACAGTATAATTTGTGATGCATTAACAATGAGTTATGTGGATTTACAAAAGTACTACGAAGAGACATTTTAGAAGTTGAGGATTTTGATGAATAGATATCAACTATCACAAATATTATTTGAACAAACCAAAATCATTGAACCATATCCAGATAAAGTTAAACCTGTTGCCGAAATGGTTAATGTAACAGCATTCTTTCCAGGTGGCAAGGGATTATGGTTGGAAGATAACTCGAATATTTTTCCAGATATCCTAGTGCTTGGCCATGATTTTTCGACTGTTGACTATTATAATAAAATGCTTGAGACTGGGCAGAGTGAGATTAACTCGTCAACATGGAGGGCGATGAGAAAGTTATTTAATGATACTGACTCGGATCTCAATAGATGTTTTTTCAGCAATGTATACATGGGTCTTCGTGATGCGGATAAAATGACGGGTGTGTTTCCTGGTTCTAGAGATAAGGAATTTGTTAAACGGAACCTCGAGTTCTTAAAGACTCAGATCAGTACAATGAATCCTAAAGTAATTATTACACTAGGTAAACCTGCTTCAATTAACTTATCACTTCTCTCTGCGCAACTAATTGATGAGTGGTCAAAAGGCAAAGCGTTAAGCAACCCTAATAATGGATTGAAAAGAAATGCTATTATTGATGGCCTCAGTTATGTATGTGTTGCCTTAGAGCATCCATCAATGAGAAATCAGAACGTGAAGAGAAGAAGATACGAAAATGAGTTTGGAGTCTATACTGGAAATGAGGCTGAAATCGAAATGTTAAAGGATGCACTTTGTAAAGAATTAACTAGATAAAATTGCTGAACTCTTGCATAAAAAGTTGTGGAACATCAACTCGGTTTCATTACAATATTCAAACGATATAGATATAGCATAAATTTATTATTCATAATAATGAAAGCCTCTGAAAATTCAGAGGCTTTCATTAATGTCCTTGGTTAGCCTTGCTCTAGATATCCGCCCACATCTCGCACTGGCCTATTACAGTGGCGATTGCATCTTCAAGCCCTTCTGGTGGGTATTTATATCGCTTGAGTAGCTTTTTGATCATACGACGCATGCCAGCACGAGCAGACTCTTTCTTCTGCCAGTCAATTGTACGGTTTTTGCGAAGCAATTCAGTAAGTTCATGAGTTAGGGCTACGAGTTCCTCATTCTGATAAAAATCTTTAATAGCTTCAGGTCGAGTCAATGCATCATAGAAAGCAAGTTCTTCATCTGTTAGCCCGAGAGAATCTCCTTCAGCATGAGCGTTAGCCATGTCTCTTGCCATTTTCATTAATTCAGCAATGACTTCCTCGTTTGAAAGCATTCCATTCAAGTATGCTTTCATTGCTCTTGTCAGCATTTCGGAGAATTTTTCGGATTTTACCAAATTTGTTCTCCGATAGAGTTTTACTTGTTCAGCAAGAAGTTTCTTCAAGATTTCAACCGCAAGATTCTTTTCCTTCATCTTAGAAATCTCTTCTAAGAATTTCGGATCAAATAGAGAGAACCCTGTATCAATATCTGAGAATAGGTTAATTACACCCTCGCTCTTAATGCTAGATTTAAGTAGTTCATTTATTTGAGAGTTGATCTCTTTCAATGATAATGGTTTGCCATCAGTGGTAATACGAGTGAGTAGAGTCCTTACAGCCTCAAAATAAGCTGCTTCGTGCCTTTGATTAGTGTTTAGTAGAGAACGGCATAGTGATAAAGCCTGTCGAAGTAACATGGCTTCTTTGATGAAATCTTCTTTCTTCGTAGCTTTATTTACACCGGACAAGAAGTTGACTCCGCTGCAAATTGTTCTGGCACGGACGAGATCTGTTGCGGATTCACTCATAAACGGGGAATAATCAAAGCCGTGGAGTATGTTTCGGCAAACTTCTAATTTTTCAATAAACTTTGGAAGAGCTGTCTTAGCAATATTAGTATCACCATAATTACTCTTATCTCTTCTGGTATAGTCGTTCATTGCCTGCTTTAGAGCTGCAGCAATACCAACATAATCTACTACTAAGCCACCTTCCTTATCTTTATAAACACGATTAACTCTTGCTATGGCTTGCATTAAGTTATGGCCGACCATAGGTTTATAAACATACATCGTGGCGAGTGATGGTACATCAAAGCCAGTTAACCACATATCTACAACGATAGCGATTTTCATTGGATCATTGTCATCTTTAAATTTTAATGATAGTTCATCGCGTCGCCTTTTATTACCGATTACACTGCGCCACTCTTCGGGATCTTTGTTGCTTTCGGTCATTACTACTCCAACTTTTTCAGTCCAGTTAGGTCTCAGCTGAAGGATTTTCTTGTATATACTCATAGCAATTGCTCGAGAGTAAGCAACAATCAAAGCTTTACCTGTCAGCTCATGCTGACGATTCTCTTCATAATGACGTATGATGTCCTCACATAGAGCTGTTATAGTCTGTTCAGCACCCAGTATACTTTCCATTTGACCAAGTTCAGACTTACTTCTTTCAATAGCATATTGCTCGGCATCAATTGCCATTCGTTCATACTCGGTATCTATGAGTCGGAGTATATCCTCATCAAGCTTCAAATGGATAACGCGGCTTTCATAATAAACGGGACGTGTTGCGCCATCTTCTACTGATTGTGTCATATCATAAACATCGATATAATCTCCGAAAACCTCAATTGTTGAACGGTCTTTTGTAGAAATAGGGGTGCCTGTAAATCCGATATAGGTTGCATTAGGCAGACTTTCACGGATTATAAGACCGAATGACTTTTTGACTCGGCCAGTACTTGTATCAATTTTTTCATCAATAAACTGACTCCTGTGAGCCTCGTCAGCCATAACAATAATGTTACGACGATCCGATAATTCATCTTCTGATTCTTCAAACTTTTGCGCTGTAGTAAAAATAATACCATTAGCCTGGCGACCCGAAAGCAACTCCTTGAGATGAGCACGATTTGTCGCTTGAATTGGTGTTTGACGAAGAAAATTAGAGCATTTCGCGAATTGCCCAAATAATTGGTCATCCAGATCATTTCGGTCAGTTAAAACCACGATAGTAGGTGAGTTCAACACTTCTTGTAGTAGATGAACATAAAAAACCATTGATAATGATTTGCCACTACCTTGAGTATGCCAAAATACGCCACCTTTACCATCTGTCAAGGTTGCTTTAGCAGTTGAATTTACAGCTTTACGGACTGCAAAATATTGATGATAACCGGCAAAAATCTTTGAGTCATTCGAGAAACAAATGAAGTTCTTAATGATATCAAGGAGTCTATTCTTCTCAAAGATACCTTCTAAAAAGGTGTCAAATTGAGCATATTGTGTATTTTCATAACTTCCATCCTTGGTCTTCCATTCCATGAATCTATCTTCGCCAGCAGTGATAGTTCCAGCCTTGGATGTAGCCAAATCACTCATTACCAAGAAAGCGTTATATATGAATAGTGAAGGTATTTCCTGCATGTAGTTTCTAAGTTGTAAGAAGGCTTCACTAGCATCTGTTTCTTCTCGCGACGGAGACTTGATCTCAAAGACGACTATTGGTAATCCATTTAGAAAAATGATGATATCTGGACGCTTATCACTGTTTTCAATAATGGTCCACTGATTTGCCACTGTGAATGAATTTCTTTCAGGCTTTTCAAAATCAATGAGTTTAACTAATGCTGAGTGTTGCTCACCATTGTGGTAATAATTCACTGAAACACCGTGCTGAAGGTAATCCATAAACTGCATATTTTTCTGCAAGGTGGAGCCACCCTCGAAGTTTCGAAGTTTATGGACTGATTCATAAATTGCGACTTCAGGCAGCTCTAAGTTAATCCGACGAAGAGCTGGAAATAGAACTTCTCGGTATAGTGGATCCGAATAATCACGTACGAGGTCCGGCCCGTAAACATGATTGTAATCTAATGTATCACAGAATAATTCAATTACCGCATTTTCATAGTTTGCTTCGGTATATGGCATAATTACCTCCTGGACAACATTATTGAAGTGTTTGTGAAAGTAAATCATCATTTAGCTTCGCTAATATTAGAAATTGATAACTCTCCCGACATTAGTCGAGGTAAAATTGCATCTCGTATGTCTACTAGACGTGCGTTTTCCTTCTGATATGCAACCTGCTTATCGACAATTGGTTTTACTATCAGAGAATAATTCTCTAATGTTTTAATATCGGGTAATATGCACTCCATTGCTTTCAATCGTTCACGTGGAAGATCAGTTTGACCAGTACTACCAGAAGCCATTGAAGCGAATTCACTTTCTCTTTGCAAACTCCACTGTCCAATAAAATGCACAAGTTCATCACTGCTAGGGCGTACGATAGTTATATGAGAATCAACTGTATAATTTGATCCATCGAAAAGAAATTGTGCTGCACGGCCTAGTGTTCCTTCACCAGTGGAGTTTATTAGAACATCTCCATATTGCAGCCATTTCTCGTTTATTCGCTTAGGTTGATGTCCACGGGCTAAGCTCAAATCAATTTCTTTATTCCTAATGCACTTTTGATTAATTACAATCTCAGCGCTGGTTTCGTCATACTTAGGGGTAATACCTTTAGATATCAGTGAACACATGGAATCAAGCGGGGTATAAGTCCAGTTTTCAGGCATTTCTCCGTCCCAAGGCTCGAACTTCACAAACCATGATTTGAAAATTGCCTGAGCGATCTCCGCTAAATGATGATTTATCATTGTATTGTATTTGATTTTCTTATCGAATGCTGTAAGAGCATCGGCAATATCTCGTTGAACATTAACCGGTGGTAATGAGAAAACTATAGCATTCATATTTGACTGACTTAGTTTTGGCTGAGCAGACCCTGTAATAAATCTAGTTAGATCCATTGAGTTTAGCAAATAGCATATATAACGAATATCAGCCAAATCATTGCACTTAACGATATGTGCATGATTATTGACCCAATATTTTCCCTTAACTATTTGTGCAACGTTTTGTTTTCGTGTTAATAGGTTCTCACCATCTTCCGCAATAAGCATATATTCACCATCGAAAATATAGTCATCAATGTAATCGATAACTCCCTGCGCTCCGTAATACCTGTATGAACCTTGACGCAATTTTCTTTGTGATGAAGATAATGGAATCCTTTGTTTGTCATAATTTATTGTAATATCCCCAAAGGTTAGATTTTGAAAAATCAATGAAATCCCTCCTAGCCAATAAACTTTCGGTGTGAGTTCTTTACATTTGTTTGGTTGACCATTGCATAGTGCATTGTCGTATCAATTTTTACATGACCAAGTAGATGTTGTACCTGTTCTATTGGCATTCCCTTATCGATAGCTCTGGTTGCGAGTGTTCGTCTGAATTTGTGAGGATGGACTTTCGTCATTGATACTCGCTTGCCGATTTCTCTTAATCTCGTCTCCACACCTCCTATCATCAATCGATTGTTAGGAAGGGGTAATGATACAAAAAGGGCAGGATTCTTGTCTGTTCGGCTTTGTAGGTAGTTTTGAAGATGTATTTTCGTTCTTGCATCGAAATAGGCAATGCGCTCATTACCACCCTTTCCAACTACAATGCATTCTCGCTCATAGAAACATACATCATCGCGGTTCAATCCCACTAGCTCACCAACTCGTATCCCAGTTGATGAGAGTAAGTCAATAATTGCCAAATCTCTCATTTCGTTACATGCATCGCGTAATAATTCTAGCCCTTCATCAGTGAATGTATCTTTAATTGTTTTATCGGTTTTGATTTTATGGATTCGTCGAACTGGGCTTTTCAGAATATAATCCTCATCCTCAAGCCATCCAAAGAAACTACTAAAAATGCGACGCATATTGTCGATAGTGACCTTGCTTGAGTTCCGTTTCTTCTGATATTGAGCTAGATAGACTCTCAAATTATCGGTGTTTATATCTCGAATAGGCCTATTTATCATTTTAAGCATTGCTTGTAAGGTGGAATTATAATATTTTAATGACTTATCTGAGCAACCCTCAATATGCTTTGCTGAAATAAATATTTCAAGGAGCTTACTGTTATCTATACAATCAAAATGATCCCCATCTGAATCTTCAGTTACATTTAGATTTAAAAAAGCGTTTGAGAGGACTTCCCTAAGTATCGCTTGCTGCTTTTGGGTAAGTAATGGTGCCATTTTTGACTGAATCTCTGTAATAAGTTTGTCTTTCATTTTTCGCCTCCTGCTTATAGCTTAATTTGATTTTAGCTATGGCATTCGGTTTGGTAAATCATCATTTAGAGCAGGTGGCACAGATTGCTTTCGAGAAGTTTCTGATAGACGAATGTGCTGATGAACCAATGGGTGTACTATCAGAAATCGCCGATATTAATCCGCTCCGTTCATTAAGTCGTGGGCAAAATGCAGTATATATTGAGATGGCAAAATTACCTACTCATAGTTCTTTTCCCACAGACTGGGCAATGCGTCCATTTTCAGGCGGAATGAAGTTCACCAATGGTGATACTATTATGGCTCGCATTACACCTTGCCTTGAGAATGGCAAAACTGCATATATTAACTTCCTCGAAGAAGGTACGATCGCCTTTGGTTCGACCGAATACATAGTAATTTCCTCCAAACCCGGATACTGCAATGAAATGTTCTACTATTTGGCTCGATACCCTGATTTTGTGAACTATGCTATTCGAAACATGAATGGAAGCAGTGGTAGGCAACGTGTGTCAGGTGATACTATCGGTTCGTATGAATTACACATCCCAAACTCTGAAAGCGTCCGTAAATTTGCCGAGATAGCAACGCCAATTATGAAGAGCATAAGGGAAAATTCGCTAGAAAGCCGAAATCTTGCCGCCATACGCGATGCTCTAATACCACGTCTAATGTCTGGTGAAATTTCAGTTGCCAATATCTAAGCCGCTAAATGATGATTTATCTTCATGTTCGTTTCTATTTTATCATCGAGAGCCGCAAGAATACGCCTAATCTCAATTTGCACGTGTAACGGCGGCCATTTTATCTCAATTGAGTTCAATATTTCTTGAGTTAACAATGGTTGACTAGTGCCAATATGTCTGTGGTTTAAATTGAGGTTTTTTAGAACATAATAGTCAAAACCAATGTCTGAGTTGTTCTTGTTAACCGCTGATATAGCATTGTCTGATACCCAGTGAGATTTACGTTCGTAATATACACTTCCACAATAGGCCCCTACACGACCTATGATGATACTATTTTCATTGTTTGCTGAATCGGTGTAGTCAAGTATACCGTTTCCACCATATACAGGTAATACTCCAATACCTGATGGACGCTTCTTGCCATTCTTGAACTGAATATATTCTGAAAGTGATGCCTGCATCCATTCTCCCATACTGATACCTCCACTAATAAATTTCCTGTGCAAATACTTATGTTTTTTAGTTGATCATAATTTGTGCTTGGAGTTTAATTCATATTACAAGCAATCATTGATTTGCTCTTAATGATAAGACACTATGTGTTCATAATAATCATAATTACATTTCATACCCAATAGCTCCCAATCTTGTTCTAATCTCTTCTTCCAATTCATGGGAGCGTTTGAACATCTCAGATAATTCACTGGTCAGCCTAGTCATTTTTTCTTCAAATGGTTCCCCATCATCTTCCTGATCTTCAATTCCAACATATCGGCCTGGTGTGAGAATAAAGTCCTGCTTTGCTATTTCTGCTGTTGGTACTGCTGCACAATATCCCTTAACATCTTCAAGAGTACCGTTATCGAATGCTTCGAATGTTTCAGCGATTTTGGCAATATCTTCCTCAGTCATTTCACGAAGTCTTCTATTAACCATTGTTCCCATCTTACGAGCATCAATAAATAGTGTCTTTCCCTTTTGTCTCTTATTTCTACTTATGAACCAAAGGGATACCGGAATCTGTGTTGTAAAGAAAAGCTGAGTTGGCATTGCTATGATACCTTCTACAAGGTCGTCCTCAACAATTCTCCTTCTGATGTCTCCTTCACCACCACTCTGTGATGATAGTGATCCGTTAGCTAGGACCATACCAATCTTACCGCTTGGCGCAAGATGATGAATCATATGCTGTAGCCATGCAAAGTTCGCATTCCCTGATGGAGGTAAGCCATATTTCCAACGTGGGTCATCATTAAGTGAGCCGTCATTCCAATCTGAAAGATTGAATGGGGGATTTGCCATTATAAAATCAGCTTTCAGATGGGGATGAAGGTCTTGGTGGAAGGTATCAGCATTATATGGACCAAGATCTGCTTCAATACCATGTATAGCTAAGTTCATCAATGCCATTTTTCTAGTTGTTGGATTTGCATCCTGGCCAAACACAGAAAGGTTATTGATATTCCCTGAATGATGGCCAACAAAATCAGCAGACTGGACAAACATGCCTCCTGAGCCGCAACAAGGATCGTACACGCGTCCTTTGAATGGTTGAAGAACCTCAACTAGTGTGCGAACCACACAAGACGGCGTGAAGAACTCTCCGGCACGCTTTCCTTCTTGTTCAGCAAATTTTGCTAAGCAATACTCATAAGCTCTTCCAAGAATATCCTTGGTGCTTCCATGTTCTACCATCTGAATATTAGTGAAAATATCTACTACATTACCAAGACGTCGCTTATCTAGTTCACTTCGTGAATAATTCTTGGGTAGTATGTCCTTAAGTCGTCTATTCTCTTTCTCTATAGCACGCATAGCATCATCAATAACTGAACCGATTTCTTCCTTGTGGGCTGCTTCAGAGATGACATTCCATCTAGCTGAAGGTGGTACAAAGAATACATTTACTTCGGAGTAAGCATCCTTATCCTCAACATCGTCATCTTCTTCTTTTAGCTGAAGGTACCTTTCTTCAAATTTGTCAGAGATATATTTTAGGAAAATAAGTCCGAGCACAACATGCTTATATTCAGCTGCATCCATGTTTCCTCGTAGGATGTCTGCAGCTGCCCATATTTGTTGTTCAAAACCAAGTGATGCTGTGTTATTTCCATTAGCCATTCAGTGATTCCTCCTGATTGTTCATTTTTCAACGCTATTACTATTATATCTTATTTAGCTCTTCATAATAAGCTACTGAGCTAATTATATTGATTTCAATGTATCATTACAAAGAGTTCACTAAAACGCATTATATTTATACACTTATATTAAATTGAGAGGTATAATATTGTTGTTATCACACTGATAGATTTATGAATTCTACTATTAGATACTCTTAATTGATGAAGTAAAATGATGTTAAATATTGATAAATTTATTGCTGTGTCAGTATATTATCGAGATGCCTTCCCATTACATTGGAAAGATGAAAAATTAAATGGGATATGTTAGCGTTTCTTCTCCTTTGGCACGCCTTAACTTTGATAAGACTGGATGACCAGTTTTGAATGATATTAATGAAAGCGCAAAATAGTGGCCTATGCTTTATTTAGAAGGAGCTTCAAGTAAAGAAGATTTGTCCTAGCGCTTAAATATATCGTAATAAATTGGAGGATTCATGGAAAATAATTTTTCGGACAATAACAGATAACTGCGCAAGCTTTTATTGAAGAGTGCAACACATAAATTTGCAATTCATATGAGGATAGATAACTAATAATCATTTTCAATTCAGGAGGGGAGTATGCTTAGACCAAAATCTCGTGTAAATTGGAATGGAACTATTTATGAAAATGAGTACAAAAATGGTGATTCATGCTTTCAGTGTGTAAATTGTATAGAAAAGTACTGCAGTAAACAACAAGCCGATGTTATTTACATACGCCCTAGTTTTTATAAAGAGTGCCGACATTATAAGGCAAGAGATGAAAAGCAACCTATACAGCCAGATAGGGATAAGATAATCGAAGCTGAACTGCTTAGACTGAAAAAAGCAGAAGAACGTAGAATAAGAAATAATGGACCAGCTGTAACTGGACTTCCAAATTCAATTTTTGGAGGCAGCAATCAAGATCAACCAGACAAAAGAATTGATAAAAATTCTGAGAACACAGTACAAAATAAGTTTGGGTATAGATTTGTAATACTAAGAAAGCTAATAGATGATACTCGTATAACAGTAAAATTTGTTGAGAGGGTATCCCCAATATCAAGGAGCAAATCTATGGTTGAAGTAACAAGGGCATCTTATTTAGGGAAGTCACTAAAAGGGGCAAAAGTTGGATCAAATATTGAGTTTAACGGGTACCGTTGCATAGTAGAGGAGATCAGATATTAGTTCCGTAATGGCGGGTTGCTAACGGAGCAGAAACGCTACAGGAACTTAATAGCAGAGTCTATAAATACAAGGAAACTAATCGCTTATCAGATCCTGATCCTCAAATTGGATGCATAATACTTTCAATGTCATTTTACCTTGATGAAGGCGATTGGATACCCGTGCCAAAAGATTGGAATAGAAGTATTGTTCAAGGTAAGACTAATAATACAGCTGAAGACCAAGGATTGCATTTATATGAAACAGTTCAGCAGAAATTGTTTATTCTCGGACAGAAAAACTTACCTGAAGTAAATACGATATTAAATCGCTATGGGAAAGAGCAGCTTATTAAACCGAGAATTGGACAAGGGGCATTCAAAGTACTAATTACTGATGCATATAAAAGACGATGTGCAATTACTGGTGAAAAAACATTGCCAGTTTTAGAATCAGCCCATATCAAGCCTTATAGCCTTGAGGGACCACATGAAGTAAAGAACGGATTGCTCTTAAGAAAAGATTTCCATACTTTATTTGACAGAGGCTACATAACAGTAAATAAGGAGTACCAGGTTGAGGTTAGCCCTCGGATAAAAGTGGATTTTGGTAATGGTAATGAATATTATGCTCATCATGGCCAGAGATTAATCATCTTACCTGAACGAATGGATCAGATACCTGATACGCACTATTTAGAATGGCACAATGAGAATATTTATTTAGGATAACTCACATGAAGAGAGTGAATATCAAATATACAAAGGACATAAGGTGATAATTTATGGCGGATATCAAATTGTTCTCGACTTCAACTGGAGTTGTTGAACTACCTTCATCTTCTGTTGTACTTGAAAAGGAGCTTCAAATACTTATAGAACATAACATGCCTACTTTCTTTGGCGTAACATTTCTAAAAAGCGAATACCCAATTACAAATGGACGCATTGATAGCTTAGGTCTCGATGAAAATAATTGTCCTGTAATATTTGAGTATAAACGTAGTGTAAATGAAAATGTGATAAATCAAGGGCTATTTTACTTAGATTGGTTACTAGATCATAAGGCTGATTTCAAATTGATTGTTATGGAACAATTAGGAAAAGAAAAGGCAGATCTCATTGACTGGACAATACCATGTGTAATATGCATTGCATCAGACTTTACAAAATTTGATGAACATGCAGTTAATCAAATGCAAAGAAATATTAAACTAGTAAGATATAAGAAGTTTGGCCAAGGATTAGTACTGTTTGATTATATAAATTCACCAAAGGTGAAACCAATTACTATATGGCCTGAAGATCCAGGCTGGAAAGTGCCTGTTGAAAAAACATTTTTACAGCAATATGAAAGCGCGCCATCTAGTTTAAGAACTGTCTATGAATCAATAAGAGATTATATCTTATCCCTAGGTGATGATGTATCAGAAAACCAGTTAAAATTATATGTTGCTTTCAAAAAAGTAAAAAATATTGTTTGTGCAGAGATATATCTAAGTAAGATTCTACTTCATTTACGGCTCAATCCTGAAGAGTTTGTATTGCAGCAGGGATTCACTAGAGACATGCGGAATACAGGGCATTTTGGAACTGGTGATTTACAGATAATTATTAAGTCTGATGATGATTTTGAAAAAGCAAAAGAGTATATAGATAAGGCGTATAATGAAAATTAAAAATGTATTGGAAATATATAATAGAAATGACAGCATTTTATTGTTAGTTCTAGAATAACTTCGTATTGAATCTCATAGAAGTGGAGAATTGATTAGCATAATTGGAATATATATAAATAGCAACTAGTAATATATATTTGGAATAATCTTTGATGTAATAAAGGAGAAGTTATGGCTAGAGAAGCTGATTTGGTAAAAGCGGAAATGAAAAGAATTCATGATGAAAAAAAAGAAATGGAAAATGTACCCAAAGATGCCACTGTAGTGACTTACAAATTTGGAACTGGCTATCTATTGAGAGGAACAAACTACATGTGGTTGAGTGAAGGCAATCTTTGTTTCTATCCTAGAGATTATCCACATTTATTCACCCCTGAATCATCACTCCATTTTTATTGTTTAAGAATACCTTTGAAAGATCTTGAGTACTTCTCTAGTGAAGGAGAGATTTTTAGAGAATCAAAAATATCTGGTGGAGGTGGAGGGGGATTATCAATAGGCGGAGCAGTTGTAGGGGGAGTTGTTGCTGGCGGAATAGGTGCTCTTTTAGGGAGTAGAAAGGCGGTAAAGCCTGTTGAGTCAAAGATAATTACACACGATGAACGGGAGGTAATTCTATACTATAATATAAATCATGAGCTAAAAACCATGAGCTTTAGCAAAAGTAGTATTGGTGCTTTTGAAAAACTAATCCCTGAAAAATCATTCGTGGTTGTAGATTCAGTAAAGAAGATGGATATTATTGATGAGAAAACAATAGATGCTAAAACTACTTCAATCCCAGACAAGATAAGAGATCTTGCAATGCTTCTTAAAGAAGGATTAATAACTGAAGACGAATTTACTGAAAAGAAAAAAGAGCTTCTATCTAAAATGACTTGATAAAAATGTTTAACATTTTAACATGAGGTGATACATAACATAATTAAAGTGTTCTCCAAATTTTAAAAGTATAGACTTTATATAAAACAATATTGAATATATATAAAATAATGACTTTGCTAAACTTGCAAGGTCTTTTATTTTATATAAAACACGTATTTTTGTGTCGAATCTGGATGTCGAAACTTCTAACAAAAATATTCGCTTGTTCGATTTACAAGTACTGACAGGTGCGATACAATAAAATAGAACATACGTTCTAAGAACTGGCGTTCAAAGAGGGCGGAGGTGATATTATGAAAACCTAGTAATACCAAGGTGTTTAGACATGCGACTACAATGTAGCATAACTAGTATCCAAGAAATGGGATACCAAGAGGAGTCAATGAAAGAATTAAGAAATGACCTTAAGACTCAAGTTCAAAACAGTCAAGAACAGAAGACCAAGGCACAACATCTGGTGGAGCCGGACCAGCCAATGCCAATCAAAGTCAAACCATATTCGCACCAAGTCATCGGCTACAACTTAGCCTGCAGAATCCTCGGGATCATTGAGGGAGGTGGTTAAGATCTCAAAAGAAGAAGCCAAATCAAAAGGCGTAGCACTTTTGATGGAATGAAATGGGCTGCGGCAAGACAATCACTACTATTGCAGTTCTAGGTAGAGCGTACCTGAACAACAAGATAAAGCGAGCTCTCATCATAGCTCCGAAGTCAATCGTAGGAGTGTGGCAGGAGGAGTTTGAAAAATTCTCCAATATTCAGTATATACTGCGAATCCTAACTGGAAGCACCGTGAAGAAGGTGCAGCAACTAAAGATGATCACAGGTACAGGCCTGCAGATAGCAGTAGTCAATTATGACAGTGTACCTCTTATCGAGGATGAACTTCTCAAGTGGGCTCCGGACTTCATCGTAGCAGACGAATCAACTAGGATTAAGAACCCAGGGGCCAAGACCAGTAAGACAGTCCACAGGATTGCCAGGAAGTGCAGATACAGGATGATCCTCACAGGGTCACCAGTAACTCAGAATCCACTGGACCTTTACTCACAGTACAAGATGCTGGATGAAAGCATCTTCGGCAGCTCATTCTACGCTTTCAAGAACCGATATGCGGTCCTTGGAACATTCCATCAACCAGTAGCCTATAAGAATATGCCAGAGCTCATTGAGAAAGCACATTCAATAGCCTACAGAGTAACAAAAGCAGACGCTCTGGACCTTCCAGAGACAATAGACGAGATACACCCAGTAATCCTCGAACCCAAAGCTCTGAAGCAGTATAGGGAGTTCGTAAGTGACTCATACCTGGAGCTATCCAAAGGTGAGGTAACAGCCACAAACATCCTAACAAGGATCCTAAGGCTTCAGCAGATGACTGGTGGATTCATTAAGGCAGACGATGAAACAGAGAGATACGAGCAAGTATCAAGCGCCAAGCTCGAGGCTATGGAAGACATCCTGGACTCAGTTCTCGAATCAGGAGAAAAGCTGGTTATAATGGCCAGGTTCATCCCGGAGATAGAACAGATCAAAAAGCTCTTTGAAAACAGAATGGTCGGGCATGCTACTATCCACGGAAGTACAAGAGATAGAGCAGAAGAGATCCGGCGCTTTCAGGAGGACCCAGAATGCAGAGTCTTCTTGGGACAGATACAAACCACTTCTATGGGGATAACGTTGACTGCAGCAAGCACCTGTGTCTTCTACAGTCTATCCTACAATTATGCAGACTACATTCAGGCAAAGGCTAGGATACATAGGATTGGTCAGAAGAACAAATGCGTGTACATTCACTTGGTTGCTAAAGGAACTATCGACGAAACAGTACTCACTGCCCTCCAGAAGAAGGAGGATATCGCACATTCAATCGTGGACAACTGGAAGAACATAATCACATAAGGGGAGGGGAGGAACATAGAGAATGAGATTTTCAAACTAGCTGACAAGTTAAAGGACCTCAGGAGCGTAAAGAAGCAAGTGGAGGAAGAGCTGAAATTCATTAACAAAACAATCGATGAAACTGACCAGAGACTAACTGAACTAATGATTAGCAATGAGACACAGAGCTTCAATCGCAGCGGCACACTATTTTACCTAAACACTAAGATCTACGCATCCGCTGCAGGAGAGAAGAAAGAGGAGCTTTTTGAAGCCCTCAAGAAACAAGGGTATGGAACCCTTGTGGTTGAGACTGTCAACGCAAACAGTCTGTCTGCCTTCGTCAAAGAGCAGATATTAGAAAATGAGGATTTATTACCCAATTGGCTCGAAGGTAAAGTAAACGTATTCGAGAGGACCACAGTTGGGGTCAGGAAGGCTTAAAGCACCTGATGCATAGAAACAAAGAAGCATAGAAACAAAGAAACAAAGAAACAAAGAAGCATGGAAGCAAAGAAACGAAGAAAATAAGTGCATTGAAGCATTAAACATAGCGAGGAGGACATAAAGAATGAAAGAGAAAGAAAATGAAATCATGGTGCCAATAACAAATGAGGGATTCCTGAAGCTAGTGGACGTAAACCTGGCAGATAACCTAAGTGAGGAGCTTGCAGGCATGGACCTGAGCTTTGAGAGAGTAAAGATACCTACAGGAGGATCAACAGTATTTGAGATACCTGGTGATGATTCCAATGAAACTGTAACGGTAAGGTCCTTTAAGGCAGTAATTCTTTATCATCATCCAGTCCAGGCATTTTATAAGAGCAAGTATTCAGGAGGCAATCTTCCACCAGATTGTGGCAGCTATGATGGTATAACTGGTCAAGGAGAACCAGGAGGAGCATGCTCATCTTGCCAGTACAACAAGTTTGGCAGCGGTGAAAATGGCAGCAAAGCATGTAAAGAAAGGCGAAGGATATACCTTCTTACCGAAGGAAGCATACTTCCGGTGATCATAACTTTGCCAACAGGATCCATAAAGGAATTCAACAGATATGTCCTGAAGCTCTTTGGAAGGGGCCAGAAAACAGGAATGGTTGTTACTAAGTTCACTCTAAGAAAGGTCACAAACAGCGGAGGGATAGCTTATTCACAGGCCCAGTTCTCCGTTGATAGGAAGCTGACAGAAGAGGAGCTCAAAATAGTGGCGAAAGTTTCAGAGGATGTCAAATATCTTAGCGGTAAGATTAGCTACGAAGTTGATGGAGTCGACGATAATGAGAATCCATTCATAGACGTAGAAACCGGGGAGATCCTGGATAAATTCAGATAAGAGGAATTGTAATGGAGCAGGTTAGCTGCCTGCTCCTCCTATAAGGAGACAACATGACAGACTACAAGTGTATTAAAACACTGGATGAACTTAAAGACTACATAGGCAACAAGAAGATATTCTCCTTCGATATTGAGACCTCAGCTGATGATGAGCATCGAGGAGAAGAGTCAGCAGCTCTTGATCCACACAAATCAAGCATCACCGGTGTGTCATTTAGTGTCAGCGAAGGAACCGGAGTTTATCTGCCACTTCGCCATGGGAGAGGAAACAACGTAACAAATATGCAGGATGTAGAAGCCTATATTGCAAAATTACTGATGGACAAAAATCGGATAAAAATCGCACATAACCTAGCCTTCGAAACAATGTTCTATTACCACCAAGGTATAGTGATCCAGGAGCCTTGCTACGACACTATTGCAGCAAGTCAGCTGACACTTAAGACAGAGATAGAGTTTCGGGAGCTGAAGGACAGTGGTCTTAAGAAGCTGGTACCAGAGTTCTTTGGAGTGGAGATGCCAAGCTTCGCTGATGTTACAGCAGGCAGGCACTTTGATGAACTGGATCCAGATGATGACGAAACCATCAGTTACGCATGTGCTGACTCGGATTACACTTTGAGATTGTACCACCTGTTCAACGAGTGGTTCGACAAATACATGCCAAGCCATAGGTACATAGTCGAGAAAGTAGAATCACCAACTGCTGTGTTCGTAGGCATGATGAAGCACAACGGTATCCTTGTCGACATCGACCTGATGGTTGAGAAGAAGGCAGAGGCTGAGGAGAAGTTTGGACAGCTGAGGGAAGATATCTCCGATATGATCGGAGAGGTCAATCTAGGACTAAATGCAGCAACGAAGGAGTTCAAGGACTTTTTATACACAGAGCTGGAGCTCCCGGTACTTAAGACCACTGAGAAGTTTAACGAGGCAGCAGACGACGAAGCGCTGATGCTCCTGGCAGACTGGAGCAATGACAACAGACCGGAGCTTGTACCCCTTTTTGATAAGGTACTGGAGTTTCGGAAGTGGGGGAAGCTTAAGTCAACCTACATAGAGGGCTACTTAACTCAGGTTAATGACGCTACAGGCAGGATACATCCTAACTTCTTTCAGCTTGGAACGGAGACAGGACGCTTCGCCAGCAGGAAACCTAACTTGCAGAATATACCACGAAAGGGCAATGACCCAATAGGTGTGCGTAACTTCTTCAAAGCAGAAGATAATCACAAGTTCCTGGACCTTGATTTCTCTCAGATTGAGCTTAGGGTCGGAGCCTACTATTGTCGGGATGCGAAGATGCTTGAAACCTATAGGAATGGTGGAGACATACACGCACAGACAACCTCGGTAATCTACAACATTCCATTCGAGGAAGCTGTGGACACCAGAAATAAGGATTATAAGGAAAGACGAAGCATAGCTAAGAATTCCAATTTCGGGGCGTTTTATGGCCTTTATCCTAAGGGACTACAGCGTAATCTGCAGTTTAAAGCAGGGCTATTAAAGACCGATGATGAATGTGCCAAGATAATAAACAACCTTAAGTCAGGCTATCCTGGACTAACCAGATGGCAGAACGACACAAAGAGAATGGCAAAGCACAAAAGATACAGTGAGACCTCTTTGGGCCGCAGAAGGTACCTGAGAGGCATCCTGAGCCCTGAGTGGGGTGTAAGGTCCTACTGGGAGAGGTGCGCCTTAAACACGCCAATACAGGGCACGGCAGCAGATATACTGAAGCTCTCTATGGCAAGGCTCATAGAAGGATTAACCGAGAGACAATATATTAGGCCACTACTAACAATCCACGACGAGCTTGTATTCGAAGTACCAGAGGACAAGGTCCAAGAGGCATACGCCTTCATAAAGGGTTGCATGGAGGCAGATCCTTTCGAAGGCTTCGATGTACCAATCGTAGCTGAAGGAGCTATAGGAGACAGGTTTGGAAGCTTGGAGGAGCTAAGATGATAGAACGCAAGAAATTCATAAAAGACTTGGAGAACTACAAGTGTAGCATCCCAAAGCAAACATATAAAACCATAAGAGGACAAGCTCTCGCAGGAGATCTTGACGGAGCCATGAGAGGCTTAAGGAAGGTACTTGAGCGAGAAAGAATAATGAACATGGAGTTGATAAAATGGAACGCATAAATCTATACAATACAGAACACTACATAGATCCAACAGCATATGCAGCCTTGGTCAAAATCGAGAAGGAAAGAAGATTCAAACCAGTAGTATATATCTGTTCACCATTCGCTGGTGACACTGCTACCAATGTTGAACGTGCCAGACGGTACAGCAGGTTCGCTGTAACTAAGGGTGTAATCCCCATAGCTCCTCACCTTCTGTTCCCTCAGTTCATGGATGACAATCAGCCTGAAGAAAGGGAAGATGCACTGTTCATGGGAATAGTTCTCCTTTCAAAATGTCGAGAGCTATGGGTGTTTGGAAGCAAACGCTCTCCTGGCATGGTGAAAGAAATAGAGAGAGCAGAACAAAAGAACATGAAGATCAGGTACTTTAATGATCTGTGCGAGGAGGTAGGTGCTTATGGTAAGAGAATGTGATAACTTTCCTCAAGAGTTAAAGGATCAGCAGGCTTGGGTCTGCTACAACATAGAAGAGGTACCAGGAAGGGATAAACCTACAAAGGTGCCTTACAATCCACTAAGCCGCAAGAAGGCCAGCAGCAAGGCTCCAATAACATGGACCACATTCGATAAGGCTGTAGAGGCTAAGAATAGGTTCAAATACAGCGGAATAGGATATGTTTTTTCAAAGAACGGTTATGTTGGAATAGATATAGATAATTGCAGAAACAAAGAAACAGGGGAGCTCTCAGACATAGGGAAGAGGTGTCTGGAGCTCCTCCCTACGTATTGTGAAATAAGTCCTTCAAAGACAGGTCTCCACTTCATTGCAAAAGGAGTGCTGCCACCAAAAGGTCGTAAAAATAGCGAGACTGGTGTGGAGATGTACGAGGAAGCTCGGTTCTTCACAGTAACTGGTGATTCGATAACTGGAGGTAAGTTCCCGGTTAATGAGTGCCAAGATGGAATAGAAGAGGTGCACAAGCTATTTATAGCTAAAGAGAGGAAGCCAAAGGCTCCACGCAAAACAGCAGTAAAGACTGTACTGACAGACGATGAAGTTATCCAGAGAGCTCAGGCATCCTCAAACGGAGAAGACTTCAAACTCCTTTACGAAGGAAAATGGCAGGACAAATACTCATCCCAAAGTGAAGCAGATCTTGCCTTCGCCATGAAACTTGCATTCTGGACAGGAAGAGACAAGGACCAGATGGACAGGATCTTCAGGGCAAGTGGATTGAACCGTGAGAAATGGTCAACGAAGCATTATGTTGATGGCAGAACCTACGGTGAAGAAGTACTTGAAAAGGCATGTGACAGCACTGAAGAGGTCTACGAAGCATTGGACAGCCGAGGAAGGATCATAGAGCGAGGAAATACCTACGTGAAGATAAGACCTGATGGCAACTCCTTCATCATCTCAAACTTCGTCATAAGACCACTGGAGCTAATACAAGATAACGAAGAAGCGCAGTTACGATGCATCATCCAGAATGATATCGGACAAGAGTACAAAAGAACATTCATGACGGTTGAAATGTCAAACCTGCAGAGCTTCAAGAGATGCCTTAATCAGAACACAATATCATTATCCTATACAGGCACTGAAGGTGATCTGGAGCTAATAAAGGCACATGTGTCGAAACAAGAGTATCCAATTAAACAAGGTGTCCGCTGCATTGGGCTATTCAAAGTCAGCGATAGATGGGCATTCATCGATACAAATGGAGCCATTGACAGTGATGGCAACGCTGTTGGAGAAATTGTACCAATGTCAAAGAGCTGTGAGATAGCAAGCGATATCCTGGAAAGTGATGTTATCACGAAGGAGGAGCTGGAGCAGATAGCAAAGCCTATACTAGAGTACAACGAGCACGCCAAGACAGTCACAGTTCTCTGCTTCGCTGCAGCTTGCTTTGTGAAGGAGAAGCTTAGAAAGGCAAAGATAAAGTTCCCACACCTCATCATGACAGGAGAAGCGGGTAGTGGTAAGAGCAACACAATGGAGAGGGTACTTTATCCGATTTTCTCATCAAAGAGTATCACAGGAGCTGGCAAGATGACAGGATTTACCCTGCTTAAGACAGCAGCCAGCAGCAACACAATACCGTTCCTAATGGATGAATATAAGCCTTCAACTTTGGATAAAACAAGAGTTGATGCACTTATGAACTTTTTAAGGGACGCATATGATGGACATGCAGGACAGAGAGGAAGACCGGACATGAGTGTAGTACTATACAATCTCAATGCACCAATAGTGCTTGCAGGTGAAGAGAGCCCAATGGAGACAGCGATAAAGGAAAGGTCCATGGAGCTCCTGTTCTCAAAGACTGACTTGAAAAGTCTAGATAGACTAAGAGCGTTTGAAGTGATAGTAAACAGTGAGGATATACTCCAGAAACTCGGAAAGACATTACTGTTAGAAGCTCTGAAGATTAATGAGAAAGAACTTGTAGCACACCATAAGAAGGTATTCAAGGGCCTTGAAGAGAGACTTCCATCAAGGATCAGACATAACATTGCAGTGCTTATGTGTGGCGAGCTCCTCCTGGAGAAATTGGCTGAGAGGTATGGAATGACGATTAAAGAGCTCTTCGGGAAGGAGAGAGAAATATTTCAGGGAAACCTTGTGTACTCAGTCAAGGAGTATCTTCTGGATGGTAATGATCACAACAAGAGCGTTGTTGACAAGACCTTCGAAATCTTCGATAGGATGGAACTAACATCAGATGTTCACTACACTTTCATAAAAAACTACGAGAGGATTGGGTTCGACTTAAAGCTGACATATGACCTCTTTACGAAATATGTTAGAGATCATGCCATCGTTGGGGAGGTACTTCCATACACTCAGTTTATACGTCAGATTAAACACAAGGACTATTTCCACTCATATGGAACAGTAAGATTTGGTACTGAAATAAAGAAGGGATACATATTCGACTTAGAGAAAATGGGCACGAGCTGTGATATTGAAAAGTTGGCCGGTAAAGCTGAAATGCTTAGAGTAACAAGGAAACACAGACAAGAAAAACAGATAGATATTAACTAATAAAATGAAACTTGTAACTTGTAGTAAGTAAAATTCTATAGGTACACGAAAACGATAATTTCACGATTGTAAATATGATTTTATAAATTTCAAAATATAAGTACCCTATATCAGAATCTGATAACACAAGTTACTGGTTACGATTTGAGAGGAAAATGGCAGAGAAGGAAATTGTGAGTAAGATCCTTAAATACCTTAAGTCTCAACCTAAATGCTTCTGTTGGAAGGAGCATGGTGGTATGTATGGCACTACTGGAATCCCTGACATCATCTGTTGTTACAGAGGAAACTTTGTGGCCTTTGAGGTAAAGACAGAGAAAGGAAGATTAACCAAACTACAGTCAGTAGCTCTTGAGAAGATCAAGGAGGCTGGCGGCAAAGCTTACAAAGTGACAAGTTTGGATGAAGTGAGAGCAATCTTGAAAAACTTGGAGGAATGCGAATGGATGTAAGAGAATATTTTGAACAAGCGAACTTGCTTAATAGAAAAATCAAAATGATGTTGAACCAGGTTGAAACGTTGGATACTCAAGCAAAGAAAGTCACATCAAGCTTTCAAATGGACAAAGTATCATCGTCTAAGCAGAAGAGTTCAATGGAAAATGTGATTGTTAGAAAGCTCGAACTAGAAAAGGAGATCAATGCACAAATAGACGAACTGTATGCTCTAAAGCTGAATATGGCACTTGTTATCTCAAGGATTGATGATGAGAGATATCGAAGATTACTTGAGCTCCGCTACATTGAAGGAGAGGAGTGGAACCAGATAGCCATAACATTAGGGTACAATATGCGGTGGGTACAGAAACTACACAAGCGATCGATTGAAGAAGCTGCAAATGTATATGATGGCGAAGCTAAAAATACAAACGATAAAATTGGCCGCCTCGAGGCCGCCAAGAAGCCGCCTATAGGCCGCTATGAAATTCCAAAATCATATGATACAGTGAAGATGTAGAAGTCTACACGAATGAATCTTGGTTGTCCAAGGTTCATTTTTAAAGTTCATAACTAAGGGTACGCGATTGCGTACTCTTTTTTATTGGGGGTAAAATGGGATATAGAGAGGCTGTTGAAGATCAAATAAAAATCAAAAGGCTTAGTCCACATGAACAGATGTATTTGCCACCGTGTGCTGTGTGTGGTGCTGAGGTCACATCGTTATCGTACAATCGAACATTTCTATACTTATGCCTTGAACATAAAAAGCTAAGATACCAGCTGAAAAAGCAAATGAAAATTGGCCGCCTATAGGACGCTAAGAAGCCGCCTATAGGACGCTATGAAAATCAAAAATTATGTGAGACAATAGATTTGTAGAAGTATATCCATTAGCCTTGAGAGCAATCTCAGGGCTTTAACTTTAGGGAGGAAGCTGTATGCCAAATAAACCAATGAAGCCATGTAAGCATCCAGGCTGTCCACTGCTCACAGCAGGAAAGTACTGTGATGTTCATACCAAGCAGCATGCAGCAACTGTGCAAAGCTCGACAGACAAAGGCTATGATGGCAGGTGGCGTAAGGCTAAGAAGAAATACCTTCAAGGACACCCACTGTGTGTAAGGTGCATTCAGATTGGTGAGCTGACCAAAGCAACTGTTGTTGATCACATCATACCTCATCGAGGTGATATGATCCTCTTCTGGGATGAGACCAACTGGCAACCACTATGCACTAGGTGTCATAACAGAAAAACACGGGTGGAAGATATGCATGTTTTATACAAATACTGAAATCGTTACATGAGGGGTAGGGGGCTGAAAAACCTTGGGGATCAAGGGGTTTCGAACGCGCGTTCCCAACGCGTGAATTTTCGCGAAATTTCATAAGGGGGGTATCGCGAAATGGTGCCGGAAAGTACCTGAAGGATTGGGATTCAAGCTATTTGTAATTTGGGGTTTTGCGTAATAGTTACTTGGAATTTACTATATTTAGCACTGATATAAACTGAAACTGAGGTGGAATGTTATATTTCAATATAGTATACTAGTTTTACGGTAATTTACTTAAAAATCATAAAACATATGCAACAAGAGGTTGAAATGAAATATTTTGTTTATTCTGTTTTAGGGGTCATTGTTTTTCTGGCTGTTTTATTTATTTCTACGTATGTTGGTTCTGCTATGGGGCCAGGTCCATATGATGTGGGATTTGTAGTAATCTCAATATCTATGCTTTGCTCAATTATTGTTGTATGCACGATGATCATTGTTGATGCCATAAAAAGCAATTCTGCAAAGTAAATCACAAGTTTGAACGCTAAGGTGAACTGAGAAATCAGCCAACCGAGGCGTTTTTTTATTTCCGGAGGTTAACAGAAGATGACTGATGAGGAACGACAAAAGATAACTGAACTAAGGGTGAACGGCTTTGGATACAAAGCAATAGCAGCTGCTATGGGAATGAATCGAAACAATGTGCGAAGCTTCTGCCAGAGGCATGGCATTGGTGGCAGTTCGGTTGTTGTGGCATTGAACCTTGAGGAACAGAAGAATTCATCCCTGATCTGTAGGCACTGCAATAAAAAGCTTATCCAGTCATCAACAGGGAGAAAGCGTAAGTTCTGCTCGGAAGTATGTCGTCGGAACTGGTGGCAGCTCCACCCAGGGAACCGGAAGCCTAAGGAGACAGCATTCAAGAAGATAACCTGTAGCCACTGTGGAACTGAATTTGAGAGCTATGGAAGCTCTGACAGAAAGTACTGCAGCCATAACTGTTATATCAAATATAGATTTTGGAGAGATGAGAATGGAGTTTAAGAAACTAAGAATTGATGATTTAATACCGGCCAACTACAATCCAAGGAAGAAGCTGAAGCCCGGTGATAGTGAGTTCGAGAAGATCAAGAACAGCATAAAGGAGTTCGGGTATGTTGACCCTGTGATCGTCAATAAGGACAAGACAGTCATCGGTGGCCATCAAAGAATAACAGTCCTTAAGACACTAGGAGTCGAAGAGATAGACTGCGTGGTCATCGATATCGACAAAACAAAAGAGAAGGCACTCAATGTGGCTTTGAATAAGGTATCAGGATTCTGGGATGAGAGTCTGTTAGCAGATCTTCTCAAGGACCTTGAAGGACTCGATTATGATCTTAAGTTCACGGGATTCGATCCACCAGAAATTGATGAGCTGTTCACTAAGCTCCACGACAAAGATGTCAAAGATGACGACTACGACGTGACTAAAGCACTGGAGGAAGCAGCATTTGTAAAGCCTGGGGAGGTTTGGCAACTAGGTAGACATAGGATCATGTGTGGAGATGCCACCAAGCCCGAAGATGTAGCTAAGCTAATGGATGGGAAGGCAGCGAACCTCGTAGTTACGGACCCGCCTTACAATATCTCCTACGAAGGCTCCAATGGGCTGAAGATAGAGAATGACAGCATGCAAGACAAAGAGTTCTTTGAATTCCTACTCTCTGCATTTAAGAATATGGCTGCCCATCTTGAACCAGGCGGATCAGCTTATGTATTCCATGCAGACACTGAAGGATTGAATTTTAGAAAATCATTCATCGAAGCAGGATTTCATCTAAGTGGAGTATGTATCTGGGCCAAGAACACATTCACATTAGGACGATCACCATACCAGTGGGGCCATGAACCAGTCATCTATGGATGGACTAAAGGTGGTAAGCACCGTTGGTACAGCGACAGATCACAGAGCACCATCTGGAATTATGATAAACCAAAGAAGAACGATATCCACTGTACCATGAAACCAATCCCTTTACTTTGTTACCCCATAAAGAACAGCTCCCAAGTCAATGGGATTGTCCTTGATACTTTCTCTGGTAGTGGAAGTACAATAATAGCCTGCGAGCAGACTGACCGTGTAGGATACGGAATGGAGCTTGATCCCAAGTACGCATCAGTAACAATCAAGCGATTTATCGAAGCAACCGGGTCAGACAATGAGGTGTTCCTCCTGAAGGATGGCAATAAAATCAAGTACTCCGAAGTTGTAAAAGAACTGCCAGATAAGTCGTGAATTAGCTTGCTATAACCTGTGTTTAGAGTGATATATGTACTACCAAGAAAACACAGGAGGTATTGAGAATGGACAAGAAGGAAGTCATCAAGGCGGTAGAGGAGAAGTTGGGAACAAAGGCAAAGTACAAAGGAGCACCAACCTTCAGTTACGAAATCACAGACGGAAAGACAACCTACACGGTCACAAGAACCGGTGAGGTTCTTGATATGAATGGGGTGGAGAGACTCCTTGAGTGTATACTGAACAGTGATTCTACTGAGGATGAGATAACCTATACAGAGCGAGAGCTTATGCGTGAGAGCCCATCAAATCAGAAGGGAGCAATTGAGGTTAGCCTGCAAGGCCACTCGGGAGCAACGATAAGGAACCTTATCAACATGCTCACCAGCAAGCAGAAGCTTCTGGCTCTTGCACTGGGCCTTGACTGGCAGCCTGTTGGGGCCGGTGTTGCCGAAGAACTGGCGGAGGCCAAGGTAACGGACCTAAAGGAACTTGAAGCGAACCTGGGGCCTTTAAAGCCCCGTTTGAAGGGATTTCAAATCAATCTAAGTGGGCCAGTTCCAAGTACAGAATTTAGCGCGGATGGTATCAACGAGGATAAGGTAAAAGCTCTGAGAGAAGTCCTAAAGGCTGCAGCGAACCAGGCTAGGCAACTGAAGTATGCTTCATACAAAGCTTCACAGGATGACAACCCAAAGTACGCACTTAGAGTATGGTTAATCAGGTTAGGGCTCAACGGCGCTGAGCACAAGGAAACGAGGGCAACGCTTCTTAAAGGCCTTGAAGGTAACTCAGCCTTTAGAGGAGTGGAACCAAAGATAGAGAAATAAACATAGAATAGAGTGGAGCCTTCGGGCTCTTTTCTTATTGGAGGGAGGTGATGACCATGGCGACAAGAGGAAGAAAGCCCAAGCCAACAGCTATAAAGGTCCTGGAAGGAAATCCAGGAAAGCGAGCACTTAATGAATTTGAACCAAAGCCAGATAAGAAGATGCCCAAGTGTCCGGTGTGGCTTGATTCTGAAGCCAAGAAGGAATGGAGAAGAACCGGAAAACTTCTTGAGACCATGGGCGTCCTCTCCGAAGTGGACATGGCAGCCTTCGCAGGATACTGTCAGGCATATGCAAGGTGGAAGGAAGCTGAGGAGTTCATAACCAAGCATGGAACAATAGTAAAGACTCCATCAGGCTATTGGCAGCAGGTACCACAGGTATCCATAGCTCAGACTTACCTGAAGATAATGAATAGGTTCTGTGAGCAGTTTGGGCTGACGCCTTCAGCTAGGAGCAGAATCGTAACAGACAAGCCCTTGGAGAGTGATGATCCAATGGAGCTCCTTCTTCTGAAGGGAGGTGCAGGGGATTGACGTATGTGATCATTGAAAGAGAGTCCTATATTACAGGCTACACCAGAAATGGTGTGGCTTTTACTTTTGATAAGGTTGACTACGAGAAGGTCAAAAAACACAGCTGGCACCTGTCGAAGAAGGGGTACATTTCAACCAAGAGAAAAGGTAAGGTTGTTCCACTCCACAAGGTTATCCTAAACTATCCATCCTGGATGGAAGTGGATCATATCTCAAGAGACAGGATGGACAACAGAAGATCCAATCTCAGAGTGTGTAACCACCAGGAGAACAGCTTCAATCAGAGCCTCAAGAGGACTAACACCTCAGGGTACATCGGAGTAAGTAAGGCAAAGCGAAAGAATGCTTTCGAAGCTTACATACATTTCTGTGGGAGGAAGTATCACATAGGGACCTTCGAAGATTCAAAGCTGGCAGCTAAGGTTAGGGACAATGCAGCATCAATGTTATTTGGCGAGTATGCTTCTCTCAATTTTCCAAAAGAATGCGGTGAGATAACTGGCTAACAAGAAAAGCGATCTGTTTGTCCCGACTAAGTTCATGCTGCCAACATCTACCTACATGCCAGAAAGAGCTGACCATACTGTAAGGTTTATTGAGAACCTGAGACACACTAAGGGTGAATGGTATAATCAGCCATTCAAGCTCCTCCCATGGCAGGAGACAATAATCAGGAACATATTTGGAATCATCAAACCAAATGGATTCCGGCAGATAACAACTGCCTATGTGGAAATTGCCAAGAAACAGGGAAAGACTGAACTTGGAGCTGCACTGGCTCTCTATATGCTGACAGCAGATGGTGAGCGAGGAGCAGAAATCTATAGCTGCGCTGCAGACAGAGCCCAGGCCAGCCTCATCTACAACGTGGCAGTAGATATGATTTCCTTGAGTCCGGCTCTGAAGAAAAGGCTTAAGGTTGTGGCTTCACAGAAAAGAATAGTGTATCCGGCCATGAACTCATTCTACCAGGTACTTTCAAGCGAGGCATACTCGAAGCACGGCATCTCACCAACAGCAGTACTCTTTGATGAGACTCATGTTGCTAATAGGGAGATGATGAATGTCATGCTGCATGGTGCATCTGATGCCAGGCGGCAGCCAGTGAACTTCCTAATCACAACAGCAGGGAATGACTTCAACAGCATAGGTTACGAGCTCCATCAGAAGGCAATGGACATCATGGAGGGGAGAAAGGTGGATCCAACTTTCTATCCAACCATCTATGCTGCAGATGAAAATGATGATTGGACAAATCCTGAAGTGTGGAAGAAAGCAAATCCGAGCCTTGGAATAACAGTTCAGGAAGACAAGATCAAGATTGCCTGTGAGAATGCCAGGCAGAATGCAGCAGAGGAGAATTTGTTTAAGCAGTTAAGGCTATGCATATGGGTTAAGCAGTCTGTTAGGTGGATGCAGATGCACCACTGGGATGAATGTGACTTTGCTGTGGATCCAGCAGAATTGATAGGAAGAGAGTGTTTCGCAGGTCTTGATCTTTCAAGCTCCATGGATATAACAGCATTTGTTCTTGTTTTCCCACCAAGGACCGAAGATGAGAAATACATAATCCTACCATACTTCTGGATCCCGGAGGATAATCTTCAGAACAGGGTAAGAAGGGACCATGTGCCCTATGATACCTGGGAGATGCAAGGCTTCATAAAAACAACAGACGGGAATGTGGTCCATTATGGTTACATAGAAAACTTCATTGAGGAACTTGGTACAAAGTACAACATAAAAGAGATTGCCTTTGATAGATGGGGAGCGGTGCAGATGGTCCAGAACCTTGAAGGAATGGGCTTCACTGTTGTTCCCTTCGGTCAAGGCTACAAGGACATGTCTCCACCAACAAAGGAGCTAATGAAGCTGACGCTTGAAAAGAAGATAGCCCACGGTGGGAATCCAGTACTTAGATGGATGATGGACAACATTTACGTCAAGACAGATCCAGCCGGAAACATAAAGCCGGACAAGGAGAAAAGTACAGAGAAGATTGACGGAGCAGTTGCCTTGATCATGGCTTTGGACAGAGCCATCAGGAATGAGATAAAGGGCAGCGTATATGATGACCGCGGGATACTGGTCCTAAACTAATACACAAATATCAAGATTAGCTTGCTATATATAGCTTTTAGAGTGATATATGTAATAGCAAGATAACCGAGGAGGGTTTGGGTATGAAAAAAGGTGATTTCCTAGTCGCAAAGAATGGCAAGACAGTCTGCAAGATAATAGGTAAGTGGGGCAGCGACTTCATCCTTGAGAACATCAATGAAGAGGATGAAGATGTGATGATGTATGGGGAGACAGAGCTTCAGAGCCTGATTGAAGAAGGTACATTCAGAAAGCTCCACCCAACAGGAATCAAAGTAGAGAATAGCAAAGCAGCTGAACTCTTGAATGGACTTATAGAGATGGTTGAAGGAGACCTGGAGACAATTGGTAAGAAGGTTAACATCACTGCTCAGAAGTATGCAAGCAACATCCTAGAAGAACTCAGGAGTGCCATGGAAGAGCTGGAGGAAGAAAGATGAGCGATAGGTTTTTCACCCAGACACGCTGCGATAGGTGCCATAAGGAACTTAAGGATGGAAGGACAATGTCGATGTTCAACACAGACTGCATTTGCATGGAATGTATGATTAAGGAGAGTAAGGACAAGGACTACAAGAAGGCGGTGGAGGCTGAGAATGCTGAGATCAGGAAAGGCAACTTCAACTACGAAGGGATCCGAGGAGGTAAGCGCAATGGCTAAGGCTGTTTTCTTAAGGAAGCCAGTTGATGTGACAGAGCTGAAGTCGAGGGCTACAAGGTCCTCTGAAGGCACACAGTATGTCATCGAAGAGATTGTGGAGCTTACACAAGTTGAATACGATAACTTTGCAGCTAACCTCTTGGATGACTATCCCTTCATCGAGCAGAACCTACATGCAATGTATGTGGATACTAATGGTGTTTACCATTGTATTTATGTAAAGGCAGAGGGAGCTAAAGAAGGAATCCTTGTCGAGAGTGAGGGATATAGCTACGCCAGGTATTCTGCCTATTATTCAGAGCCAGGCCTTTTAACTGACAAGATCAAGGAGCAGATTTTGGATATCAGAGATTCCGGTAAGTACAACATGTTTGATGTCTACGGTGTCCAGAAGGAAGCCTATATCAGCGGGTTTTATGAACTCGCAGTATTCATAGATGGACACAAGAAGGAGTATGCAGAGTTCATTCTTTATGGGAAATAAGCTTCCAACGAATGCAGTATATGAGCAATATAGTGTGTGTAGGCTTGATACCATTAACGGTGGATATATACAGCAGCTTTTGTATTAGGGGGCAGAGAGCCGATTCCTACACCCACTGGACTATATACATCTAATTCAGACAGGTGTATATTTTGGTTTTGAATTCCCTTTTTATCTATGACAACATGATGGTTGTTGTAATATAAATTTGCCTTAGTTATAGTGAGTCCATTTGGGGTATTGAACTCCATTTCACAAAGAAGATTTTGCTTATTTTCCTTTAATG
Source organism: Youngiibacter multivorans (assembly GCF_017873395.1). Taxonomy (GTDB): domain Bacteria; phylum Bacillota; class Clostridia; order Clostridiales; family Clostridiaceae; genus Youngiibacter; species Youngiibacter multivorans. The sequence continues at coordinate 9,093 of NZ_JAGGKC010000029.1, read as the reverse complement.
TCAATTTGTTTGATATATATGTAATATCCCATAGTCCTGTGCTAAGAACGAGTTCATTGTTATAAACTCGCAAGACTAATTTATTATTTTTATCAAAAATATTAATAAATAAGCCCAACTTATTCTCTATTTTAACCAATTGTATGATTCTCATATGATCTATCATAAGTGGAGTAAGTTGGGAAAATATATCAGTAGAGTGTATCATATGGAAACATAGTGATCCGATCAAAACAGAATAATCTTTGTCTTGAGAATGGAATATATTATAAGGACTACTATACTGATTTAGTACACAATATGGATTCTTGTTCGCATGTAGAATGGTACTTATTGGGATTCTATTTGCAGTAACATCACTATGGTGTGAAGGGCAGAGAAGAGTAATATTGTCAGGTTGATGTTCTTTAACAACAGCCCATTCATTGATATGGTGATATTCAATTATTGGGTGGCCACAAATAATGCAGCCAAATCCACATCGTTGACGCACAATTCTCTTGACTGGTTCAGGGATGTTCCTAATATTTGCCATTTGGTCACCTCATAAAGCTATAACAATCTATTGTAATACTAAAATGTTTCTGATTATATATTACTAACACTATGGATTATAGCACCAATTGTCGTTTTATTATTATTTTCATTGCTAATTTTATGGAAAAAATGGAGGTGGAAAATGCAGATACCAATACTTGGAAGGTTATTCAGGTCGCGAGATAAGCCGATCGCGAATACATACTATGGCAGCAACTATAGCTTCTTCTTTGGAAGCACCAGCAGCGGTAAAACAGTGAACGAGAGGACTGCAATGCAAACAACTGCGGTTTACGCATGTGTTAGGATTCTTGCAGAGACTATAGCCAGCTTGCCGCTTCATGTATATGAGCATACATCAAATGGCAAGGAGAAGGCATTGGAACATAGGCTATACCGGATCCTCCATGATGAACCGAATCCTGAGATGACTTCATTTGTGTTTAGAGAAACACTGATGAGTCATCTTTTACTTTGGGGCAATGCTTATGCACAAATCATTAGAGATGGAAGAGGAAATGTGCTGTCGCTGTATCCACTGCTCCCAGATCGCATAGTCGTAGACAGAAACTCCAATGGAGACCTAATTTACGAATATAGGAATGAATCTGGTTCAATCAAACTCAGACGCGAGGACGTGCTACACATTCCTGGGCTTGGCTTTGACGGCTTGGTTGGGTATTCACCAATCGCTATGGCAAAGAATGCAGTTGGTATGGCAATAGCGACAGAAGAGTATGGAGCTACATTTTTTGCAAATGGAGCTAATCCAGGCGGAGTTCTCGAGCATCCCGGTGTAGTTAAGGATCCTAAGCGAGTAAGAGACAGCTGGAATGCAGTATACCAGGGCAGCAGCAATGCACATAGGGTTGCAGTCCTTGAGGAAGGAATGAAGTTCCAGAGCATTGGGATACCGCCTGAACAGGCACAGTTCCTCGAAACAAGAAAGTTTCAGACCGAGGAGATCTGCAGAATCTTCCGGGTGCCACCGCACCTGGTGGCATCACTTGACAGAGCTACATTCTCAAATATCGAAAATCAGTCGATAAGCTTCATAGATAACACAATAATCCCCTGGGTATCAAGGCTTGAGCAGTCTATGCAGAAGGCCTTGTTTTCATATGACGACAAAAGGAAGTACTTCGTTAAGTTCAACCTAAACGGAAGGCTTCGAGGTGATGCTGCTTCGAGGGCAAGTTTCTACCAGACTATGAGACAGAATGGAATAATGTCAGCTAATGACATAAGGGAGCTTGAGGAGATGAACCTGATACCGGAGGAGCTCGGAGGTAACAAGTACATGGTAAATGCTGCAATGATGGATATGGCAAGTGTGCCAAAACTGACGGAACCTGATCTCGAAGGAGGTGAGAAAGAGAATGAAAATAAAAAGGTTTTGGAACTGGGTGGAAAGCGATGAAGGGCGCACCTTGTACCTTGATGGAGCCATAGCGAATGAAACTTGGTACGGAGATGAGGTCACACCAAAGGTGTTCAAGTCAGAGCTCATGGATGGAGGTGGTGACATAACCATATGGATCAACTCTCCAGGAGGCGACGTCATAGCTGCCAGTCAGATATACAACATGCTAAAGGAGTATCCAGGAAATGTGACTGTCAAGATCGATGGTTTAGCAGCGAGTGCTGCATCAGTTATTGCTATGGCAGGATCAAAGGTTCTAATGTCGCCGGTGTCGATGCTAATGGTGCATAACCCTATGACTATGGCATTTGGAGATGCTGTGGAAATGGAGAAGGCTATAGCAATGCTTGGCGAGGTTAAGGAGAGCATAATAAATGCTTATGAACTTAAGACAGGGCTATCAAGAACCAAGCTATCACACTTCATGGACACTGAAACCTGGTTCAATGCAAAGAAGGCTGTGGAGCTGGGTTTCGCTGATGAAATCATGTATGAAAAGGATAGTCCAGAATCTCATGAAATAGAAGGTGCAGTATACAGCAATATGACTGTACTAAACTCACTAAAATCGAAATTTCCTGTGAAGGACAAGGAAAAGAAAACTGCAATTGGTGAACTCGATAAGAGACTGAGTCTCTTGAAATACTAGGAGGAAATGAATGAATAAGATATTGGAACTTAGAGAGAAAAGAGCAAAAGCATGGGATGCGGCAAAGGCATTCCTTGATGCAAAGAGAGGAAATGACGGACTTATCTCAGCTGAAGACACTGCAACCTACGACAAGATGGAAGCTGACGTTGTGAACCTTGGAAAGGAGATTGATAGACTTGAAAGGCAGCAGGCACTTGACCTTGAGCTTTCTAAGGCGGTCAATACCCCCATAACCACGAAGCCAAATGGTGGAATGGAGATGAAAACTGGCAGAGCAACTGATGAGTACAAGGCTGCTTTCTGGAAGGCTCTAAGGAGCAAGACCAGCTTTGATGTCCAGAATGCACTTCAGATAGGTACTGACAGCGAAGGTGGTTACCTTGCGCCAGATGAGTTTGAGAAGGTCCTAATACAGGCACTTGAGGAGGAGAATTTGTTCAGGAGCCTGGCCAAGATCATAAACACATCTTCAGGTGACAAGAAAATTCCAATTGTAGCATCAAAGGGTACAGCATCATGGGTTGAAGAAGAAGCGCCAATTCCTGAATCAGATGATTCCTTCGGACTCGTTTCAATAGGAGCATTCAAGCTATCTACAATGATCAAGGTTTCTGAGGAACTGCTTAATGACAGTGTATTCAACCTTGAAGCATACATTGCAAAGGAGTTTGCAAGAAGGATAGGAGCAAAGGAAGAAGAGGCCTTTTTCATAGGTGATGGTTCAGGAAAGCCAACAGGAATATTCAATGCAACAGGTGGAGCGACACTCGGTGTAACTGCAGCTACAGCAACGGCTATTACAGCGGACGAGATAATTGATTTGATGTATAGTCTTAAATCGCCGTACAGAAAAAATGCAGTCTTTGTCACGAATGATGCGACTGTTAAGGTCATAAGAAAATTGAAAGATGGTAACGGGCAGTATATCTGGACACCATCACTAGTTGCTGGAACTCCTGATACAATCCTAAATAAGCCCGTTAAGACTTCAGCCTATGTGCCGATTATAGCATCAAGTGCTAAGACCATAGCCTTTGGTGATTTCGGATACTATTGGGTAGCAGATAGGCAGGGTAGATCATTCCAGAGGCTGAACGAGCTATATGCTGCTACAGGTCAGGTAGGATTCAAAGCAACTCAGAGAGTTGATGGAAAGCTCATACTTCCAGAGGCCATAAAGGTCCTCCAGCAGAAAGCGTAGGTGACTGAATATGAGTAACGTAAAGAACTACACCGAGCAAGGTGGAGAAAAGACAGTGATTGGAGGAGAGCTTGACATCGCTACTGGTGGGAAGCTCTCTTTCTCTGGAAGTGAAATGAAGCCTGCAGTTTTGCAGGCTGACAGTGTAGCTTCCGCTGTGGCTGGAGTGGTCGTTGATCTTAATGCATTGATAGCAAAACTTAAGGCTGCAGGGCTAATGCTTTCTGAGTGATTGTCTGGATTGGGGACTTATAGTCTCGAAAATTATACTTCGTTAACAGATAGACAATCCTGTTATTCTCAATATGCTTTATGATATGATTAGTTTTGGAATGAAGTGTGCATAAATATTAATTGGGAGTGATGATGATTGGTTGGAAAAGATAAGACCAGAATACTGCTGACTTTGCCGTTAGACTTAAAAGACGAACTTACCAAGGAAGCTAAAGAAGTAAATCGAAGCTTGAATAATTATATTTTGACATTGCTGCTGCAGAATAAAAAATGATGCTTAAGAGACCGATAAGGTCTCTTTTTATATGCATAAAAGGTGGTGAGTGTGTTGGTTACGCTCGAAGAGGCAAAGCAGTTTTTGAAAATAGATGGAGATGAGGACAATGCACTCATCTCCTCTTTCATTAGCACAAGTGAGGAAATATGTGAGAACATCCTAAGGTTCCCACTGACAGAGTTAATAGTTGTTCCTGAGTCTATAAGACAAGCAGTCCTATACTGCATTGCTAACCTATACGAGAAGAGGGAAGACTTGAATATGAAGGAAGTAATCAATGTGATGATTGGCCTGCTTTCACCATATAGGAGAGATGGGTGGTAATCATGACAATTGGTGAAATGAGACATAGAATAACAATTCAGATTGTCACAATATCAAATAATGAGAATGGGTACGAGGTGGAGACGCCTGAAGTATTAAAGGAAGTGTGGGCTAAGGTATCCAACCTTCATGGGAAGGAATACTTTGCAGCTAAGGCAGTACAAGCTGAGAATACAGTGAAGATCACCATAAGGTACATGAGTGGGTTGGACCAGTCAATGCAGATCCTTTTTCAAGGCAAGACCTACAACATTACCGCCATAGATAACATCAAGTATCGAAATGAGTATATCGAGATACAGGCAAAGGAGGTAAACTCCAATGGCCAAAATCTCACTTGAAGGGATGCAGGAACTTATTGATAAGGTTAATAAGCTTGGAGAAAAGGGCGAGACAATTAAGAAAAGAACATTGAGTAAAGCTGGAGACCTAGTTAAGAAAAGCATGGAAGAAAAAGCTCCCAGATCAAGAGATACAAAGAAACACATGGCAGACAATATAAAGGTATCTAAAAAAGAGAAGGTTGACGGGATAGATTTTGTGAGCATTGGTCCAACCAAGGATGATGCATCAGAATTCTTCTATTCGAAGTTTACTGAATTTGGAACATCAAAGATACCGGCTCAGCATTGGGCTGAGAAGTCACTTAATGAAAACCAAAGAGAAATCAATAATGTGATAAGAGAGGAACTTGAAAGGGGGCTGAAGGAGTTTGAATAAGAAGATACTAGAAGCTTTGACACCTCTTGGAGTCCCTGTGAAATTTCAGAAACATTCAGGTGCAGCCAGTCAATACATAACATTCCATGAATACTTCCAAACCGGTGAAGCCTACGAAGATGATGAGGAAAGCCTGACAGGAAGATATTTGCAGGTTGATATATGGTCAAAGATCGATTATGAAATTCTTGTGATTCAAGTTAAGAGTCAGATGAAGAACGCTGGATTTACTAGAATAGACGAAGCTGATCTCTATGAACCGGACACCGGGATTTACCATAAAGCGCTGAGGTACTACTACCTAGAAGAAAGAGAGGGATAAAATGCCTAGACAGATAGGACTTAAAGATATTCACATAGCTACTGTAACAAAGGACGACGGAACTGGAGCAACCTATGGGGTTCCAGTAAAGCTGGAAAGGGCTGTTAGTGCAAAAATATCTCCAAAAGTAAACTCAGAGAACATATACTCTGATGACATTGTGGAGGATGTTATATCAGCATTCGATAGTGTGGAAGTTGAGATAGAGCTCAACCAACTTTCACTGACAAGTAGAGCCACACTCCAGGGAGCAAAAGTTGTTAAGGGTGTTCTCATTGAAAGTAAAGATGATCTCCCACCAACTATTGCTATGGGATTCAAATCAAAGAAAGCAAATGGTAAATACAGGTTCGTGTGGCTCCTCAAGGGTAAGTTCGAGCTGACATCTGATGAGTTTGATACTGAAGCAGGAAAGCCTGCACCAAAGAGCTCCAAGATTAAGGGGACCTTCTTTGCCAGAGACTTCGATGGTAACTACAGATTCATTGCGGATGAGGATGAAGTTGGCGCGGATCCAACAATAATCTCAGGATGGTTTACAGGAGTACCTGCTGAACCTACTCCAATATAATAGGTAGAGAAGCGAGAACCACATAATAAGTCGAACTCCATAAGTGCAATATAATGAAATAATGTGCTATAATTAAGATGTGCAAGAGTATTTTATAAATACTTATGGTGCATAAATGTGTTTATGGGGGGTATATAAATGAAAAAGGTAATTTCTGCTCTGGTAATGCCATTTTTGGCATTAAGCTTATTTGCTTGTAGTATCCCTAGTCCCAAAGATACAGTGGCAGGTTTTTTTGATTCATCAAAAAAGGCTGATTATAAAACGATGGTAGCATACGTAGATCCGACTAATGTGGATGAAATGCAGAATGTTGAGGTTATTTATAGTGATAGTGATGATGATATATTCGTGGAATTTTATCAAGAATATCTAAAAGCAAAATTACCAAAAATGACGTATGAAATTACGAACAGTGAGATTAATGGTGATAAAGCCTCAGTAGCCATAAATGCAAAATATATTGATGGTGGTATGGTTCTGAAGGCTGCGATGGGTGATGTTATTACAAAAGCAATGGGCATGGCTTTTAGCGGACAAAATCCGACTGATGAGGAAATGAATAAATTGTTTTTAGATACAATAAATGAAAAGGCGAATACCTTAGCAGATACTTATAAGGAAGTAACACTGAAAATTGACTGCGTAAAAAAGGACGGTAAGTGGTACATTTCAGAAGTTAATGATAGTATGGTTGACATAGTTTGTTTAGGTTTTCTATCAGCTGTAGAAGATATTAGAGGTGGGTTCGAAAATTAGTTATTTATACAGTAAGTTATGGCGTATAAGATATTTACTAAGACTTGCAAAGTGCAGGTCTTTTTATTTTGCGCTAGGATAATAAGTCATAAAAAATATTGGGGATGTGGTTTTTTGAAGGGAAATGAGCTGAAGGATAGAGGAATAAAGTTCAGACTTGGTGAGAAGGAATACGAGTTGAAGTTCAACCTAAACACATTCTGCGAGCTGGAAGAGATATACGGCGATTTGAACAAGGCCTTTGATGATCTCCAAAGGATGAAGATAAAGGCAGTTAGAGCTCTGGTATATGCAGCAGTTAAGGTTGAGGATGAACGTGTAACACTTAAGAATGTAGGATCCATGCTTGGCCTTGATGATCTAGAAAGGCTCGGCACGGTAATCAATGAAGCGCTAAGTATAGCAATGCCTGAGGTTGATGAAACCTCGGGGGAAGTGACAGCCACTCAGGTTCCATAGAATGGGACTGGCAGTGGCTTTTCTATTTGGGGACTGTGATCCTCAAAATGACTGAAGAACAGTTCTGGAAAAGTACTCCAAGAAAGCTTCATGGGTTGTTCAGAATATACAAGGCAGTAAATGGCATTGAGGACAACAGAGTCGACACAATTGACAACATTCCATTGTAAGTGAGGTGGTAAATTTGGCTGGAGGAAGCAGTACAGTAGTAGCAAGAATAGGCCTTGATGATACAGGATTCCAAGAAGGAGTCAATAAAATACAGAGAAGTCTGAAGCTTGTGCAGAGCGAATTTACCGCAGCCAGTGCAAAGCTTGGTGACTTCGGGAAATCAGCTGAAGGATTGAAGCTTAAGGCTGACAGTCTAAACCAGCAGATTGAGATTCAGAAGGGTAAAGTTGAAGCACTTTCCAAGAGTTATCAGGAAAGTGTGGAGAAGAAAGGTGAAGACTCCAAGGCCTCTGAAAACCTGAAGATTAAGCTTAACTATGCCAATGCAGAGCTTAGCAAGATGCAGCAGGAACTAAAAGATACATCTGATGAGCTAAAGAAGAAAACCTCTGTCTGGAATACTTTATCTGAAGCTTTGGATAAGGCTGGAGACAAGATGAAGGCAGTGGGAGAGAAGATGCAGTCAGTAGGTAAGAACCTATCAACAGCTGTGTCGCTTCCAATCCTGGGCATAGGAACTGCAGCCACAAAGATGGCTATGGATGCAATAGAATCAGAGAATCTCTTTGATGTGTCTATGGGTGGTCTTGCGGGAGAGGCTAGAGGTTGGTCTGAAGAGATGTCTAAGGCTCTTGGTCTTAATGCATACAATGTAAGGAGCAATGTGGCTACCTACAACGCCATGCTGACATCTATGGGTCTTGCTTCAGATGAATCACTAGGAATGTCTGAAGGCCTGACTAAGCTGGCCTATGATATGGCGTCATTTTATAACCTTAGTCCAGATGAAGCCTTCAATAAGTTAAGAGCTGGTATATCGGGAGAAGCTGAACCTCTGAAGGCACTTGGAATACTCGTCAATGACAACACAATTAAGACTTATGCATACACTCATGGAATAGCAAAGCAGGGTGAAGAGCTTACCGAAGCCCAGAAGGTTCAAGCAAGGTATGGTGTGATTCTTGATTCAACCAAGAATGCCCAGGGAGACCTGGCAAGAACAATGGACAGTCCAACCAATAAGATAAGAGCAATGAAGGAACAAGCTGAGTTAATAGGTATTCAGTTCGGACAGATCCTTATACCAATACTTGAAAGCCTGATTGGTGTAGTGAAGCCACTCATGGACAGCTTCCAGGGTCTCTCTAAGGAACAGCAGGAGATGATTGTTAAAGTTGCCCTTGTTGCTGCAGCTGTGGGGCCAGTGATCCTTGTGATAGGTAAGGTCGTATCAATCGTTGGTGCGGCTGTGTCGGCCTTCAGTGCTGTCTCAGGGGCAATATCCGCAGCAGGTGGAGTCATAGCAATTATCACTGGACCAATAGGAATAGCTGTTGCTGCAATTGGTGGACTCATAGCAGTGGGTGTGCTTTTGTATAAGAATTGGGACATCGTTAAAGCCACTGGAATCAGTGTCTGGAATGGAGTAACTAACACAGTATC
>NZ_JAGGKC010000028.1 GCF_017873395.1 Youngiibacter multivorans | reverse complement strand
CTGTCTAAAAAACCATGTACATCAAAGAAATCCCAGATTCCTAAATTAGTGGAATTCTATTTGGCAAAGTGGAAGTTGCTTTTTCAATTAACCATAAATACTTTTCAGCACAATAAATTTCTTCAAGACTCTTAGATTAGGCCCCCGTCATTCACAGTATGAAATCTGGTGAGCATGAAACAAGGCGCAGAGCTTATGCCCTACGCCTTGTAATTTACCTATGCAAGCGAAGATTCTTCCTCTTCACTCCTTGATTCGTCGTGCTTTACCAGCTCGAGCCTTGAGACTGACACCTCGTACGCAACTCTTGTTACCTTTTCGGTTTCGCTCACATTCTTGACGTACTCCCTTGACTGAAGCCTGCCGCAGACTTTTATCCTCTCCCCTATCTCAAGGTTCTTGGAATACCGTGCATTCCTTCCCCAGGCGATTATCGGGATGTAGTCGGATTTGTTGTAAGCCCTGTTAACGGCAACGAGAATATCAGTTATCTCCCTGCCGAAGGGGGTCTTCCTGTATACAGGAGCCTTGCATATGAATCCGTCTAGAAGTATCTCATTGGGATCCTTGGCACGTTCCTCCGGTACCTCAATGGACCTGGCAAAAACAGTAAGAACCAGCTTGTTCCTGTTCTCCACTACCTTGTTGTAGCTTCTCAGCTGACCATTGACCCTGATGAAGTCTCCTACACTGAGTGTCATATCAGTCAGAAGCCTTTCTGAAATAGTGACGCAGAGTATGTCTTTTGATTCGCTCAGCCTGTCCACCTCGAGCTCGAATACATGAAATACCTCGCCGTACAATTCATGGCTCACCTGTGGTTTCTTGAGCACCAGCCCCTCTAGAGTAATACTGTTGTTCTCTGTGTAGTTCTCCACTCTGTTACCCCTCTTTCTTTGGTATTGGAAAAGGCCATACCTCGAAAATACGAGCATGCCCACTGGCCTCTGTTCCCCAAAACAAAGACTCAATACTAATTATATCAAATGTGTATTCGATTTCAAGAAAATTAGAACGATAGCAATGAAAAGATGAAAATATTTTCACTTTCTAAATGATAACTGAGTTCAAAAAGCTGGCATCCATGATTGAATTGACCTGCAAAATTCTGTATCATTAAATGTGGACTTTGGAGGTGCAAATTGGAAAACAATAGCCTTGCTGAAAATAAACTGCTTATAATGTATGCGATAAAAGGCCTTAAGGTTGAGCTCACCAAGGATCAGCTGTCAGACCTTCTTTTGAGCAGCATCTTCATGAATTACTTCGACTTGCAGACGTATATTGACGAGCTTGAGAAAGCAGACTGCATAAGAATGGTAACAATAAGAGGTTCAGATACCCTTCACCTCACAAAAACAGGAGAGGAAATGCTTACGCTTTTTTCCGACAGGATGAATCCGAGGAAGACAAAGGCAGTCGATGAATGCATCGAGAGAAGCATGGACAAGCTCATTCGGGAAGCGACTGTATCCACTTCCATAGAAGAAGGTGAACGTGGTACCTTCGTGGTCAGACTCTCTGCCTTTGAGGATGAGAGGGAGATCATAGGGCTGACACTTTCGCTTCCGGACAAGGATAGTGCAGAAAGCGCCATGCACAGCTGGAGGAAGGATTCGTCTGCGATTTACGGAATACTATACAGACTTCTTGTCAAATAGGAAAGGGACATAGCAGCCATAAAGGTTTTGCTTTGTCCCTTTTATATTCAAGAATTTTGGCTTAAGGTCCTTGCGGCCTTCAGCATCTCGATTTCCTTTGCATATCCGTCAAGCTCGTTTGGAGTCTCCAGATAGAAAGGAAGGTCTCTTAGATATTTATGGTTGATTATCCTTGAGAATGCAGCGAAGCCTATGGAACCCTCCCCTATCTTTTCATGCCTGTCCTTATGGCTGGAGAACGGATTCTTGCTGTCATTTATGTGGATAGCCTTAAGCTTCTCAAGTCCGATAATTCTATCGAATTCCCCCAGTACCCCTTCAAGGTCATTAACAATATCATATCCTGCATCATACACATGGCACGTATCCAGACAAACGCCGACCTTGTCTTTCAGCACAACTCTGTCGAGTATCATCTGCAGCTCCTCGAATGTCCTTCCGACTTCGGTGCCCTTTCCCGCCATGGTCTCAAGCAGCACTATTGTGGTCTGCTCCTCTGAAAGCAGCCTGTTGAGAAGTCCGGAAATAAGCTGGACCCCCTCTTCAAGCCCCTGCCCTACATGGCTTCCCGGATGGAAATTGTAGTAGCTGCCTGGGACGTGTTCCATCCTCACGAGATCATCCTTCATGACCATCTCAGCGAAATCCCTGACCTTTGGGTCTGCTCCCGCCGGATTTAAAGTATATGGCGCATGTGCTAGTATTTTTCCAAATCCATTTTTTGACATGTATGCGACAAGTGCCCTTGAATCCTCAGGATCAATATCCTTAGCCTTGCTTCCCCTTGGATTCCTTGTGAAGAACTGGAAAGTGTTGGCACCTATTTCTGAAGCTGTTTCTCCCATCGCAAGGAATCCCTTTGATGAGGAAAGATGGCAGCCAATATTGAACAAAAAAATCATCTCCCTGTTTTGCTTATACAGATAGTATACAACAAATCGGGAGATAATTGAATTGTGTAAAATTTAATATTTATATAGACCTTCGTTTTCTCTTTTTCTCAGGACCTTCCTGAATTCCCCCATCATGTAAAGTGAGCCTGTGATGAGGATAAGACCGGAGGGCCCGCTTATTTTTTTTGCAGTCTCCAGTGCCTTCTCATAAGAGGGCTCAGCTATACGCTCAATATGGTCAGGGACATATGCCATGAGCTCTCCGGGTGTGAGCGCCCGTGGAGTTGGAGGAGATGTACAGATGACAGCCTGTGCGCCTTGTGAGGCAAGCTCTGCCATAAGATGAGCCTCCTTGTCCTTCAGAATGCCAAGTATCACAACACGGGGAACATCCCTGAAATAGGTGTCAACACTTTCAATGAGGTTCCGCATACCGTCAGGATTATGCGCACCGTCGAGGATGACCACAGGATCTTTTCCGAATCGTTCCATCCGTGCAGGCCAGATTACCTCATCAAGTGCTGACACTACTGCATCATGAGGCACGTAGAAGCCAAGGCTGACGAGCTTTGAGACAGCCGTCACAGCAAGCAGGGAGTTCTCCAGCTGATGCTTTCCGAGAAGGCTTAGATGGGACTTTATAGTTCCCCAGGGATTGACCGTGAGTTCAATAAGCTGTTTCCATTCATCCATTCCAATATATCTTATATCTTCCCCAGAGATGAAGGTTAGGTCAGATCCTGTACCATGCGCCCTTTCTATCAGAACTTCAGCTGCCTTTATATCCTGCGGTGCGGATACTGAGGGAGCCTTCTTGATTATCCCTGCCTTATGGCCTGCTATGCTTTCGATTGTGTCACCCAGATCTTCAACATGGTCGAAGCTGATCGAGGTTATTACGGAGAGTACGGGTAGAAGCACATTTGTAGCATCATTTTTCCCACCAAGCCCGACTTCTATGACTCCAAAGTCTATGTCCATTTCCTTGAAGTAAAGGAACATGATGGCTGTGACCACCTCGAACTCGGTTGGATTGAAATGCCCTTCCGCCATCACATCAGTTACCGCAGCCCTGACTTTTCCGGTCAGCCTTGCAAGTGCTTCATGGCTAATGTACCTGCTGTTGACCTGAATCCTCTCCTCGAATACCTCGATGAAAGGCGATGTGTATAGTCCGGTCCGGTATCCTGACTTCTCCAGGATAAGAGAAATGATCCTTGATGTGGACCCTTTGCCGTTGGTTCCTGCCACATGGATGAACTTAAGTCCATCCTGAGGGTTTCCAAGGTGGCGCATGAGCGACCTCATCCTGTCAAGTCCTGTGCGTTCGGGAGCTCTTGGAATCCCGTGGATATATTTAAGTGCTTCAATGTAATCCATCATGCCTCCGACAAAGGCAGGACTATGGACCTACGGTCCGTTGCCCTGCCCTTTTATCATTTCAAATTGTGTCACCATTTCAAGTTTTGTGGTGCAAAGTCAAGCCTCTTATCCTATGTTTTATCAGGATAACGACTCTATCCTGTCCCTTACTGACTGGATCATGGCCTCATATTTGGCACCCTTTTCCTTTTCCTCATCAATTACTGACTGAGGTGCTTTGGAGATGAATTTCTCGTTTGTAAGCTTGGAGGTTACCCTGACAATCTCCTTCATGAGCTTTTCTTCTTCCTTCTTCAGCCTCTCTATTTCCTTGTCCCTGTCAATGAGGTCCAGTAGTGGTATGAATATCCTTGCGTCGCCTGTGACAACAGCAACATTGTTTTTTCCGTCCGGCTCGGCTGTTACCAGCTCCACCTCGTCAGCGAATGCAAGCTTCTTGAGATAATCGGTGGCCATAACGAAGGCTTCGCCCATCCCTTCCTGTGGAAGGATGCTGAGCTTGGACTTCCTTGATGAAGGCACATTCATCTCCTGCCTCAGGTTTCTTATGCTCCTGATGGCTTCGATGACTGCATTCATGTTCCTTTCTGTTGCCAGGTCTACCAGAGTTTCGTCAGATTGCGGCCAGGCAGCTGTCACTATAGTAGCATCTTCACTTAAGTGACTGTAAATCTCTTCAGTGATGAACGGCATTACCGGGTGGAGGAGCTTAAGGCCGGCAATAAGGACATTCCTTATGACGTTGAAGCTTGTGCCCTTCTCTTCATCAGTGCCATTATAGAACACAGGCTTGATAAGCTCTATATACCAGTCGCAGAGTTCGTTCCACAGGAAGTCATAGACCTTCTGCAAAGCGACTCCCAGCTCGAATCTGTCAAGGTTTGCGGTGACATCGGAAACCAGTGAGTTAAGCCTCGAAAGTATCCATCTGTCTGCCAGGGAGTAGCTTCTCGATTCTTTGTATTTCTCAAGGAGCTCTCCATCAAGGTTCATAAGGACAAACCTTGATGCGTTCCAGATCTTGTTCGCGAAATTCCTGGCTGCTTCGACCCTCTCAGGATAGAACCTGATGTCATTTCCTGGAGCGTTTCCGGAAACAAGCATGAATCTCAGGGCATCAGCGCCAAACTCGTCTATTGTCTCCAGAGGGTCGACGCCGTTGCCAAGGGACTTGCTCATCTTCCTGCCCTCTGAATCCCTTACTATACCATGTATGAATACTGTGTCAAATGGAGTCTCCTTCATATTGTAGAGTCCGGAGAATACCATCCTTGCCACCCAGAAGAATATGATGTCATATCCTGTAACAAGGGTCGAGGTAGGATAGAAGTATTCCAGGTCTTCTGTCTTATCCGGCCAGCCTAATGTGGAGAAAGGCCACAATGCCGAGCTGAACCAGGTATCAAGGACATCCTCCTCTTCCCTCAGTTTTTCAGAACCGCATTTAGGACAGGAATGAGGAGTATCTATGGATGCTATAGTATCTCCGCAAGCGTCGCAATACCATACTGGTATCCTGTGTCCCCACCAGAGCTGCCTTGAGATACACCAATCCTCGATATTTTCCATCCAGTTGAAGTATGTCTTCTCGAATCTCTCAGGAACGAATTTGGTATCCTTGTTCCTTACTGCCTCCAGGGCAGGTATTGCCAGGGGCTCCATCTTCACGTACCACTGTTTGGAGATAAGCGGCTCTATCGCCGTTCCGCACCTGTCATGGGTGGAAAGGTTGTGGAGATGGGGCTTTATGGATTCAAGGAGTCCAAGCGCCTCCATATCCTTAACTATCAGCTTCCTTGCCTCGTATCTGTCAAGACCGGCATATTTGCCGCCATTGGAGTTTATCCTGCCATGGTCGTCAAGGACGTTCACGCTGGGAAGGTTGTGCCTTTCCCCTACCAGGTAGTCGTTGGGGTCATGGGCTGGCGTGATCTTCACGCAGCCTGTACCGAATTCCACGTCTACGTATGAGTCTGCGACTATAGGGATTTGCTTGTCCATCAGAGGAAGCATGAGGGTCTTGCCTACGAGGGCCTTGTATCTGTCATCATCAGGATTTACAGCTACCGCTGTGTCTCCAAGCATTGTCTCCGGCCTTGTGGTGGCTATTGTGATGTACCCGCTTCCATCAGTAAGAGGGTATTTGAAGTGCCACAGGCTGCCCTCTGATTCCTTGTACTCAATCTCTGCATTTGAAAGTGCAGTGGTGCATTTAGGGCACCAGTTTGTCATCCTGTTTCCCCTGTATATCAGTCCCTCATCATACAGCTTTACGAAAACAGTCCTGACTGCCTTGGAGAGGTTCTCGTCCATGGTGAAGGCTTCACGGGTGAAGTCGCAGGAAGAGCCCATCTTTTTGATCTGTTCCCTGATCCTTTCCCTGTATTCGTCTGACCATTCCCAGACCTTTTCAAGGAATGCCTCTCTGCCTATTTCCTTCTTTACTATACCCTGCTTAAGAAGCTCGTTCTCAACCCTTACTTCGGTTGCTATTGAAGCATGGTCTTCTCCAGGAAGCCACAGTGCCTCGAAGCCCTGCATCCTCTTGTATCTGATGATCATGTCCTGAAGCGTAAGGTCAAGTGCATGTCCCATATGAAGCTTTCCGGTTATGTTCGGAGGCGGCATCACTATGGTGTAAGGCTTCTTTTCCTTGTTCACCTTCGGAGTGAAGACTCCCATCTCCATCCATTTGTCGTATAGTCTCTTCTCGAATTCCTTGGGATCATACGTTGTTCCCAGCGTCTTCCTGTCTTCCATAGCATCCTCCTTAAAATAAAAAGAGCCCTCGTCCATAAAAGGACGAAGACTCCGCGGTACCACCTTTTTTCCCACTTACATGGGCACTCGATAAATTAACGGTTCGAATAAACCGTCCGGACTTACTTAATTTCTGCCCGGAAGCTCGGAAGCTACCTTCTGCAAAATCCTGCGTGACCGCCTTTCAGCCTGGTGCGGTCTCTCTTTTTCGCTGACCCTTCGCATACTCCTCTTCGTCAATGCCTGATATATACCCTTATATTATATGTGTCTCTTCTCTATTGTCAAGGTCTTTTCAACTGCTGAAAGATTCTGGTTCTTTTCCAGGTTTCTGAAAGCAGTCGATACCATGAGCTTGATCCTGTTCAGCTGGTTCACCTCGCTGGCGCCGGGATCATAGTCTATGGCAGTAATGTTCACGTTCTTGTTGTCTTCCCTCAGCTTCTTGATGACACCCTTGCCTGTGATATGGTTCGGTAGGCAGGCAAATGGCTGCATGCAGACGATGTTCTCAACTCCTGAGTGGATAAGCTCGAGCATTTCACCTGTCAGGAACCACCCTTCTCCGGTCTGGTTTCCGATGGAAACCACGTCCTTTGTCATTTCAGCAAGGGATTCGATCCTTGAGGGAGGAGTGAACCTCTCTGATTCAGACAGTGCATCCCTCATGGCTTTCCTGTAGATTTCAATCGCTTCGATTATGAGCTTCGATGTGACTGCGCCCTTAAGGCTGCCGCCAAGCTCCTTCCGCTTGAAGATATTGTTGTAGGAGCTGTATAGGAAGAAATCTGTCAGGTCAGGCATAACCGCCTCACAGCCTTCATTCTCGATGACATCGACCACATTGTTGTTTGCCGTCGGATGGAACTTTACCAGTATTTCACCTACAAGCCCGACCTTTGGCTTCACAATGCTTCTTATCTCGAGGTTGTCGAAATCCCTGACTATCCCCTGTACATTATCCTTGTATAGCTGGAAGCTTCCGTTGGAAACATCCTTTACCAGCTTTTCCGACCACTTCTCATAGAGTGCGTTCGCAGAACCCTTTATGGTCTCGTATGGCCTTACCCTGTAAAGCACCCTCATGAGGAGGTCGCCGTAAAGTATTGCAAACAGGACACGGTTGATCGTATCTAAGGTCAGCTTCATCCCGGGATGCTTCTCGAAGCCCTGGAATGAGAGCGGCACTACCGGTACCTGCGGGAATTCAGCATCCCTCAGGGCTTTCCTTATGAAGCCGACGTAGTTGGTGGCCCTGCAGCCTCCACCAGTCTGGGTTATCAGGGTTGATGTGTTGTCAGGATCATACTTTCCGCTCTTCAGGGCGTTTATGATCTGACCAGTAACTATTATTGAAGGATAGCATGCATCGTTGTTTACATACTTCAGTCCTTCCTCGATTGCATTTCTGTCATCGCTTGGAAGAACCACCAGATTGAAGCCTGATGCCCTGAGAGCCGCCTCCAGGAACCTGAAGTGTATGGGTGACATCTGTGGGGCCAGTATGGTGTGTGTCTTCTTCATCTCTATTGTAAACTGAGGTCTGCCGTAGACAATGGGCCTGTCCTTCCTTACGAAGGAATTCCTCTCCCTTGCATCCATGGCTGCCTTGAGAGACCTGATCCTGATCCTTGCTGCTCCCAGATTGTTTCCTTCATCGATCTTCAGAAGCGTGTACAGCTTCCCTTTGCTGTGGAGTATCTCCTCAACCTGGTCCGAAGTAACGGCATCAAGCCCGCAGCCAAAGCTGTTGAGCTGAATAAGTTCAAGGTCATCTCTCCCCGCTACAAAGGAAGCAGCCCTGTAAAGCCTGTTGTGGTAGGTCCACTGGTCGATTACCCGAAGGGGTCTGTCGACCTTTCCAAGATGAGCTACTGAATCCTCAGTTAGAACTGCCATACCGAAGTCCTTGATGATGTCAGGAATCCCGTGATGTATCTCAGGGTCCACATGGTAAGGCCTTCCGGCCAGCACAATGCCCTTAAGGCCATGCTCCCTCATATACCTCAGTGTTTCTTCACCTTTCTTCTGGACGTCTTCCTTTACCTGGTCCTTCTCCGCATAGGCCTTTTCAACCGCAGCGGTTACCTCCTGAAGCGTCATGTCACTGTACTTCGACAGAATCGAGTGAAGCTTCTTTGGAAGCTCATTCCTCTTGTAGAGGTTCAGGAAAGGGTTCAGGTATGTCATGCCATTTGTCTTTATTATGTCCATGTTGTTCTTTATGACTTCAGGATATGAGGTCACAACCGGACAGTTGTAGTGGTTGGATGCTCCCGTGTCTTCCTTCTCCTCGTATGGGATACAAGGATAGAAGACCATATCCACATTCTTCTTTGCAAGCCACTCTATGTGGCCGTGGACTATCTTGCCAGGATAGCAAACCGATTCTGAAGGAATGGATTCCATCCCAAGCTCGTATATTTTCTTTGATGACCTCGGTGAAAGCACAACCCTGTATTTAAGCTCTGTGAAGAAAGTGAACCAGAACGGGTAGTTTTCATACAGGTTGAGAACCCTTGGTATTCCAACTGTTCCTCTTGTTGCCTCCGATTCTTCAAGGCTCTTGTAGGAGAATGTCCGGTCATGCTTGTAGTCGAAAAGGTTCGGAACATCATTCTTCCTTATGACGCCCAGGGGTCTTTCGCACCTGTTTCCGGAGATGAACTCATGTCCTTCCCTGAATATGTTTATAGTAAGGGGGCAGTTGTTGAGACAAAGTCCGCAGCGCCTCATTTCAGCCCTGGGTGATAGGAGCTCAAGCTCGTCAGATCCAAGAAGTGTAGACCTTTGCCCCTCCATCCTTTCTTTGGCGATTATCGCAGCGCCGAATGCTCCCATTAGTCCTGCTATGTCCGGTCTTACGGCATCCCTGCCTGAAACCTTCTCGAATGCCCGGAGTACGCTGTCGTTATAGAACGTACCACCCTGCACGATGATCTTTTCACCCATCTCCTTAGGATTACGGATCTTTATAACCTTGAAAAGCGCGTTCTTTATTACACTGTATGAAAGCCCGGAGCTGATGTCGCCCACGGAAGCACCTTCCTTCTGCGCCTGCTTCACCCTTGAATTCATGAATACAGTGCATCTGGATCCCAGGTCTACAGGCTCTTCTGAGAACAGGCCTTCCCTTGAGAAGTCCCTCACATCGAAGTTCAGGGATTCTGAGAAGCTCTCGATGAATGAACCGCATCCTGAGGAACACGCCTCATTGAGCATTATGGAATCAATTGCGCCATCCTTGATCTTCATGCACTTCATGTCCTGACCGCCTATGTCAAGGATGAAGTCTACGCCCTCAAGGAAATGGTTTGCTGCAGTATAGTGCGCTATGGTCTCTATTTCTCCGAAATCCACACCGAGGGCAGCCTTCAAGAGGCTCTCCCCATATCCTGTAGCTGTGCTTCCTGCTATATATGCGCCTTCAGGCAGCTTAGAGTAAAGGTCTTTAAGTATCGATACTATGAGCTTGAGAGGCTCACCCTTGTTGCTTCCATAATATGAGTACAGGATTCGCCTGTCATCATCCATGAGCACGAGCTTTGATGTTGTGGAACCTGAGTCTATACCAAGGTAGCAGGGACCGGTATGGCTGGAAAGGTCCGCCCTTTCAGCTTTAGCCAGGTCATGTCTTGACTTGAACGCATCAAAATCAGCCTTGTCAGCAAATAGAGGATCCAGCCTTTCAACTTCCTTTACAAATACTCCCTTAAGCTTCTCAGCCCTGTCCTTAAGGACTTGGAAATCATGTGAATAGGTCTCCTTTGAATGGAGGGCAGCACCCATGGCAACATAGAGCTCAGCATTTTCTGGAACTATCGCAGCAGCTTCAGAAAGGTGAAGCGTCTCGATGAACCTTGTCCTAAGCTCCGACAGGAAATGAAGCGGTCCTCCAAGGAAGGCTATGTTGCCTCTTATAGGCTTTCCGCAGGCAAGTCCTGATATGGTCTGGTTCACCACTGCCTGGAATATGGAAGCGGCTATATCCTCTTTCTTCGCTCCCTCGTTGATTAGAGGCTGAACGTCAGTCTTTGCGAATACACCGCATCTTGCAGCTATAGGATATATGAATGTGGAGCCTTTCGCCAGGTTGTTCAGGCCAGTGGCATCGGTCTTAAGGAGAGCTGCCATCTGGTCGATGAAAGCACCGGTACCGCCTGCGCAGGTACCATTCATCCTCTGCTCTATTGAACCGTCGAAATAGGTAATCTTTGCATCTTCACCGCCAAGCTCGATGGCTACATCTGTATGCCCGATGAACTCTTCAACTGCCTTGGTGGAGGCTATTACCTCCTGTACGAAATCTATCTTCAGCCAGCCTGAGACGGACATTCCGCCAGAGCCGGTTACACTCACTGTGACTTCACGCTGCCCGAAAGCATCGTATGCATCCTTTATGCAGTCCACGACAGTGCTCCTGATATCGGAGTAATGTCTTTTATAGTCGCTGTATGCCAGTCTTGAATTCTTATCCAGGACTGCGATCTTGACTGTAGTGGAACCCACATCCAGACCTATGTACAATCTGTCTTTCATAAACTAGGCCCGATCCGCGAAAGCGGCACGGCACCCTTCACCTCTCTTTGATAGTCAGTTGGCAAAATATGTCTTTCATGAAAATAACCGCTAATATATTAGCGGAGGACTGAATAATAATATATTATATCACCAAATTGTAAATTTTGTATTATCAAGAAATAATTAAGAATTGGAAAGGGTTTCAAGGCTCAAAACCAATAAAACAGACAGGCTTGAAGCAAAATTCAGCCTGTCGAAGAATTAGTCCAAATCAATTTCATCATCTGTGAGGAGCTCTCTAAGTACAGCAGAAACAGTGTCCCTTGAGAAACCCTTGTTTACCAGAAAGCCATAAAGCTTGCTGCGAAGCTTCCACTGGTCGCTTTCCCTCTTCTTGAGCAGCTCAAGCTTTTTGGCAGCCTGTGATCTGCAGGATTCTCTTTCAGCATCAGGAGACATGCTGCCGATTGCGACTTCTATCGTCTCCTTGTCAACACCCTTTGCCTGAAGGTCGTGACGGATCTTCAGCACCCCGGCCTTCCTTATCTTCTCGTTCGAATAAAGCCTTGCATACCTTTCATCATCTACCATCCGGTACTCTTCAAGCAGGCCGGATACTGAACCTATGGTGTCCTCATCGTAGCCCTTTGCTGATAGCTTTCTTCTGACCTCTTCAAGAGTCTTGTAGCCTCTTTCGAGAAATGTAAATGCATCATCCTTTGCCCTGAGCTTTTCATCTGCGCTTACCATATCCCTGAGCGAGGCTTCGTCGAACTCCATGCCCGTCTTAAGGTGCATCCTCACTATCAGCTCTTTGTGGCAAGGATAGATGCTGCCATCATCCATTGTCAGTCTGGACCTGTCCTTATCCCTTCTGTCGTCCTCGATTGATAAAATTTTCAAATTCAGTCACCTGCCCTGAGTATGTATATGGTAGGGTCCGTGAGCACCTTTGCTGCAACGCTTGAAACATCTTCCAGGGTTACTTTCTCGAGGTCCTCAATGTCCTCAAGGAATTTCATCGGTGTTTCTCCGTCGATCAGGTCATCCATTATACATGAACAAAGGTGGTGAGTGTCTTCAAGCGTGGACATTACACCAGTCTTCATTACCTTCTTCATGACCTCCAGGTCCCTTTCGTTTATTGCAGAGCCTGCTGCAAGGCCTTCGGTAATGCCCCTGATAATTTCGAGGGCGACTTCAGTGCTGTCGTCGTGGACCTGAGTGTATATCGTTAAGCTCTGGATCCTGTCTGTAAGGTCAAGGTCCGAATAAGCATCGTAGGCCAGCCCCATCTCTTCACGAAGCTTCCTGAAGAGCATTGAGTTTGCGGAGTTGCCGAGCTTGTAGTTTAGTATGCGCAGCGGCAGCTTTTCAGCCTCCTCGATCTCGAAGGTATATAGCATTCCAATCGCTGATTGTTCCATTGGCTTTGATGATTTGAACCTTCCTGGGTGGTTTTTCTCGAAAATAATCTCTTTCTTCAAAGGAGCTTCCCCATACCAGGAACCGAATATGTCCCTGACAATTTTAAGAACGAGATTGAATTCGAGTGGTGACACAATGGTCAAGAGTGCGTTACCAGGAACATAGTGCTTTGAATGGAAGTCAACAAGCTTCTTCCTGGTGAATCCGCTTATACAATTTTTCGTGCCGAGAATGTCAGTCCTAAGACCACTTTTCCTGTATGCCTTCCGGTTCAACAGGTTGAGAGTAAGTGACTCGGTGTCGTCAAGAGTCGCTTTCAGCTCTGAAAGTACGACACCCTTCTCCTTTTCCATCTCATCTTCCGGAAATGCAGGAAATCTGACCATCTCACTTAGTATCCCAAGACCTTCGGAGATCTCCTCCTGAAGGGCGGTTATCGTGAAGACAGTTGAAATATAGTCTGTGAATGCATTGTAATCGCCGCCGAGATACTCAAGGTCTTCATTCAGCGTCTTGTTGTTTCGGAAGATTGTGCCCTTGAACATCATGTGCTCAAGGAAATGACATATACCCTTCTGCGTCGGACCCTCATGAAGAGCTCCGGTCCGAATTCCAATGTTGCAGGAAAATAGAGCTCCATCCTTCTTGATGATCGCTACCTGGAGTCCGTTTTCGAGGGTAGTCGTCTTGCAGCTGTTCTTTTTGTCTATCATGTAGTGGCTCCTAAGCTTTTATTGCCCTCATAACCAGAGGTAGTTTTGATTTGTCCCATGCACTTCCGTCAAAGCCTCCAAATGACTCTATTGACTTGAAACCGGCGGATTCCAGCATATCCTCTAGCTCAGACCTTCTGAGTGGAAGAAGCATTACAGAGCTTCCCACCTCTTCAGGACCTACCCTGAGCTTTGACCTGAATTCAATCTTCATCGTATCTGGATCCAGCTTGTAGTTCCTAACGAAGGTTATGTCCTTTTCCCTCACCTCGATAGTCGGAAGGCTGGTAATGGATTCGTCGAGAATCCTGTCGTAGTTGATTATCTGAAGAATTATCCTGCCGCCAGATGTAAGAAGCCCGTGACATGTCTTTATGAAGTCAAGCGCCTGCTTCCTGTCCTTAAGGTGTACCAAGGAGTTCCCGATGCAGAAGATCATATCCATCTCATCTGTGCAGACAAGGTCAATGTCCATCATGTCAGAAACTATGAAATCAGCGTCTGCATCCAGCATGACAGCCTTAGCTTCAGCAATTGCCACCATTGATTCATCTATATCGACACCTACTGTCTGAAAGCCTTTTCCAGCAAGGGCGATTGCGTAGGTGCCAGTGCCGCATGCAGCGTCGAGCACCTTGGCCTCCGGCTCCAGCCCTTCTGAAAGGAAAGACAGAGTGTTGCCGCTCAGCGGGAAAATATCATCATAGTGCGTGGCAAGGATCTCATAAAACTTCAATTCCATTCCTCCCCGTTATATAGTCGGCAAGATCTCTCTTAAGGCCTTAAATCGATTGTGTTTTGAAATAGACTCAATATGCGTCCATCTAAACATTATACAGCTTGCAGAGCCTTCAGACAATGAAAAGAAATGTAACAGACCTGTCACATTGACCTGCTATCATTTAGAAGAAGTGAATTTGCTTTAAAGCCGGACAAGTGCAAGAAACGGTCCGGATGATATAATAGTATGAGAATATGGATTCAGATGGTTCTGCTATCTGGAATCGACGGACGGGTGGTTTGAATGAAGTACATACTCGTAATTGAAGACGAAGTCAGGATGAGAAATCTTTTGAGGGATTACCTGGTGAAGGAAGGCTACGAGGTCACACTTGCCTCTGACGGAGCCGAAGGCCTTAAGCAGGCACTAACCAGAGACTATGACCTGATACTCCTCGACATGATGATGCCATTCATGGACGGCATGACAATGCTGAAGGAGCTGAGGAAAACAAAGGATACAGCTGTCATCGTATTGACGGCAAGGAGTCAGGATACTGACAAGCTTGAGGGATATGTGGCCGGAGCCGATGATTATGTGACCAAGCCATTTTCACCAAAGGTACTTATGGCAAAGATTCACGCTTTCTTCTCCAGGCAGGATGGAGGAAGAAACGGTAAGATTGAAGCAGGCTTTCTCAGCATTGACACCAGGTCACAGAGGATATTCGTTTCAGGTGAGGAAGCTCTGCTTACAAAGAAGGAATACGAGCTTCTGCTTTTCCTTGCAATGAACAGCAACATTGCTTTCTCCAGAGAAACGCTTCTTGACAGGGTCTGGGGCATTGACTATGAGGGTGACCTGAGAGCAGTCGATACCAGCATAAGAAGACTCAGGGAGAAGCTGGGCAAAGCTTCGGGCTACATAATGACAGTGAGAGGAACTGGATACAGGTTCCTGGTGGAAGAAAATGTTTAGGTCGATAACCAACAAGCTTGCATTTCTGACCACAGTCATGGTATCGTCACTCCTTCTGCTTTCCATGCTGTTCATGACCCTTTATTTTGAAACCTACTATGAGAATGTCAAGAGGAAGGCCTTATGGGAGAATCTTGTAGAATTTTCCGAGGTCACTCCCCGCTCGCCTGAAAGCTTCATTGGAGACATAACAGACTACGAGGCTAAGAATTCCGCAAGGCTTTTCATATACACCAGATCCGGCGACCTTATGTATATGTCATCCAAAGGCGGAAATGTCGATGAAAATTCCATCTACATACTCAGAAGCTTCTTCAATGACATTGCACTGAATGAAGCCGTTAAGGACGAATTGTACGGAACTTCAGGAATTTCAAGGGAGTATGTGGAGGAGACAAGAGGAATAAAATATTTCCTTTCTGCAGTCCCTGTTTCAGTACTTGCCATAGACGATTCAATCGCTATATCCATATCCTCCATGATTCCGATCAGGGAGTCGGCTGAAACCATCAAGCAATTCTTCATATACCTCTTCATAGGCGGTCTCATTGTGACTGCCATGATTTCGGTTGTGGTATCAAAGATGGTCACAAAGCCTCTGAGAAAGCTTGCAAAGGATGCTTCAAAGCTTGCATCCCTCAGCTTTGTCGAAAGGGACACATCAAAAAGGTCAGATGAGATTGGAGACCTTGACAGATGCCTTACATCACTTTCATCCAACCTTCAGCTGGCGCTTGAAGACCTTAAATCCAAGAACCTTCTGCTTGAGGAGGACCTTAACCGGAAAGACATGCTTGAAGACCAGAGGAAAAACTTCATAAGGGACATATCCCATGAGCTGAAGACACCACTTGCACTTATACAGGGTTATGCTGAAGGTATACTTGACGGTGTCGTCATTGATGACTCAAAGGAATATCTGGGAATAATCCTTGATGAATCAAGAAACATGGAAGCGCTTATCAGAGATATGCTGGAGCTTTCATATACTGAATCAGAGGCGTTCAGTCTGAATATCATGCGCTTTGACCTGAGCAAACTGATTACTGAGACTGAATCTGCATTCAAGGGCATCAGGCAGGACCTTACAATAGAATCCTGGATATATCCTGAAGTGGAAATTGAGGCTGACAAGGAGAAGATGACGATAGTATTGAGGAACATACTTAAGAATGCGCTAACCTATACCGGAACGAATGGCAAAGTAGCAATCAGTTTGACAGACGATGAATCCGTCATGGGACCTATCTTGAAGGTTACAAACAGCCCGGCGTTCATTTCCGAGGAGGACCTTCAGAACATCTGGGTGCAGTTCTTCAAGAAGGACAAATCCAGACAGCGTGTAAAAGGATCTTCAGGCCTCGGCCTTTCAATCGTAAGGAACATACTTGATAAGCATGGCTTTGAATATGGAATCAGGAACGTGACTACCCTTGACGGAACAAAGGGGATTGAATTCACTGTGAAGTTCTTATAAGCTAATTATGACCTGGGAGAAATTCACTCCCAGGTCAGTTTCTATAATGTATATCCCCCGTCAATGGTTATTACCTGGCCTGTCATGTATCTGCCTTTTGTAAGCAGGAATTCAACAAGGTCTGCAATCTCTTCAGGACGTCCAAGCCTCTTGAAGGGAATATCACTAAGAAATTCATCCTTTTCTGAAACTGAAAGGTTTGAGAGTATCTCGGTGTCTATACCTCCAGGGGCTATGGCATTAACCCTCACCCCCATGTGCGAAAGCTCGGCTGCAAGGCCTCTCGTGAATTGTTCAAGAGCACCTTTTGTCATGGCATACGCAACCTCCAAGGATGCAGCCCTGGAACCCCAGATAGATGATATTGAAATTATGTCACCAGTGCCTTTTTCAATCATCATAGGTATTAATGCCCTTGAGATATAGTAAAGGGGCTTGATGTTTACAGAAATCAGATTCTCGAAATCTTCCGTGGACATTTCATGGAAGATTTCCCGCTTCGATATGCCGGCTGCATGTATTATAACTTCAACATCTTTATGCTTCTCAGATAACAATCTCGAGACTGAATTCATTTTTGCACCATCTTTGAAGTCGCAGCTTATGACTTCAACATTTGGGTTGCCTGACAGTGTTTCCTTAAGTGCCGTTATGCCGGCATCATTGGTCCCGTACATGAGGATAAGGCTATATCCCATCTCACTCAGCCTTTTTGCAATAGCTCCGCCGATTCCACCGCTTGCTCCTGTTACGAGCGCTGTCTTTGCCATATGACCACATCCTCTCAAAGTCGATTATACAGTCAGGCTTTCATTTAATAAAGAAAAAGGACGGAAATCCGTCCTTTTTGTCCTTAATTCTACTTCGATCCCTTCAGGATATCTGCTATGGCTGCGATGCTTCCCAGTGAGCCTATGGCATCTACGGGGAGTATGAGCTTGTTTGCAGGATTCATTGAAAGATCCCTTAAAGCTTCTACCTGCTTGAGAGCTATGACTCTCGCGTCAGTTCCGGAATTTATGATTGCTCCGTTGACATCCATGATAGCCTGTGCTTCAGCCTTGGCTATCAGATCGATTGCCCTCGCCTTACCTTCAGCTTCGAGGAGCTGTGATTCCCTGAGTCCTTCAGCCCTTCTGATGTTGGACTCCTTCTCCGCTTCTGCACGGAGGATGTTGCTCTGCTTTTCTCCTTCTGCCCTGGCTATACTGGAGTTCCTGTCACCTTCAGCTATGAGGATGGCTGCTCTCTTCTCTCTTTCAGCCTTCATCTGCTTTTCCATGGCGTTCTGGATTTCTTCAGGAGGAACTATGTTCTTGATTTCAACTGACAGTATCTTGATTCCGTAGGCATCAGTTATCGAGTCAACTATGCTCAGAAGCTTCTGGTTTATCTTGTCTCTTCCTACCAGAACTTCGTCAAGGGTCATGTCACCGATTATGTTTCTCATATTGGTGATTGTCGAGTACATGATACCTGATACATAATTCTCTATGTTGTAGACCGCATCCTTTGCGTTCAGTACCTGATAGAATATTACGTTATCCACGGATATCTTTACGTTGTCCTTTGTTATTACATTCTGAGGCTGTATGTCGAGTATCTGCTGTTTCATAGATATCCTTCTTCTGACAAAGTCAGCGAATGGGATTATGACGTGCCATCCAGGCTGCAGAACCCTGTAGAACTGTCCGAATCTTTCAAGTACGAAGACATACCCTGTGTTGACTACCTTTATGCTTGTCAAAAGGACAATGAGTATGATGAGTGCCAGAATTGCAAAACCGATGATGTATTCCATTACTTCTTTTCCTCCTTCACGACTGTTAGCTTGTTCTCTTTTATACCGACTACCCTGAAGCTCTCGCCAGGCAGAATGGTCTCTCCATCGTTCACTATAGCCCAGTAAATACCGTTGATCTTCTGCTGTGATGTCCTTTCGATCTTGTCCTCAGCAATGAAGACCTGCCCCACTATCTTGTCTACGAGTATGGGTTCGTTCTTAATCCTGTTGCGTATGTACTTTTCAGAAATGCTGTTTCCTATTCCAAGGAATACAATTCCAAGAACAACCGCTATCAGGACCTGGTAAGTGAATTCAACATAGAATCCTGCCAGCCATGCAGCGACAAATCCCACCATAAGCCAGGACAGCAGCACATTGCTGGTTACAACGTCAAAAGCTACGACGACAATGATCAGTACCAACCAAATCCAATTCAAGTTTCATCCCTCCTTGTGTCTTATTATATCAGCATAAGAGAGCATCTCAAAGCGTGATATGGTATTAAATACTGCATTTTAAGGTAATCCCAACTGCTTTTATATTAGCCGCTGGTTTCATCTTCATCAGGCTCTGTTTTTCTCGGTTTATCTTCGCTTTTCAGCCCTGTCTAAATAAGAGGCGCTCAACAGTGCTATTTAAGGCAGTTTCAACCGCTCTATTACATAGTAACACAAAATATATAGAAATATATTTCAAAACAGTTAATTTACAAATTTGTAACCATACGGTCAGATGAACTGATATCAGTATTAAGAATAAAACAAAAGAGCCGCAATGATGCGGCCCATATTGGTCAATACTGGTAGAATCCCCTTCCTGTCTTCTTTCCGAGCAGTCCTGCCCTTACCATCTTTCTAAGAAGCGGATGCGGAGCGTATTTGTCTGTTCCCATTTCCTTATGGAGAACTTCCATGATCGCAAGGATTATGTCATTCCCGATAAGGTCTGACAGCGCCAAAGGTCCCATAGGATGGTTAGCTCCCAGCTTCATTGCCTTGTCTATGTCTTCAACTGAGGCGAAGCCATCTGCAAGGACTCCGATCGCTTCGTTTATCATCGGGATGAGTATCCTGTTGACTACGAAGCCTGGACCTTCTGTAACCTCTACAGGATCTTTACCAATTGTCTTTGCAAATTCAACTGCACGCTTGAAGGTCTCCGCATCAGCCAGCTGGCCCCGGATGATTTCAACGAGCTTCATGACTGGTGCCGGATTGAAGAAGTGCATTCCAATTACTCTTCCTGGATTCTTTGTAGCTGAAGCCATTTCAGTTATTGACAGGGATGAAGTGTTTGAAGCGAAAATGGCTGTATCATTGCAAATCGAATCCAGATCCTTGAAAAGTGCCTTCTTGACCTCCATCTTCTCAACTACTGCCTCAAGCACCAGGTCACAGTCTGCTGCGCCAGAAAGATCATCGTAAACCTTCAGGCTCCCCGATATCCTGTCACACTCTTCCTGCGAAAGCTTTCCTTTTTCAACCTGCTTTGCAAGCCTTCCAAGCATGCCTGAAAGACTCTTTCTTGCGAATCCTTCGGCAACGTCGTACATGCCTACTTCCCAGCCACCCTGCGCAAATGCCTGGGCAATGCCCGATCCCATGGTTCCTGCTCCAACAACGAATACTTTCATACCTTTCATCAGGTTATGGCATAACCATCACCTGACTTTCTTCACCCCTTTCGATATAGTATCTAAAATGACTATATTCAAAAAAAAGTCAGATGTAAAGGTTTAGAAATAAATACATGAAAAAACATTCATATTTTTGTAGTCGTATACATAGTTGGCATAAGAATTGCTATAAAGGTATTGCCAATAAAAATATGTTTCAGGAGGTAGAAATGAGAGAAGTAGTAATAGCCAGCGGTGTAAGGACTGCAATCGGCAGCTTCGGCGGCCAGTTCAAGGATGTATCAGCGGTAGACCTGGCAGCGGCAGCAGTCAAAGAAGCGGTGTCAAGGGCAGGGATCACTCCTGACCAGGTGCAGGATGTTTATCTTGGTTGCATTCTCCAGGCAGGACTGGGTCAGGGTGTAGCAAGACAGGCAGCGATGAAGGCCGGTATTCCACAGGAGGTTCCCGCAGTTACAATCAACATGCTCTGCGGTTCAGGACTCAAGACTGTTGCATTGGGAGCCCAGACCATCATGTCAGGTGAAAATGACATAGTTGTTGTAGGTGGAACCGAAAACATGAGCATGTCCCCTTACCTTCTTCCCTCTGCCAGATTCGGTATGAGGATGGGAGACGACAAGGCAGTGGATTCCCTGATAAAGGATGCTCTGACAGATGTTTTCAACAACTATCATATGGGCGTCACAGCTGAAAATCTTGCGGAAAAGTACTCCATTACCCGCGAAGATCAGGATGAATTCGCGGCATGGAGCCAGAACAAGGCTGAGAAGGCAATTGAAGAAGGAAAATTCAAGGATGAGATAGTACCTGTTCTTATCCCGCAAAGAAAGGGTGATCCCAAGGTTGTTGACACTGATGAGTTCCCCAAGAAGGGAGTCACAGTCGAAGGATTGGCAAAGCTCAAACCTGCGTTCAAGAAGGATGGTACAGTAACTGCTGCAAATGCATCAGGAATAAATGATGGAGCGGCTGCTCTGGTTCTGATGTCAAAGGAAAAGGCTGAAGAGCTTGGAGTAACTCCATTGGCTACAATAGTTTCTTTTGCAAGCGCAGGAGTGGATCCATCCATAATGGGAATAGGCCCTGTACCTTCATCGAGAAAGGCACTTGAAAAGGCTGGACTCACTATAGATGACATGGACCTTATCGAGGCTAATGAGGCCTTTGCAGCCCAGTCCCTTGCTGTAGGCAAGGAACTCAAGTGGAACAAAGACAAGGTAAATGTCAATGGCGGAGCAATCTCCCTCGGTCATCCTGTAGGAGCCTCAGGAGCAAGGATACTTATCACCCTTCTCCATGAGATGAAGAAGAGAGATGTTAACTTAGGGCTTGCAACTCTCTGCATAGGCGGAGGAATGGGAACAACAGTCATAGTCAGAAGATAATTTAATTTTATTTGATATTACCGCATAGTTTGGAGGGCATTTGCCCTCTTTTTTTATACTCTGATATTGTTACGCTCCAGAAGATATCGATTACATAACTTTTCTTGAAAATGATATAATGAAATAGAATTAATAGTATCATTAAAGAAATGGCCTATGGCTTAATACAATAAGATTGAGGTGGGACAGTGTCAATAGTAAGGAAAGATGAATATCTGAAGCTGAACTTCTTCAGGGAAGAACATAATGAAATAGCTGAATTTACTCCTGAGCTCAAGTTCATGTTCAATCTATACAGGCAGATATTCGACAAGCTGTATAATTGGATGGTTGTAGTTGATACTGAAGGCTACATAATAATGATGACCAAAAGCTACTGTGAATTCGTGGGTGTGACTCAGGAGTACGCAGTAGGCAGGCATGTTACGGAGATCATCGAGAACACCAGGATGCATATCGTGGCTCAGACCGAGCAGAAGGAAATCGGCGACATCCAGGAGATCAAGGGCAACCTCATGGTTGCTGACAGGATTCCCCTGTACCACAACGACAAGCTTGTTGGCGCAGTAGGATCGGTAATATTCAGGGACATTTCAGAGCTTGATTCTTATGTCAAACACGTACAGTCAATGGAAAAGCAGCTTGAGTTCTACAAGACAGAGCTCAGGAAAGCCCTTGGAGGAAACTATACTTTTGAAAACATTGTTGGCGAAAGCCTTCCAATGAAGAGAGCAAAGGATCTGGCGATGAAGGTTAGCCCCTCAAAGTCCAATGTGCTGATCCTTGGAGAAAGTGGAACCGGTAAAGAGCTTTTCGCGCATGCGATACACAATGCAAGCCCGAGAAGCCAGTATCCCCTGATAAAGGTTAACTGCGGATCCATCCCAAGCGAACTGCTTGAATCTGAGCTTTTCGGATATGAATCGGGGGCGTTCACGGGAGCCAAGAAAGGCGGCAAGCCAGGAAAATTCGAGCTTGCTGACAAGAGCACCATTTTCCTTGATGAAATAGGTGATCTTCCCCTGCCGATGCAGGTGAAGCTTCTGAGGGTCATACAGGAAAGGGAAATTGAAAGGATAGGCGCAACAAAGAGCCAGAAGGTTGATGTCAGGATAATCGCTGCAACCAACAGGAACCTTGAAGAGATGATAAAGCTGAAGACCTTCAGGGAAGACCTTTATTACAGGCTTAATGTAATCAACATACAGATACCCTCACTTAGGGAAAGGAAGGAAGATATTCCTGTTCTTGCCAGACATTTAATGAAGAGCATCTCTTCTGAAATGGAACGCCACGTCACTGATATTTCAGATGATGCCATGACTGCCCTCTCTGCCTACGATTGGCCTGGTAACATCAGGGAACTGGGTAACCTTATAGAACGGGCACTGAACCTTGTTGACAAGCAGGCAGCCATTGGAATCGAACAGCTGCCCAGATACATTACCCAAAGCGTATCCAGGCATGACAATCATGCAGGTGGAAGGATAGTGCCAATCAGGATGGAAGGCTCGCTGAAGGAAATAACCCAGGAAATCGAAAAAAAGGCGATAAAAGATGCCCTTGAAGAATTTAAAGGAAACAAGCTCAGGGCTGCACTGAAACTTGATATAAGCAGAACCAGCCTTTATGAGAAGATGAAGGCATATGGATTGTAGTGTGCATTTTATGGACAGTGTAAATATTCTGTACAGTTATTCACTTTTTTATAAAGCAAACCTACAAAACGTTGAGATTCATCAATTCTATGAAAACGTTTAAACTTTAACAAAAAATACTGTACAAAATCTGGACACAACATGAAAGGTTTTTCAGGTTTCGAGATTCACTTCATTGCAAATGTTTACTTTTATCAGGGTTTTTGAACGAAAAAAGTACAAAAAAGCATAAAAACACCCTATTTCTCCTCTTGGCACGAATCTTGCATATAGTATTTTGTAATATATCGAAAGGAGGAAAATAATTGGTTAAGTTTTTGACTGCAGCGGAAGCTGTAAAACTGATCAAATCAGGAGATACTGTAGCTACAAGCGGATTCGTAGGAAACGCTGTTCCTGAGGAAGTCGAAGCAGCTCTTGAAGCAAGGTTCGTTGAAACAAGTGAGCCAAGGGACCTCACACTGGTCTATGCAGCCGGACAAGGCGATGGAAAAGAAAGAGGACTGAATCATCTTGGTCACGAAGGCCTGCTGAAGAGAGTAATCGGCGGTCACTGGAACCTGGTACCGAAGGTACAGAAGCTTGCGATGGATAACAAGATCGAAGCCTATAACCTTCCACAGGGAACCATATCTCAACTGTTCAGGGAGATAGCTGCCAAGAGAGCCGGAATGATCACAAAGGTAGGTATGAAGACTTTCGTGGATCCAAGGGTCGAAGGTGGCAAGCTCAACACAAAGACAACTGAGGATATTGTTGAACTGATCACAGTTGCCGGAGAGGAATACCTTCTCTACAAGTACTTCCCTATCAACGTGGCACTTATCAGAGGTACATATGCTGATGAAAAAGGCAACGTAACGATGGAGAAGGAAGCAGGAACTCTTGAAGCCCTTTCACTGGCTCAGGCAGCCTACAACTCTGGCGGAACTGTCATAGTACAGGTCGAAAAGGTTGTCAAGGCAGGAACCCTCGACGCAAGGATGGTAAAGGTGCCTGGGATCTATGTGGATGCGATTGTTGAAGTCGCGGACATGAAGAACCATATGCAGACATTCTCAGAAGCTTTCAATGTAGCTTATACCGGAGGAGTCAAGGTGCCTGTAAACTCTGTCAAGCCTCTTGAACTTGACGAAAGAAAGGTCATAGCCAGAAGATGCGCAATGGAACTAGTTCCTCATGCGATCATCAATCTCGGTATCGGAATGCCTGAGGGAGTCTCCATAGTGGCAAACGAGGAGAATATTCAGGGCCTGATGCTTACAGTAGAACCTGGTCCTATAGGCGGAATACCTGCAGGCGGTCTGAGTTTCGGCGCAGCTACAAATGCAGAAGCGATCATCGACCAGCCCTACCAGTTCGATTTCTATGACGGCGGCGGACTTGACGTGGCATATCTAGGCCTTGCGCAGTGCGACAGGATCGGAAACATCAACGTCAGCAAGTTCGGACCGAAAATAGCTGGAGCCGGCGGATTCATCAACATCACACAGAATGCCAAGAAGGTCATATTCTGCGGAACATTCACCGCAGGCGGACTTGAACTTGCTGTCGGCGACGGAAGGCTCATCATCAACAAGGAAGGAAAAGTAAAGAAATTCCTTAAGGATGTAGAGCAGATCACCTTCTCTGGCGAATATGCAAAGGAAATCAGGCAGGAAGTGCTTTATGTAACTGAAAGAGCCGTTTTCGAGCTGACACAGGAAGGACTTGTGCTTACAGAAATTGCTCCAGGTGTAGAACTTCAGAAGGACATACTTGACCAGATGGATTTCGAGCCCGGCATATCACCCGATTTGAAGATCATGGACGAGAGGATCTTCAGACCGGAACCAATGAAACTGGTACTGTAATCCCCCACTTACTACTAGTATATAATATTTATATTATATAATCTTCATTATAAGGAGGAGTAAAATGTTTGGTATTTTCTTAGGTCTTGCACTACTTATGTTCCTCGCGTACAGAGGCATGTCCATCATATGGATAGCTCCTATCTGCGCACTTGTCGTTGGACTCACTGGAGGTCTTGATCTCCTTCCGATGTACACCGACACATACATGACTGGATTCGTAGGATTCACAAAATCATGGTTCCCTACATTCATGCTTGGTGCGATTTTCGGTAAGATAATGGATGAATCCGGTGCGGCAAGGTCCATAGCTTCATGGATCGCAAAGGTACTTGGAGCGAAGAGGGCAATGCTTGCAATTGTCCTTGGTTGTGCAGTACTTACCTACGGTGGAATATCCCTGTTCGTTGTTGTTTTCGCAGTATATCCACTCGCACTTGCACTCTTCAGGGAAGCTAACATAACAAGGAAGCTTATTCCTGGAGCAATAGCTCTTGGTGCATTCGGATTTACGATGACAGCAGTTCCTGGTTCACCACAGATACAGAACCTCATTCCGATGAAGTATTTCGGAACTACCGCAACAGCTGCTCCGATACTTGGTATCGTTGCAACTATCGCTATGCTCGTATTTGGTATGTTATGGCTGACCTATAGAGAGAAGCAGTATGAAGCAAAGGGAGAAGGCTTTGTTGAGCCAGATAAGAAGCTTGAGTCTGTAGACCACGAGCACCTCATGAATCCAGCCCTTGCAATACTTCCTCTTATCGTTGTCGTAGTTGTCCTCAATGTTCTCAAGCAGAACATCGTCGTAGCTCTTGCTGCCGGAATAATTGTTGGTATAGCAGTAGGATTCACTAGGCTTAAGAATCTTCAGAAGACCATCAACGACGGCGCAGCAGGATCAGTACTCGCTATCATCAATACATCAGCAGCTGTTGGATTCGGTTCGGTTGTTAAAGCCGTACCAGGATTCAAGGACCTTACAAACCTTCTCCTTGGAATAAAGGGAAATATACTCATATCTGAAGCTGTTGCAGTAAATGTACTTGCTGGAGCAACTGGATCGGCATCAGGCGGTATGGGAATAGCACTTGAGGCACTTGGAGCAAAGTACATGGAGCTTGCGACAACAACAGGTGTTTCACCTGAAGCTCTCCATAGAATAGCTTCACTCTCATCAGGCGGACTTGACACACTCCCCCACAATGGAGCTGTCCTGACTCTGCTGGCTGTTACTGGACTTACACACAAGGATTCATATATCGATATAATGATGACTAGCCTTGTAAATCCAATAATCGCAACTGCAATCTGTATCGTACTTTACGCAGGATTCGGAATACTGTAAGACATAAAACCTAGCAAAAATTAAGGAATATGCAGAAATGCATATTCCTCTCATTTAAAGGAAAATATACCAGTTAGGGAGGTTAACATGAGATTAGAGGGAAAAGTATCTATTGTCACTGGAGCGGCTCAGGGTATTGGTAAAGCCACTGCATTGAAGTTTGCTGCCGAAGGCGCTAAGGTTGTAATCTGCGATGTAAGACTCGGCTCGATGGATGAAATTTCAGCTGAGCTAAAGGAAATGAACGCAGAGTTTCTGGCATACGAAGTCAATGTAGTCAACAGGGACCAGATTAAGACTATGGTCGACGATGTGGTATCCAAGTGGGGAAAGATAGACGTACTAGTCAACAATGCAGGAATAACCGCAGACAACCAGCTTGTCAAGATGCCTGAAGAGGATTTCGACAAGGTAATTGATGTCAACCTCAAGGGAGTATTCAACTGCACGCAGATTGTAGTTCCGGTAATGTCCGACAATGGCGGTGGTGTTGTTCTTAATGCATCTTCAGTTGTTGGCCTTTACGGCAACTTTGGACAGACAAATTATGCAGCTACCAAGTGGGGCGTAATCGGAATGACCAAGACCTGGGCCAAGGAGCTCGGTAAGAAGAATATCAGGGTCAATGCCATTGCACCAGGATTCATAGCAACCCCTATGGTCAAGAAGATGCCTGAGAAGGTCATAGAGATGATGGAAGGCAAGGCTCCTCTGAGAAGGCTCGGAACTCCGGAAGACATTGCAAATGCTTACGCGTTCCTCGCATCAGAAGAAGCATCATTCATAACAGGAACTGTTCTGTCTGTAGATGGTGGAGTGGTACTATAACAATAAAGGCCGGTTTTGCCGGCCTTTGTAATATAGACTATTTCAGACTTCTCCCCTACTTCTTTGGCTTGACAATCTGGAGCAATACAAAAAGCGCAGCTCCAAATCCGATGAAACCATAAGCAAGGTTCTCATTTTCACCGAATATGACTCCCATTATTATGAGAAATGCCGCTGCTGCACCTATAGGGTCGTTTCCAGAAGAATTGCTCCCCTTCCAGTTACGCAGTACAAATATCAGGGCGGCAGCTGCCACACCCGCTGCCAGGTAAAGCCATGGAACCATATCATCACATCCAGTCAGTTCATTTATGACTCAATTATATCCTAAAAAGAAAGGAGGACATATCCATGTCCTCCTGATTTCTTTATGCAGTTGCCTTTGATTTCTTTTCTACCTTGCTGATCTGGAATATATCTTCAATGGATGCTGTAGGACATGCCTTAACGCAAGCCTTGCACTGTGTGCACTTTGAGTAATCTATCTTCGAGAGGTTGTCATTCACATGCACAGCATCGAACTCACACGCCTTCTCGCACTTCTTGCAGGCTATGCAGCCTACCTTACAGCTTCCCATGGTATCCTTGGCAGAATCGTTGGAATTGCATGCAACCCTGACCCTTGAGTTCTCAGGAACTGATTCGATGAGGTTCTTAGGGCAGACCTTCATGCATGCTCCACAATTGGTGCATTTTGATTCATCAATTATGGCGATTCCATCTATTATCCTGATAGCATCGAACTCACATGCCTTTACACAGGTTCCAAGTCCGAGACATCCATAAGAGCATGATTTCGCTCCGCCTCCTGGGAGTGCGGCTGCGCTTGTACAGTCCATGATTCCATGGTACTCATACTTCTGCTTTGCTTTGTCGCAATCTCCGTTACACTTGACATATGCGACCATCTTTTCACTTGCGGAAACCTTGACTCCCATGAGATCGCCGATCTTAAGAGCCACTGGTGATCCGCCGACTGAACAGAGAGTAGGAACTTCTCCGTTGTCTGCTACAGCGATTGCATACTGCTCGCATCCTGCATAACCGCATCCGCCACAGTTTACACCTGGCAGAACCATCAGGACGTCACCTACGAGTGGATTTTGTTTGACTTCAAATACCTTGGAGGCGAATCCAAGAAGAACTCCGAATACCAGACCCAGCGATGAGAGCACCGCTACGGCTGTCAACACTTCCTTCATCTCAATACCCCCCTATATAAGTCCCTGGAATCCCAGGAACCCAAGTGACATAAGGCTGGCAATGACCAGGGTCAATGGCAGTCCCTTGAATGCAACAGGTATCGAGCTGACTTTTTCCAGTCTCTCTCTTATGGAAGCCATAAGGACGATTGCCAGGAAGTAACCGGCAGCAGCTCCAACTCCATTGACTATGCTGCCTATGAATGTGTACGACTCCTGTGTATTGAGCAGGGCCACACCTAGAACGGCACAGTTCGTGGTTATGAGCGGCAGGTAGATTCCAAGAGCCTTGTAAAGTCCGGGGCTGATCTTCTTAATTACCATCTCAACGAACTGAACAAGCGCAGCAATAACAAGTATGAACGCTATACTTCTCAGATATCCGAGCTCGAACGGATTGAGAAGGAAAGTATCTATCAGCCATGCTCCGGCAGATGCCATAGCCATGACGAACGTTACCGCCAGGCCCATTCCTATAGCTGCATCCCTTTTCTTGGAAACTCCAAGGAAAGAACATATACCAAGGAACTTTGAAAGCACGAAGTTGTTTATAAGAGCCGCATTAAGAAATATTACAAACAGTTCTCCCATTCTAGTTCTCCTCCTCAGATGTCAAATTTGGCTTTGCATCTGCACCGACCATAGCTAGAAGCAGAGCATCATCGTGAAGCTTCAGTGCTGCTTCGCCCTTCTTGATTTTCCTGCTGTTGAGGAATGCCATCATCATACCGAGTACCAGGAAAGCTCCTGGAGGCAGAATGAAGACATTGGCAGGCTGGAAGAAGTCTGGAGTTACTTTTATTCCGAGAAGAGTTCCGGCTCCGAGAATTTCCCTTGTAGCACCCAGTGCTGAAAGAGCCAGAGTGAAACCAAGTCCCATACCTATTCCGTCAAAAATCGAAAGCAGGGGTGGATTCTTGCTGGCATATGCTTCTGCTCTTCCGAGTATTACGCAGTTAACAACTATAAGCGGAATGAATATTCCAAGCGAATTATAGAGATCAACCGTGTAAGCTGCCATTAGCATGTCAACCGCTGATACGAAACCAGCTATGACTACAATGAATGCGGGTATTCTAACCTTGTCCGGTATGAAGTTTCTGAGAAGTGAAATGAACAGGTTTGAGAATATGAGGACAGCTGTTGCTGCCACTCCCATTCCTATTGCATTCACAAGGCTTGTTGAAACTGCCAGTAGCGGACACATGGCTATAAGCTGTACGAATATGGTGTTTTCTTTGAATAGTCCGTTAGTTATTCTTTCAAAATATTTTCCCATGTCAACCCCCTACTTCGCCAGAACATCGTTGAAGTATGTTATAGCGGCGTTTATTGCCTTTATGGCACCTTCGGAGCTTACTGATGCGCCTGAGTATACTTCAATCTTTTGAGCCTGCGCATCTTTGCCCTGGAACATTTCACTGAATTCAACATCTGTGATTGCAGTTCCAAGACCCTGTGTCTCGTTCTGTTCGGTTACCATAATGTTTGTTATCTTCTTCGTCGCAAGGTCGAAACCAACTGCAACGATGATTGGTGTGTCATAGTAGCCCTTGCCTTCGCCATAGACTATATAGCCTGTGACTGCTCCAGCCTTGGTTACTTTCAGAGTCTTAAGGTCTCCGGTCATTTCTTCCATGGCATCGCCATCAAGAAGCATGTTTTCGATAGTAGGCTCTGACTTAGGCTCTTCAACCACGGCCTCACCCTTTATTTCTGTCTTATAGTGGTTAACAGCATCGTTTATCGCTGTGGCAACCGCATTCGATGAAATGGTTGCGCCCGAAACTGACTCAATCTCATTCGGATTGGCAGGTGCAGCCTTCACAACCTTGAAGCTCTCAGCAATTGGCTTACCAGTATATTGGTCGATGTACTTGGGTTCCTGTACAAGAGCACCAAGGCCAGGAGTTTCAGCGAGCTTTGTTACCTTAGCTGCACCGATGTTTCCATCTGTCTTTATGCCAACAAGAACGTCAACCATTTCCTTGTAGCCCTGGACTGATACTTTGTATACATAGCCCATAACGCTTCCGCCAGCCTTGGCCTCATAGATTTCCTTAATACTGGAATCCTCACCCGGCATAGTACCGCCGTATGCTGCAACATCATCAGCTCCAGCCATGACATATTCGAGGTCTTCCTGCTTGATCATGTTGTTCTTTGCTATGATGTCCTTGGTCGAGGTATTGATATAAGCCATTATTACGGCGACAACAGCAGTAATGACTACCAGGACCAATCCAAGCTTCAGCCATTCCATAAAATCCTTGTTACTTGATTTGACCTTGTCCATTATGCGTTTGCCTCCTTTTTGGTGTCAACTTTTCCCTTGAAGAAGGTATCGATGAATGGTGCGAAGATATTGCCAAGTATTACGGCATAATAAATACCTTCGGCATTCCCGGATTTTCCTATGAAAAGGCTGCCCAGAAGTCCGACCACTGCTGCAAATACAAGCTTACCTTCATTTGTAGTCGCTGAACTTGCATAATCAGTGGCAAGGAAGAACGCTGCAAGATATACACTTCCGTTCAGTCCGAGAACTGTTACATCACCAAGGACTATTGCAGAGTATAACAAGCTAATGACAATAATTGTCACTGGAATCCTGGCACGTATCACACCTCTTACGATAAGGTAGATACCTCCGATTATTATGGCGGCAACTGAAGCCTCACCGAGGTTTCCTCCCGCCTGTCCAAGTAGTCTTGTCATTGCATCGTCTGAAGAGAATGGAACAGTAGTCATAAGTCTGCCGTATGCAGTCGCAACGAAGATCTTTCCGGTTACTGCCGGATTCATGAAGTTCTGCCCAAGTCCCCCGAAAAGGCACTTTACAACGATTATTGCAAATAAGGAAGATATTCCTGCTACCCAAAGCGGTGTAGCAAGTGGAAGCACCAGTGCAGTGACCAAACCGGTAACCACCGCTGACAGGTCACCTAAGGTATGAGGCCTCCTCATTATCTTTGAAAATACGAGCTCAGAGACTACAGCTGATGCTATTGTTGCAGCTATCAGATAAAGTCCTTCTATTCCATTGAAATATACTCCTGCAGCTGCAGGGAGCAAAAGAGCTATCAGCACATCTCTCATGATCGTGCTTACCCTCAGAGAGGATTTGATATGAGGTGATGAAGCTACTGTTAATATTCTGTTTTCCATGTTTCCCCTCTCCTATCTCTTGACTTTCTTAGCAGTCTTGAATGACTGAGTAAGATGTCTCTTTGACGGGCAGATGTACGAGCAAAGTCCGCACTCAACGCACATTCCGCCTCTTTCTGCGAAGAATGAGTCAAAGTCCCTTACTATTACCAATGCGTTCAGATCATAAGGCTTGAGCCCTACCGGACATACGTCAGCGCATCTTCCGCACCTGATGCAGTTGACTTCCTCTTCTTTGGAAACCTCAGCTTCAGATAGGAAAAGCAGTTCCTTGATTCCCCTGTTGACAGGAGCTTCACTGGAAAATACTGCATTACCTGCAAGGATGGATCCGGCAACAATCCTGAAAGGATCCTTAACCTCTGCAGCAGCCATGATTTCAGAAATAGGAGTGCCATGTGGTACCCTATACATTCCCTTCTTGCCGGCAGCCTCTCCCGACACCATGATAAGGTCGGTATGGCTTAGTTCGCCTCTTGCGAGACCTCTTGCAACAGAAGGAAGCATGAAGGCATCAATAACCATTGTGTCCTTCATGGCAAAATCACCATATACATCTCTGGCAGCAAGGTTCATGTCATGATAGAACTGGGTAGGTACCTTTGCGACGACCTTTAC
Organism: Youngiibacter multivorans; assembly: GCF_017873395.1. GTDB lineage: Bacteria > Bacillota > Clostridia > Clostridiales > Clostridiaceae > Youngiibacter > Youngiibacter multivorans. The sequence continues at coordinate 24,751 of NZ_JAGGKC010000028.1, read as the reverse complement.
CCCTGTTCCTGCAACGGCATCAGTGAATCCTGCAAGTGATTCAGCATCGCTTGTTATGAGAAGCGATATCTCTGCAGTCTTGTAGATGTCCTTGAGGATGTTGATTCCAAGTATGAAATCATCCTTGACAGAGGTGTACAGGGCTTCACCAAGCACGCCATAAAGGCCGCTTTCGGATGCGTTAAGCAGTATGTGCTTTGGGTTGCTCCTAAATGACAGGTGCAGTCCGCGCTTCCGGTTTGAAAGGTTCTGTGTTTCGATTACTCCAAGTTCCTTTACGGCATCCTTGATTTCATCGAGGGACATTGCTCCATAGTTCAAAGCCGTTCTTTCCATGGTCTCGTAGAGTCCGTCGTTCTCCACGACGATCATGTTGACCTTGTCACCAGAGAGGTCGTACTTCTGTACAATCTGCTTGACTGTTCCAGAAACGCCGCAATAAACCGGTACCACGCTTTTGTTCGTGCTGACACCGATTACTTGGTTGACAAGAACTCTGTCGCCTCTCTTCACTGCAGGCTCGCACACGAGATTGTGCTGCTGTGAAAGCGAGTAGTACAGGGTCTTCCCTGCATCCATGACCGTTATTCCACTGAATCTCTCAGTTGGCTTGAACTTTGGTACATGTACTGATTTTGAAATAGAGAATAATTTCATATGAATCCTCCTGAAAATTATCTAAAATATAACAAATACCTTATTCAGTATAGCACCGTATTCAAAGTATCTCAATAATTGTAAATGTTTTAACAAGCTGAATTTTAAAAGGAAGCGTTGGTATTCAACGCTTCCCTGAAGAAATATATTTTTAATTTTTGTTCACAAACAAGTAACAACTGAATAATTATTAGAACGCTGGAACTATCGCACCCTTGTATTCTGACTCGATGAATGCCTTTACCTCTGGAGAATTGAGAGCTTCTCCCAGTGCCTTGATGCCAGCATCGTCCTTGTTGTCTTCCCTTACGGCAAGTATGTTCGCGTATGGTGACTCCTGGTCTTCGATTATCAGGGCGTCGGCTACTGGATTGAGACCTGCTTCAAGCGCGTAGTTGGTGTTGATGACAGCGCCGTCAACATCCTGAAGTGCCCTTGCGATAGCTGCCGCTTCAAGCTCTTCGAACTTGAGGTTCTTCGGATTCTCAGTAATGTCCATTGCAGTTATGAGAAGGCCGTCCTTGACCTTGATGAGTCCGTTTGCCGCAAGGAGTATAAGTGCCCTTGCTCCGTTTGTCGGGTCATTTGGTATAGCGATGGTCGATCCATCCTTGAGTTCCTTGATGTCCTTCAGAGTCTCTGAATAGAACGCGATCGGCTCAACATGTACCTTTACAGTGTAGGTGAGCTTGAGGTTTTCCTTTGTGTTCATCTCGTCGAGATAAGGAACGTGCTGGAAGAAGTTCGCATCAAGCTCCTTGCTTGACAGAGCCTTGTTAGGAGTCACATAGTCTGTGAACTCTACTATCTCAAGCTTGTAGCCTTTAGCCTCAAGCAGTGGCTTTACAACTTCAAGTATCTCAGCATGTGGAACAGGAGTCGCTCCTACCTTAAGAGTCTTAAGTTCGACCTTTGTAGGTGCTGCAGTAGGTGCCGTTGTGGGTGTAGGAGTCTTGCTGCCGCAAGCTGCAGCAGCTATTGAAAGAGCGAGTGTAAGTCCAAGTGCTACTAGTTTCTTTGATTTCATGTTGAATCCCTCCGTTTTTTGTTTTTGTATTATATATGAAGCAAATTTTCGCGCGTCATCTGACGAGTCGTCTGTATATTATGTTTCCTATGGTCTGGAACAGCTGGACAAGAAGGAAAAGTATGATTACAGTGACATAAAGCACATCCATCTGGTACCTGTGGTAACCGTAACGTATCGCTATGTCTCCAAGACCGCCTCCGCCAATGGATCCCGCCATGGCAGAATATCCAACTATGCTTATGACGGTATTGGTGATACCTGCTACGATGTTAGGCATTGCTTCGGGAAGCATTACCTTGAGTATGATCTGTCTGTTGTTTGCACCAAGCGACTTGGCCGCTTCGATGATACCATAATCCACCGAGTAGAATGCGTTCTCTATGACCCTTGCAGCGAAAGGTATCGCTCCGATGAACAGAGGAACTATGGCTGCAGTGGTACCTATGGTCTTTCCTACAAGAAGCCTTGCGAGGGGGAACAGCATTATCATGAGTATCAGGAACGGGAAGCTCCTGAACATGTTGATTACGAAGTCCAGCACCTTGTAAACAGCAGGATTCGGCTTAAGTCCCTTCGGATTGGTATAGACCAGCACTACTGCCAGCAGAAATCCGAATGATACTGAAAGAGCAGAAGCAACTAGTATCATGTATATCGATTCTTGAAAAGCCTTAAATATCAGATCAAAGCTCATCTGTCAGCACCTCCCAGGAAAGTCCCCTTTTCTCGAGGTACTCGATTATCCTGTTTTTGTCTTTAGGCTCAATGTTCAATACAAGGTTTCCAAGAACATCGCTCCTGAATTTTTCAAGCTTTCCCCATACTATGGAGAAGTTGGTATCAAGCTCCCTAGCCATTTCTGTAATTACACTTTCGTTGGTATATTCCCTGGTGAAGGCAATCCTTATGTTGATGCCAGGAGGCAGATGGTCCCACTCGTCTTCTGCAAGAAGTGTCTTGAGCTCGCTGCCAGGTTTCAGGAACAGCTCGCCTACCTCTCCCTGAGCAAGTACCTTGCCGTTTTCCATGAGAGCCACCCTATGGCAGACTTCCTTGATTACCTCCATCTGATGGGTGACAATCACTATGGTAATTCCAAGCTCCCTGTTGATTTTGTCGAGTAGCTGCAGGATTTCTTTGGTGGTTTTCGGATCGAGCGCTGAAGTAGCCTCGTCGCAAAGAAGCACTTCAGGGTCCATTGCAAGCGCCCTTGCTATGGCAACCCTTTGCTTTTCTCCGCCAGACAGTGCCTTAGGCTTGTTTCTTGCCTTATTTTCAAGGCCTACAAGTCTTAGCAGCTCAAGCACCCTTTTCTTGGTTTCCTCTTTGCCGTAACCCCAGATTTCCATGGGCAGGGCCACGTTCTCGTATGCAGTCTTCAGGTTCAGGAGGTTGAAGTTCTGGAAAATCATTGACAGCTTTTTTCTCAGCTGCCGCATCTCTTCACCCTGCATGGACCTGACGCTTCTGCCATCGATCCGTATGTCGCCAGAGCCTATAGGCTCAAGTCCGTTTATGCATCTTAACAGTGTCGATTTGCCGGCACCGCTGTGACCTATTATCCCGAATATCTCGCCTTTGTTTATGCTCATTGAGACGTCTTCGAGGACTGTCAGATCACCGTAGCTTTTGTTGATGTTTTCGATATCGATCAATTGTGCACCTCTATGTAGAAAAATGTAAAAGAAAAAGCGCCTGAGAATAAACCAGGCGCGCGAAGCCGAATCTATTCTCATCTTCCAGTATCGCTACTGAAGGAATTGGCACCGTATACCCTAAAGTATCGGTTGCCGGGTTTCACAGGGCCTGTCCCTCCACCTCTCTTGATAAGAAAATGAATATTCATTTCTTCATAGTTTAGTGTCTTTTTCTATCAATGTCAATAGAACAAATTGGATAAAACACCAATCAGGTAAAAAATATATTATTCTCTATCGGATAGAAAATTGACTGATATTTATCAGACTCTTCCGATATCCCTTCTGTAGCAGACATTTTCATTCTCGATCTTCCTGATGTTTCCGTAAACTTTGTCAAATACCTCATCACCTTTTCCATGTGCAACCACAGAAAGGAATCTGCCGCCCTTTGATATGAATTTACCGTCCCTGTAGTCCGAGGAATAAAGGTAGAACGAAACTCCTTCATCTTCAAGGTCGGATACCTCGACATTCTTTACATAGGTTTCAGGGTAACCCTTGGCTGCAAGTACAACACAAAGGGTCTTCCCATCCTTGAAGCTGATGTCCCCTTCAGCAAGCGTTCCATCCAGAGCCTTCTCAAATATAGTCAGAAGGTCGCTGTCCAGGTGCTCCATCAGGCTCTGGGTCTCAGGATCTCCGAACCTTAAGTTGTATTCAAGAAGATACGCACCCTTTTCATTCATGATTACGCCAAAGAAGATTATCCCTGTGAAAATCAGATTCTCTGCGACAAGTCCCTGAAGGGTCCTCGCAAGAATGTTTTCATTGAAGTCCTTCTCTACGGCCTCGGAGTAATAAGGATTAGGGCACAGGGATCCCATGCCTCCAGTATTAAGTCCGGTCTCTCCTTCACCAATCTTTTTGTGGTCCATCGCTGATATGAATGGGTGTATTGATTTTCCGTCGAAGATTGAAATTATCGAGGCTTCCTTACCGGTTATGAATTCCTCAATGACGACGGTCTTGCCTGCATCCTTGAACTTCCCTTCGAGCATGAAGCTTTCCAGTATCCTCCTTGCATCCTCGTAGGTAAAGGGTATTTCCACGCCTTTACCCTGTGCCAGTCCGTCAGCCTTGATTACAAGCGGATATTCATGTCCTTTGACATACTGGAGAGCCTTGTCAAAGTCAGTGAAGGTCTCATAGGCAGCGGTCTTTATTCCGTACTTCTTCATGAATTCCTTGGAGAAAGCCTTGGAACCTTCAAGAAGGCTGGATTTCCTGTCAGGCCCGATTATCTTAAGACCTTTTTCATGGAATATGTCTACTATGCCTTCCATGAGCGGAACCTCAGGACCTACTATGGTTATGCCAACGCCTTCTGATTCTGCGAAGTCCCTGAGTTCATAAAAATCAGTGACAGGAATGTTCACACATTTATTTTCTCTTGAGGTGCCGCCGTTTCCAGGTGCTATGAATATTTTATCAACCCTGTCCGACTTGGCCAGCTTCTTGGAAATCGCGTGCTCTCTTGCACCTTCCCCTATTATGAGTATCTTCATATGTTCCCCCATCAGTGCTTGAAATGGCGCATGGATGTAAACACCATGGAAATTCCAAGCTCATTGCACTTGTCTATTGATTCCTGGTCCTTTAAGGATCCGCCTGGCTGTATTATGGCCTTTATGCCATACTTGCCTGCCTCTTCAACCACATCCCCGAACGGGAAAAATGCGTCGGATGCCATGACTGTGGCTCCTTCGCCCCTTGAGAGCGCAAACTTAGCCGCATCTATCCTGTTGACCTGGCCGCCGCCGATTCCAACTGCCATACGGTCCCTTGAAACGACAATGGCATTGGATTTCACATATTTTACAACTCGCATTGCGAAAACAAGCTCATCCATCTCTTCCTTGGTTGGAACCTTCTCTGTAACGACCTTCATTTCTTTTACAAAGTCCAGATCCTCATCCTGAGTAAGGATGAGACCGTCAAGAGTAACTGCAGATGCGATCTGCGATGGTTTTGCCTCGAGACGCACTATCCTCAGGTTTTTCTTCTTCTTCAGTATCTCAAGCGCTTCATCTGTGAAAGACGGTGCCATTACTACCTCGAGGAATATGTTGTTCATCATCTCTGCAGCTTCCTTGGTCACCTGACAGTTGAGGGCAACTATCCCTCCGAATATGGATACGGTATCGCACTCATATGCTTTCCTGTAGGCATCAAAGCTGCCGTTCCCAAGGGCGAAGCCGCATGGTGTATTGTGCTTCACAGCGCAGCATGCATCCTCCTCGAATTCGCAGACTGACTTCCAGGCTATATCCATGTCCTTAAGGTTGTTGTAGGAAAGCTCCTTGCCCCAGAGGATCTCCATGTCCTTTAGAGCACCAGGCGCTGTAAGGGACTCATAATACGCGGCTTTCTGGTGCGGATTCTCTCCATACCTCAGGTCTTTGACCTTCCTGTATGAGAGGTTCAGGTATTCGTTGAAAGATCCTCCAAGGATGTATGTAGCTACAGCACTGTCATAAGCTCCCATCAGGCTGAATACTTTTCCTGCAAGATGCTTCTTGAAGGAGACCGCTGATTCTCCATATCGGTCAGATTCCATGGAACTGAAGCCTGATATGAATCCTTCGTAGTCACCTGGGTCGCTTAGGACGTACACATCCCTGAAATTCTTGGCAGCTGCCCTCAGCATTGTCGGACCGCCGATATCGATGAACTCTATCTGCTCTTCCTCAGGGAGGTTTTCCTTCAGCTTGTCGAAGAAGGGATAGAGATTTACGCATACTATGTCGATGCCCTCTATTCCAAGTTCCTTCACCTGCCTGGCATGGCTTTCGTTCTCTCTGATGTAGAGTATGCCTGAGTGAATGGAAGGATGAAGTGTCTTTACCCTTCCGTCAAGTATTTCAGGAAAGCCAGTGACTGACTCTACCGTGCTGACCTTTATTCCTTCTGCCTGAAGATACTTGTATGTACCTCCCGACGAGATTATCTCCACACCGTTCTTCTCAAGGAACAGCGCCAGTTCCTTAAGTCCTGTCTTGTCGAATACGCTTATAAGTGCTCTCATCTTATCCTCCTTATCTTATGCCCCTGGTTGAACCTTCCATGGCCAGCATCCTGACTGCAGTAGTCAGAGTGTCATGCTCTTTCCCAAGTACCCTCGCCTGCAGCTCCTCGGGGGTAGTAGCCCCTTCAGTGGATACTATGCTCTGGAGTATCAGCCTTCCGGCATCAACATCCTCGTTGACGTAGTGCACAGTGCAGCCTGAAATAAGCTTTCCGCTTTTCAGCACTGCCTCGTGGACTTTAAGTCCGTACATGCCCTCTCCTCCGAACTGAGGAAGAAGAGACGGATGGATGTTTATTATCCTGTCCTTGTATTCCTTTAGTATCTGGCCTTTGAGAATTGAAAGGAAGCCTGCAAGGACCACAAGGTCCGTCCCCTTTACTGCTTCAAGTACCTTGTCTGAAAGAAGCGGATCCTTCCTGTCAAGGACAAGGTAGGGTATCGAATTTTCAGAAGCATGGTTTATTCCTTTGGCATCCCTGTCTGCGACAACTATGGCTATCTCGTAAAGTCCTGTTGCCTTCGAGTCCTCGATGAGTGACAAGAGGTTACTTCCAGTTCCCGAGATGAGCACTGCTATTCTATACATAGGGCCCCCTCGCCTTTCCTGACATATCCGAGCTCAACCGGATCCTCACCTTCAGACCTGAGCATTTCAAGGAAAGCATCCTTGTCTTCCTTTGCGATGCAGAAGACATAGCCTATGCCCATGTTGAACGTATTGTAAAGTGAATCAGGTTCATAGCCTTTTGATTTCAGGAGTGAATATGCTGCAGGAAGCTCATAGCTGTCCTTGAGGAAGACTGCATCCAAGGTCTTTCCGCTGAATATCCTCGGTATGTTCTCGATTGGACCGCCTCCGGTAATGTGTGCCATTCCCTTGATATCGAATTTTTCCATGGCCTTCATTACTATGTCCTTGTATATCCTCGTCGGTGTAAGAAGGTATTCTCCGATTGTGCCTCCCTCGAAGTCTTCTGCAAGGTCAGTGAAGATCTTCCTGAGTAACGAGAAGCCGTTAGAATGGAAGCCAGAAGACCTTAGTCCTACGAGGATGTCACCTTCTATTATCTTAGACCCGTTGATGATCTTTGATTTTTCCTGTACTCCGACTGCAAATCCGGCTATATCGTACTCGCCTTCCTCATAGAATCCTGGCATCTCAGCAGTCTCACCGCCTATAAGTGCCAATCCGCCCTGTAGGCAGCCTTCGGAAACCCCCAGGACAATGTCGCTGGCGACCTTCGCATCAAGCTTCCCGCAGGCTATGTAGTCAAGGAAAAAGAGAGGAAACGCACCATGGCAGAGTATGTCATTGACGCACATTGCGACAGCATCAATACCAAATGTATCGTAGCGTCCCAGAGCGAATGCAATCTTAAGCTTGGTTCCCACGCCATCTGTTCCTGTGATGAGCACGGGATTTTCATATCCCTTCGGAAGCTCCATCATTCCGGCGAATGAGCCTATGCTGTTAAGCACCAGGCTGTTCAGGGTCCTTGCGGCATGAGCCTTGATCTTTTCTACAGACCGGTAGCCTTCTTCAATATCGACTCCGGATTCCTTGTAATCAAGCATTGTTGAACACCTCCATGAATTCGCTGGGAGCTCCCAGCGGGTATACTCCTGTAAAGCAGCCCGTGCAGAAGCTGTCCCTGCCAAGCGACCTGACAAGACCGGACTTTGAAATGTACTCGAGGCTTGTGCAGCCTATGTGGTCCCTGATTTCGTCCTTGGTCATGACTGCTGCGATGAGATGCTTCCTGTATGGCGTGTCTATGCCGAAATAGCACGGATACTTTACCATCGGAGAGCTTACCCTGAAATGGACCTCGGTAGCACCAGCCCTGTATAGAAGGTCAACCAGGTACCTGGAGGTGGTTCCTCTTACAATGGAATCGTCGATGAGGACCACTCGCTTTCCCTTGACTACTTCCTTCTGGGCATTGAGCTTAAGTGAAACCACCCTTTCCCTCTCTTCCTGGGATGGGGCGATGAAGCTTCTGCCAATGTATTTGTTCTTGGAGAATCCGATATCAAATGGTATCCCGGAAGCCCTTGAATATCCGATAGCAGCTGCTAGTCCTGAGTCTGGGACTCCAATAACCACATCAGCCTCTATTGGATGCTCCTTGAAAAGCTCCTCTCCGGTCTTCACCCTCAGCGAATGGACGCTTATTCCGTCAATTACGCTGTCAGGCCTTGCAAAGTAGATATACTCGAAAGAGCATGTCTGTCCCTTGGTCTTCTCTGAATATACATACGAAGTAAGTACACCATCCTCGATGACTACCATTTCACCAGCCTCAACGTCCCTGAGGAGCGTTCCGCCTACAGTGTCAATTGCACAGCTTTCAGATGCGAGGATATAGTCACCGTTCTTTGTGCCTATGCAGAGCGGCCTGATACCGTGAGGGTCCCTTATTCCTATTAGCTTGTTCCTGTAGGCTATGACAAGAGCAAAGCTTCCCTTGACGGTCTTCACAGTGTCCATTATGGCCTTTTCAGGTCCTTTTGGTAGTGCCCTTGTTATAAGGTTAAGTATCACCTCGGAATCAGTCTCGGTGGTAAACACCGAACCGCCATCCTCGAGAAGGCTTCTTATGACATCAGCGTTGACAAGTGTCCCATTATGCGCCACCGCCATGGATCCGTGCTTGGACTTGGATGTCAGCGGCTGTGCATTGATTACGTTTGAGTCTCCCTGTGTCGAATACCTGACATGTCCTATCGCTATCTCGCCCTTCAGGTCCTCGAGGTCGCACTTGTCTATCGCTTCTGCAACAAGCCCCATCTTCTTCCTGACGATTATTTCGCTGTTATAAACCGAGGCTATGCCTGCGCTCTCCTGGCCCCTGTGCTGCAGAGCATACAGGCCGTCGAACACGGCGTATGCGGCATTTTTGCCCTTCGAGCTGATGCCGAAGACACCGCACTCTTCCTTGAACTTGTCATCGTTAATGAACATCATTATATCTTATTCATCCTTCCCATGATCTCTTCGTAGGCACCCTTGACGTTGCCGAGATCGCGCCTGAACCTGTCCTTATCAAGCTTCTCAAGAGTCACCTTGTCCCAGAACCTGCAGGTATCCGGGCTTATCTCGTCAGCGAGCAGTATGTTGCCATCCTTGTCCTTGCCGAACTCGAGTTTGAAGTCCACGAGGATTATACCTATCTTGTCAAAATAAGCCTTAAGCAGCTCATTTATCTTATCTGTCATGGCATAGATCTCTTTGAGCTCTTCAAATGTGGCAGCACCTATACCCACGGCATGAGTGTCGTTTATCATCGGATCTCCAAGTGAGTCATCCTTGAGGCAGATTTCAAACACTGTTGTCTTAAGGGGAGTGCCTTCTTTTATTCCCAGCCTTTTCGCCATGGAGCCTGCTGCCAGGTTCCTGACAATGACCTCAAGGGGAATTATTGAAACCTTCTTCACCAGCTGTTCCCTGTCTGACAGGGTCTTGATATAGTGTGTCTTTACGCTATTTTTGGAGAGGTAAGTGAATAGTGTCTCGGTGATCCTGTTGTTGAGAACGCCCTTGTCCTCGATGGTTCCCTTCTTTTCTCCATTGAATGCGGTCGCGTCGTCCTTGTAGTATACGATGACCTCGTCATCCTTTTCGGTCTCAAATATCTGCTTGGCCTTTCCTTCGTAAAGCATTTTTCCCATTAATATATTACCTCCACTGAATTTTCTTCCAAAAACTTCTTTTTCATGTCCTGTCTGAAAGCTATGAGCTTATCCTTTATCTCGGGGTACTTGATTGCAAGCATTTCAGCCGCCAGTATGCCGGCATTGTATGCATTTCCGATTCCAACTGTCGCAACCGGTATTGGCTTCGGCATCTGCACTATCGAGTAAAGTGCATCCAGTCCCTCCAGCGCTCCCTTAAGGGGAACCCCTATTACCGGGAGGATGGTCTTTGATGCGATGACTCCTGGCAGATGAGCTGCAAGTCCTGCTCCGGCTATGACAACCTCATAGCCTTCCTTTTCCTTCTGTGCAAGAATCTCCTCGAGTCTCTCTGGAACCCTGTGGGCTGAAAGCACGTAGGATGTGCTTTCAATCCCGAATTCATCGAGTGCCAGCTTGGCGTTCTTCATGGTGTCCTTGTCCGACTGGCTTCCGAATATGATCAGAACCTTCATTCGTTTCACTCCTTATGTCTTTGTTACTTGAAATAATCTACTCCTGACTTGAACATGTTCTCAAGGTATGTTCCCTTGTAGTTCTTGTATAGTCCCGGCCTATATCTTTCAGTGTGTCCCATCTTGCCAAAGACCCGTCCGTCAGCTGAGGTAATACCCTCTACTGCCATCATCGAGCCGTTGGGGTTATATGGAGCTTCCATGGTTGGTATTCCATCAGGCCCCACATACTGTGTAGCTATCTGACCGTTCCTCATGAGTTCCATAAGAGTCTTCTCATCTGCCACGAACCGTCCTTCGCCATGGGATATTGGCACATCGTATACCTGTCCCAGGACTGCACCTGAAAGCCAAGGTGTGTTCTTAGACGTAACCATGGTTCTTGACATTACGCTCATATGCTTTCCGGTTGTATTGTACGTCAGGTTAGGCATGTGATCCTTCGGCTCTATGATCTCTCCATAAGGTAGCAGCCCGGATTTGACAAGACCCTGGAAGCCGTTGCATATTCCAAGTATGAGTCCATCCCTCTTCCTGATAAGATTCATGACCTCATCCCTGACCTCAGCATTCCTCAGGATGTTCGCTATATATTTTCCTGATCCTTCAGGCTCATCACCTGCTGAGAATCCACCGGGGATCATTAGTATGTTGGTTTCCTTTACAGCCTTCGCAAGGTTTCTTATTGATTCCAGAAGATCCTTTTCGCTGTTTCTGAAGACGAAGGTCGAAACCTTTCCGCCTGCTTCTGTAAATGCCTGCTCAAGGTCATATTCGCAGTTTGAGCCCGGGAAAACCGGTATGAGCACCCTTGGCTGAGGAACCCTCTTTGCTATTGCCGGCGCAGTCTTTTCAGACAGCATCCTTATAAGCTTGTCACCGCTTCTCTCGCCGAGGCCAAATACCTTCCTGAGTGGTTCGTCAACTGATGACTTGACGTCATCAAAGGAGAAGGATTCATCACCGAATACCGCTTCATTTCCAATTCCTGCTGTGCCAATTATGACTGCTCCGCTTCCTGCGAGAAGTGTCTGAGCTTCCTTTTTGACCTGCACCACAAAGCTGCCTGGATCCTTAAGGAAAAGGTCCTTAGTTTCAGAGACATTGAAACCTGTTCTGTTACCAAGTGCCATGTTGGTTAAAGTCCTGAAGATTCCTCTCTTCAGTGTGTCGGCTGATAGCAGAAGGTTCTTGTCCCTCAGGTCGAATATAAGCTCTGCATTCATGTTGAAAGAATCGCTGGTGTAAAGTCCGTCATTCTCAGTAGTCCTAAGGACTGCCAGAATGCTGTCTTCAGCCTTCAGGTCGTTTGTTATGACCTTATGTACATTCACTGTGTTTACCGCGAAGGAAATGAGAGTCGGAGGTACGCTTATGTCATTGAACGTACCGGACATCGAGTCCTTTCCTCCAATCGCAGGAACCTTGAAGTCAAGCTGTGCAGCAAGTGCACCTAGCAGGCTCGAAAATGGCTTTCCCCATTTGATGCTGTCTGTTCCAAGTCTTTCGAAGTACTCCTGGAAGGAAAGCCTTGCATCCCTGTGGGAGGCTCCAAGCGTCACCATCTTAGCCAGGGATTCAACCACAGCCCTGTATGCTCCGGTGAAGGTATCTTCGGAGCTTTCATCAGGGTCGAAGCCATATGTCATGACGGTTGCCTCATCGGTGACCAAACCCTTTAGGGGTATAAGAGAAACCATACCCTGGCTCTTCGTATCCTGACTTGTTCCACCATAGGGAAGCACTACCTGGCTTCTTCCTATGGTCGTGTCAAACATCTCGAGGAGACCTCTCTGTGAAGCTGACTTAAGGTCATTGAGTGCTGCTTCCATTGAATTTCTTGCAGATGTCTGTTTCCTTTTCTTTGATGCAGAGGACTTGTCTACCGCAACTGATGTATAGGCACTTGCGCCGTTTGTGTTCAGGAAACGCCTCCTGATGTCTACGACGATATCTGCGCCGTGAAGCATCCTAAGCCTTCCTGAATCGGTGATTTCAGCCACAATGGTTGACTCGAGGTTCTCCTCTGATGCCAGATCCATGAACCTTTTAGCATCACCCTTTCTTGTCACAACAGCCATTCTTTCCTGAGATTCGGATATGGCTATTTCAGTTGGATCAAGTCCCTGATATTTCTTGGGAACCCTGTCAAGATAGATATCCAGGGAGTCGGCAAGCTCTCCTATTGCAACGCTTACTCCGCCTGCACCGAAATCATTGCATCTCACGATCAGCTTTGCTGCTTCCTCATTCCTGAAGAACCTCTGTATCTTCCTCTCCTCAACGGGATTTCCCTTCTGGACCTCTGATCCTGATTCCTGTAGAGATGAATCTGAGTGTATCTTCGATGAACCGGTGGCTCCGCCGATCCCGTCTCTTCCTGTCCTGCCGCCGATGAGAATAACAACATCACCAGGCTGCGGCGTCTCACGGATCACATTTTCCTTCAGTGCGCTGCCTATGACTGCGCCGACTTCCATTCTCTTTGCCACATATCCGTCATGATATACTTCCTCAACGAATCCGGTGTTAAGGCCAATCTGGTTTCCATAGGAACTGAAGCCTTTTGCCGCACCCTTGGTTATGACCCTCTGCGGAAGCTTGCCTTGAAGAGTATCCTTCAATGGTTTCCTAGGGTCACCTGAGCCAGTTATCCTCATTCCCTGATATACGTAGCTTCTTCCGCTTAGCGGGTCCCTGATGGCTCCGCCGAGGCATGTGGCAGCTCCTCCGAACGGCTCGATTTCAGTTGGATGGTTGTGGGTCTCGTTCTTGAACATGATGAGGATATTCTTTTTGCCTGAGCTGGTCTCGATCTCACGCTCTATGCTGCATGCGTTGATCTCTTCAGAAACATCAAGGTCCTTTACAAGTCCCCTTGCCTTGAGGTACCTGGCTCCTATGGTCGCTATGTCCATCAGTGTCACAGGCTTGCTCTCACGCCTGAGCGATTTCCTGAGCTCCATATACCTCTCATATGCTGCCTTTTCCCTGTCTGAATTTGACAGGAACTCGACGTCCTTTATGACGGTATTGAATGTAGTGTGTCTGCAGTGATCAGACCAGTAGGTGTCAAACACCTTTATTTCAGTTATATAAGGGTCTCTCTTCTCATCCATGTAGTAGTCCTGTATAAGGTGCAGGTCATCATACGTCATGGCAAGTGAGTTCTTCCTGAGGAAATCCATGAGCTCCTTCTGGTTGAAGTACCTGAAGCCCTTGACTGTCTCGACCTGCCTCACCGGTGTTTCTCCATGAAGCGGCTCCACCTTGAGACTACCTTCCCTCATTTCCACAGGATTCAGTACATAGTCCCTTACTCTCAGGATATCCCTGACTGACAGCCCGTTAAACCCGTAAAGCTTCTTGCATCGGACCCTTGCTCTGAAATTACCAAGTATCAGCTGTATGCATTCTTCTGATGCCTTCGCCCTTGCATCGAACTGACCTGGCAGCGGCTCAAGCACAAAATGGTCCAGGCCATCCAGGAATGAATTGTCTTCGTAAACCGTATCAATGGAAGGCTCAGAAAATATCTTGACCTTAGCCTCCCCGATTTCCTTATCATCAAGCCCGTATACTGTGTAGATATTGACTATCCTGACTGCTGTAACGATGCCGAGCATCTCCCGCATTTCTTTGGCGAGCCCTTCTGCTTCGTTCCGGTAGCCTTCTTTCTTTTCAACATAAATATTTTGATCCATGAGAACCTCCAGCGAACATTCTTCACTTAAATATTAACAAAACTGTGAACAAAGTCAATGTTTAGTTGTATTTTGCTGCTCATCGTTCGTGTTATAACGAACGATAAGCGGGATTTTTAAACTTTGCGCGGTAAAACGGCAAATCTCGCCAACATCATTTTCATAGTGCAGTCACAACACAGTTAAAACATAATGAAGCCAGAAATCTCCGGAATTTTACACAAACCTGGTTACAAAGGCTTTAGATGAAACTTTGTACAGACAGCCCCAAGAGGAGTATCCGTATCCATATTAATACTAAAAGTTGAAGATTTCGTTTTGTGTTTGTTAACAAAGTGAATCCCTCAGCTCAGTTTATTATATTTATTTAAGTTTTGATCCCGCTCTTGCTAACCCAATGTTTTTCGCTAGAATGGCGATAGTGATGATATAATAAAAGGGGTAATGTCAACAATATGATTTTGTCGGGAGTTGAGCATATGGATTATTTGAAGGTGGCGGCAGCAAAGCCATCATTGAAGGTAGCTGATATCGAGTATAACCTGAGTGAGATAACGCAGCTCATGCATGGAATGGAGGTGGAGGGAGTCCGTCTGGCTGTGTTCCCGGAGCTGTGCATCACTGGTTACACATCAGCAGACCTGTTTCTCACAGGAGACCTGCTTGAAAAGTCCCTTATGGGGCTTGATGTGCTGGCTGCGGAGCTAAAGGGAAAGGAGCTGGCGATAGCGGTCGGTCTTCCACTGAACTTTAAGGGGCGGCTCTTTAACTGTGCGGCAGTCCTCAAGGGGGGGAAGGTCCTTGGTATAGTGCCAAAGAGGAGCATACCCAACTATTCAGAATTTTATGAGTCACGGTGGTTCGCAGGAGCAAGGGATGCGATGACAAAGTACATCGATTTGCCCTTCCAGAAGGACATTCCTTTCGGAAGCCTCGTTTTTGATTGCGGAGACTATACCTTCGGGGTGGAGATCTGCGAGGATCTCTTTGCGCCTGTATCCCCTTCCTCTTACCTGTCTCTGCAGGGAGCGGAAATCATACTTAATCTTTCGGCATCCAACGAGCTTGTCGGAAAGAGCAGCTATAGGAAAGACCTGGTGAGGATACAGGGATCGAAGAATATCGGAGCTTATGTATACAGCTCCTGCGGAGTCGAGGAATCGACTACCGATGTAGTTTTCGGAGGGCATCTCATGGTTTCTGAATACGGGACCATCCTTGCTGAAAATGAAAGGTTCGTGATCGGTTCAGAAACCATATCAGCCTATATTGACCTTTCAAGGATCAGGGGTGAAAGGATAAAGAACTCCAGCTTCAGGGAAGCTGAGATTCCGGAAGCCTTTATTGCTGAAAGGGTGAAGTTCGCCCAGGACAGGTCAAACCTATTTGCGTTTGACAGATTCATAGACCCCCACCCTTTCGTTCCAAGGAATGAAGAGGAAAAAAGGATGAGATGTGAAGAGATCCTGTCCATCCAGAGCCATGGACTCGTCAAGAGGCTTGTCCACACTGGTGCAAGGAAAGCAATTGTAGGAATTTCAGGAGGTCTGGATTCCACCCTTGCACTTCTTGTGATGGTAAAGGCCATGAAGATCATGGAGAAGCCCCTGTCAGACATCGTCACGATCACCATGCCGGGCTTCGGAACCAGCGACAGGACATATCAGAATGCAGTCGAGCTTTGCAGGGAGCTTGGTACGACCTTCAGGGAAATCGACATAAGGGAAGCATGTCTCCTGCATTTCAAAGATATTGGCCATGACCCTTCTGTCCATGATGTGACCTATGAGAACGTGCAGGCCAGGGAGAGGACTCAGATCCTCATGGATATAGCCAACAAGGAATATGGAATTCTCGTAGGCACAGGCGACCTGTCTGAGCTTGCCATGGGATGGTGCACCTACAACGGTGACCAGATGTCCATGTATGGGGTGAATTCATCAATTCCGAAGACCCTGGTGAGATACCTGGTGAGGTATGCGGCAGAGCATGAATTTACCGGCAGGATATCTGAAATACTCCTGGACATCCTTGATACACCGGTCAGTCCTGAGCTGCTTCCAAAGAATGAAAACGGCGAGATATCACAGAAGACCGAGGATATCATCGGACCTTATGAGCTCCATGACTTCTTCCTTTATCACCTTATGAGGTACGGGGCGACGGTCGATAAGATACTGTTCATGGCAGAGCATGCTTTCAAGGGTACCTACGGAAGTGATGAAATAAGGAAATGGCTGAAGTTCTTCCTGAGAAGGTTCTTCACTCAGCAGTTCAAGCGGTCAGCCATGCCTGACGGTCCGAAGGTTGGTACCATAGCCCTTTCTCCGAGAGGAGACCTGAGGATGCCATCGGATGCTTCGTTCGCAACATTCATCAGGGAGCTTGAAGAGGAATGATTACCGCGCACTCTGACGGTTTATGTGGAATTAATCCCTGAGATTTGGTAAACTAACTTTGTTATTGTCTAAATATTTTTGAGAGGTGAATCAATTTGTGGTATTCAAAATCACATGAAGATGCGCTTAACGAGCTTCAGACAAATGCAGCCCTCGGGCTGTCAGATGCGGAAGTTTCGGAGAGACAGGAAAAGTTCGGCCCCAACAGGCTGGAAGGAAAGAAGAAGAAGTCGCTGATCTCGCTGTTTTTCGGACAGCTCCAGGATGCGCTTATCTACGTTTTACTCGCTGCTGCTGTCGTGACAGTACTTGTCCACGAGTATGCGGATGCAATTATCATTCTCGCAGTAGTTGTGCTTAACGCTGCCATAGGAGTCATCCAGGAAGCCAAGGCCGAGAAGGCCATCGAGGCACTCAACAAGCTTACGACACCACGGTCCATCGTAAGGCGTAACGGCAAGGAGGTTGAAATCAATTCAACCGAGCTTGTGCCCGGAGACATTGTCATACTCGATGCGGGCAGGTATGTTCCTGCAGACCTGAGGCTTATTCAGAGCAAGAATCTTCAGATTGAAGAATCAGCGCTTACAGGCGAATCAGTGCCTACCGACAAGGATGCCTCGAAGATCCTTCAGGGTGAATCAGTTCCCCTTGGAGACCAGAATAACATGGCCTTCATGTCAACTCTTGCGACCTACGGAAGAGGCGAAGGCTTAGTCGTACATACCGGAATGAACACAATAATAGGAAGCATCGCCAAGAGCCTCAATGAAGACGAGGAAAGCATGACTCCCCTCCAGGTAAGGCTGGATGAGCTTGGAAAAACCCTTGGAAAGCTTGCTCTCGGAATCACTGCCATTATGTTCCTCGTTGGAATAGTCCAGAAGAGACCGGTGCTTGACATGTTCCTTACAGCAATAAGCCTTGCTGTCGCAGCAATCCCTGAAGGACTTCCTGCGATCGTGGCAATAGTACTTGCCCTTGGCGTCACAAGGATGTCCAAGATAAACGCAATAGTCAGGAAGCTGCCTGCAGTCGAGACTTTAGGCTCGGTAAACATAATCTGCTCGGACAAGACCGGAACACTTACACAGAACAAGATGACCGTAGTCAAACACTATACTCTTGACAATCTTGTCAGCCTCGACAGGGAGGGTGAAGAACTGCAGGCTGGAGAGGATGCCAGAGAACTGATAAGGTCCTTCGTCCTTTGTTCTGATGCTACAAGCGATGGAAAGGAATCGACAGGAGATCCCACAGAGGTTGCCCTTATTATTCTCGGAAACAGGCACAACATGTACAAGGAACCATTGAATTCCGAGTTCACAAGAGTAAATGAGAAGCCTTTCGATTCAGACAGGAAGCTAATGTCCACTCTCAACAAAGAAGGCGACGGCTTCAGGGTTCATACAAAGGGTGCAATAGACAACATACTTAAAATCTCAACGAGTATACTCGTTGATGGCAAGGTAAGACCGCTTACTGACGAGATAAAGTATCAGATCCTCAAAGAAAGCGAGAGCATGTCTAACCAGGCCCTCAGGGTACTTGGAGTTGCATTTAAGGATGTAGACAGCATGATCGAGCCTGAAGAGATGGAAAAGGAACTCACAGTCCTTGGTTTCGTCGGGATGATAGATCCTCCAAGGCTTGAGGTTAAGGATTCAATAGCTGCAGCCAAGGGTGCCGGAATAACCAGCATAATGATAACTGGCGACCACAAGAACACTGCCGTAGCAATAGCCAGGGAACTTGGAATAGCCGAGAAGCTTGATCAGGCGCTTACCGGTGCCGAGATCGAAGAGCTGGACGAAGTGACTTTTGCAGAAAATATAAACAACTACAGGGTATTCGCGAGAGTCTCCCCTGAGCACAAGGTAAAGATAGTAAAGGCTTATAAGGCTAAAGGAAACATTGTTTCCATGACTGGTGACGGAGTCAACGACGCACCGTCGCTCAAGCATGCTGACATTGGTGTTGCAATGGGAATCACTGGCACTGACGTCTCCAAGGGAGCGGCTGACATGATTCTTACTGACGATAATTTCACCACCATAGTCGCAGCCATAGAGGAAGGCAGGAACATCTACAACAACATCAAGAAGGCAGTCATATTCCTCCTCTCCTGCAACCTTGGAGAAATTGTAGCCATATTCGTATCAGTCCTCTTCTCGTTTGCGATACCTTTGCTTCCGACTCAGATACTCTGGGTCAACCTGGTCACTGATACTCTTCCAGCTATATCGCTTGGAGTTGATCCAGGCGACCATGACGTTATGAAGAAGAAGCCGAGAGATCCGAAGGAAAGCTTCTTCGCAGGCGGAGCCGCAGTAAGAGCCCTTATAGGCGGTATACTAATTGGATCTCTGACACTGTTCGCATTCTATTTCGGACTGAGAGAGCGAGGAGTATCCATATGGGATTCCGCGACAGCCTCAGAGGATGTGCTGATGTATGCAAGGACAATGGCGTTCGTAGTTCTTTCAACTACTCAGCTGTTCTATGCACTCAGCATGAGGAGCGCTACAAAATCGATAATTCAGGTAGGCCTGTTCACCAACAAGTATCTCATAGGATCCATATTCGTAGGCATACTGCTCCAGCTTGGAGTAATATCGATACCACCGCTGGCAGCGGCCTTCAAGGTCCACAACCTGCCATTCGGAGACTGGGTGCTTGTCGTCTGCCTGTCTCTCATACCTCTTATCGTCAATGAGATTATAAAGCTATTCAGACGATTGGGTGGAGCTGACGACGACTAACAGACATCAGGTCAAAGACACTAAAAGAACTTAATGCAATGAAATGGGCAGCAGCCGGATTAACCGGCAGCTGCCCATTTTTTATCAAAATCTTCATCATCAGACAATTATGTCCAACTTAAACTCATTTCAATCTGAAGTATTCACCTATTATAGGGAGCTTCCTATAAGTTCAGCAATTTCCTCTACATAGCGCTGTTCAAGTTCAGTGAATCTTGCGAGACTCGGGCTGTCAAGGTCGATGACCCCGAAGACCTCTCCATTGGAGTATATAGGTACCACAAGCTCGGATCTTGACGCGGAATCGCATGCTATATGGTTTTCTACAGCATGCACATCATCCACGAGCATTGGCTTTCTCTCTGCCACAGCAGTTCCGCATACACCTTCACCTGGCTTGATCCTCACGCAGGCGGGCTTACCCTGGAAAGGCCCGAGCACCAGCTCCCCTTCCCTCATCATGTAGAAGCCTGCCCAGTTGAGGTCGTCCATCGATTCCTTAAGTATTGCGCTTATGTTGGAAAGATTTGCTACAAGGTCTTTCTCCTTCCCAAGCTGGCTCTTTACGAACAGCCTGGCAGTCCTTAACCTTGCTTCCCTGTCGGGTGTCTTCTCGAATACAAAATCCATGCTATTTCTCCTTAAGATGCGTTCCATTTTCGTCCTGCTCGATTAGTCCCTTCTTCATCAAGTTGCCAAGGGCAATCTTGAAATAGTTCTTGCTGCTGGCAAATGCAGAACTAATCTCCTCAGGTGTTGATTTGTCGTTGTATGGCATGGATCCGCCATGAAACTTGATGTATGACATGATCTTATCAGAAAGCTCTTCCTTTGCCTCAACCATCTTCTTCCTCGGGGTGAAGCCTATTCTTCCATCCTCATATAGTTTCTTTACTGTGCCTTCCACGATTTCTCCCGGAAGTATCCTTGTGAAGTACTCTGTCTTCAGCACAACTGCCCTGTACTTGTTGTCAAGGGCTACCATAAGTGAATCGTTGGTCTGCTTGCCGTAGACAACTCCCCTTACCTCGTCACCCATCTTGTAGGTTCCCTCTTCAGCATTTTCAAGGTATCTGTCAACCTCAGTACTTGCCGCAAGCCTTCCTGTCTTATCCTCATACAGGAATACGAGATAGCTGCTTTCCTTGAGCATGGGATACTTCTGCTCTCTCTTCGGTACGAGAATGTCTCTCTCAAGCCCGAAGTCCAAGAAGGCTCCAAAATCTGACACTCCGGTAACCTTAAGGTAAGCCAGTTCATTGACTTTTGCCAGCGGTGTCTTCATGGTCGCTATAAGTCTGTCCTTTGAGTCCTTATAGATGAATACCCTTACCAATTCACCTATGGCAGGCTTGTCGCCAGTGATGCTGCCAGTTGGCAGCAGAATGTCGTCTGATGAGTTCCCTGTCCCGGCATCCAGGTAAAGACCGAAGGACGCCGCTCTCTTGACGGCCAGTTCATTGAAATCTCCGAATTTTATCATTTTTCGTCTCCCTTGTGCATGGCAGAAAACTCTCTGTAGTGTTCCGCTGCATGCAGTATATATTCGATATCCTTGTCTTCGCATTTTCTGAGGAACCTTGCCGGTCTTCCGACCCATACCTCCTTATCAGGTATCACCGTTCCCTTTGTGACCAGGCTTCCTGCGCCTATGATGCAGAACCTGCCTATTACAGCCCTGTCCAGTACAATTGAGTCCATTCCTACAAGGGTATCGTCCATTATCGTGCAGCCATGTATGGTGCACTTGTGCCCTATGGATACGTTGCTCCCGATGTCAGTATGTCCTCCCATGCTTACATGGATGAGCGTCAGGTCCTGTATGTTGCTCATTTCTCCTATGGTAATCGGACCTGTGTCTCCCCTCAGGACAGACCCATACCAGACCGAGACTCCTCTGCCCAACTTTACGTCGCCGACGACCATAGCATTCTCAGCGATGAATGAATCCTCATTGACACGAGGCACCTTTTCTCCCAAAGCTCTTATCAACTGTACTGCTCCTCTTGGTTCCGAACGTCTCAGGACGTTTTCAGGTTTACTGTTTGTTCATAATGTAAATCAATATGTAGTGTGTTTACAGCTTGCTTGTGACTATATGTAGTATTATACTGTTACTATCGAGTCAAATCAAGGAGGTACGAAATGAGCAAACTAAAACAACTGTTCAAGCGTTATTATACTAAAGAGCTTGAGAATAATAAAGAAAAAACGGTTTATGACCTGTTCGACTGGGAAAAGAGGGATGTTCTCCTCAAGGACTACAAGTCCGGAAGGATATTAACAGAGATGAGGGACCTTGAGTTCCCTACCTTTTATTCTCAGAATGCAGTCGA
Organism: Youngiibacter multivorans; assembly: GCF_017873395.1. Lineage (GTDB taxonomy): Bacteria > Bacillota > Clostridia > Clostridiales > Clostridiaceae > Youngiibacter > Youngiibacter multivorans. The sequence continues at coordinate 2,984 of NZ_JAGGKC010000028.1, read as the reverse complement.
CATAATAGCATCCAAGTATTTCAGGAAAGCCGGAGTTCCTGGTGAACTGGGCTATGAAAACTCAATGAAGCAGGTAGCTCACAGGATGGTAAGCTTCTGGGCTGACGCACTCATAGATGACGGTCTTATAGACACTGACGAGGACAGGAGCATATTCTATGATGAGATGGTCTACGGCCTCCTTAACCAGATGTACGCACCAAACTCACCACAGTGGTTCAATACAGGACTCAAGCAGAGCTATGGCATATCAGGAGGCAAGAACGACCTGTTCTACTTCGATCCCATCCAGAGGAAGGTAGTGCTGTCGGAGGACGGGTATTCCAGGACACAGGCATCCGCCTGCTTCATCCTGTCGGTTGAAGACAAGCTTCTGGGAAGCCATTCGATTTCAGAGCAGTACGTGACCGAAACCAAGCTGTTCAAGGGCGGTTCAGGAACAGGAACCAACTTCTCAGCCATTAGAGGCGTAGGCGAAAAGCTCTCAGGTGGCGGAGTATCTTCAGGTCTAATGAGCTTCCTCAAGGGTCTCGACAGGAATGCCGGAGCGATCAAGTCAGGCGGAACTACAAGAAGGGCCGCAAAGATGGTATGTCTCGACATTGACCATCCTGAGATTGAAACCTTCATAATGTGGAAGGCAAAGGAAGAGGATAAGGTAAGGGCTCTGGCGAAGATGGGCTATGATGCCGATATGGATGGAGAAGCCTATGAGACAGTATCCGGCCAGAATTCCAATAACTCAGTAAGGCTTACTGATGAATTCATGGACAAGGTTATGGCCCTTAAGAACGACCCTGACCAGGAAATCACTCTCCGCGGCAGAATGGACGAGAGGGTCAACAGGAACGTGAAGGTCAGGGACCTGTGGGATAAATTCAATGAAGCTGCATGGAAATCTGCTGATCCGGCACCTCAGTTCACCGATACCTTCAATGCATGGCATACATGCCCTGCAGGTGAGGACGGAGAAATCGGTGCACACCATAACAGGCTCAATTCAACAAATCCATGCGGTGAATATGCATTCCTTGATGACACGAGCTGCAACCTTGCATCGATCAACCTGTACAAGTTCTATAACCCTGATACAAACCAGTTTGATGTGGAAGGCTATTCGCATATCATAGGTCTTTCCCAGCTTCTCCTAGAAGGGTCGATCCAGTGGGGACAGTTCCCCACCGAGGATATAGCAAGGAAGACATACATGTTCAGGACAACAGGCCTTGGCATCGCTAACCTTGCATCCCTCCTCATGGCCCTTGGAATGCCCTACGACTCGGATGAGGCAAGGACACTTGCCGCAGCCCTGACAGGCATGATAACAGGCAAGAGCTACGCTGTAAGTGCAATGATGGCTGAAAAGGCAGGTCCTTTCGAGAAGTTCGAGCTGAACAGGCCTTATATGCTGAGGGTAATCAGGAATCACGCAAGGGTCGCAGGAGCAATTGACAGCGAGTACGAAGGACTCCACTACATCCCCTACTCCGTTGACCATGAGAAGCTAGAGGCTCTTGGCCAGGAAGGATTGTCAGAGACTCTCAAGTCAGTATGGATGGATGCTCTGGACCTCGGAGAGGCTCATGGATACAGGAATGCCCAGGTATCCGTAATAGCCCCTACAGGAACGATTTCCTTTGCCATGGACTGCGCGGCAACAAGCCTTGAACCCTTCTTCTCACATGTCGTATACAAGAAGCTTGTTGGCGGAGGTTTCATGACCATCGCGAACCCCATAATCTCAGTTGCCCTCAAAAACCTGGGATATTCGCCTGAAGAGATTGAAGAAATAATGGCTTATATCGGGGCTGAGGAAAACGGCATGGTAAAGGATGGAAAGATTGAAGGAGCTCCGCACCTCAAGGAGGAGCATTACCAGATTTTCGATACTGCCAATACCTGCGGAACAGGAAAGAGATACATACACCATATGGGTCACGTACTTATGGTAGCAGCGCTTACTCCTCTGGTTTCAGGCGCAATATCAAAGACAGTCAACCTTCCGAGGGAAGCCACCGTGGAGGATTTCAAGGATGTTGTAGTTCTGTCATGGAAGACAGGTGTTAAGGGAATATCGCTCTACAGGGACGGCTCAAAGTATGCACAGCCTCTCAATACCAGGCTTGATGCTGAGGTCAGGAACCTTAATCTCGAAAGCCTGACTTACGACGCGCTGCTCCAGTTCGCAAAAGAGGCTCAGAAGAAGGAATCAAAGCCAGCTCAGTCATCAGTAAGGGAAAAGATGACAGGGATAAGGGCCGGACATACTCACCCTGCCCAGATTGAGGATGTCAAGATATACACAACTGTAAACAGAAACGAACGTGGCGAGATTTCGGAGATATACATAACCACAGACAGAGAAGGAACTCTTATAACAGGACTCCTTAATTCTCTCTCAAAGACTATCTCAGTTATGCTCCAGTACCACATACCGCCGAAGGATATCTCGAAGATGCTGAGAGGTCAGAAGTACGAGCCATATGGTTTCGTATCAAAGCATCCCTACATCAAGAACGTGACTTCAATATCAGACCTGATATCCAAGGTCATCGACCTTGAGCTCGGTGACTTCACCAGAGTCCAGGTCAAGCCTGAAGCGGAGGACCTCATCAACAGACCAGTGAAGAACGTGGCGAGGATAGTGATGAAGAGCGAGGAGAGTTCAAAGAAGGAAAATGGCAAGCCGCTTCTTAAACTTGAAACTCAGACTGTCATAAAGGATGCTGAAAAGAACGGCGAAAAGCTCTATGATTCAGTATGTCCGAACTGCTCAAGCACAAGGATGGTAAGAAACGGCACATGCAAGGTATGCCTTGACTGCGGATCAACCACAGGATGCTCATAAGACGCAATAAAGAGGGAAGCTTACGCTTCCCTCTTTATTGTCAGACTGTAGACAAATCGACGAATCTTAACTTAAGGTTCGTCGATTTTGCTATTGTTATACCTATTTTGGAGCAAAAGTTAGGATATGGGACTCC
>NZ_JAGGKC010000027.1 GCF_017873395.1 Youngiibacter multivorans | reverse complement strand
GATACTGTGTTAGTTACTCCATTCCAGACACTGATTCCAGTGGCTTTAACGATGTCCCAATTCTTATACAAAAGCACACCCACTGCTATGAGTCCGCCGATTGCAGCAACAGCAATTCCTATTGGCCCGGTTATTATTGCTATGACTCCTCCTGCTGCAGATATTGCCCCAGAAACTGCACTGAAGGCCGACACTGCCGCGCCAACGATTGATACTACCTTACCTATGACAAGGATCACTGGCCCCACAGCGGCAGCAACAAGGGCAACCTTCACAATCATCTCCTGTTGTTCCTTTGAGAGACCCTGGAAACTGTCCATGAGCGGTTTGACTATGCCGATCAGGCTTTCAAGTATCGGTATGAGTATTTGACCGAACTGAATTCCTATTAGCTCAGCCTGTTCCTTCATTGCTCTTATCTTATTAGTTGGGCTGTCCATAGTTCTAGCCAGGTCTCCCTGGGCATTCTTGGTTGAATCGAGGATCACACCATACCTAGCTTGAACCTTCTGAGCTTCGGTGAGTTCTTCACCTTGCTTTGCTATTCCATGGGTATATGCATAGGTCTTTATTGTGTTGTCATTAACGAGTATTCCAAGCGCCTTAAGCGGCTCTGCCTCACCAGAAATACCAGCTCTTAGCTTATTGAAAGCTTCATCAGGACTAAGGTTGTAAAAGGATGCCATATCATAGGCCAGCTTAGTCAAGCCTTCTGACATTCCTAACGATTCATCTGATGCAAGACCCATAGATGTCAGCATAGCGTTGTAGGTAGCCACATTGCTCCTTACATTGTATGCATTAAGGCCAAGCGCCTTGGACATCTCTTCGGACCAGCCTCTAGCCTCTCCTGCAAGTCCACCCATAGATACTTCAAAGAGGTTCTCTGATTCTATTGCATCCATAGCCATCTTTGTAGCAGCGGTTCCTATGCCGAGGATTGGTAAAGACACAGCAGTTGATAGGTTTTTACCTACTGACTGCATCTTCTCACCGACAGCCTTCATCTTATCGCCGGCTTTATCCAAGGCTTCAGACAAAGTGTTCCAGACAGAGGTTTTCTTCTTTAGCTCCTCCGATGTATCTTTCAGTTCTTGCTGCATCTTGCTGAGTTCAGCATTGGCATAGTTAAGCTTAATCTTCAGGTTTTCAGAAGCCTTGGTGTCCTCACCTTTTTTCTCTACACTTTCCTGGTAACTCTTAGAGAGCGCTTCGACCTTTCCCTTCTGTATCTCAATCTGCTGATTCAGGCTGTCAGCCTTAAGCTTCAATCCTTCAGCTGATTTCCCGAAGTCACCAAGCTTTGCACTGGCTGCGGTAAATTCGCTCTGCACAAGCTTAAGGCTTCTCTGGATCTTATTGACTCCTTCCTGGAATCCTGTATCATCAAGTCCTATTCTTGCTACTACTGTACTGCTTCCTCCAGCCAAATTTACCACCTCCTTTACAATGGAATATTGTCAATTGTGTCGACGCTGTTGTCATCAATGCCATTTACTGCCTTGTAGATTCTGAACAGCCCATGTAGCTTACGTGGAGTACTTTTCCAGAACTGCTCCTCTGTCATCTTGAGGATCACAGTCCCCAAATAGTAAAGCCACTCCCAACTCCAATCTATGGAACCTGAGTGGCTTTCACTTCCCCCGAGGTTTCATCAACCTCAGGCATTGCTATGCTTAAAGCTTTATTAATTACTGTTCCGAGCCTTTCAAGATCATCTAAGCCTAGAAGTGAACCAACGCTTTTCAAAGTTACCGAATCATCCTCAACCTTAACTGCAGCATATACCAGGGCTCTCACAGCCTTGATCTTCATCCTCTGAAGATCTTCAAAAGCTTTGTTCAGGTCTCCATATATGTCCTCCAGCTCGCAGAATGTGTTCAAATTAAATTTAAGCTCATAATCCTTTTCATTAAGGGTAAACTTGATACCCTTGTCCTTCAACTCTTTGCCTTTCAATTCGTATCCTCCTTCTGATTTTCCCAAAGAAAAAAGGACTTACTTATCGCAAATCCTTTCATTATTCATATCGTATGTATTTTTTTATTTTATGAAGTTAAGGAACAACACATCTTTCTTGTCCTCATTAGAAGTGAATTTAATATCCCATCTTTTTTCCATAAAATCAAGCAAGAGCAACCCACGCTCTAAAACGGCATTAGCATCCCAATCCTTATAAGCAGCTACTTCAATTTCACTGTGAGAGCCATCTGTATAGCCTTTGTGTGATTTTCCCTTTGGTGACTTCTTGTCAGGAAAACTATCATTTTGAAGACTAGAGTTCTTACTGCTCGACAATGGCAATAGATTCCCCAATGAACCAGTCAGATAAACCTTTTGCTGTGCATTATATTTTTTAAATGCTTTATTCCAATATGGATTATCAGCAGTTTGCGGATATACATGTTCAATTGATACTTTGTCTTTCTCACTTTTCACAAATAAGGTCCAGTCAATTTTGGGATTGCCGTTTTGCCTAACCTTTTCTTGCTCATACTCATAAAGAAAGTAATGCAGCCCATTCCACCAATAAAAACCACCACCGCCGTTCTTATAGTTTCTAGCAATATAGGTCTTGAACGATTGCGTATCAAATGCAGTTGCCGGACTCATCCAGTCTTCAACACGACTACGTAGAGTATTGCATATGTAGTCAATGGTTACATTTCCACTACGAAGTAGTTTAGTAAGCCTATAGTATTCACTATTTCTATAAGAAGAAAATGCTCGGCCTAACCTAAAAGCTATGAATATGAATCTCTCAATCTCCTTGAATAGCTTCACCCTGCTTCGAGAATTGATATCCGATCTGAGATATGATGCAACAACAAGGGGCCTAAAATAGGCAATTCCAATTCTGTTAAGTCTATCAAGCCAAAGTTGTTCAGTTGCAGTGAGTTCTGAATTATTTAGTGGATTAAATGAATTATACCAGTGTACTGCTGCTGACTGAAGGCTCTTCACATAATCCGAGATTTCTTTCGGGGAAAGTTTCGATTGAAAAATCGGCTTATCATCAATACCATTTTCTTCTATTTCTTCCTCACCAACTTGATCTCTTACTTCTGTTATGGTTGTAATTGAATCCAACTTAACTTCAGTCTTATTGAAAATATTTTGTGGAGAGAACTTTTCTTCAAGAAGATATTTAATATAGTCATCTCCCTTTTGCCTTGTATACTGAAAATACATAATCCAATGTGCAGTTAGGAAATCATCGTCTGAAAGGGGTTTTTGCTTATTTCTTCCCAGCTGATAATAAACATCCTTCCATGCATTATTAATATCGTCTCGTAGAACCGCCCTTTCATCATCCGTAATTTCATACGGCTCGTAAAGCGTGGTCAAATATATTAATCTATTCTTGAGAAGCTCAAGATTTGAGAGTTTTTTACCACGATTATTCATTGTTTCGAATGCAACAAAAACGTCAAAATCGTCACCAATTTCATGCATATTAAACATTAGATTTTGAGTTACTTTTTTAAAAAGCAGTTCAAGCTCTGAAATCCCATATGTTTTACAATAATTTGCCAGATTATCTTTAAAAAACCGCTTTGCATTTTCCAGATTTAATGTATAGAAAGTTTCTGTGATACTGCCTCCATCAGGCTCCCCCAAAATCCTATGCCTAAGATATTTAAAACTAGGATTGTCCTCTTCATAGCCAAACTTGTAAGTATTCAAAATATACTTTGGAGGCATCTGAACCACTAGGTACTCTTCTTTTATTTGCTTCAGTGAAAATGTCCCAATAAAGATATTTTCATCGGTCTTATCTGCATTTTCCGGTAACGACTTTATTAAGTTAAGTATTTCATTAATAAAGATAACAAATGTAGTGAGTCGCTGCTGTCCATCTACAATATGGAATGGCCTAAACGCTCTATCTTGGATTAGCCATCTTTCAGATGTCCAATTCTTTGATTCATAGTCTTTTTTTGCAACTTGTTTCAGTGACAATAACCCAGTATAGTGAAATCTGTCATCCGGAAGGTTTACAATATCTTCCCAGAAATCCTTTAATTGTCTCTCTTGCCAGGCATATCCTCGCTGGTAATCTGGAATTTTAAATACCCTGTCTTTAAATATACTCTTTAATGACTCTAGTGTTTGCAATTAACGTAGCCCCCTTGCTATCTTAGCACAACATTAATCAACTCAAATCAAGGCTATACTATGAATTAAAACATCGTCGTATATTACTAATCCTTGAGTTCATATATTTCTATTATAATCATAAATTAACATGATTAGTATGATAACAAAAGATAGTCTAGCTTCGAGCCATATAATTTTCTGAAATTACGGGGTTTCAGTAGGCTCTGCAGGAACTCCTGTGAACCATCCAGAGATTATTGTTGGATCCGCACCAACTTCGTCCTCATCAGAAATGAACCTATAGTTACCATCGAAGTCCCTGGCAAAGAACGCACCCTTAAGCTTTGAGCTCTTAGGTGCAGGCTTCCCTGCTTCAGTGTCAAACTCATCAGATGTCAGCTCGAACTTACCCTTTAGAAGCCATACAAACCTGTACTTCCCATTGGCCTTCTTTGATTTGAATCCCATGGCAATGGTCGGTGGTATATCATCCTTACTTTCAATGAGAACACCCTTAACTACCTTTGCTCCCTGGAGCGTGGCTCTACTTGTCAAGGAAAGCTGGTTCAGCTCTATCTCAACTTCCACACTGTCAAATGCTGAAATAACGTCCTCCACAATATCATCAGAGTAGATGTTTTCTGAGTTTACTTTTGGTGATATTTTAGCACTAATCGCTCTCTCAAGCTTCTCTGGAACTCCATATGTTGCGCCAGTGCCGTCGTCCTTTGTTACAGTAGCGATGTGAATATCTTTAAGTCCTATTTGTCTAGGCATTTTATCCCTCTCTTTCTTCTAGGTAGTAATATCTAAGCGCCTTATGGTAAATCCTGGTATCTGGTTCATAGAGATCAGCTTCGTCTATTCGAGTAAAACCAGCGTTCTTCATCTGATTCTTCACTTGAATTACTAGGATTTCATAATCAATCTTTGACCATATATCAACCTGTAAATATCTTCCTGTCAGGCTTTCCTCATCGTCTTCGTATGCTTCACCTACTTGGAAGTATTCATGGAATGTAATGTATTGGCTTGCTGCTCCTGAATGCTTCTGGAATTTCACAGTGACTCCAAGAGGAGTAAGAGCATCTAATATCTTTTTATTCAAACTCCTTTAGCCCCCTTTCAAGTTCCTCTCTTATCACATTATTAATTTCACTTTGGTTTTCCTTAAGTGACTTTTCAGCCCAATGCTGAGCCGGAATCTTTGATGTGCCAAATTCAGTAAACTTCGAATAGAAGAATTCTGATGCATCATCCTTGGTTGGACCAATGCTCACAAAATCTATCCCGTCACCCTTCTCTTTCTTGGATACCTTTATATTGTCTGCCATATGCTTCTTTGTATCCTTGGATCTAGGCGCTTTTCCTTCCATGCTGTTCTTAACAAGGTCACCAGCCTTACTTAAGGCACTTTTCTTAATGGCCTCACCTATATCGCCAATCTTATTAACCTTATCAATAAGTTCCTGCATTCCTTCAAGTGAGATTTTAGCCATTGGAGTCTACCTCCTTAGCCTGAATCTCGATATACTCATTTCGACACTTGATGTTATCGATGGCGGTAATGTTGTAGACCTTGCCTTGAAAATGGATCTGCATTGACTGGTCAAGCCCACTCATATACCTTATGGTGAACTTCACTGTATTATCAGCTTGTACTGCCTTAGCTGCAAAGTATTCCTTCCCATGAAGGTTCGCCACCTTGGCCCACACTTCCTTAATTACTTCAGGAGTTTCTACCTCGTACCCATTCTCATTCGTTGATATTGTGACTCTCTGAATTGTTATCCTATGTCTCATTTCACCAATGGTCATGATTACCACCCATCTTTCCTGTATGGGCTTAGTAGACCAATCATCACATTGATGACTTCCTTCATATTCAGATCTTCCCTCTTCTCGTATAGGTTAGCAATGCAGTATAGAACTGCCTGCCTAATTGACTCAGGAACAACCGTTAACTCTGACAGTGGGAATCTTAGAATATTTTCACATATTTCTTCACTTGAACTAATGAAAGAGGAGATGAGTGCATTGTCCTCATCTCCATCTATTTTCAAAAACTGCTTTGCCTCTTCGAGCGTAACCAACACACTCACCACCTTTTATGCATATAAAAAGAGACCTTACCGGTCTCTTGAGCATCATTTTTTGTTCTGTAGCAGCAATGTCAAAATATAATTATTCAAGCTTCTGTTAACGCTATCAGCTTCTTTCTTTAGTTCTTCTTTTAAGTCTAGTGGCAAAGTCAACAATATTCTGGTCTTATCTTTTCCAACCAATCGTCATCACTCCCAATTAATATTTATGCACAATCCATTCCAAAACTAATCATATCATAAAGCATCTTGAGAATAACAGGATTGTCTATCTGTTAACGAAGTATAATTCTCGAGACTTTAAGTCCCCAATCCAGACAATCACTCAGAAAGCATTAGACCTGCACCCTTAAGTTTTGCTATTAATGCATTCAGATCAACGACCACTCCAGCCACAGTGGAAGCTACACTGTCAGCCTGCAAAACTGCAGGCTTCATTTCACTTCCAGAGAAAGAGAGCTTCCCACCCGTTACGATTTCAAGCTCTCCTCCTATCACTGTCTTTTCTCCACCCTGCTCGGTGTAATTCTTAACGTTACTCATATTCCTTCACCTACGCTTTCTGCTGGAGGACCTTTATGGCCTCAGGCAGTATGAGTTTTCCATCTACCCTCTGAGTTGCCTTAAATCCTACCTGACCTGTAGCAGCATATAGCTCATTAAGTCTCTGAAAGGATCTACCCTGCCTATCAGCAACCCAGTAGTATCCGAAATCGCCAAAGGCTATGGTCTTTGCAGTTGATGCTATGGTAGGCACATAAGCTGAAGTCTTCACAGGTCTGTTCAGTATAGTGTCAGGAGTTCCAGCAACTAGCGATGGTTGCCATATATATTGCCCGTTGCCATCTTTCAATTTTCTTATGGCCTTAACAGTCGCATCATTCGTGACAAATACTGCATTTTTTCTGTACGGCGATTTAAGACTATACATCAAGTCAATTATCTCATCCGCTGTAATTGCCGTTGCTGCAGCTGCAGTTACACCAAGTGTTGCTCCACCAGTTGCATTGAATATTCCTGTTGGCTTTCCTGAACCATCACCTACGCAAAAGGCTTCCTCTTCTTTGGCTCCTATCCTTCTTGCAAACTCCTTTGCTATGTATGCCTCAAGGTTGAATACACTGTCATTAAGCAGTTCCTCGGAAACCTTGATCATAGTACTTAGTTTATAAGCCCCGATTGATACAAGTCCGAAGGAATCATCTGATTCAGGAATTGGCGCTTCTTCTTCAACCCATGACGCTGTCCCCTTCGATGCGACAATCGGTATTTTCTTATCACCTGAAGATGTGTTTATGATCTTTGCAAGGCTTCTGAACAGATTCTCCTCTTCAAGTGCCTGTATAAGGACCTTTTCAAACTCGTCCGGTGCTAAGTATCCACCTTCGCTGTCAGTGCCTATCTGCAGCGCATTTTGGATATCAAAGCTGTTCTTACTTCTCAAAGCCTTCCAGAAAGCAGCTTTATACTCATCAGTTGCTCTTCCGGTCTTCATCTCCATTCCACCATTTGGCTTCATAGTTATTGGGGTATTGACCGCCTTAGAAAGCTCAAGGTCCAGTGCCTGCTGCCTTTCAAGTCTATCAATCTCCTTTCCAAGGTTAACAACATCAGCTTCCATCTTGTCGTAGGTTGCAGTGTCTTCTGCTGAAATAAGTCCGTCGTTTCCTCTCTTTGCATCAAGGAATGCCTTCGCTGTATCCCATGCTTTCGCTCTTTTCTCTCTTAGTTCCAATATCTTATTCATTCAAATCCTCCTAATATTTCAAGAGACTTAGTCTCTTATCAAGTTCAACTATTGCAGTTTTCTTTTCCTTTTCCTTCTCAGGAAACTTCTCCTTCAAAGAGTTAAGTACAGTCATCTTGCTGAATACAGCACCTTCAATGGTATGTGACTCTGGGCTGTCCTTTTCATACATAATTTCATCAGCGAAACCAAGCTCTACCGCTTTTTTTGCATTGAACCAAGTTTCAGCATCCATGAAGTGAGATATCTTTGTTCTTGATAAACCTGTCTTCAGCTCATAAGCATTGATAATACTTTCTTTAACTTCAGACAACATTGCAATAGCCTTCTCCATTTCCAACGCATCTCCAAATGCCATGGTCATTGGATTATGCGCCATGAGCATTGAGACCGGGGACATCATGACCTTACTTCCAGCCATCGCAATGACTGAGGCTGCGCTTGCAGCAAGGCCGTCAATTTTCACTGTCACATTCCCTGGATACTCCTTCAACATGTTGTAAATCTGGCTTGCAGCAAAGACGTCGCCACCTGGAGAGTTGATCCATACGGTTATGTCACCACTTCCGTTCATTAACTCTGATTTGAACATCTTCGGCGTCACCTCATCCCCGTACCAAGTTTCGCTTGAAATTGCTCCTTCAAGGTATAGCGTTCGGCTTTCGCTCCCTTCCATGAAGTTCCAAAACTTCACTTTCATTTTCTTTCTCACCTCCTTCAGCATCTAATTCCATTAGGTTAGGTACACTTGCCATATCCATCATTGCAGCATTTACCATGTACTTGTTGCCTCCAAGCTCCTCCGGTATCAAGTTCATCTCCTCCAGCTCTCTTATGTCATTGGCTGACATTATTCCGTTCTGTCGCATGGTCTGGTAGAAGCTTGCCCTGGAAGCAGCATCACCTCGAAGCCTTCCGTTTAGGTTGAACTTAACGAAGTACTTCTTTTTGTCATCATATGAAAACAAGGCCTTTTGCATGGATTGCTCAAGCCTTGATACCCAGGGAATTATTGTGTTGTCTATGAAACTAATCGACTGATTTTCAATATTTGAGAATGTAGCTCTATCAAGCGATGCCACCAGATGTGGAGGTACCCGAAATATCCTGCATATCTCCTCAGTCTGAAACCTCCTTGTCTCCAGGAACTGTGCCTGTTCAGGCGGTATTCCTATGCTCTGGAACTTCATTCCTTCTTCAAGGACCGCAACCCTATGTGCATTGCTGCTGCCCTGATAGACTGCGTTCCAGCTATCCCTTACTCGCTTCGGGTCCTTAACCACACCGGGATGCTCGAGTACTCCTCCTGGATTAGCTCCATTAGCAAAGAAAGTAGCTCCATACTCTTCAGTTGCTATAGCCATACCAACAGCACTCTTTGCCATGGCTATCGGTGAATAGCCAACTAGACCGTCAAACCCAAGCCCTGGAATGTGCAGCACATCCTCGCGTCTGAGTTTGATTGAACCTGATTCATTCCTGTATTCGTAGATCAGGTCTCCATTGGAGTTTCTGTCGACAACTATGCGATCTGGGAGAAGCGGATACAGTGATAGCATATTCCCTCTACCATCTCTAATGATCTGTGCATAAGCATTGCCCCAAAGTAAAAGATGGCTCATCAGTGTTTCTCTGAACACAAATGAAGTCATCTCAGGATTCGGTTCATCATGGAGGATTCTGTAAAGCCTATGATCTAAGGCCTTCTCCTTACCGTTTGAAGTGTGCTCATAAACATGTAGTGGCAAGCTGGCAATCGTCTCCGCGAGGATCCTTACACATGCGTATACCGCTGTTGTCTGCATAGCTGTCCTCTCGTTTACTGTCTTTCCGCTGCTTGTACTTCCGAAGAAGAAGCTGTAATTGCTGCCATAGTATGTATTTGCGATTGGCTTATCTCTTGACCTGAATAACCTTCCGAATATTGGTATTTGCATTAGAAACTCCTCCTAAAAATGGCATGAAAAAAGCACCTCTTCCGAGATGCAAGAAGTATATTTTATTATTATAAAAAAGCCAACACCTCCAAAATTATCAGGATTTTAACCATTTGTCATCGAATTTCAACCTAAACTCTTCTAGAACATCTTCAAACCTAATAAATTCTGCATCTTTCATAAGCTTCGCGAATCCAATACTCCTTTCCGTACCAATTATTGCCGACCAAAAATACTGAACCATCTTTTCAGCTGTTAGTGATTTCATCCGCATGATTGTCAAATTAATACCACGCTTCAATTCCTTTGGTGCAGTCTTTGAAGTCAACACAGGATTAAATACCTTCATGTCTAAGTAGTCCATAAGCTCTTGTTCCTTAGTCATTGCACTATCCCTCCTCGCTGTTATTCATTAACTCATCAAATTCACTAGGAGTATATATCTTGTAATGTAAATCAGTATCGTCAATTTTGTATTGGAATCCCTTCAAACAATATTCTTCCAAAATCAAGGTTAACACTCTCTCATTGTTTATATCAGGATTCAAATAGATATGAAAAACTCGTGTCTTTGTGTTGTAAGTGACTCTGCCTCTAGGCACTCTGGAATATTCCTCTTCATCATTCACTTTATAAATTATGCATATTATTTTCCAGAAGTCGTTATGAGATCCCCAATCTTTAAAATCCCCATAGTTATCTGCTTCAGTCCATATTTTCGAGTCACTGATCACATTTTCGTCGATATAGAAGAAAGGTCCAACTTTTCCCTCAGCTTTACTCATTGCAATCTCTCCTTTTCATATATATTAGAGAAAACATCGCTTTAGAGACAATTGTTCACCTTAATAGTTACTATTTGCACAAGTACCACTGAGTCGAACCTATTTTACCCTGAATCTCTTCAATTTTTGGCAATTTTCCAGAAACCACGTAGTTATAGAAAGCTTTCCCCAGTGCTAACCTGACGCCCTTGTCTATGCCAGCCCATTCAATTCCAAATACTGCTTTGACATTAAATTTTGTACCATCTGGAATGCCATTTACTCTTTTCAGTAGATCCGCAAATCTGTTCTTGAATTCAGTATCATCCAGAACTTTTGACTTGATGTACAAGGATAACGTTAATCCTTCTTCATCAGCTTTTTTAGTCAAGTGCTGAAACTCGTATTCTGTGAAGGTGACTTGGATAACTTTGCTGGTCATTTTAGTACACTTCCCTTCATTTATTTCTTACAACTCCATTATACATTATGCCCGTACCTTGTCAACTATTTTTATTATTTTAATTTTATTTTTATTATATTGTTTATTATTTTTACTATTCATTTCCGTAAAGTAGGCGTTTAAAATAGCACCTCTTTCGAGATGCTATTCAGTCTAACCAAGCAGCAAATTTTATTAATGCATTTTCTACACATTTAGGTATTTGTTTGCGCTTATTATTTGTGTCTTTATAGGCATTGAGTATGTATTTCAGTTTTTGAAGGGATGTATAAATATTGGAATTCGAAATATATATTATCCTTAAGTTCTCATCATTCAAAATGTCTTCAGCCTGCTTGATAAAATTCAAAATGTTGTCTACACGGTCTATTTCAATTTGCTGACTCTCAATCTCTTGTTCGAAGATTGCTACCCAGTCATTATTAAGTTTCGCAATTGCCTTTGTGTTAACGTTAAGTATATACTTTGCATAGTTGAACAGTTTCCCTGTATTAAATAATTCATTGGCAAGTACATTCATTCTGTTAAGCAATTCTTCCTTACTTATTAAGCCAGTTTTTTGATTATTAGAGGTGTGAAAATTTTTGTATTTTATTAGCAGATCATGGATTTCCGCAAATTGAGCATTAACTTTGAAAATTTGGTTGTGGATAGCTTTTGCTTCATCAATTTGAATTTCTGCTCTCTTCTGCTTCTTAAAATATAACCATGAAAAATATGAACTGAGTAGAGCTCCAAGAAATAGACTTGCTCCACTTAAAATTAAGTTTTGAATAGTTAGTAACTCAGCCATAGTATCTCCAATCCAAACATATTATTCTACTGATTGAGAATAGTATAGCACAATCATATTCTCCAGACTATATTCTATCTCTTTCCGTATAGTATAAACTCCGCATACTCCTTCTTATGTTCATCCATAAAGACTGCGAGTTCGTAGTATCCGCTTATATAAGCTTCCTTCTGGACACCATAGACATCAAATAGGTTGTACTTACCTGAATCTCTGATGTCCAAAATTTGCTCCTTGATCTTGTCTGTTAGAAAGCCTGGTTCTGAATGATAGGCAGCATATCTGGCGTAGCTGTACCCCTCACTTTCAATAAGGATCCCTTCCTTAGCTCCCTCTGCTTTTACATAAATACAATGGTAAACACCATTAGTGTCCACATACATTGCATGTAAGTTCTGCTCGATGAAGAGATAATCGTCCAAGAGGTTAGCTGCAAAGTTGTCATATTCATCTTGGGTCAGCTCTACAATCTCTTCGATGACATACTGTATGCCTTCAGAGGGCCTTGTGGCCCTCGACTTGAGCTCTGTTATATCAACCGACTTCCTTAAGAAAACAGCCTTAGCCATTGCGCTTTCCTCCTCGGATTCCTTCGTAGTTGAAGTTACCTTTCCTAATCTCAGCATTCTCAGCCTCCACCGCCTTCTTGTAGTCCTTGTCCTTAGTCTCCTTAATCATACATTCCGTACAAATGCAGTCTGTGTTGAAAATTGACATTGTCCTTCCATCCTTAAGTTCCTTATGGCACCTATCGCAGCGTGTCTGAGTGAAAAACCTGTCGCTCATCTTTCTTCCTCCAACTCTTCCAAGGCACTTCTTAGTTCTTCAAGGATGTTGCTTGCATACTTCTGAGCAGTGATGTTGACCTTCTTACCAATTGTCTCCAGGTCTCCTTCAACCATCTCGATAAGTCCTTTCAAGAGTTCAACTGCTTTGCTGTTCTGTACCTTGATTCCTATTGGGTGCATTCTTCGGAATGTACCTTCTTCGATTAGGCTCTGAAGCTCTGTCTCTCCATACAGCATCAAATCTTGATTCTCTTCGTTGATGTTCTCAAGAATGAAGTCACTTCCCCATTTACCAATGATTTTGCAGACTGCCTTTCCATTCTTTGTGATTAGGAAATCACCTTTTTTCATACATAATCCCTCCTCGCTTATCTCGTTATTACATATATCACTCTAAAAGCTATATATAGCAAGTTAATCTTGAGATTTATGTATAAGTTTAAAGAGTGAGTATCCCTCGCTCATCGTAGACGCTGCCCTTTATCTCGTTTCTTATAGCCCTATCCAATGCCATGATCAGGGCAACTGCTCCGTCAATCTTTTCAGTGCTTTTTTCCTTGTCCGGCTTTATGTTGCCGGCTGGATCTGTCTTGACAAAAATGTTGTCCATCATCCAGCGGAGCACAGGATTACCTCCATGAGCTATCTTCTTCTCTAGTGTCAGCTTCATTAGCTCCTTTGTAGGGGGAGACATGTCCTTGTAACCTTGGCCAAAGGGAACAACAGTAAAGCCCATGCCTTCAAGGTTCTGGACCATCTGTACTGCTCCCCATCTGTCGAAGGCAATTTCCTTTATGTTGTACTTTGTACCAAGTTCCTCAATGAAGTTTTCTATGTAACCATAATGGACTACATTCCCGTCTGTTGTTTTTATGAATCCTTGCATCTCCCAGGTGTCATAGGGAACATGGTCCCTTCTTACTCTGTTCTGAAGGTTATCCTCAGGGATCCAGAAATATGGCAGTATTATGTATTTCTCTCCTTCGGTCCTTGGTGGGAACACAAGAACAAATGCTGTTATGTCTATGGAGCTTGAAAGGTCTAGACCAGCGAAACACTCACGACCAACAAGTTCTTCTGGTTTAACTTCAAAGTCACATTCATCCCAGTGGTGCATTTGCATCCACCTGACCGATTGCTTAACCCAAATACACAGTCTTAGCTGTTTGAAAAGATTCTCCTCTGCAGCATTCTGCCTGGCATTTTCACAGGCAATTTTGATCTTGTCTTCTTGAACTGTTATCCCAAGGCTGGGATTTGCTTTCTTCCAAACTTCAGGATTTGTCCAGTCGTCATTTTCATCTGCAGCATAGATGGTTGGATAGAATGTATGATCCACCTTTCGACCTTCCAGTATGTCCATAGCTTTCTGATGAAGCTCATAGCCAATGCTGTTGAAGTCATTACCTGCAGTGGTGATCAGGAAGTTCACTGGCTGCCTCCTTGCATCAGATGCACCATGCAGCATGACATTCATCATCTCCCTGTTGGCTACATGTGTCTCGTCAAAGAGCACCGCTGTTGGTGAGATTCCATGCTTTGAGTACGCTTCGCTTGAAAGCACCTGATAGAAAGAGTTCATTGCTGGATACACGATTCGCTTTTGTGAAGCTACGACCTTCAGTCTTTTCTTTAGAGCCGGACTTAATGAGATCATATCTACTGCCACGTTGTAGATAAGGCTGGCCTGCGCTCTGTCTGCAGCGCAGCTATAGATTTCTGCTCCTCGCTCTCCGTCTGCTGTTAACATGTACAAGGCAATGGCAGCACCTAGTTCAGTCTTACCTTGCTTCTTGGCAATCTCAACATAGGCAGTTGTTATCTGCCGGAATCCGTTTGGCTTGATGATTCCAAATATGTTCCTGATTATTGTCTCCTGCCATGGGAGGAGCTTGAATGGCTGATTGTACCATTCACCTTTTGTGTGTCTCAGATTCTCAATGAACCTTACAGTATGATCTGCCCTTTCAGACATGTAGGTTGATGTTGGCAGCATAAACTTTGTTGGGACAAACAGATCGCTTTTCTTGTTAGTCAGTTATCTCACCGCATTCTTTTGGAAAATTGAGAGAAGCAAACTCACCAAATAACATTAATGCTGCATTGTCCCTAACCTTAGCTGCCAGCCTAGAATCTTCGAAGGTCCCTATGTGGTACTTCCTCCCACAGAGATGTATGTATGCTTCAAAGGCATTCTCACGCTTGGCCTTACTTACTCCAATGTACCCTGAGGTGTTTGTCTTCTTGAGGCTCTGATTGAAGCAGTTCTCCTGATGGCTACACACTCTTAGGTTGGTTCTCCTGTTGTCTAGCCTGTCCCTTGAGATATGATCCACTTCCATCCAGGATGGATATTTAAGGATCACCTTGTGAAGTGGAACAACCATACCTTTTCTCTTGGTTGAAATGTACCCCTTCTTTGATAGGTGCCAGCTGTGCTTTCTGACCTTATCGTAATCCGCCTTATCAAAAGTAAAAGCCACACCATTTCTGGTGTAGCCTGTAATATAGGACTCTCTTTCAATGATCACATATGTCAATCTCCAGCACCTCCCTTTAGAAGAAGGAGCTCCATTGGATCGTCACTCTCTAGTGGCTTGTCAGTGACGATTCTACTCCTCGCTGAAGGAGTAAGGCCAAACTGCTCACAGAACCTATTCATTATCTTAAGGTAAGTCTGAGCTATTGAAACCTGTGGTACCTGCTGCCAATAGCCTGAAGGAGTCTTTACTATGGTTCCATGCTTGGTTATGAACTCCTCTGCTTCCTTCCACCTGGCATAGGCCTGACAGTATCCAGCGAAGGCTGCCATATCCACTTCAGAGAGGACTCCCATGGTCTCAAGAAGCTTACCTGTCCTTCGCCATTCCTTCTTGGCTTCAGCATCAAGCCACACAGGACACTTGGGCATCTTCTTATCTGGTTTTGGTTCATATTCGTTTAGTGCTCGCTTTCCTGGATTTCCTTCCAGGACCTTTATAGCAGTTGGCTTGGGCTTTCTTCCTCTTGTCGCCATGTTAATCACCTCCCTCCAATAAGAAAAGAGCCCGAAGGCTCCAATCTATTCTATGTCTATTTCTCTATCTTTGGTTCTACTCCTCTAAAGGCTGAGTTGCCTTCAAGGCCTTTAAGAATAGCTGCTCTAGTTTCCTTGTGCTCAGCGCCGTTGAGCCCTAACCTGATTAACCATACTCTCAGTGCGTACTTTGGGTTGTCATCCTGTGAGGCTTTGTATGAAGCATACTTCTGTTGCCTGGCCTGGTTCGCTGCAGCCTTTAAGACTTCTCTCAGTGCTTTGACTTTAGCCTCGCTGATACCATCCATGCTAAATTCTGCAATGGGAGCTGGCCCACTTAGATTGATTTGGAAGCCCTTAAAACGGGGCCCTAAAGGCTCCAGGTTCGCTTCAAGTTCCTTCAGATCCGTTACCTTGGCCTCTGCCAGTTCTTCGGCAACACCGGCCCCAACAGGCTGCCAGTCAAGGCCCAGGGCAAGAGCCAGAAGCTTCTGCTTGCTGGTGAGCATGTTGATAAGGTTCCGAATCGTTGCTCCGGTGTGGCCTTGGAGACTAATCACAATTGCTCCCTTCTGAGTTGCTGGACTCTCACCCATAAGCTCTCGCTCTGTGAATGTTATCTCATCCTCACCTGATTCGCTGTTCAGTATGCTCTCAAGGAATCCCTCCACCCCATTAGAATCAAGAACCTCTCCGGATCTTGTGATCGTGTAGGTTGTCTTCCCGTCTGTAATTTCGTAGCTGAAGGTTGGAGCTCCTTTGTACTTAGCCTTTGTTCCCAGCTTCTCCTCAACTGCCTTGATAACTTCCTTCTTGTCCATTTTCAATACCTCCTGTGTTTTCTTGGTAGTGTATATATCACTCTAAACACAGGTTATAGCAAGTTAATTCATGACTTACCTGGCAGTTCTTTTACAACTTCGGAGAACTTGATCTTATTACCATCCTTCAGGAGGAACACCTCATTATCTGATCCGGTAGCCTCGATAAATCGCTTGATTGTTACTGATGCGTACTTGGGATCAACCTCCATCCCGTACCCTACACGGTCAGTCTGCTCACAAGCAATTATTGTACTTCCACTACCTGAGAAAGTATCAAGGACAATACCATTGACCTGTGAGCTGTTCTTAATTGGATAGCATAGAAGTGGGATTGGTTTCATAGTGCAATGGATGTCGTTCTTCTTAGGTTTATCATAATTCCAGATGGTGCTCTGTGACCTGTCGCTGTACCACCGGTGCTTACCACCTTTAGTCCATCCATAGATGACTGGTTCATGTCCCCACTGATATGGTGATCGTCCTAATGTGAATGTGTTCTTTGCCCATATACATACTCCGCTTAAATGAAATCCTGCTTCGATGAAAGCTTTTCTGAAATTCAAACCTTCAGTGTCTGCATGGAATACATATGCTGATCCACCCGGTTCAAGGTGGGAAGTCATGTTCTTAAATGCGGAGAGTAGGAATTCAAAGAAATCTTTGTCCTGCATGCTGTCGTTCTCAATCTTCAGTCCATTGGAGCCTTCGTAAGAGATATTGTAAGGCGGGTCCGTAACTACAAGGTTCGCTGTCTTCCCATCCATTAGCTTAGCTACATCTTCTGGCTTGGTGGCATCTCCACACATGATCCTATGCCTACCTAACTGCCAAACCTCTCCAAGCTTAACAAATGTTGCTTCCTCCAGAGCCTTAGTCACATCATAGTCATCATCTTTGACATCTTTGTCGTGGAGCTTAGTAAACAGCTCATCTATCTCTGGTGGATCGAATCCAGTGAACTTAAGATCATAATCGAGACCTTCAAGGTCCTTGAGAAGATCAGCGAGTAGGCTCTCATCCCAGAAACCTGATACCTTATTCAAAGCTACATTAAGTGCCTTCTCCTTTGTCTTATCTATGTCGATGACCACGCAATCAATCTCCTCGACTCCGAGAGTCTTAAGAACCGAGATCCTTTGATGGCCACCAATGACTGTCCTGTCTTTATTGACTATCACAGGGTCAACATAACCGAACTCCTTTATGCTATTCTTGATTTTTTCAAACTCACTGTCACCAGGCTTCAGCTTCTTCCTGGGATTGTAACTGGCTGGTATTAGCTCATCTATTCTTAGTTTCTTAAACTCCATTCTCATCTCTCCAAAATCTAGATTTGATATAACAGTTATGGCTGCAGTACTTTCTGTCAGAGCTTCCATAGCTCTCAAATTCAGTTCCGCAGTGGCCACAGGTTATCTTCTTGAATGCTGTCTCCTTAGGCTTCCGGTACGCTGGGTGGAGCTGCCACCAGTTCCGACGACACACTTCCGAGCAGAACTTACGCTTTCTCCCAGTTGATGACTGAGTAAGCTTTTTATTGCAGTGCCTGCAGATCAGGGATGAATTCTTCTGTTCCTCAAGGTTCAATGTCACAACAACCGAACTGCCACCAATGCCATGCCTCTGGCAGAAGCTTCGCACATTGTTCCGGTTCATTCCCATTGCTGCTGCGATTGCCTTGTATCCGAAGCCATTTACCCTTAGTTCAGTTATCTTTTGTCGTTCTTCATCAGTCATGTTCTTCACCTCACCAGAAACAAAAAACGCCTCGGTTGGCTCACTTCTGAGCTCACCTTAGCGTCCTAACATAGGGTTTTTATCTTGAACTATTACGCAAAACTTCAAATTTCAAATGTCTTGTACCACAAGGCTTAAGGTTAATTCCAACACCATTTTGCGATACCCCCCTTATGAAATTTCGCGAAAATTCACGCGTTGGGAACGCGCGTTCGAAACCCATTGAGCCCCAAGGGTTTTCAACCCCCTACCCCTCATGTAACGATTTCAGTATTTGTATAAAATATGCATATCTTCTACTCGCGTTTTTCGATTGTGACACCGAGTGCATAATGGTTGCCAGTTGGTCTCATCCCAGAAGAGGATCATATCACCTCGATGAGGTATGATGTGATCAACCACAGTTGCCTTGGTCAGTGACCCAACCTGCATGCACCTTACACACAGAGGGTGTGACTCAAGGTACTTCTTCTTAACCTTACGCCACCTGCCATCATAGCCTTTGTCTGTTGAGCTTAGCACGGTTGCTGCAGACTGCTTGGCATGAACATCGCAGTACTTGCCTGCAGTGAGCAGCGGACAACCAGGCTGCTTACAGGGCTTCATTGTTTTCCTTGGCATACAGCTTCCTCCCTAAAGTTAAAGCCCTGAGATTACTCTCAAGGCTTATTTAAATTCTTTCACAATTACATATTATCACAGCTTGGAGTGTCTTTTAGTGTCCTCTTAGTGTCCAGTTTTGCTTGTTAACTCACAAATGAGACTTCTTCCCCAAAAATAAAGCCCTGAGATTACTCTCAAGGCTTATTTAAATTCTTTCACAATTACATATTATCACAGCTTGGGGTGTCTTTTAGTGTCCTCTTAGTGTCCAGTTTTATTCAAACACTATTTCTCATTGTCTCGTTTTCAGTAAGAATGGCATTCACAGTGTTTGATACACGAATATGCTTCTCCAGCACCTTCTCAGCCTCACTCAACGCTCGATTATGAAGTTTCAAAATCCATCTTACATGGTATCCAAGCAACTCTGAGATTTCATCCCATTGTTTGTTCTTGATATACCTGAAGTCAATTATTGCCCTATGAAGCGGATCTTCAATCTCTAGGACGAATAACTCCATCTCGTTCTTTAGTTCATAAAGCTTGTCGATATCCCTATTTATTTCTTGTTCAAGCATCACCATCTTCACAATGGTATTCTCCATTGGACTTTTCTGTTTACTCGAACTTACCCGATCTTCTCTAAGACTTGATGTTATTCGCATTGTTCTAGCTTTCAACTCTTCTTTCTGACTCAGCTTCATGTTGATCTTCTGGTCCAGAAAGTACGCTTGACTCAAATATTTTTTCACATCCATTCGCATTCCTCCAAGTTTTTCAAGATTGCTCTCACTTCATCCAAACTTGTAACTTTGTAAGCTTTGCCGCCAGCCTCATTTATCTTTTCAAGAGAAACTGACTGCAGTTTGGTTAGTCTTCCCTTCTCTGTTTTAACTTCAAAGGCCACAAAGTTTCCTCTGTAACAACAGATGATGTCAGGGATTCCAGTAGTTCCGTACATACCACCATGCTCCTTCCAACAGAAGCATTTAGGTTGAGACTTAAGGTATTTAAGGATTTTCGCCACGACCTGTTTTTCTAACATATATTATTAATTATCCTTTATTATTATATATATGTTTCCTCTGTTACCTCATTTTATGTGTACACACACCTCGTATAGGAGCACATTAAATTACACGTACGTTTTATCTAATCATACATATATATACTTATGTGTCCGGAAAAACATGGAAACAAAGGAAACAACGGTAACATTCTGTGGTTATTTTTCAGTTTTTACGATGAGTGGAACTGCATTTTCTTCACTCGGATCCAATTGAATCTCAATGACTTTGCACGATTTTCCATTGATTCTTTTTTGATACTGCATCCTGGTGTTCCCTTTTGCATCCTTGCGCGTGGTGATATACCCTCTGTCCTTAAAACCTCTGATCACTTTGCTGTAATCGAACCCTACTTCCTCCAACGCAGCCCTTAAAAATGCTGGAATTATGTAGTAAGTTGAGCCGTTGCAGATGCCATATGTAACTTGCGTATCGTTTGTAAATCTGGCGGTATTGCTCACAAGCCAGCCTTCAACATACTCCCAAGCTCTCTCTATTGTATCCACTTTTTCCAGTTGCCTATTGTTAGTGAGAGCAGCATATCCCAATAGGACCGCTTGATTCCATGCTTCATCGATAGATATTCCAAACACTGCGACTGATGACAGATAATCACCGAGGCAAACTACAGCCACATTATCAAGCTGACTATTTGCTTTACTCTTTTCTTTCTGGTGGTAATATGAGCTAATGTCATCTCGAAGCTTTGTGTATTCGTCTTTTAGCTGGTTCTTGCCTTTACCATAATTCAAAAGAATGTGGCGAAGATATTCCTCTCCACCATAACCGAAGTTATTCTCGCTTATTATGTGGAGTTCATGAGCGAAGTCTTCATCATCCACAGGTTTTGAATAAAGTTCAAGGACCCTGGACAAGACTCCATCGTTGGAGTTCTCCTTTGAAATAGGCTGTTCACCGGTGGTTACTACGATATTGTTCCATTCGGTTTTATCTTGAAGCCCACCTTCTTTTGCTCCTCTTAACCTACCAAATCCCATGGATAGCCCATAGATTATTGTCTCCGCTGATATTCTTCTATCATTCAGCACTTGCAGTTCATCGATGGCAAAGGGTAGATTATTGAGCGCTCCTGCCATTCTCTCAAGACCTACTGATGTAGCGTTAAAACTCGCCAGAAGCACCTTTGGATCACCCCAAACACTTAAGCCAAGCTTTACTGCAGCAGTCTTACCACTCTTTGAATCATGCCATATATGCACAAAGAAGATCCTATGCTTCAGTGGCTCAAGTAATGGTGATGCAAAAGATGCTGATATTAGAAACCTAGCAATAGGGTTCTCTCTCGCCTTTAGCACGTTCTCTTTCCAGAGCTCATAGCTGCCGTCCTTGTGCATAGCTGCCATTATGTCTGTTCCTTCCTTGCTGGTGCTGTCATAGATGACTTCATCTTTTGTTACGAATGGATAGAATTGATTGCATTTATCAAACCAACCAATCCTAGAAATGGACTTAGTTATTGGTATTCCTTCGGCATTCCTTAGGTCATAATCCCACAGATACTTTACAAGATCTCCTGATGAGTCAGAGCTTACTTGTATGCCATTGTCCGCAAATTTCATTATGGAATTCTTGTTGAAGACCTGGGACGGTGAAGTTATTATTCGCTTCCATTTTCTGTTGTTAAAGTATGCCAGCTCCACCTTCGAAGAGTTATCATCGATGTTCTCAAACTTCCTGGAGATGACAATAGGCGAGGGACATATTGTTGATACAACTGTCCCCCCGCTCGTAGTTGAATATTTTCTAACACCATTCTTCAAGGTTACATCCCATCCATGTGGTTGGATTGCTCCTCTTAGGTCTATACCATCAAGTTTTAATGGTTTGTCAGCATCAGGATCCATTACGAATCCTGCTTCTTTATTTGCAGCTTTGAGTGCATTTTCAAAATCTCTGATGCTAACCTTGTTCTTTAGTTTCTGCTTGTACTTCGTATACTCAGCAGGTAGGCTTTTCTTAGCGTAGGCCATAGCCTTAATATTCTGCTCTGAAAACACCTCGTCTATGTCTACATTCTCTTTAGCAACCAGTTCTTTGACCAGCTCCTCCATGGACTGAGAACCATGAACTATGGGAGCTTTGACTGTGCACTTTGGATTACAGGTGAAACCTAGGGTCTCTTGTACGTAACTGCAAGTGTGTGGCTTATCTTCTTTCAGTGCTCGTCGGATTCTCTTCTCCGTTTCAGTCTTATCGTATTTGGGATAGTCCTTGCTGTATTCGTGAACTACTCCATCTCCATCTTTAGTTAGCGAAAGGTTGCTGATCATTGCATGCCAGTATGGCTCTGGGAGGGTTTTAGCTTTATCCCTGCAATGCCTTATGAAGCTACACTTCTCAGTGACCCTTTCTGCTGAAGCCTCGGAGGTTCTTTTTACTGATGTTCGTTCCTCAACTGGCTTATGTGTTGAACTGTATTTCTTGAAGGTATCGATACTGTACCTTGTTCCATTTGATTCTATGACCTTGCATTCAGTCTTATTCTCTAGTTTGTGATTTAGTGTTCCTGGAAACCTTAGCATTCTTGCAATGTCATATACTGAATCGATTCTCCACCCTAAGATCTTAGCTCTTTCATTGATGTGTTTACCCCAGCTGGAAACTATGTCCTTGATCTGCTCCATTTCCTGCTTTGAACTAATGATAAATGGTTCATTGAGGAGCCAGTATACATGCATACCATTTCCTGACCAAACAATTATGCTTGGTTTCACTGGAAGGCTACCCATGAACTGAAGTGCAATTTCCCTAGTTTCAGGGAGAGCAGTCTCTGCATGAGCTGCTCCCTTTACATCGATATCTGCATAGAGCACATTAACTGAATGGATATCATGATCACTGCCTCTTAGTCCTAAGCCAAGCTGCTTTTTTCGTAGGTTCACTCCGAAGAAAGTGTTGGTTTTCTTTCCAAGCTCTGCTGCTTTTTTCTCTGCCTTATCAAGCTCATTTACCTTGAACCAGAAAGTTTCTTTTTCAGGGATAGTATTCAGTGTTATATACCCGTCTTTACAACCTTTATATATTTCCCTTAAAAACCCTTGATTGACCATTGTATCCCTCCCCTGCAACCTTCTCACCGATTCTGTTTGTCTCCTCACACAGATCATTGAAGTACCTGATCTTCATGTTCTTTTGTTCTGCTCTCTCAATCTCTTTCACCATCCCGGGAGAGCGTTTGTTTCCAAACACCCAGATCTCCCTGCACTTTGAAAGGAGTACTATTCCCATGAAGAGAGCATCTTCCCTTTCTTCAGGTTGATTATCATCCATGAATTGAGGGAACAGAAGGTGAGGAGCTATTGGGATCACACCCTTAGTCACAGCGAACCTGCTGTATCTCCTGGCACGTTCAACATTGGTAGCAGTATCGCCAGCGAATGGTGAGCATATGTAGACCACAGGTTTGAATCTTCGTTCCTTCTCAATCTTAACCAGGGCAGCGTATGCTGTTGGATCTATGTAGTGTTCCGTATTGTATAGATTTATGCGTTCCATTTTATCAACTCCATGTCTATTGTTCTTTCTCGCTCCAGGACCTTCTGTAAGCCTCTCATGGCTCCATCAAGGTCTCCTGCAAGAGCTTGTCCTCTTATGGTTTTGTATGTTTGCTTTGGGATACTACACTTGTAGCTCTCAAGGTCTTTTATGAATTTCTTACGTTCTATCATCCTAGCTCCTCCATGCTTCCAAATCGGTCTCCTATGGCTCCTTCAGCTACGATCGGCACATCGAATCCCTCAAAAGGAACTATCTCCATGCAGTCTTTTACGAAGTTATATGCCTCTTGTACCTTATTCTCTGGTACTTCGAATACAAGCTCGTCGTGTATTGTAAGTAGCGGCCTGATGTAAGGTCTCTCGTTTAGACCTTCTATAAGTCTACTCATTGAGAGCTTAAGTATATCTGCTGCTGTGCCCTGTATCGGCGTGTTTAAGGCGCACCTCTCCCAATAGGACCTGACACCCCACTCAGTACTCAGGATGCCTTTTAGGTACCTTCTACGGCCAAGGGCAGTCTCACTGTATCTTTTGTGCTTAGCCATTCTTTTTGTGTCATT
This sequence comes from Youngiibacter multivorans, assembly GCF_017873395.1. Classification (GTDB taxonomy): domain Bacteria; phylum Bacillota; class Clostridia; order Clostridiales; family Clostridiaceae; genus Youngiibacter; species Youngiibacter multivorans. The sequence goes on along the minus strand of NZ_JAGGKC010000027.1, from coordinate 33,013 downwards.
CTGCCACCTGGTTAGTCCAGGATAACCTGACTTCAGGTTGTTTATTATCTTGGCACATTCTTCTTCGGTCTTTATTAGCCCTGCTTTGAACTGCAGGTTACGCTGTAGTCCCTTTGGATAAAGGCCATAAAACACTCCGAAATTAGAATTTTTGGCTATGCTTCGTCTTTCCTTGTAGTCATTGTGTCCGGTATCCACAGCCTCCTCAAACGGTATGCTGTAGATAACCGATGTAGTTTGAGCGTGAATGTCTCCACCATTACTGTAGGTTTCAAGCATCTTAGCATCACGGCAGTAGTATGCTCCGACCCTTAGCTCAATCTGAGAAAAATCAAGGTCCAAGAACTTGTAGCCATCAGCTGCCTTGAAGAAGTTACGCACTCCCACACGGTCATTGCCCTTTCTGGGTATGTTCTGTAGGTTAGGTTTCCTGCTGGCGAAGCGTCCTGTCTCTGTGCCTAACTGAAAGAAGTTAGGATGTATCCTACCGGTGGCATCATTAACCTGGGTTAAGTAGCCATCTATGTAAGTTGACTTTAGTTTTCCCCATTTCCTAAACTCCATGGTCTTATCAAATAGTGGTGCAAGTTCCGGTCTGTTATCCTTGCTCCAGTCTGCTAGGAGCATCAGAGCTTCGTCGTCTGCAGCCTCGTTAAACTTCTCAGTGGTCTTTAGAACTGGGAGCTCCAGCTCCGTGTACAGAAAGTCCTTGAACTCCTTCGTTGCAGCATTAAGCCCTAGATTGACCTCTCCGATCATATCCGAGATTTCTAGCCTCAACTGGCTTAGCTTCTCTTCAGCCTCTGCCTTCTTCTCAAGCATCAGGTCAATGTCTACCAGAATTCCGTTATGCTTCATCATGCCGACAAAGATTGCTGTTGGCGATTCTACCTTCTCCACAATATATCTATGGCTTGGCATGTACTTATCGAACCACTCGTTGAATAGGTGGTATAGCCTTAAAGTGTAGTCTGAATCTGCACAAGCATAACTGATGGTTTCATCGTGATCTGGATCCAGCTCGTCAAAGTGCCTGCCTGCAGTAACATCAGCGAAGCTTGGCATCTCAATACCAAACATCTCTGGCACCAGTTTCTTAAGTCCACTGTCCTTCAGTTCTCTGAACTCAGTCTCTGTCTTAAGTGTCAACTGGCTAGCTGCTATGGTATCGTAGCAAGGCTCTTGGATCACTGTCCCTTGGTGGTAATAGAACATTGTTTCGAAGGCTAAGTTATGCGCTATTTTTATCCTGTTTTTGTCCGTCAGTATTTTTGCAATATAGGATTCAACATCCTGCATATTTGTAACGTTGTTTCCTCTACCATGGCGAAGGGGCACATAAATTCCAGTTCCTTCGCTGACACTGAATGACACTCCGGTGATGCTTGATTTGTGGGGATCAAGAGCTGCAAGCTCCTCACCTCTATGCTCATCATTAGGCGAGGTCTCAATGTCGAAGGAAAATATCATGCGGTCTCCTATGTATTCTTTTAATTCCTTCAGTGTCCTTACACACTTGTAGTCTGTCATGCTATCTCCTTATAGGAGGAGCAGGCAGCTAACCTGCTCCGTTACAATTCCTCTTATCTGAATTTGTCCAGAATCTCCCCTGTTTCTACGTCTATGAATGGATTCTCATTATCGTCGACACCATCAACTTCGTAGCTGATCTTGCCACTAAGGTATTTGACATCCTCTGAAACTTTCGCCACTATTTTGAGCTCCTCTTCTGTAAGCTTCCTATCAACTGAGAACTGAGCCTGTGAATAAGCTATTCCTCCGCTGTTTGTGACCTTTCTCAGAGTGAACTTAGTAACAACCATTCCTGTTTTCTGACCCTTTCCATAGAGTTTAAGGACGTACCTGTTGAACTCCTTTATGGATCCTGTTGGCAAAGTTATGATCACTGGAAGTATGCTTCCTTCAGTGAGAAGGTATATCCTTCGCCTTTCTTTACATGCTTTGCTGCCGTTCTCTCCGCTTCCAAATTTATTGTACTGGCAAGATGAACATGCTCCTCCTGGTTCTCCTTGACCACTTATTCCATCATAGCTGCCACAATCTGGTGGAAGATTACCTCCTGAATACTTGCTCTTATAAAATGCCTGGACTGGATGATGATAAAGGATGACTGCCTTAAAGGACCTAACCGTAACTGTTTCATTGGAATCATCACCAGGTATCTCAAAAACTGTTGATCCTCCTGTAGGTATCTTTACTCTCTCAAAGCTCAGGTCCATGCCTGCAAGCTCCTCACTCAGGTTATCTGCCAGGTTTACATCCACTAGCTTCAGGAATCCCTCATTTGTTACTGGCACCATGATTTCATTTTCTTTCTCTTTCATTCTTTATGTCCTCCTCACTATAATTAATGCTTCAATGCACTTATTTTCTTCGTTTCTTTGCTTCTTTGCTTCTTTGCTTCTTTGCTTCTTTGTTTCTTTGCATCAGGTGCTTTAAGCCTTCCTGACCCCAACTGTGGTCCTCTCGAATACGTTTACTTTGCCTTCAAGCCAATTGGGTAATAAATCCTCATTTTCTAATATCTGCTCTTTGACGAAGGCAGACAGACTGTTTGCGTTGACAGTCTCAACCACAAGGGATCCATACCCTTGTTTCTTGAGGGCTTCAAAAAGCTCCTCTTTCTTCTCTCCAGCAGCGGATGCGTAGATTTTGGTGTTAAGGTAAAATAGTGTACCGCTGCGATTGAAGCTCTGTGTCTCATTGCTAATCATTAGTTCAGTTAGTCTCTGGTCTGTTTCATCGATTGTTTTGTTAATGAATTTTAGTTCATCCTCCACTTGCTTCTTTACGCTTCTGAGCTCCTTTAGCTTGTCAGATAGTTTGAAAATCTCATTCTCTATGTTCCTCCCCTCCCCTTATGTGATGATGTTCTTCCAGTTGTCCACGATAGAGTGTGCGATATCCTCCTTCTTCTGGAGGGCAGTAAGTACAGTTTCGTCGATAGTTCCTTTAGCAATCAAGTGAATGTACACGCATTTGCTCTTCTGGCCAATCCTATGAATCCTGGCCTTTGCTTGAATGTAGTCTGCGTAGTTGTAGGATAGACTGTAGAAGACGCAGTTGCTTGCTGCAGTCAGGGTTATCCCCATTGACGCGGTTTGTATCTGTCCCAAGAAGACTCTGCATTCTGGGTCCTCCTGGAAGCGCCGGATCTCTTCTGCCCTATCTCTTGTACTTCCGTGGATAGTAGCGTGCCCGACCATTCTGTTTTCAAAGAGCTTTTTGATCTGTTCTATCTCCGGGATGAACCTGGCCATTACAACCAGCTTTTCTCCTGATTCTAGAACTGAGTCCAGGATATCTTCCAGAGCTTCAAGCTTGGCACTTGATACCTGCTCGTATCTCTCTGTTTCATCGTCTGCCCTGATGAATCCTCCGGTCATCTGCTGAAGCCTTAGGATCCTTGTCAGTATGTTTGTGGCTGTTACCTCGCCCTTGGATAATTCCAGGTATGAGTCCTTTACAAACTCTCTGTACTGTCTTAGTGATTTAGGTTCGAGTGTTATGGGATGTATCTCGTCGATTGTCTCTGGAAGGTCCAGAGCGTCCGCCTTTGTTACTCTGTAGGCTATTGAGTGTGCCTTCTCTATGAGCTCTGGCATGTTCTTATAAGCTACAGGTTGGTGGAATGTTCCAAGGGTCGCATACCGGTTCTTGAATGCGTAGAAGGAGCTTCCAAAGATGCTTTCATCCAGCATCTTGTACTGTGAGTAAAGGTCCAGTGGATTCCGAGTTACTGGTGACCCTGTGAGGATCATCCTGTATCTGCATTTCCTAGCAATTCGGTGCACTGCCTTGCTGGTCTTGGCTCCTGGGTTCTTAATCCTTGTTGACTCGTCTGCTATGATGAAGTCCGGTGACCACTTAAGAAGCTCATCCTCGATTAGTGGTACGCTGTCGTAGTTGACTACTGCTACTTGAAGTCCAGCCCCGAAAATTGTTTTCAGTTGCTGCACTTTCTGAAGGCTGCTTCCTGTTAAGATTCGTAGTAGATACGGAATACTTGAGAATTTTACGCACTCCTCCTGCCACACTCCAACGATGGACTTAGGAGCTATGATGAGAGCTCGCTTTATCTTGTTGTTTAGGTATGCTCTTCCTAAAACTGCGATAGTAGTGATTGTCTTGCCGCAGCCCATTTCATTCCATCAAAAGTGCTACGCCTTTTGATTTGGCTTCTTCTTTTGAGATCTTAACCACCTCCCTCAAAGATACCGAGGATTCTGCAGGCTAAGTTGTAGCCGATAATCTGGTGCAAGTATGGTTTGACTTTGATTGGCATTGGCTGCTCCGGCTCCACCTTATGTGGCGTCTTAGTCTTTTGTTCTTGGGTGTAATGGACTTGAGGCCTGTAGTCGCTTCTTAATTCTTTCATTGGTTCCTCTTGGTATCCCATTTCTTGGATACTTGTTATGCTACATTGTAGTCGCATGTCTGAACACGTTGGTATTACTAGGTTTTCATGACATCACCTCCGCATTACAAGAACTTATGTTCCTGAACATATGTTCTATTTTATTGTATCGCGCCTGTCAATAGTTGTAAATCGAACAAGCGAATATTTTTAATAGAAGTTTCGACATCCAGATTCGACACAATAATACGTGGTTTATATAAAAATAAAAGACCTTGCAAATAAAGCAAAGTCGATATATTATACAAATTCATATTACTAGGATTAACTGTTTAGACCACTAATAACCACTTAAGCTTTTATTTCATTGATTGAAGTTATTGTAATACGTTACACATTATTAGCTGTTCCCTATATTAATTCAGAATTGTTAGAATATTGCTAAATAACTCATCATTTCTAACAACTACTATCGCTAACTTTTCTCGAACTCGTGTTAATCCTTGGAAAAGCAATTGCCTATATATATAATCCGGATTTGGATGCTCTTTACCGACTAATTTACCTTCACTATTATAATTAAATATGTTATCCATCACCATTAGTACATTATCGAACTCTTGGCCAATTACATAATGAGTATTATAAAGTGATCTATATACATCATGAGAACATCTACAATAACGCGATGAAGTATAGTTTATAAATGTGTACTTCAATCTCTTAAATTCATTTATGAATAACTTAGCTTCTTCTTCGTCTCTTGCATATCTAATATCCACCGATGGATAACACTCAAATGATTCACCAGCATGCAAATTCATAAGTTTTCTGATAAATGAAGCTATCTCTGGGTTTGATCTTACCTTATTTGATAACTTGAACTCTGAGTAATTTGGTAATTTACTAATTGCTGTAGCAATGTCAGCTTTTCTCTCGGCTTTAGATAATGTTTGGTTTTTATCGTAGGAGAATACAGTCCATAGATTCTGTTCGATAGTCTTTTTAACAACAATCTCGAATTGGCTTTTATAAAAACGATGACTTTCATCTATGAAAACATACTTGTACTGCGAAAAATTGAAAGTAGAACTAATCTCTTTAGCAGAGACAATATCAAGATTAGCTATTTTCAAACTAAGCTCTGTGTGTCCTGAGGTTAAAACTCCACAATGAACCAAACAACACTTCCAATTATCCGCGCAATCTCGTGCAATATCATAGAGTAAAAGCGTTTTTCCTGTGCCTGGATCACCTGTAATCCCTAAAAAGTTAAAATTAGTATCGGTAAATATCTGTTGGATTTTTTTTTGAAATCTTGTTGTTGTGAGGTCAAAAAATATTCTTTTGATAAAAATTTTGTTGGTGTATTTAGAGGTGATACTAGGAAATCAGAGACCCTAAACAATGAATTTATATCCGTATTATAACAATTTGCCATACTACCTAGTAATTTTATTACACTGTGTATAGAATCCTTAGTAACACTATTATCAACTAACCTATATATTTTGTCATCACCACTAATATAGGCAAATTGGAATAGAGGTTTTCCTAAATGCGATAGATAGTATCTATTAGAAATTAACTGCGACTTAATTTTTTCCTCGTCTACATACTGACTTTTCAATTCGATATTTATTACCAGATTATCATCAATTCTTAATAAATCGAATTCTTTCCCAATCTGAGGTATTTCATACGAATAATAGAATTTACCTAAATCTCTATATTGGGCTCCGTTGTTTAGCATGATTTCTACAAAATCAACGAGACTCTTCCTTTCCCAATCCCTAATCGCCAAATCACACTTTCTACCAGATAACTTTTTCTCATACTTTACAAATAGGTTATTATTGACAATTCTAGTGAGTGAAAATAAATTTATTGAATTCATTGTGTACCTCTTCGATTTCTACAATATTAAACACTCTTGTCTTCAATCAAGTTAAAAATGAGTAGTATATTTTCACAAAAAATAATATTTTATAGTTACTTAAGCCACATAATATAACTATTCTACTTTACTCAACTCTGCTAATAGTGATTCGCCATCATGCTCTTCACTGATTTTGTTCATTTTTCTTTTTAGCGCTGAACTTACCTCAACATTAATTAGGTTCTTATATCTTTCACTTTTGCTCGATTCAATAATTGTAAGTAATTTTTTTCCTTGCGGTGATAGCTTACTCTTATCTTCCTTACTAGAGCCTTTCAGCTCATTAATGTGAATGCTTGAAATCTCTATTAAGTCTCCATATTCCAATGACTTAAGTGTTTCTATGTGATTTGATTTAATACTTCTTTTCCTTATAGTGATTTTAGATCGACTGGGATGATTAATGCTCGCACGTCTAGAACTTTTCAATTGAACTCATCATCCTTTCTTAGTAAAAATTCGATTGCTAATTTGTCCAGGTCTATCTTATCAAATTGCTCTCTATTAAGCGTTTCAATTTTATATTCAATTGAATGGTCAGCTGCTTTATCTTTTGTTTCGACTGAGGTTATGCTATCTTTTACTAATTCATATGGAATGACATAGACAATTGGTAGAAAATTCTCAAATTTCGCCGCATTGACAATAGCGATTATCTCTTCTTCCTGCTCCGACGATATTATGTTTTCTTCTCTTTTGTATTTCGCTCCTCGTAAAATCCCAATTTTATTATTATTAATAATAGAGCTGTGTCTATCCATAGTTCTAATATCTCTTAAAAAGTCTTTAGCTATAGTCATTGGGTTAGATGAAGCTGGTTGATCATAACCAAAATCAAATTTTGTTGAACACCATACGTAATGAAACATATTATAGTACTTTTGCGAAATTTTGTATGCTAACTGAGAATTTACAGAATATAGAAAATGAGATTTATCTTTCATAAATACACCTACCAAACTATTGATTCATTACTTTTCCTCAATTATCACTACTGAAATAATCAGTATCAATCCTCTTAATCTCGTACTTATTCTGAACAGATACTCCTAGGCAATGTTCAATCATCAAATCGGCTAATCTGGTGCCATCAACAAGAATTATTTTAGTTGCTAAATGCTTATTTGAAAACTCAAGAGCTTCCTTAGAAAACTTTCCAGTAGTAATAAACAATCCTCGAGATCCACCTTGACCAGATACAGCACCAACGAATTTTTGTATCTCCGGTCTACCAATTGTACTATCTAAACCCCACCTTTTTGCCTGAATATAGATGTTATTAAAACCCAATTTGTCCTCCCTAATGATTCCATCTATACCTTCATCGCCTGACTTACCTACAACATTCCCAGAGCCTTCTATTTGACCACCATAGCCCATCTTATTAAGCAACTCAACCACCAAATACTCAAAAAATGCAGGAGTTTGCTTCATGATTTCTGATAGCAATTCATCGGATAGCTTCTTGTGAATTGATGAGAAAGCTCCATCCATTACCTCTTCCGGAGTTTTTTCATCTATCTCTACTAAGTCTACCTTACTAGTTCCGTTGATAAGCGCTGGTTTTTTGAACTCCTTAAAACTATCATACTTCATAAGATAATCATCAGTAATTTCACCAATATAATTACTTAGAAGACTAGCTCCTTCACTTGTAATATTAAACACACCTCTTGAATGGCTTTCAATCAATCCTGCTTTCTTTAAATATGTTCTGGCCCAACCGATACGATTGTCAAATATTTTTTGTTTTCCACTTGGTAGAACGAGGGACATCTCATCTTCAGTAATACTCATTTTCATTGTGATTGATTTCTTAATCTCAGATAATTCATGGTCTTGGGAATCCTGTAGTATTTCTAAAAAGGTTCTGTACATCTCATAATATTTAGGAATCGGCATATCATCACCCCATAATACTGATACATCACAACTCATCAATTTCGACCATAAGTTTAACACTTGATTTAATCATTCACATACATCATATCACTAATAAAGAGTATTATCATTGATCCATTCAATTTTACATAAACTCAATCGTACCTTTGATAGGTATGTGCATTCTGTATACACATTTCAAGTAAATTTTCTCTCGACGATTACATAATTTTTGTTAATTTCTTATAACTTATGGAAAATGTCTATTGAATCAATACTTGCATGGATTTGAAGCAGGCGTGAATCAACACGTTATCAATAAAGTTGCACACATCTTATTGGAAACTAAATCATATTCATCGAATGAATATGTGTAAATTTAGTGCTAAATGATATATAATTGTAATAGCGTTGAAAAGTGAACAATCTGGAGAAATCTGACAAATTAAAAGGGTGTCCGTTACCAAAGCATTGAATTCAAGAATTTTTTGTAATATCTAAGCTATACACATACTCCGTGTGGACACATAACATGACTATAAAACCCAATCTAACAATCTATGGATAATTCTTAACTGTCGGATTCATTGATTGAATAAACTGTATTGAATAAACGAGAGTATCATAAACTGTACGTCATATCGGAAAGGAGCGATTGTTCGTGATTAACAAAAAGCTGATGACCGAGGAAGATATAAAGCTTCGCTTCATCACTCCTGCGATTACTATGAAATGGAACATTGACCATATTACTATGGAAACCAAAATTACGGATGGTAAGATCAACCTCAAGGGCAATTTTGTATTCCGGGAGAAACCTAAAAAAGCTGACTACATACTTTATGTAAATGAGAACAATCCAATTGCTATTGTTGAGGCAAAAGACAATAATCACTCCGTATCCTTTGGAATGCAGCAAGCCATGACATATGCACAGATGCTTGATGTGCCTTTTGCTTATAGTTCAAACGGCGATGCTTTTTTTGAACACGATTTTCTGACTGGTTTTGAAAGACAGATCCCTCTAACCGAGTTTCCATCTTTAGAAGAGTTAATGGTCCGATATCAAGCGGCCAAAGTACTATCTGACCAAGGAAAGCAAATCATCGGTCAGCCATACTATACAAGTCAGAATACATATGCACCTCGGTATTATCAGCGTAATGCTATCAACCGTACAGTTGATGCGATTGCTAGGCGACAACAACGCCTTCTGCTCGTAATGGCTACTGGTACTGGCAAAACTTATACAGCATTTCAAATTGTCTACCGTTTGCTGAAAAGCGGAATGAAGAAAAAGGTACTGTATCTTGCTGACCGCAATATTCTTGTTGATCAGTCCATTCAACAAGATTTCGCTCCACTTGAAAAGACTATTCATAAAATCAATTTTGCCAAAGATGACCCTATTACCATTACTTCTCATGAAGTATATTTCTCACTATATCAGCAGTTGACCGACCGTGAAGATGAAGAGGTAGAAGACAATGAAGACGAAACAGTCAGCCGTCTTGCTACCCTGTTCCAGCGGGACTTCTTTGACCTCATTATTGTGGATGAGTGTCATCGGGGATCAGCAAAAAAGGACAGTAATTGGCGAAGGATTCTTGATTATTTCAACTCAGCTACAAAAATCGGTATGACTGCTACACCAAAAGAAACGAAATATATCTCCAATATTGATTATTTTGGCGAACCGATATATACTTACAGTCTTCGTGAAGGTATTGAAGACGGGTTCCTTGCTCCATTTCGCGTCATTAATATTCACACAAATATTGGTGAGGGCTGGCGTCCATTCAAAGGCCAGCTTGATAAGAATGGCCAGGAAATTGAAGATCGAATTTATACAAACAGCGACTTTGACTATAAAATCGTAATTGATGGCAGGACACACGAAGTAGCACGGGAAATCACTAAATACCTTAAAAGCACGGATAGAATGCAGAAGACGATTGTTTTTTGTGCCAACGAAGATCACGCCGAGCGGATGAGAATTTCTCTGATAAATCTCAACTCCGATATGGTTAAACAGAATCCGGATTATGTTGTTCGCATAACTGGAAGCGATGTATATGGCAAAAGTAAAATTGATTACTTCATTTCTGTTTCTGCTAATTATCCTGTGATTGCAACTACCTCGAAGCTTCTCTCCACTGGTGCAGACTGCAAGATGACCAAATTGATTGTTCTAGACCAGATGATAGGCTCAATGACTGAATTCAAGCAGATTATTGGTCGCGGCACGCGACTCCGTGAGAAGGAGGGTAAAACGCACTTTACAGTAATGGATTTCCGAAACGTCACATGTCTTTTTGCAGATCCTGAATGGGACGGTCCTATTGAGCAGGACGATAAATTCGACAAGGGAGGACCAAATCCAGTGACACCGGGTTCTGTTACTCCTCCCAGCCCCGGTCCAGAAAAAAATGAGAAACCTATCGTTGATGAATACGGCTGTACAGTCATAGTGATAGGAAAAACCGTTTCGATATATGACTCCAACGGCAAATTGCTCAGACAGGAAAGCATTATTGATTACACCAAGTCCAACATTCTAGGATCATACGCCTCTTTAGACAATTTTATTAGTAAGTGGTCCTCTGAAGATAAGAAGGAGAGCATTAAGAATTTACTCCTAGAGCGTGGTATTGATCTTGAGAGCCTGAAGGTAGAACAGAATATGGTTGATGTTGACGATTTTGATTTCATTTGTCATGTTGCATTTGGGCAAAAACCACTGACACGTCGTGAAAGAGCAAATAATGTCAAGAAGAGAGATTTCTTGAGTAAATATAACGGTGTAGCTCGTGAGGTTCTGGAAGCTCTTCTTGACAAGTATATGAACACAGGTGTATATGAAATTGAAAAAACTGAGGTTTTGAAGCTTGATCCGTTCTTGAAGTTCGGTAAGCCTTCAAAGATAGCACAGTTTTTTGGAGGTAAAGACGGATATCTGCAAGCTATCAGAGAATTAGAAGAAGAACTTTATAAGGTAGGTTAATTACTATGAACAATTTAGGAAATTTTGTAAAAAGAATTCGCGATATAATGCGAAATGATGCAGGTATCAACGGTGACGCTCAAAGGATAGAGCAGATTGCGTGGATGCTCTTCTTAAAGGTGTATGACTCTAAAGAGAAAGACTGGGACATTGATGAGAAATACTATAAGTCAATAATCCCCGAGGATTGTCGTTGGCGAAATTGGGCTGTTGATGACAAAAGTGGGAAGGCAATGACCGGTGAAAGACTAATGAACTTTATCAATAACACACTGTTTCCCACTCTTAAAGGATTGACTATTACACCTGAGACACCTATCAAGAAATCCATTGTCAGGACTACGTTTGAAGATGCAAATAACTACATGAAAGATGGAGTTTTACTCCGTCAAGTTATTAACATAATCGATGAATTGGATTTGAGTGATTATGAGGAAAGCCATGCCTTCGGTGATATCTATGAGTCAATCCTGCGTGAATTGCAGAGTGCAGGTTCTGCTGGTGAGTTTTATACACCTCGTGCCGTTACGGATTTCATGGCAAAAATGATACAGCCCCAAATCGGTGAACGGATGGCAGATTTTGCCTGCGGAACCGGTGGCTTTATTACGAGCTGGCTCAAGGAACTTGCCCCATCAATAAAGACAACTGAAGATCAGATCGAATATGATAAATCGATTTTTGGAATAGAAAAAAAGCAGTTTCCGTATATGCTTTGTATCACAAATATTCTTCTCCATGGTCTTGATATCCCCAAAATCTTTCATGACAATTCTCTTCTAAGGGATGTATTAGACTATACGGAAGACGATCAATTTGACGTCATCCTAATGAATCCTCCGTATGGTGGCAACGAAAAAGCAGATATTAAAAAGCATTTCCCCTCAGATCTTGCTAGCAGCGAAACAGCAGATCTTTTCATGTCCGTAATAATGTATCGACTGAAGAAGTGCGGCCGTGCTGCTGTTATCATACCTGATGGCTTTTTATCGGGTACTGACAACATAAAAAAAGCTATAAAAAGAAAACTTCTCGGTGAATATAACCTACATACAGTTATTCGAATGCCACATAGTGTTTTTTCACCGTATACAGATATTACTACCAATATTCTCTTTTTTGATCGAACACATCCTACTAAAGGCATATGGTATTATCGTTTAGATATACCTAATGAATATAAACACTTCTCAAAAACAAAACCAATGACAAAAGCACATTTTTGTCCAGTAATCGAATGGTGGAATAATCGAGAAGAGATAAAGGACAGCAAGGAGGACGCTAGTTTAACGGATACATGGAAGTCATTATTTGTTCCAGTTGATGATGTTGTTTTAAATAACTATGATCTTAATTATTGTCAGTATCCATATAAAGAAAGAATTATCCTATCACCTGATGAAACACTATCTAATTATGTAACTAGACGGGAAGAACTTGAAAGCCAAATTGATATTGCTACAAATGCTTTTCATGAATACCTATCAGGTAATAATAGTATCCAACTGAGTAACATTAACGAAATTGCGCTTGAACTCGGACAGCTCAATTCAGAATTCCCATTAGAGATGAAAAATTCACTTCTTCAAGCAGCTGTGAAGGGGCAACTTGTCGAACAAATAATGACTGATGTCCCACCTAAACTAGAAGGTATTGATGAATCAATAATTGAACCACCCTTTTCAGTTCCTGATTCTTGGAAGTGGGCTAATTTGTCTAAATTATGCACTTATTTACAAAGAGGGAAATCACCCAAATATTCTTCCATTGAAAAGATCCCGGTAGTCTCACAAAAGTGTATTCAGTGGGACGGATTCCATCATGAGAGGGCTCAATTCATTGATCCTAATACACTTTCAACCTATTCAGAAGAGCGCTTTTTACGTGATGAAGATTTATTAATCAACTCGACTGGACTAGGAACGCTTGGTCGTGCTGCACTCTACCCAGCTGAACACAACCAATATGAGTTAGCAGTAGCTGATAGTCACGTCACCGTAATAAGACTTAAGCAAAATCTAATATTACCTCGCTTTTTATACGCTTATTGGGCGAGTCCCAGCATACAATTTGTAATTGAGAGTCAATCTTCTGGAACAACCAAACAAAAGGAATTAGGCCTTAAAACTCTGAAAGATTATTTAGTTCCTGTTCCACCTATTGCAGAGCAAAGGCGAATTGTTGAAAAGCTACAAAATCTGCTGCCACTTTGTGAAAAATCGAAGTGAGGTGTTAAAATTGTCTCAGCAAAGTAATATGTTCGAGTTACTTAGAAATAAAAGCATTCTGTCGATACTTGATGGGGACATAGCATTTGGACAAATTGATAGCACTGATTCAAATGGAGACATAGGAAACTCTATGCCCTATTTGAGCGGCCCGGTTCTATGCGATATATCCAATAGATTTGGATTACCTGTTACATACGGCTGGAATGGAGGAGCACAGAGTAGATGGGTATATCTTGACAATTTACTTTCGTACTGTATTGAGAATCATCGAGAATCAGAATTATTGAATTTTTTATTCTCAAAAGGACAGTTTGTCGAAAAACTAAAAGGACATACCCCCGAAGTAATAGAATCATCATACACTCAGATCATTGAAACAGTCATAAAACAAATCAACGGTATCTTATATTTTGGTGGTAATGAATTAGTAAAGGTTGGAGAAAATTTTGGAATAAATATGATTGGTTCAACTGTTGAAGTTACTGCACCAGCTATTAGAATGATTGACCGCAATTATATTGTAAAATTGTCCGAACGAGCAATGCAGGATGTAATGGACGGTAATTATGATAGCGCCATTACAAAATCTAGAACTTTACTAGAAGAGGTATTTTGTTACGTTATTGAAAAAAAAGATGAAGCCCCATCCGAAAGTGGCGATATTGGCAAATTGTATAGTCAAGTCAAGCAGTTACACAATATGCACCAAGATAGTGACATCGACAAAAGAATAAATAGGCTACTTTCTGGCCTCGAAAAAGTTCTTTCTGCTATCGCTGAAATGCGAAATAAAGGAAGCGATTCTCATGGTGTTGGAGCCAAACGCATAAATATCGCAGAACATCATGCTCGTTTGTTTGTGAATTCGGCTATGACGATGGCAGACTTTATTTTGGCTGTAGGAAATCGAAGCATAGAATAATCACTCTACCTGCTAAATAGGAATTCTATTAGTCTAAACTTTATTTTATTAGCATAATAGTTACTAATTAATTTGCAACAATTGCCTTAATACAGCAGCGAGTTCATCTACAAAGGATTCTCTGCTGTATCAAAGTCTTTTTTAGAAAATCCCTAACATCAATATGGTCCATACGACAAAAGCCTCTGAAATCACGAGCTTTCAATGAATCAATTTGTGCTTTCAAATATGATGGAGATGTTTGAGTTAAATCACCCACAATCATTACTGACTCTATTTGTATTCGTTATTGATTCATTATTTTCCAGCCATTATTAATTTTTCCTTATCGCTAATTAGATTCAAAACATGCATCTTCCTGTGACAGTTCGGACATAACGCAACCGTGTTCTCGATAGTATCGCTACCTCCATTTGAGATCCATTCAATATGATGACACTCCAAATATGGAACCCCTGCACTGGTTGAGAATGGAGCTTTATGGCCACACAACTGACACACTCCGTTGGCTTTACGTTTGGCATATTCTGCAACGTAAGCATCCCTGATATAAGCATTACTCATGACTTTGCGGCTGCTGACAATTTCGCTCTCATTTTTCTCAGCAATTCTCTTTAAGTCCTTCAAAGATAGCTTTTGTGCAATCTTCTCTTTTATTCTTATGTTTTCCTCAAGGATTTCCTCAGGTATTGGTTCTGATTCATTGTTAAGTTTCAAGGGAAACATCCAGACATATCTTGGAATTCCATCATCACCGTTTTGGACTTCTTTATATAGCTCTCCTTCAAGAGTAACTCTGCCCTTTTAGATATATTGTGTCGGAATTAGAACCTCAAAAAGGTGCACTTCAATTCCAGTTGTTCTTGAAATTACAAGAGTCTTATTCTGCATAAAATCCAAGCTCTGGTCTCCAGATTTCCCCATGCCAGTGTAATTCAAAATATCTCCGGTCCATTTATCATCGTAAAGACTCTTCATGTGATCACTAATAAGAACTAAGGAGTTTTTCGCATTAGATTTTCGCATCCCACCCATGTTTCCACATTGAAATTCAGAGACTATTTCGTTATTAGTTACTATTTGTCCAATTTCAAATTTACAAAAACTGCTCATCTTAGTTCCTCCAAACAAGGCTACATAATTGACAGAACATAAGGCTCTATGGTCAATTTGGACACCTTTTACTGGTGCTCATTATTTGAGTGCATCCTTTAGCATTTCTATTTCTGCTTCATTACCCGAATATTTACCCCTTTCATTTTCGTATATTCTTCTTTTCACATTCTGATTTCTCATTGATGGATGCTCTAAAGAAACACATACATAACTGTGTCCGTCTGTTATTACATCTCTTTTCAATCCATTATTAGCTCTACTTAATGCTTTGCCTTTTGACCACTCCTCAACTAGTTGCTCGGAGAGAAGAGCTAGGTTAATTGAAGCAGGTTTGCCTAGTGTAATAATAAATTTCGGATTTACTGTACTGATCTGAGTCTTTAAGAACTCGAGGTTCCGTTTAACAAATTCCTTATCTTTAGAACCAGGAAACACACCAGTCATTTTATCCGTATCACGAAGACCCATATATACATTGCTGAAGAAACATCTATTGAGATCCAAGTCAGCTTCACTAAAAAGCTTTCTCATCACTCTCCATGTTGGCGAGTTAATCTCACTCTGCCCATTTTCAAGCATTTTGTTGTAATAGTTGACTGTGGAAAAATCATGGCCAAGCACCAGGACATCTGGAAAAACGTCTGAGTTATCTTCCAACCATAATCCCTTGCCCCCAGGAAAGAATGCTGTCACATTAAGCATTTCACTAACTGGCTTAACTTGATTTGGGTATGGTTCAACTGTACTGATTTGGTCGTATAATAACTCTGGTAGTTGATTCCTATTCATAGGTAACCTCGATAGTTTATGTAATCGCTCTATTAAAGAATACCATTAGAATTTATTTTGCACCTTGTTAAATTCACAAACTTTGAAACAAATCATCTTACAATAAAGCTTCTGAATATTCAGAAGCTTTATTGTAAATTATTAGAATATAAATATCGATTTGTTTTCTTCGCATTTCCTTCCTTAGAGTTTGTTATAAATCAATTTTCTAATTTAGGAAGTAATTTTCATAACTTTTATAAAACTATCATTATTGTCTCTATATATAGCATAAAAACTTCCATTTAAATATTTTATGAACACTTTATAATCTTTAACTATGATATTGTCATGATTTATTATTGAACCATTATAATCAACTTGGAGATTAATTGTTGAAGAAATTCCCCCAGCAACACTATTGCTATCAACATCAGCTAATGACGTAACATGATAAATTGGGATTATGCTTTGATTTGATATCTGAATTACAGATTCTGCTATTGAAATGGCCGCTCTCCGAATTTCGTAGTTGTACCCATACAAAATCCCAATATCGTTCCCTGTTGATGTAAGATCTTTTAAATCGAGTCCAATTTCACCTGAAACACGAATCCATTTGACCAAGGAGCCAGAACCAAGGTTCGATGTAAGTAGTAATTCATTTGTTACAGAATATCCGGATATCCACTCGTATTGATGTGTAACAATGTAGTAGTTGTCATTCGAGTCAATAGCAATTAGGGAACCTCTTCCATATTCCTTACTCCATGAGGCTCCTCCATATGTTCCTTCATGATACAAGTCGGAATACTTTATTAAGTTAATGAAAGAGCCGCTTGTATTAGTTGAATACATAATATAGCGTTTAAAACTTGTTGTCCTGTACGTTCCAGACGTAAAAGTAAATGTGATATGTGATTTATTATTACTATCAACAGCAATATCTGGACTACTACATTTTCCCTCAGTATTATCATATACTATAGTTTCATCCCAATAAGAACCATTAAATAACTTATGAACAACTTTACCTTCGTATGTATATACTATATGTGGTGAGTTTAAATTATCAATTTCCAATTTTGCTTCGCTGACATTATTAGCGATAAGTTTTTCAGGACCCCAAATACCATTCTTACTAATTTGTTTGTAATAGACCCCATTATCTATATCAGTTTTTTTGTACAAAACTCCAAACAAATCATCGCCACCATCAACATCTAGCAAATATCCATTTGCAGGTAAATAAATCGAACTATATGTTATTGTTATTACCTTATTGTCAGCAGTCATAGTTCCTTCAACAGACGCAAGACTTGGCAAACAATCATCAATTACTGGTGATGGAATATTATATACATCGTTAATAAATATACTTTTATTAATCGATGGCGCAGCTACAGCCCCATTCTCATACTCATAATTTATTGTCAATGTAAATTCATCGATTGCATTTACTCTAAAGTTTAAGTCTTTACCAGAGTATATATTCCAGCCTGAATTAGGATATGGATAGCCACTCCATGTGAGATAGTTTCCACCACTATAAGTACCGTTTCGATTTGAATATTGTACTGCTACTTTATTACTACTCGACGCTCCAACTAATACAAGTACATATTCACTCCCACTGTCCAATTGTTTTTTTCCAGAAAAATTGAATTCAGTCATATCGCTTAAATTGGGAATTGCATCTGCTATTCCTTTTAATGACCCATTTAAAATAGTCACAGGCTCACTTACATCAATCAATAAATATGGAAATCCATTTTTCATAGACCATACTTCAACTCTTACGTCAAAAGTTTTCTTATCATCCTTAGCCATTATGTTTAACTGTATACTATTTAGTAGAGCACTATTAGTAGTTGTAAATGTCTGTCCGGTTGCAGTTCTAACAACGACAGTTTGCTTTCCAGAACTATATTCAATAGGGTATAAGGTAGCTGCATTAGCAATTATCGAAATGTTCAGACTCATCAAAATTAGAAGTGCCATCCAACACCTTCTGAACTTGAATTTCATATAATACATCTCCTTTATAATATTGAAAATCTTTACTGAAATCTAATACTATAAAAACCCAATAGAATTTCCTACTTAGTTATCAATATTCAAAATAAAATCACTTAACTTACACAAATATATCATGTAATAATTTTACTTTATTTTGTAAGAAAATTCAATCTTTAGCACCTCCAAATATTTGTTTTTCTTGTACTATAAAGTTTTATACAATGTGTCTTTGTGGATTATTAACTTATTATCAACTCTAGACTATATTAGTTTATATTTCGCGTAAAAGTATGCCCCCCTATGCAAAAAGCACTAAAATCGAGGTTTTCACCCAATTTTAGTGCCATTTTGATTATTTTTCGATTTCATCCAAATCCCCAAACACCTTGGCGCTCAAGGCTTTACCCTCTCTATCAATACAACTGTCTCAACATGTGTTTTGGCAATAAGAAGATACTAATCCGCATAATTGGCTTACGCGTAAAAGTATCCCCCATTCCATATTTCTGATTGAAACATAAGTGAAAACTGAATAAATATTTATTAAGTTTATATTGAATATAACAACTATTTTTAGTATTAAACATTTTAATTCAATATATTAGTTATTATCTCGAAAAACTGAACATAGGTACTTAATAAACTCTGCTAGTTCCGAAGATACACGTTCTTTCAAATAGTAAGCAACTAATGTAATTTCATATGGACAATTCGATATTTTCCGAATTTTAATTTTGGTGGATTGATAATCTGGATGTGCTACCAATAGTGCTACAGCCTTGTTATTTTCAACCATATCTAGTGCCAGCTTTCCGGTAGGATCTTCTACATAAATTGCATTACACTTAAATCCTGATTTCAAACAAGCATTCTCTACAGCAATCCTTCTTTCAGTATCGATTCCACAATATTCATGCTTCATAAAAACGAATTTCCTATCATTAAGACTCTCATAAGTAATTTCTTTCGCATACGCCAGACTGTCTTTAGTACTTAAAGCTATTAGTGGAATTTTCTTTTGAATTTCAATCACTTCAAAATTGTCATTTGGATAGTCTATGAATATTTTTTTCTTATCAATATTACCCATAACCAAAGTTATGCCAAGATCGATATTCCCAGAAATCATGCGTCTAATAATTTCAGCATCATCAACTATACCAATTTTAGCTTCAATATTAGGGTGATCCAAAATATAATTCATAAAAGCCTTCTCAACCCCAACCGCTCCAATAAAATAGGAGCAGGCAGTATTGAGGGTAAGCCTTTTTTTATCTGAAGATATATAATTTATTATATGATCATGCTCAAGCTTAATGCGTTTAAAAAAAGGTAATATTTCTTCACCAACTTGTGTGAGAGCAACTTTTTGGCGTCCATTACGTTCAAATAACATAACTCCGAGTTCCTTTTCTACGCTCATTATTCTCTTTGAGATCGCAGAAGCAGAGAAAGACATATCTTCTGCTGCAAAAGCAAAATTCAGATATCGTGCAACATTTAGTACGGATTCAACATCAATATTATCCAAACTCAAACCTCCTATAATACTCTAATATTTGCATTTATTAATATATAATATTTCTAGCACTAAAATTCTATACACCTAATATATTCATTATTGAAAATTTAAGTATAAAACTAAGACAATAAATTTGACCCCTGATCATACTTAACTGTATTGATAACATTCTATATAATAGTTGATGTTATTAATGTACACTAAGTTCTTAAATAATTCAAATAGGTTGCTAGTACTAATATTAAAGTTTCTGTACGCTTTAGTTATTCACAATATTGGAATTGAATTAATAAAAGCAGAAAAAGTGATGATGATTTACTAATAAGAAGTAACCGCTACCATCACTTTTTTGATTTTATAATTAATACCTAATCATTTGTTTCTGTAGATAATATCTCTTAACCCACCCCATTTTTCATAGAATATGTCATTGTCCATTATTTTAAGCTTTTCTGAAATTTCAGGCGTAAATTCCATCTGATCGATGATATCTTTTTGAACGTCTATACCCGGAGCGATTTCAGTAAGTGTTAGTTTTCCATTAATAAGTTCAAATACAGCTCTTTCAGTAACATAAAGTACTGGCTGATTGTTCTTTGTTGATACTGCTGCTGAGAAGGATATTTGCTCAATATTCTTTTTAAACTTCTTGTTTTTCCCTTCACTCAATATGAGAAGCTTCCCATCTTTTATTTCTTCATTAAGTCCTCCTGCAGTGAATGTGCCACAAAAAACAACCTTCTTAGCATTCTGTGTGATATTTACAAACCCGCCTACTCCAACAGGTTTGCCACCAAGTTTGCTTACATTTACATTGCCAGAATAATCTGACTCACCAAGTCCAAGAAATGTTACATCAATTCCGCCGCCATCATAGAAGTCAAACTGTTGAGAATGCTCAATTATTGCTTCAGAATTATATGCACTCCCGAAGTCAAATGCACCCTGGCCAGCAATTCCACCTATTACCCCAGCTTCAGTTCCCATGTAAATATCACCGCTTACACCCTCCTCATTTGCTACAGTTGGAACCCCATCAGGAATTCCAACTCCTACATTAACTACAGCATTCTGAATCAGTTCCATCGATGCCCTTCTAGCGATTATTTTCCTTTCATTTAGTGGCATCTTTGGAATTGAGTTAAGAGGAATTTTCATGTCCCCAGATAGAGCAGGATTAAAAATCGTTGTTGCGTTCTGGCGGTGATTTTCAGGTTTAGCAAGGACAACATAATCTACCATAAGTCCCGGCACTTTAACCTTTTTAGGATGCAATGTAGCTGCTTTTACTATTGATCTTACCTCTGCTATTACAATTCCACCACATGATTTTGCAGCAGTCGCAACAGCGAGAGGATCAGTATGCATTGCTTCATCTTCAGTTGATACATTGCCATTTTCATCTGCATATGTACCTCTTATTACTGCAACGTCAATTTTGGGAAGCTTATACATCATATATTCTTCGTCGTTTATATTTATGAGTTCAATTAGATCCTCTGTTGTTTTATCATTAACTTTCCCACCCTCATTTCTTGGATCAATAAAAGTCCCAAGTCCTGCCTTTGTAATCAGCGCAGGTTTTCTTGCTGCTATGTATCTTGGTATATTGGCAAGAACTCCTTGTGGCATGTTATATGCTTCAATCTTATTCTTTACAATGAGATTTTGAAGAGCTGGTCCTCCTGATCCGAAATGTCCTGTAATAATTCTCTTGAGAAGTCCTTCGTGCGCCAGATGTGCCACTCCACTTTGTCCAAAGTCTCCACTCGCAGCTGCATTGAAGTATGTTATTCCAACCGGCTTTCCTGTTTCAATGAAGCTCTTCTCAAGAGTCATAGCGAATTCTTCAGGAAATCCATGCATCCCAAATGCAGCTGTGATAATTGTATCATTATCTTTAACCATTTTTACTGCTTCTTCTTGGCTTATCACTTTCATCTCACCATCAACTCCTATCCGTTTGTTCATTATGATATGTCTCTATTTTGGTAACCATTGCAGCTTTCTTGCATACAGTTCCATGCTGTCATAAAATTCTCTCATACTCATTACTCCCTACTCTCTACACTTTATGAGTATTACATTGTTGCTTTCAGTCACAATTTCACCTCTTTGATTTATGAGGTATGTATCTGCATTAACTGTACCTTTGCCACCCTTGCTGCTAAGTTTTGCTCCGACGATCTTTATCAGTGTGCTGACTGTGTCACCAATGAAAAGTGGAGATTTATATTTATTTGTATCCTCTGCCTTCGCAATCGTGGTGCCCTCGAAAATTCCAAGCTGGTTCATCTGCCCGTTCATTATCGCCACTCCCAGCAGGCCATGAGCTATCCTTTTCTTGAATGGCCCTTCAGCTGCAGTAACATCATCGATGTGGATTGGGTTGAAGTCTCCTGTAAGGCAAGCGAAGTTTATTACATCTCCATCTGTTACGGTCCTTCTTGTTGTTGCGAACTCCTGACCTACTTCAAAGTCTTCAAAAAATAGCCCTTTTGATTTGTACTCAATCATTTCTTTCCCTCCATTTAATTTGTTTATTTATTATTATTAAGATTTTCTATTAATTCTGGAACGACTTCCTTGTAGTCACCGACTATAGAATAGTTTGCTATCTTGAATATCGGAGCCTCAGGGTCCTTGTTTATTGCTATGATTACATCAGAATCCTTCATTCCTGCAAGGTGCTGGATTGCGCCTGATATTCCACATGCAATGTATATGACAGGCTTTACGGTCTTTCCTGTCTGGCCTACCTGGTGGCTCTTCTCGATCCATCCGCTGTCAACGGCAGCCCTTGATGCACCGATCTCTCCTCCGAGTCTCTCTGCAAGAGGCTTGAGTATCTCAAAGCCCTCAGGACCTCCCATGGCTCGTCCGCCAGATACTATCACATGAGCCTCTTCAATGAGCACGCCCTTCTTCTTCGCCTTTACGATCTCCCTTACCTTGACCCTGACATCCGCTGCGGAAATATTAGGTGTTATCCTTATGACTTCCCCTGTCCTTCCTTCAACCGGGTCAAGTGGATCCATTACTCCAGGCCTTACTGTGGACATCTGCGGCCTGAACTCAGTATTTATTATAGTAGCCATCAGGTTGCCTCCGAAGGCAGGTCTAGTCTGAAGCAGTGTCCTTGTTTCAGCTTCAATATCCAGATGGGTGCAGTCTGCAGTCAGTCCTGTGGATACTCTGGAAGCTATCCTTGGTGCAAGGTCTCTTCCTATGTTTGTCGCTCCGATGAGCATGATTTCAGGCTTCAGCTTATCAATCATCTCGCTGATGACCTTTGTATGCCCATCTGTAGTGTAGTGCTCAAGGAGGTCATCCTCGACAACGTATACCTTGTCCGCTCCGTATTCGAAAAGCTTGCCTGTGAGTCCTGGTACGTTCTTTCCTACTAGTACCGCACATACCTCCACTCCTAGCTTTTCAGCAAGTCTCTTTCCTTCACCTACAAGTTCAAGGGCTATCTTCTGCAGCTCGCCTTCCCTTTGCTCTGCATAGACCCACACATTTTTAAATTCATCTTTATTTCCGATAAGTTTCATCTGTTTCTCCTTTCGTGAAGACTAAATTATATGGTTCAGCTTAAGCTGCCTGATCAGTTCTTTTGCAGCATCCTTTGGATTGCCCTCAATCCTTGTTCCTTTGACGATAAGTTCCGGGGTGAATGTCTTTTTTACATTCGTTGGTGATGCCTTAAGTCCTGCCATATCCAGTTCAATCTTCAGTTCGGCATTTGTGATCTGCTTGATTCCAGCCTCATGGAAGCCCTTGTGGATCGCCCTCATGTTCATGAGCCTCGGCTCGTTGAGTTCCTTGATCGCCGTAAGCATTATCGGAGTGGTAGCCTCAAGGACTTCATAACCGTTCTCAAGGTTTCTCTCAACCACAAGCTTGTTGCCTTCGATTTCAACCTTCTGCACGTATGTGATCTGAGGTATTCCAAGCTTCTCCGCTATCTGAGGTCCTACCTGTGCGGTATCTCCGTCGATAGCCTGCCTGCCTGCGAATATGATGTCGAACTCTCCAAGGTACTTTATTGCTTCAGCTATTACATTGGATGTAGCCCATGTGTCCGAGCCTCCGAAGGCCCTGTCGGTTATTAGGTATGCATCGTCAGCTCCCATTCCCATGCACTCGTACAGGACAAGCTCTGCAGATGGTGGCCCCATGGATACTACTGTGATCTTCGTGTCTGGATATTTGTCCTTGATCCTTAACGCCTCTTCTATTGCATTTGCATCATCAGGATTAAGTATGCTTGGAACGCCTTCTCTTATAAGCGTTCCCTTGACTGGATCTATCTTGACTTCTGTTGTATCTGGTACCTGCTTTACGCAGACGAGTATCTTCATTGTGTTCCCTCCTACTTTCTCTTAAGGACGTGTCCTGCGATTACTATCTTCTGGATTTCTGTGGTTCCTTCATAGATTTCCAGGATCTTCGCATCCCTGTAAAGCCTCTCAACAACATAATCCTTCGTGTAGCCGTAACCGCCATGTATCTGCACAGCCTTGTCAGCTACAAAGTTAGCGACCTCTGAAGCGAAATACTTTGCCATTGCAGCTTCGTGGGAATGAGGCTCTCCAGCCGCCTTCTTGGCAGCAGCATCATAGGTAAGGAGCCTTGCAGCCGCAAGCTTCGTCTCCATCTCAGCAAGCATGAAGGATATACCCTGGTTCTTGGATATCGGCTTACCGAACTGTGCCCTGTCCTTTGAGTACTTGACAGCCTCGTCCAGAGCCCTCTGCGCAAGTCCTACTGAGCTTGCTGCGACAGTTATCCTGCCGCCGTCCAGAGCCTGCATCGATATCTGGAAGCCCTGACCCAGCTTTCCAAGAAGGTTATCCTTAGGAATCCTTACATTCTGGAAAACGAGCTCCCCTGTATGTGATCCCCTGATACCCATCTTGTTTTCAAAGTTAGGTATGGTGAACCCTGGAGTTGGGTATTCAACAAGAAACGCTGATATGCCATGTGTTCCCTTTGACTTGTCGGTCGATGCCATGACTATGTAGAGGTCAGCTATTCCTGCGCTTGAGATGAATATCTTGTTTCCGTTGATTACCCACTCATCCCCGTCAAGCACTGCAGTGGTCTGTACGCCGGCCGCATCAGATCCAGCACCAGGCTCAGTAAGGGCGAAGCCCATAATCATGCCCTCGTTGCAGACCTTTGTAAGATACTTCTCCTTCTGCTGTTCGCTACCGAACTTAGCCAGAGGTCCAGCGGAAAGTGAGCAGTTGCCGCTGATTATCATGCTTGTTGCCACATCGTACTTGGATACTTCCTCAACTATCATTGCATATGTCAGGTAGTCAGTATCGAATCCGCCGTACTTCTTTGGGAATATGCATCCAAGGAAGCCTGTGTCCTTCAGCAGCTGTACAAGTTCATCAGGATATTCACCTGTCTCATCAATTTCTGCAGCAAGCGGTTCTACCTCTCGCAAGCTGAAGTCCTTGGCAAGCTTAACTATTATCTCTTGCTCTTTAGTCAATTTCATACCTATTTCTCCTTATCTCCTATAATTTGGTTTTCTCTTTTCAAAAAATGCCTGTATGCCTTCCAGCTGGTCCCGGGATTCGAAGTTAGGTGCAGAATAATCACTTTCCAATGTTATCCCGTCCTCAAGGTCCATATCGACGCCCTTCTCAACAAGCATCTTGATCTTTGCAATCGCATTAGGTGAATTCCTAACCATCATCTCAGCAAGTTCCAACGCCTTGCCCATCAGCTCATCCATAGGATATACGTGGTTCACCAGTCCCATTTCCAAAGCTTCCTGAGCCTTCACCCTTTTTCCTGTGAAGAGCATCTCCTTGGCATTTGACTTGCCGACTGTCCTTGGAAGCCTTATGTCAGCACAAAGTGCGAATTCCAGGCCGCCACCGAAGCAGAATCCATTCACAGCTGCTATGGTCGATAGATCAAGCAGCTCAGTTCTCTAAAAAATACTTGCTGTGTTATCATTACTTCAATTGTTATCGTATAAACATTGACATTATTTAGTTATTAAATATACAATGCAGTAATCATATCTTTATAATTTCTAGATATTATTCCTATCAATCTCCCTATAGAAAGGGCTAATATTAAGGTACCTTCTCTCAATCCTTGTATACTTCCAAGAAAAACAAGCGATAGGATAGCCGAAATGGAAACACAGATAATATCAAAGGTTGATTTTACTTGTGAGAATTCCAAACTCCAATGGTCGGCAATCGCCTTTACAAGGCCATCAGGAGCAATCATTACTATATCCGTTAGCACAACAGTGTACACTCCTAATGCTATTATGACTAAACTTGCAAAAAGCATTAGAACCCTAAATATATAAACTTCTGTTATAAAGGCTCTTGTGATAAAGAGACTCAAATCAGTAAATTTTCCAAATACGAATGAGAAGACAACTTGAAGGAAATGTTTGAGCTTAAAATCTTTCTTAAGTATAAAAAGCTGAAGTAACACGCAGAATGAGTAGAATGCAGTCGTCGTGTTACCTACAGAAATGCCAATTATACGGCTCAGCACAAATGAAACTGAGCTAACAGGTGATATTCCTAATCCTGACCTGATTGATAATGCAATTCCGAAAGATAAGACCAAAAGGCCGATTATAAAAACAAAAAATCTCTTTGTGGTTAACATTAATTAATTACTCCTTTTGGTAGATTACAATCCATTTAGTACTTACAATACTTATAATGAAAGTTATTACGACTGGACTAAAGTGAGCCCAGAAAATAGTAATCCATTACTTGAAAAATCGAAATCATGATAACAAGGTTTTCGCTATCCTCTCCGCGTAGTTGTAGACATATGAAAACTACACGAGAGTAATACATTATATTCAACTATTTAATTTTGAATTATGAAAAACACCACAGTGCTGCTTGGGAGCTCTAGCAAGGATTTATTCCATGTCATAGATTTCAAATGACACGATTTACATGCTTTTGAGTAACTAAGCCATTGACTATAAAACACCTTCCCTAGAATTCTCCCTAAGCTTCACTTTCAATAGGATTCCTTCATAATAATTGACAATTCTTCGTCTGCAACATTCTAATGTCTGATTTAGTTAACGTATGCTCCGCCATTGATGTTGAGCGTGACTCCGTTTACGAATCCAGCTTCATCAGATGCAAGGTATACTACGGCAGCAGCGATCTCCTCAGGCTCTCCCATTCTTCCGACCGGAATAGCTGCAAGAAGAGTCTTCTTGATGTCCTCTGGTATGGTCTTTGTCATTTCTGTGTTCATGAATCCAGGTGCTATTGCATTTGCTGTGACATTCTTTTTGCCAAGCTCTATCGCCCAGGTCCTAGTCAATCCGATTATTCCTGCCTTTGATGCAGAATAGTTCGTCTGTCCGAAGTTTCCAGCAACTCCCGCAAGTGAACTCAGGCTGATGATCCTTCCCCACTTCTGCTCTACCATGTAGTTGCTCATGATCTGAGTGCAGAGGAAAACAGATTTAAGGTTTACGTTGATTACTGCATCCCATGCCGCGTCAGTGAGTTTCTTAAGTGATGAGTCCTTTGTGATTCCTGCGTTGTTGACAAGTATATCGATCTTCCCGTACTTGGCAATAATCGCCGATGCAAGTGCCTCAACCGATTCCCTGCTTGTAACGTCGCATTTTACCGCCAGTGCATCTCCGCCATTTGCTATTATTTCGTTTGCTGTACTAATGCATCCCTCCTCATTTACGTCTGTTACTACAACCTTGGCCCCTTCTTTAGCAAGCCTCTCGACTATCGCTTTCCCCAATCCTCTTGCTGAACCAGTGACTACTGCAACTTTTCCTTCTAATCTCATTTCATATCCTCCTATTATTTGCTTTCTACTTTATCTTACTGCTTGCTGCTATGCCTTCGGATTCTTCAGAAGAACCGCTATGCCCATTCCGCCGCCAATGCATGCGCTGGTTATCGCATACTTCTTGTTCTTCTCGATGAGCTCATACATTGCTGTGATTACAAGCCTTGTGCCTGTAGCTCCCAGTGGATGTCCGAGTGCTATGGCTCCACCGTTAGGGTTGATCCTTTCATAAAGCGGGCTGTCAAGGTACATGTCGAGTTCCTTCATGCATCCGAGCATCTGTCCTGCAAATGCCTCGTTGATCTCATATACATCGATGTCTTCTTTTTTAAGCCCAGTCTTCTCAAGGAGCTTCCTTATGGAGTAGACCGGTCCGAGTCCCATTACGCTTGGGTCAAGTGCAACTACTGCAAAGTCCACTACTTCAACCAAAGCCTCAAGTCCAAGCGCATCAGCCTTCTCCTGGCTCATCATGACAACTGCGGCACCTGCATCATTTAGTCCTGATGCATTTCCGGCTGTTACAGTCCCTTCCTTCTCGAATGCAGGCTTGAGCTTCGCAAGTCCTTCCATGTTTGTAGCCGGCTTTGGATGCTCATCCTTGTCTATTACTGTTACTGCACCCTTTCTTCCAGCAATCTCTACAGGAACTATCTCCCTGTCGAATCTTCCTCTTTCCATGGCCGCTTTTGCCTTCATCTGGCTGTCGAATGCAAACTTGTCCGCATCCTCTCTTGGTATGGAGTGACGCCTTACCACGTTCTCAGCGGTGTTTCCCATGTGCATCCTCGGATACTGAGGTGCAGGCTGAGCATTGTAGTGGTATGTGCTGTTGGCATCGTTAAGTACCGAGTTTCCCATCTTAAGGCCTTCATATCTTGCCTCGAGCGGAAGATAGAAAGGAGCCCTTGAAAGGCTTTCTGCACCGCCTGCTACAACAACATCTGCATTTCCTGTCTGTATAAGCATCAGGCCGTTCGCAACTGACTGCATTCCTGATCCGCATATCCTGTTGACTGAGCTTCCTGGTGCTGACAGAAGTCCTGCAAGCAGAGCTGCATCTCTTCCGATATTCGGTGATTCACCTGATGACTCAACGTGACCTATTACAACTTCATCCACAAGCTCGGGATTCAGGTCATTGGATCGCTTGAGTGCCTCCGTTATGGCCTTAGCTGCAAGCTGCTGCACAGGAACTGTCTTGAGCCCGCCCATGAACGCTCCTACTGCAGTTCTTGCTCCACTTGTTATAACTACCTTCTTTTCCATTACTACCTCCGTTTAAGTATGTTTTAGTATCTCTAAATAATTAATAGATTTGCTTTGTATATTTATAGCTAGTTTTCTTGTATCTATTTTTCGTATATAAAAGGGACATTAAAATATAATGTCCCAATATAAAAAAGAGATTTAATAAATCAATACAAACTGATGTTTATTGTGACCACGAGATTACTCATTTTCACTTAGGAAATCTTGATATTAAACAGAATCGTTCGATTAATATTAAATATAACAAAGCAATATCAGGCTCGAGAAACAACATCATAAATTCTGTTTATAGCACACTTATAGTAGGAGACATCAGATTCAGTATTTATAAGTGTGCAAATAACTTATCAATCACGTTTGATGCTTTAGTAAGCTTATCCACATTGTGTGATAGCTTCGCAGAATAGTATACCAGAGTTATTAATTTACAGTTTCAACTTGTACTTTCGTATTAGCCTGGCTTCTCTTTTTTAATATATTAAGTGCCAAAGATGTCAACAGTATTCCAAGAATGCTCAATCCTCCTGCTATAGCAAAAGCCATTCCATAATCGCCATTATTCAAGACTTTTACTCTTGCAGCTAACAAAGGCCCAATTATTGAAGCGGGAGCAAACGCTGTAAACATTATTCCCCAGTTCATACCCATATTTTTCATTCCGAACATATCACCAGTAACTGATGGATAAACACCGAAGAATCCACCATAACTAGATCCGATCAGCATTAAGCATGCTAAGAATCCAGCGAATGTGCTTGCTATTGTTGCAAGAACTCCCAAACCTAAGGCAAACATAACAAGCATGACTTGAAGAGCTCTGAATCTACCTAACTTGTCAGAGGCCCAACCCCAGAATACACGTCCTAATGTATTTGACAGTCCCAAAATACTAACTGAAATAGCAGCAATTGCAGGAGTCAGCCCAAATATTTCTTGACCTATCGCTGAAGCATGCCCAATAATCATCAATCCAGCTATTCCAGCAATTAGTAGCATCACCCAAGCAATATAGAAAAGCGGTTCTTTTAACATATCTTTCCAAGTAAGTTCTACACCACTAACCAATGAAGATTTTTTCTTATTTGCTGCCACTGCGGGTGGTGTCCAACCTTCCGGCCTGTATCCAGTTGGTGCAGCTTTTATGAAAAGTGATGCGATGAGAATTACTACTATAAAGACAATGCCGAGTATCCTAAATGTATAAAGCGGACCACTCTGTTGAATTATTTTTGCAGCAATAGGAGCAATTATGACTGAACTTAATCCTAATCCCGCAGAAATTAATCCTCCCGCTAAACCTCGTTTATCAGGAAAGAATTTTGCTGTGTTTACTGCAGTACACGAGTACACTGCTCCATTGCAAATTCCTCCGATAAGACCGTATGAAATATATAGGAATTCTATTGATGTAGCAAAACTTGAAATAATATAACCCAGACCAAACATAACTCCAGCAATTCTAAATATTAGTCGGGGGCCATGCTTATCCTGAATTTTCCCTGCAATAAGCATTGATATAGGCATTGATACATTAACAATACTGAAAACTAAAGCAGCTTGACTTGGGGAAGCACTAAATACTCCTGCTATTGGCTTGGAAAAAACGCTCCATGCGTATGCCGCACCTATACACAAATTAGCGCATACACCAGCAATTAAGACGGACCACCGATTAATTTTATTTTCCATCTGATTCACTCCTCACATATTATGAAAACTTCCAAAATTTTGTTTTCTTCTGTGCTGTCTTTACACTTAAAATCTGCCATTTAAAGATTTTGCTGGTTAAATCTCACATCGCCTCATCATGTAAGTTCATGTAAGTAATCCATATTATAGCGCCATCATTATGGCGCTATAATATCCGAAATACCTAATTAATCTGTTTATTTCTGTTTCGCGCCTTGTAGTCCGACAAGTAGCTCTTTATTTGCATTAGGTATAACCATTTCAAAGCTATCCGTAACTGATGTATAATTCCAATAGCCAAGTCTAGCCAAAGGCCTAATTTTAACTATGTCAATTTGCCCATTCTCTCCAATAACTTCATCTTTTATGTGAATCATAACAACTTTACCAATAATGACATCACAAGTTCCTTGTGCACCTGCTCCCGGCAATCTCAAAGTTTGATGATGGATACACTCTAGCTGTATAGGACTTTCTTCAACTCTATACGGTTTCACCTTAATGGAGGGTGCCTTTGTAACACCTGCTTCTATGAATTCATCAACGCCAGGTGGAAACTGAGTAGCTGTACGGTTCAAAGCCTCCCGAAGTTCATATGTAGGCATATTTATAACAAACTCACCTGTTTGCTCAATATTATTACATGTGTCTTTGCGTACACCCTCTGTTGTCTGATTTATTGATAACATTACATATGGAGGATCGAAGGTCAAATTCATATACTGACTATAAGGGGCTAAATTTGATTTTCCATCCTTGCTCATAGTTGATACCCAAGCAATGGGCCTTGGAACCGATATGGATTTGAAGGGTCCCATTGGTAGTCCATGGTTGTCTAGTACTGGATCATAATTCATAATAAAACTCTCCTTTTTTATTGTTCTTCAATCACAAACTTTTTTATTGGTCTGTGTTGTTATTTATAATATTAGTATGAATTTTCTTCCAATTCAAATCCAATTTAATCGTTTTCATTCCAAATTGGAAATTAAATAATGTACTATATATGCCAAATAGAACGTTGAAGTGTAAAATTCGAATGTCATATTACACTTCCTCCACATTTCTATCCTTCTCTCCTAATCATCACATCTATTCTGACATAAATCCTTATCTTCATCCTTATTGTTCTCAGCCAGATGACTCAATAGAATTTCCTATTTGTCAAATCCCGCTCCTTTCTTCCAAATAGGACGTTGCTAAGATCTGATCAGGCACATATTTGATTTGTATTTGAAGGGTTATAGTATTTTAGCAATAACTAGAGAACTTAAATTACAGGGAATAAAATCCCCTACAGGTAAAGAGACATGGCCAAAAAGGTCAATTGAAACGATCCTTACGAATGAGAAGTATATTGGAAACTCATTGGTCGGGAAAACATATACTCATGACTACAAAGAAAAAATACGTTATGTCAACAATGGCAAGCACCCGAAATTTCAGCTTGCTAATACACATCCCCAAATAATTTCCAATGATCTATTCGAAAAAGCTCAACAAGAGAAAGAGCATCGAAGCAACATCCATCGAATAGATGTTGATAAAACTGCCCGCAAGTCTACTCATTACAGCATGATGCTCTCAGGAAACACCAGGTCATCTTCTGATAGCAGCAATCCATTATGAGCAACATAAAGCTGGACTGAATAAAATTCACAATAGACGAGTAAACAATAAGTGATAAGAAGAACCGAGTCCAAATTTCCTCCAGAATGCACTATAAGAATATCTAATTCTCTATTTTTAATTCTTCTTGATAATGCAGGAAAGACATGGTTGGTTCCCTCTTTATCTTCAGTCTCACGATAATCAATTGCTATTCCTGTTATCTCCCAATTTGTGTGGGCTGCAGCAAACCCTCTAAGATCTTTCCGTACCATTGCCCATGGACGTGTTCCCCTATTCGCGAGCGTATAACCCTCCACATGGATCTTTCCTGGAGTTCCCCTAGTTTGCTCCCCTTTACTTTCAAAAATTGCAGGTATTACAGTTACTCTAGACTGATTCATATCGAACACTCCCCCATTACTTTATTCAGGTATGGTCATATTCGCTCTATCAGCTGTTAATAGCAAGCATTTATATATATCACCACTGATATTATTCAGTTTTTCAAAGCACAATAAATAGCCATGAAAATTTAGCCTAACCATCTATATTTTAAAATAAGGATGCATAGTTCTAGCTATTATTCAATATATCTGTATATTTATTAATAATTGAAAACAAAAAAGCACCTGATCAGGTGCAGATGAATTAAAGAATAAGTGAGTAATATCAACGCATTTATGGTTTTGTCCGCAAAAACAATGATAGCCCTTGAAATTCAAGGACTATGCATTGTATCAATATTTGAGTACTAATATGTCTAATAACGCAGATTTTGATACAAATTTGAATATTAAATATATGCAATAATAAATTTTATTTTTA
>NZ_JAGGKC010000026.1 GCF_017873395.1 Youngiibacter multivorans | reverse complement strand
GCCCTAATCCTTGGAGTATGCTCTCATAAGGTTAATATGGAAATCTAAGATATACCGAGATAATAAGAGATAATTGGTTTAAATTAAGGGAGGAATTATGGTTTCTGAAATAAGAAAAAGGCTTCTTGAATCAGCCGAGGATGGATACAGGACATTTACAGCAGGACTACTTCCTGGAACTGAAAATATACTGGGTGTCAGGCTTCCCAATCTCAGAAAAATTGCCAGGGAAATTGCAAAGTCAGAATGGAGAGCGTATGTCGAGTCAGCAGATACTTTGTATTATGAGGAGACCATGCTCCAGGGCATTGTGATAGGGTACGCAAAAGCTGAAGCTGAAGAAAAGCTTGAGCTGGCCAGACTATTCATACCAAGGATAAACAACTGGGGTGTATGCGACAGCTTCTGCTCCGGTCTCAAATTCACCTCAAAGAACCTTGGACTCGTCTGGGACTTCATTTTACCATATGCGGCTTCAACTGAAGAATTTGAATCCCGCTTTGCCTTCGTGATGATGCTGAATTATTATGTCAATGAGGAGTACATCGGCAAGGTACTGCTATCTGCATCAAGACCTGCATCGAACAGATACTATGCTGTTGTTGCTGCAGCCTGGACGCTTTCCATTTGCTATGTCAGGTTTCCCGAGAAGACTCTTCCAGTTATTAAAGATGAGAGTATGGATGATCAGCTTCGCAGGATGGCAATCCGAAAGATTATCGAGTCAAGGCAGGTGCCCGATTCAGCGAAGGAATTGGTAAGGATGCTCAGAAAGAAATAAAAATAGGACCTATCAGCAAAATGCCTGCACCCCAATCCGGAGTGCAGGCATTTTATATTATCATGATTCTATTTTACAAGGTCGAATGACTTGACGATCTGGTCTGGATTGGCTCCCATACCCATATTGTCATTGCTTGCTGCCTTGAATGACCATCCAAAGCTTTCAAGCTTAGCGATATCAAGTCCTGCATCTACAAGCGGTTCAGCTTTAAGTACGAATACAAGGTCCTCAGGCTGAGCCTTCAGATCATCCGCCCAGACAACCTCGTAGCCTTCACCCATGAATAGCGCGAAGTGATCCTTCTCCTCATGGTATGCCAGGATGTCTTTGTCAGCTGCAGCTATCTTTTCCATTGCTTCAGGTTCATCCTTTGCTTCACCCTTCTCATCAGCGACATTCCAGGTCTTGATCAGAAGTGCTGGCGTGCCGTGAGCCGGCTCAGCCTCTACGAAAAGCCATTCTGCCGGATCAAGCTTTGTAACATCAAGTCCTGCATCAATGAATTCCTTTGCCGGCATTACCATTGCAAGGTCGGCCTTGTTAGCTCCCATATCCTTGGACCACTCAAACTTTTCACCCGAGCTCAGTGCAAAACCATAATGGGACAATTCACCATGGAAGCCTACGCTCTTGGAGTCAGATGCTAGAACTCTTTCAAAAGCCGCTAATCCTGGAGCCTTTTCTTTAACAGGCTCAGCCTTCTTTCCGCAGGAAGCGAGTACCGTAGCTGATGCGACAGCTGCTGCAATTATTACAAATATCTTTCTTTTCATGAATAACCTCCGTTTTTTGAATACATTATGTATTCTAAACGGAGGTTATGGAGGAATTATGGAGATTTCTTAACTACCTTCTGTTCCTTCTTCTAACGTCATTCTTCATTCCAATGATATGCGGAGGTTCAAGAGCTTTTCCAAATTCATGCAGCCTTCTCTCCGCCGCATGGAATACTGTCCCGTCAGGATATGTCCCATCCTCTTTAAGCTCACCGGCAGGCATACCAGTCAGGACTTCAATTCCCTCGTCTATGTCCTTGACCGCATAAATGGTAAACTTCCCGTTCTTTACTGCATCGAGAACTTCATCCTTTAGCATCAGGTCATCAATATTCTGCACCGGTATCATGACTCCCTGTGTTCCTGTAAGGCCTCTTGAAGCACAAATGTCGAAGAAGCCCTCAATCTTTTCGGTAGCTCCTCCTATCGGCTGTATCTTGCCCCTCTGGTCAACTGATCCTGTGACTGCAATATCCTGCCTTAGCGGGATTCCAGACAGGCTTGATAATATGGCATATAGCTCAGTGCTTGAAGCGCTGTCTCCGTCAACTCCCTCATAGGACTGCTCGAATGTGATCTGTGCTGTGAAGCCAAGAGGCTTCTTCTGAGCAAACTTACCGCCAAGGTAGCCTGACAGAGTCAGAACTCCCTTAGTATGGATCTGACCGCTCATCTGAGTCTCTCTCTCGATATTGATTATTCCGCCTCTGCCGGAATAGGTCCTTGCAGTTATTCTTGAAGGCATTCCGAACATGTTGCCTCCGGTCGAAATGACAGATAATCCATTGATCTGTCCGACCTCTGAGCCTTCAGTCCTGATAAGCATCTTCCCTTTAAGTATATGCTCCTGTATCTTTTCCTCAATGATCCCTGCCCTGTATTTCTTATGCCTGATTGCAGTGTCAACATGGGATGCACTTACTTCGGAAGTCTTGTCCCCCTTTGCAAAGGATGCTGCCTCATATATTATCTCAGTCACTTCATTGAATCTTGTGGAAAGCTTGTTCTGGTTTCCGGCAAGCCTTGAACCATATTCTATTATCTTTGCCACAGCATCCTTGCCAAACGGCAGCAGGTCATCCTTATTGCAGGTAGCCGCGATGAAATCGGCGTACTGGCAAATGTTTGTCTGGGTCCTTGGCATATCCACGTCAAAATCCACCTTAACCTTGAACAGCCTCTGGAAGTCGTCATCGAGGGTATAAAGCAGATAATACAGCTGAGGATTGCTTATGACGACTATCTTCAGGTCAAGCGGCAGCGGTTCAGGCCTCAGGGTACCTGCAGGTATGAGCCTGTACTGTTCGCCAATGTTCTCGACAGCAGTCTCCCTGTACTTCAAGGCCTTCTTGAGAGCTTCCCATACATATGGGTCTGTCAGGATGTCCTTTGCCTGTACTACCAGATATCCTCCATTGGCTCTATGTATCGCTCCAGCCCTGAGCATTGTGAAGTCAGTACTTACAGACAGCATCTGACTCCTGTATTCAAGCTTTCCGAACAGATTGTAATAAGTAGGATTGGATTCTATGATGACTGGCGCTCCCTTGCACCTCTCATTGTTTACGAAAAGATTGACCTTGTACCTCACGAACGGGTCGGTCTCCTCCTTGAAGCCCTGGAGGGTCTGAGGCATCTCCGGTGCTTTTGGAGCTTCACCCACTCTGAAGATGTTGTAGTTGTCCACAATATCTTTAAGTACCATGAACAGATATTCCACAATCTTCGGGACATCAGCATATTTTATCTTTAGAACTCCCACGCTTTGGGCCGCAACAGACATGGCCACTTGCCTTTCAAGCTCCGTCATCTCTTCCCTGGCCTGCCTTTCGAGCTCCTGTCCCTGCCTCATTGACTCATCCAGTCTCTTCATGAGTTTTCTGCCCTTTTCATCGAGCACTGCCCTCTCCTGCTGAGTGAGCTTTTCATACTGGTCCTGCGGCATGGGTACGCCATCCTTTACAGGTATGAACACGAACCTCGGAGGCACCTGCTTCATGGTGAAGCCTTCCCTTTCAGCCTCCTTCTCCACATTTCCGTAAAGCCCCTCCATGGTCTCCTGAAGATTTCTCACTATGGCATCTCGCTTCTGCTCATAGGCCCCCTGTTCGAATGCTTTAGGCATTGATGATTTGAGCTCATCAACAAGAAGGTCCATGTCCTTCTGGAACGACTTTCCATGTCCTGCCGGAAGCGATACTGCAACAGGCCTGTCCTTGTCCAGGAAATTGTTGACGTAGCACCAGTCCCTGGGTGCAGGTCTCTTGATTGCAGCCTGCTGGAGTATGGTCTGGGTATATGTGCTTCTTCCAGTACCATGCTGGCCAACTACAAATATGTTGTAGCCCGGCACATCCATCGACAGTCCGAAATGCATCGATTCCACTGCCCTGTCCTGGCCTATGACTCCCTCGTAAGACGGAGCCTCCTTGGGTGAACCGCAGGCACTTAGTTCCTCGCTGCAGTCGCAGATTTTTCTCAACTTTTCCTGTGGCACCCTGAATCTGTCCAAGCTGTCCATATCCTTCACCTCACATCAATTCTTCCTGATTCCATTATCAGTTATTGAAAACCATTTCTCAACTACGTCAAAAAGAAAAGAGGCTCAAAAGAGCCCCTGTGCCTGTTTCCGGAAATGTAAAACTTTGATGAACTGCAGTTTTCCCCTATTTATCGCCTTCGTACCGGTATCTGGACCTCTGTGAGCCATTCTGATTCGTCTTCTCTGTTCCATATTCCGTCGATATAGCTTTCACGCGGATTGTCTGCAGCTTCAAAGCCGTTTTCCTCAATGAACCTGAAGGCGTATGCATATGCCTTGCCAAGGCTGCTGTAAGGTCCTTTATGCATCACGCATACCGCAGGTACTCTTTCCATCTTTTTGAATACCACATCGTCAAACTCGACTCCGACCTTGTCCACCGCTTCGCAGTACTCAATATCGATGTCCTTTTCCCTGTATTCTCCGGCATGGTAGATTATGAAGCTGTATTCCGGAATCACGCACTTCAGGTCAGGATTATACTTCTTAACTTCCTCTCCCAGCTTAGGTATTACGCTGAAATATGCATCGTAGTCAGGCACCACCATCCTCTTTGAATAGACGATACATTCTGGAAGCTCCTTTGTTACAGCCTGGTATTCCATAAAATATTCCTCCTTCAGGTGGGCAATGAGGGTTTGGATCCTCTTTATCCTGTCACTGACCGACTCCTGCTCTTTCGAAAGTTCTGCAAGCCTTCCTCTGAGTATGCTCTGAAGGTCATCACCTTCGAGGGCTCGGCCTATCTCTTCGAGTGACAAGCCTGCCTGCCTGTACGCAACGATCCTGCTGAGCCTTGCAAGCTGTTCAGTGCTGTATAGCCTGTATCCGGTATCCCGGTCTACTGATGCAGGAATCAGCAACCCCAGCTCGTCATAGTGCCTCAGAGTCTTTACAGTTGTCTTAGCCAGTTTGGAAAAGTCACCTATCCTGTACATTTCTCCCTCCTGTCATAATGCTACAGCCTCCCCCAGCGGGAGAGTCAATACCTTATGTGCGGATTCATTATGCTGCTTCCAGATATGGCTTCAAGTCTCATGATCGTGATGCTGCTCCTGCCAAAATCAATCAGCTTGTCCCTTCTCATCTTATCCAGTTCCCTGCTAAGCGAAGTCCTGTTTACACCCAGCCTCTCTGCAAGCTCCTTTTTTGTAAGGTCCAGCCTGATGACCTCAGACCTCTGCCTTTTATATTCTATTTCCAGAAACTCCATGATCTTCTGCCTTATGGTCTTCATGGAAATGGCTCCCAGCTTATCAGTCAGAAGCAGCGTCCTGTCAGATATTTCCATGAGAAGCCATTCAATGAAATGAAAGCTTACCCGTCCCATTTCCAGTATTGTTTCGCGTGGTATTGAAACCAGCGAAGACCTGATATCTGCAACAACAGTCATGGGGTATTCGTTTTTTGAAGAGAAAATAAGGTTCATCCCAAGAATCGAACCTGGGCTGAATGAAGCTACTCTCAGCAGGCTTCCATCCGCACCTATGCTTTCAACTGTAATCTTTCCTTCCAGGACTACATCCATTGAAGTACAAACATCTCCCTGGAGGTGAACCACCTGACCTTTGCCTAACTCCCGTATCTTCATGCCCCTGATCATGGGAGCAAGATCCTCATCACTGAACGAGCTGAACATCGGCATTCTCTTTAGTGCATCTGCAATTCTTTCCGTAGACATTTATGCCTCCAAACAAGTGTTGCCTATGCAACACTCTTTCCGGATTTTTTGAAGTATACTGATTTCCAATAAAGAAAAGGAGCATGAGAATATGATTGAAAAACTCTACAACTTTGCACTCGGCGATGAAAAGAAGATCGAGAAGATAATCGATGACGATGCAGCCCTGATAAATCATTTTGTGTTTCCAAATGGTGCAGGACTGCCCGAACATTTTTCCAACTCTAATGTGTATATGATCATCGTGAGCGGAACATTGTCTCTTCAGCTTGGCGACCAGGAAACCCACAAATATCCTGCAGGAAGCATTGTGAGCATACCTAACAACATTAAGATGAACGTAGGAAATTCTGACGACGAAGTTCTGAGCATGTTCGTGATTAAATCCCCAAGCCCAAGACTATACAAAGAGTCATAACCACAAGAGCCGGAGAATCTAAGTGATTCTCCGGCTTAACTCATTATGTCGCAAAACACTTCCATTCGAGGAATCTTCACTTCCCCTTGCTGTTTCCAGCTCCCAGTGAATCTATGCATTCCGTTATTATCCTGATGATTCCGGTTCGTCCAGGCGCTTCCCTGTCGTACGTGACATAAGTAGTTGTAAATCCCTGAAGCAACATGTTTATGAATTCCGCCATGTCTTCAGCGCTTCTGTCAGACCTTATTCTTCCATGCTTTTGACCGCTTTGGATGATCTCAAGTATGATCCCTCTAATAAGGTCAGGATCTGTTGAGGCCCATTTTTCATACTCGTCGATCCTCACCTGCATGAATCGCTTGTATAGCTGATAGACTCTGGTTGAGGAGTATTCAAAGTAATGGTCGAAAAACAATCTGAGAGCTTCAAGCTCATCCATTGAAGCCAGATTTTCCTCATAGAAGGTCTGAAAATGCTCATTAGACCTGATGTACCTGTCCTTAAGCAGCTCGTTCTTTGAGCTGAAATAATGATAGAAGGTACCAACTGTTATATCGACCTCTTTGCATATGTCTCTTATTGTCATTGCATCAAATCCAACCGAGTCAACCATCTTGTCCACTGCGGACCTAATGGCCTCAAGAGTTGCCTTGTGCTGCATCTGTCTCATATTCAGCTTCTTTTCCATATACGCCACCTCAAACTGCAAACGTTCACTAAACACATTATACCCTATCCAGCTAATTTTACAAAGGAAAAGCGATATCACTAGTATACACACAGGGGATGCATTTTCGTAAATATTAGTAAATTGGCAACTCAGGTCTTGTATACCTTACGTGAAATATTTATTATGATCAATAATTCCTCGTATAGAGCCAAAAAACCAGCCTAGAAAAATTCTCAGCTGGTTTTTTCGGCCATTAACCGCCCATTCCGGTTATAATTCCCCAGCATCCGCCAGTTACCAGAAGGCTTATGGCAAAGGATGCCGCTGCAAACCACAGAGCCGACCTCGAGCCTTTTCTTTTCGATACACTGCCTATTGCAATCGACAGAGGTATCCATATGAAAAGCCCTGCAAGAAGCATACTTCCCAGGATCTCACTGAACTCCCCTACATCTCTTCTGAGCAGCATAAGAAACAGGGCGATAAGCAGGGAACTGGCTACGAGCCCGATTGCGCCGAGTAAAAAGCCTAAACTGAACTTCCCGTTATTTTCCATATGTTTCAACCCCTTTCCTTCGTTCAACCATCATTCTACCAATTACGAACATTATTCCAGCAAGGCTTACAAGCTGATACACTGTAAGCCCAACCCAGATCCTTTCATTAACCCTTGCGAACTCTATGAAAAATCTGAATATGAAGTATGAGATCACATACCACTTGAAAAGTATTCCAGGTCTCATCTCCTTTCCTCTGAGCTTGTGCAGAATTATAAATGCTATGAAATGGAATCCGGACTCAGCAAGCTGAGCAGGAAACCTCGTCAAACCATCTCCGAAGTCAAATCCAAAGGCACATTCAACTCCATAGCAGCATCCATTCAAGAAACACCCTATCCTTCCCACAGCCATGCCGAGGGCTACAGCAGGCGCTATGATATTGCCCATCCTCAGCTTTATGCCAAGGATCCTTTTTACCAGCATCACTCCGAGCATTCCACCGACAAGTCCTCCGACTATTGATTTACCGAACAGGATCGACTCAAGGTCTCCGCCTTCAAGTATAAGCGGTATCTTTGAACCAATAAGACCGAAAATCAGTCCGCTTGAGACGATCTCAATCACACCTTCTCCTTTGACGTTTCTTGTCCTTGCATCCAGGAGGTAGTATGAAAGTCCCAAGGTTATGCCTAACCCTACAAACAGGGCATATGAGCTGAAGCCGTATATGTTCGGAAGTATCCCGAAGTTATCTGGCCTGAAATGAGAATCAAGCATCTTTGAATTTCCTCACAAGCTTCCCTACCCTGCAGCAGCTCCCTGAGTTCATACAGTTATAGAGCTTCAGTGCCGAGCAGAATCCGAGTGCTGCCGAGGTCTTAAGTACAGCTAGGAATCCAGTCATTATCCAGCCTGCGTTCCCTTTGGTGAAGTATAGCAGAAGCAGACACAGCCCGCTTACCACAGCACCTACGATATGTGCGAACCTTATTCCCTTTTCGTCTACTATGACCTGGTCGGTTGGAAACAGCCTTTCTACGGTTGCTGTGTAAAGCACTATGAGAGGTGCCTTCCTTACCTTGAGGAGTGCCGAGAGCACAAGTATGATGAACCCGGCAAGAACCAGCTCACGGCTGCCAAGAATTATTGCTGCCCAGAAAATCACCGCTACCGTATACCTGCAGAATGCAAATGCGCCGTTTGATATGGAGACCGGTTTGAAGCCTGCCATGGTTCACCTCCAAAACTTGGGGAAAAACATCCCCACTCTTTTACTGTAATTCGCATATCTTTCAAATTCCTGCATGAGGAAGATTTCCTCCTGCTTTGCCCTGTAGTACATGAACGGAATGAATACAAATGTGGTGAGCAGCGCTGATGCCCAATTCAGATAGGCCAGGGAACCTCCATACATCATCACCATAAGGGATGAGTAAAGGGGATGCCTTACGATTCCGTAGAGACCTGTTTCCACCAGGGTCTGGTCCTTGTATATCCTTACATGGTCCGCCCAGTTGCCTTTGAGGGATATCCTTCCAAGGATGTTCATCGCCGAGCCCAGAGCAACCAGGATAGTTCCTGTCATCCTCAAAGCCCTTACAGCAGTTGTTCCCTGAACATCAATGGCGCCTATCCGTGTCCATATGACAATAAAATATACTAAATAGAATAAGGTCATTGTTCCTG
Source organism: Youngiibacter multivorans (assembly GCF_017873395.1). GTDB lineage: Bacteria > Bacillota > Clostridia > Clostridiales > Clostridiaceae > Youngiibacter > Youngiibacter multivorans. The sequence continues at coordinate 48,619 of NZ_JAGGKC010000026.1, read as the reverse complement.
TAGCCACTATGGACCTCTTCTCTTTCTTGACGCCTCCCTTCTTTTCAAAAAGCATGAAATCCATGACTATCGCTGCAAACAGCATGGTCACACTTGAGGAGATCGCCATTGTCATTATGTTCTCAAAGGTAATACTCATCGTATCTCCCCCTGTGAAGCATGTTGAAGGCTGAGAAAGGCATTCTCCTTAGATCCGGGGTTATTACATGCACGCAGTCCTTCTGGATCGACTTCATGTCGAAGTTCCACGCATCTACAAATGAGCTCACACTAATCCTGAATGTATTCTCATCGACGAACTTCATCTTGTTTTCCCTGGATTTGAATATGAAGCCTTTGGGTATGTGCCTTTTGATGTCAGCAAGAAGGTCGCAGCAATCGGTCAGTCCGAAGGTTGCGTCTTCATCCTTTAAAGACTTAAGAGTGTCCTCAAGAGTGAATACGAAGGTATTGCCTATGAGGTTCCTGTACTGGCTCATATCCTTGCCTCTCGTTATCGGTATGAATGACCCATTTTCCTTGAAGAGGTACGTAAGGGCAACCCTATCAACATCGCAGGGCAGTGGCATGAAGTCCGCCATCTTAAGTAGACCTCCGGTCTGCTCCTCTATCCTCTTTAATATGCCAGACAAAGTGATCCTGTTCCTTTCGCCTGAATACCTTCCGAAATATGCCACTGGCTGGAAATTGACTCCCCTTACATATTTTTCATCCATTCCATATAACAGAAGCTGACCTATGATGCCAGCATTGATACCCTTATCCACTGTACACACGAGTGTCGCAGGCACTCCATGCTTTCCAAGATTGGCTATGGCTCTTTTCTTTACATCAAGAAGCGGCCTGCCTCTCATTCGCCTGTATACCTCGTCATCAAGGCCATCGAACTGAAGGTATACCTCGAAGCCTCCCTTGAAGGCTCCCAAAGCCTCGACGAATTTCTCATCCTCAGCTATCCTCAGGCCGTTCGTATTCAGCATGACATACTTGAAGCCCTTGCCTTTGGCCATGGATATTATCCTGAGGATCTCAGGATGCATGGTTGGTTCCCCTCCGCTTATCTGGAGTATCTCTGCCTTCCCATCCTCTGATGCCATGTAGAAGTCCATCATTTTTTCTATTGTTCCAAGGTCAAGGTCTCTGCCTTTCCCTGCCTCAGCAAAGCATGTGGGGCAGCTCATGTCGCAGCGCCTAGTGATCTCCATTAGCCCTATGCAGGTATGCTGGTCATGGGACGGGCACAGTCCGCAGTCATACGGACACCCCTTGTCGGCCTTTGTCTGACAGGTGCTTGCTGTTCCTGGCTTGTCGTAGTCACTCTTATGGATATGCCAGTTCACATCCTCTTCAAGAAGTTCAAGACTTTCCCCGTGAGTGGGACATTGCCTTAATATATATGCACCGTTTGCGTCATATACTATCTTTCCGTCTACAAGCTCCATGCACTCAGGACACATGGTCCTGGTGTAGCTATCATAGACGTAATCCCTCTTTTTCCCCATAGATTGGCCGCCTTCCGCATGTTCACTGCAATTTGCATTCCTTACAAAAATTATACAAAAGCAAAAACGAATTCGCAAACATATTCAGAATTTTTCGATATTTATCTATATTATATAGGACTTTACATACTCCCATTCAGATGGGGCTATAGGGTGCGATTCGTTTTTCCAGTTCCCAGCCATACCCCACTGCGTGGCAGTGAGTTCGAAGTGGCACATTGCTATACCGATGTCGTTCAGCTGCAGGTCATAGGTTTTAAGACCATAGCCTTTGTCCCTTGAAAGATAAAAATGACAGCCTTTTGGATCAGTGATGACTCTCCAAGGCTGCTTGTTTGAGGCAGAAGGTCCAAGTCTGACCATTTCAAGAGGTATCCTGAAATCTCCAGCCTTATCCTTCTCGAGCGGATTCAATGTACTCTCGTGGAAGAACAACTCATTCCAGGGCTTTCTGGTATCAGCTCCAACCATTACCCTTATAGAGGAATCAAGTAAGCTGAACCTATCCTTTCCATATCCCACTGGCGAGACGATCGGTATGTACTCAGATGATCCAAGGTCAAGTCTTACTTCGAAGTCTTTCCTGTTGAACGATCCTCCAAGCCAGCAGGTATCAAGTCCCAGGTCCCCGAGATGAAGTACAGCTGTCTCGAAAAGTCTGCCGATTTCAACCGGATCGTTTCCTTCTCTTCTGGCAATTACTGCTATGTAATCAGTTGCTCCGCTTATCATCCCGTAGGTCCCAACCCTTTCGCTCCCCCTGGGTCCTTCTCCTCCGATATATTTAAGCTGAAATGCTGAAGTGGCGATTCTCTCCACATCCCTCAACATTGCAATGATTTCAGCCATAGCATCACTCTCTATTTTCCTGTCCGAATAAGACCTGCAGGACTTTCTTTTCCTTATGATATCTTCTATATCTGTGTTGAATACTCTCAAGCCAAACCCTCCATTCTTTTCTCAATTCTGCAAACCAGAAACTCGATCCAGCTTGAAGGCCCTTTTTTCTGACCGAAGTCCCAGCCTTTCCATGCCTTCCACTCTGATTCCGGCCTGTAGCGGCCGTCTTCTCCCCGCTTGCTCCTGATCAGATCAACCATTTCCAATAACCTTTGATCTTTTCTTGCAAATTCAAACCTTGAAAGTATGTCGGCGACATTCATGATGTCATACCATACAAATGGTGCCTTCAGCTTTCTGAAGTCATCGCCCATATAAAATATGTATGGGTGCTTCACCCTGCTATTTTCCCACAGGTCAAGGATACATTCCACGCCATTTTTCGCCTCATCACTATCCTTATAGTCGTCGAATGCGGAAATAAGCTTCAGCATGATTATTGTTGCATACGGACATGGATCATCCTTCCTTCCAGGTCCTCTGAAGCCTCCAAGCTCCTCGGAAACAGTGCATGGCCAACCGCTCGTCCTTGCAATGGCAAGAAGCTTCATGAATCCTGCCCTTACCAGCTTGTCCTCAGGAGACACTATCCTAGCAAGAGAATACAGCGTAGTTGGTGCATCGCAGAGAGCCCATGCTTCCTTTACCTCTCCTGTGCCTCCATACCTTTCAGGTATTAGGGATGGAAGCCTCGGAATTCCATCCGGATGAATGTATAGAGCAACTTTATCAACTATCTCCTTCATCCCCGGATCTTCCTTGTCCATTCCGATTTCAGCAAGGAATGACAGCCTGTGGTATGCCTGTCCTGCGCTTTTATGGCTGGACAGCACTTCACCTGGCCAACCTGAAAGCTCTTCTACAAGCCCCCTGACCAAAGGGTCATGAACCATCCTCTTTCTCGCTGCTTTTGCATCAGGATCATCTGTGCCCATTCCAAGGATGTCTTCCATGGTCCTGTACACTGTCCAGGGCTCATTTGAATTCAGGAGATAATCTATATCGCACATATTCTACCTCATATATTTTCTAACTGATCCCTCAGGAAGAGAGCCGATTATAGTATGCTTGACCGAGCCTCTTCTTACTGCAATCTTCTCAGCTTCCTTCACCGCAAAATGGGACAGAATTATTCCTGCAAAAAGAGCTGCGCCTGATACCTGCGCCTTATACTCCGAAGGAGCAGCAATATATGCGATAACAACTGAAAGAAGCATTGCTGCAAATGAGATACCATACCTCTGGATCTCGTTTATTGATCCTTTTCCCTTCTCCACAAGTATTTCAAGCAGGTCTCCTGCCTTCATTTCCTCATGAGCCTTTACCTTTATGACGTCGGACTCTATATAGCAGCCTGCTGAGCATTTCCTGCAGGCGTCCCCACAGGGGAGTACTCTCTTCACCAGTATCTCAGCATGCCCCTTTTCAATCTTCAGTACCTTTCCCCAGTGTCCAGCCATCCTATCACTCCTAAAATCATTTGATATCTGCATTATTGTCGTACCCGTAGTTCTCCCAATATCCCTTATAAGTATTGTTGTCTGAGAGCTCAATCTCCGTTACCCATCTCGCCCATTTGTACCCAAGCTTGTCTTCTGCAACCACTATGAACGGGAATCCAAGCGATGGCGGAAGCTCGACACCATTTGATGAATACGCAAGGATCATATCCCTTTCCAGAATCGTGCTTAACGGCATTGATGTGGTATATCCGTCATAACATCTGAAGATAACCGTATTTGCGCTGTTCTTTGCAATTGCAAGGTCTATCAGTGACTTTATCCTTACACCCTTCCACAGGACTGTAGCGTTCCAGCCCTCCACGCAGTTAAGTATTATAAGCTTCTCAAAGGCTTCCATCTCAAGTACGTCATCATAGCTGATTGCAACCTCCTGGTTTACAAGTCCCTTGATCTTCAGGGAATAACCCTCAACAGGGACTTTCTGGATACCCTTTATAGAGTTGTCCCTTGGACCTATGGCAGGATCCAGCCTCGCTCCCTTGTACTCCTTGATTTCATTGGCTACATACCTTTCTTCAGTAGGCTTTGACATAACATCCGGCTCCTGCGGTTCCTGACTCTTATTAGTGCAAGCAGAAAGTAGAAGGAATACGGCTGCAGCAGCTGCGGCTATCCTGATCCTTTTCATCTCAAACCTCCTGGGAAGAAAAGCAAAAGCATCCCTATACTTGGATTATACACTCAATAGTAAGTCCAATCATTGACGAAGTCTTGTGCAATTGCTAATAATTTGTTACATTCGTTAAAATAATGAAAAATGCGCCAATACCGCAATTTGCAGTATCAGCGCATTCTCAAAAATGATTCCCGTTCTCGTAGTAAGAGGCTTCATTGAATATGGTGAATATGACATCGACGTTAGGATAGCCCGCTGACTGGACATGCTGAGTTATTGCCTTGGCAGCCATGTCCTGCAGCTCCTGACCTCTGTCAAACCATCCCACTTCAACAATAGGAGGGCCTTCAGCTTCGGTTCCATCTGTTATGTAGACCGAGCTTATAACCTCAAGTGTGAAATATTCCCTCGGACTTCCTGTAATCATCTGTAGTTCATCAACAAGAGCCTTGCTGAATGTTTTTACATCACTTGATCTTATTGCGTTGAATTTCAATATCGGCATATTCCAACTCCATTCCATGCTGAACAAAATGCATGACTTTCTACAAGAAATATACCACCTGATTCAGGCTTTAGTCCATTCTACCAGTTCAGTTTCTGTTGCAAGCACCCTATGGGTTCCACCAAGGCTTCTCATTTCGCCCTTGTTGTAATCAATACCGCTGGTGCCATAATCATAAGCAAGTGCGATCCTCTTCTTCTCTGCATCTGGATTCGGTTTTGGAATGGCGGATAGCAGAGACCTTGTGTAGGGATGGACCGGATTTGAAAATATTTCCTCAGTGGTTCCGGTCTCGAGCAGGTGTCCGTAGTGAAGAACGCCAATCCTGTCAGAAATATACTTAACCATGGACAAGTCGTGTGCAATGAAGAGGTACGCTATGTTTGTCTTCTTCTGTATATCCTTCATCAGGTTTACAACCTGAGCCTGAATTGATACGTCCAGTGCGCTAATTGCCTCATCAGCTATGATCAGGTCCGGATTCATTATGAGGGCTCGTGCTATTCCTATCCTCTGCCTTTGTCCACCAGAGAACTGATGAGGATACCTGTTTGCATGCTCGTGAGACAGGCCAACCATTTCAAGTATCCTGTATACCTTCTGCTTTCTGTCTTCCATGGAATCATACTGCTTGTGAATGTCGAGACCCTGGGCAATGATATCCACTACTTTTTTCCTTGGATTTAACGACGCCATAGGATCCTGGAATATCATCTGCATCTTCATCCTGAGATTGCTCCAGTCATTTGTGCCAAGCTTTCCTGAAATGTCCATCCCGTTAAAAAATACCTTGCCATTTGTCGGTTCATACAGCCTTATTATTGACCTTCCGATTGTCGACTTGCCGCTGCCTGATTCACCTACAAGACCATAGGTCTCGCCGGGATATATCTCGAAAGATACTCCGTCCACTGCCTTTACGGTGAATTTTCTGCTGACCCTGAAATGCTGCTTGAGGTCGACAACCTCCAGCAGAGGCCTCCTATTTTCCATTCTTTTCCCCCTCCTCAAGCATCGCCCTGATCCTTGTCTTCAACTGGACTGGCATCTCTACCTTGGGCGCTGACTCATGAAGCAGCCAGGTGGCGGCATAATGCGTATCTGTAACTTTAAACATCGGAGGCTCCTTCTTGAAGTCTATGTTCAGTGCATAGATGTTCCTTGGAGCAAATGCATCCCCCTCAACCTTCTTTAGAAGATTCGGAGGACTTCCGGGAATCGTATAGAGCAAGTCATCATGAACCTCAAGGTCAGGCATTGCCGAGAGCAGTCCCCAGGTATACGGATGCCTGGGATCATAAAAAATCTCTTCTGTCGTACCACTTTCGATTATTTTACCCGCATACATGACCGATACGTTGTCAGCGACCTTCGCAACAACTCCAAGGTCATGTGTTATGTAAATTACGGAAATTCCCATCTTCTTCTGTATGTCCTTGATAAGTTCCAGTATCTTGGCTTGTATTGTTACATCAAGAGCAGTTGTAGGCTCATCGCAGATCAGGAGCTCCGGATCGCAGGCCAGGGCTATTGCTATAACAACTCTCTGCCTCATGCCGCCGGACAGCTGATGCGGATAATTCTTCATCCTCTTCTCAGGATCTGAAATTCCGACAAGCTTCAGAAGATTCAAAGCCTTCTCGTGAGCTTCTTTCCTGGGAGTGTTGAAATGATAGATCATGCCCTCCATTATCTGGGCTCCGACTGACATGGTTGGATTAAGAGATGTCATTGGATCCTGAAAAACCATCGCAATATGTCTGCCGTTGATCCTTCTTCTCATCTCCTTTTTCTTGAGCTTAAGAAGATCCTCAGTTACCTGTCCGGTCTCGTCAGTGTGCGTGAACATGATGGTACCGCTGTTTATAGTCTCATTTCCGCTGAGTATTCCCATGACAGCTTTTACCGTCACCGATTTCCCGCTTCCGCTTTCACCAACTATCGCAAGCGTCTCTCCCTTGCAGAGGGTTAGGTCGACTCCCCTTATAGCCCTCACCTCTCCCGCTGATGTCTGGAATGATATGGACAGATTCCTTATATCAAGTATTTTTTCTTTTTCCATATCTTCACCTACATTTCCTTCATCTTCGGGTCAAATGCATCTCTCAGGCCGTCAGCAAGCAAATTGAAGCTGAGCATGATGACAGCAAGCACCACTACCGGAAACACTATCATGTACGGATGAGTGGTAAACGACTTGAATGCATCGCTGATAAGGCTGCCCAAGGAAGCCATTGGCTGTGGAACTCCAAGTCCGACAAAGGCAAGGAATGCCTCTGTGAATATTGCATTCGGAATCGAAAACATCGACATTATGATAAGCTGTCCGAAAATGTTCGGCAGGATATCCTTGAAAATAATGAAAAAGTCCCTTGCACCCAGTGTCTTCGAGGCAAGGATGAATTCCTGTTCCTTAAGCTTCAGCACCTGAGCCCTTGCAATCCTGCTCATGCCTATCCATCCAGTTATTGCCAGCGCAAGTGTTATCGTTCCAAGTCCTGGCTTAAGGACGATAATAAGCAGTGTAACCAGCACAAGAGTAGGTATTCCATTAAGAACCTCCACGAACCGCTGCATCAGCATGTCCACGGTTCCACCAAAGTAACCTGATATCAGACCGTAGCTCATTCCAAAGAGCATATCCACAGCAACAGCTATGAATGCAATATAGAGTGAAATCTGTGTTCCTGTCCAAGTCCTGGTGAATATGTCCCTGCCAAGCACATCTGTTCCGAACCAATAGTAGGTTTTCTCAAGACTTGGGTTGGACTTATACTTGTTGACGACTATTGTTCCTGTCGAAGTACCCATTGTCTCAGTGCCATCGAATACACCAAAGCTTTCGATGCCTGGTATCCTTGGAGCCAGGTTCTGGTGCGATATTATCTGTGAGTCATAGGTATGCTCGTTCATTCCCGGTCCCACTGCTGCCATAATAACTATCAGCGCGATGAACACAAGTCCCACCAGGGCACCCTTGTTTTTTTTGAATCTTGAAAGAATGTCTTTCCAGTAAGACTGGCTGGCATAATTTTCATCGATATAATTTTCATGGTCATTTCCAGCCAGCTCAAAATCCTGAGGCGAGTATTCATATTCTGTATTATTCATGCCCTGCCTCCTTTGCCAGCCTTATCCTCGGATCTATAACCCCGTAGAGTATGTCGACCACAAGCATTATTCCGATATACATGGCGCTGTATATGAACGCGAGGGTTATTATCACATTGTAGTCATTGGACTGGATTGCAGTAACGAGAAGACTTCCTATCCCAGGTATCGAGAACAGCTTCTCTATGACCAGGCTTCCCGTCATTAGACCTACCACTAGCGGTGCAAGAACTGTGATTATAGGTATCAGTGCATTCCTCAAAGCATGCTTGAATATGAGCCTGAAGCTGTCTATCCCCTTGCTTTCAGCAAGCAGCATATAGTCTGAGCCAAGGACCTCCAGCATCTCTGTTCTTGTGAACCTGGCGACGGTCGCTATCGTAAACATGCTGAGTGCAACAGTCGGCAGTATCGTTGACTCGAATGGTGCCGAAGCCTGATATAGAAGAGGGAACATCTTAAGCTTGAATCCAAGTGAGTATATCAGGGCCATTGCAAAAACATAGGATGGCAGACTGACCCCTATAACTGAAATAGCCGTAGTTATCGTGTCAAATATGGTATTGTGCTTGATGGCTGCAATTATTCCAAGGCAAAGACCTATTATTGTTCCGATGGACACAGCCTGACCGCCGATCCTGAGGGAAATAGGAAGCCTTGACTGCAGAAGTGATGATATCGGCGTGTTCTTGGATATCGTATAGGATACTCCAAAATCACCAGTGATCATTGCTTTCAGATAATTGAAGAACCTTATGAAAACAGGCTTATCCAGCCCATACTTCATGTTTATTATCGCCCTTTGCGCTTCTGTAAGCTTTTCATCATTAAATGGAGATCCAGGCATTAGCTCCAGCATGACAAAAAGAATGAACAGGATCACCAAAAGAGTAATGGCCGAGACCCCAATTCGTTTCAAAATGTATTTTTTCAAATTACCACATCCCTGATGATGATTGCTTTCGACCAAAAAATAATGACGCCGCCGCAAAGACCTGTTATACGACCGGCGCCATTATTCTGCTTAATTTAGATCCTATTTTGATGCGTTCTTGTATATCCTGTTTATTCCGACAGAATGGAATTCGATTCCCTTAACTCCAGCTTTTACCATAACGGCATCGCCCTTCTGGTAAACAGGCAGTATTACAGCTGCATCCATTACTATCGCTTCAGCATCCTTAAGTGCTTCCCATCTTGCTTTGAGGTCGAGAGCAAGCTCGCCCTTCTTTGCAGATTCGATTATCTCGTCATAGTCCTTGTTCGACCAGAAACCATAGTTGTTAGGGCTTCCTGTTGTCCACATGTCAAGATAGGTCATCGGATCGGCGTAGTCAGGACCCCATCTTGTAAGACCAAGCTCGAAATCGCCCTGCTGCATTCTTTCAACACGGTTTTTCTTAGGCATTGTCTGAAGTTCTATCGTTATGCCTGGCAGAGTCGTCTGTATCTCAGACTGTATGAACTGAGCCACATTTATTGCAGATTCTGTGTCTTCAACTATCATGGTGTACTTCAGCTCAGTTACTCCAAGCTCTTTCTTTGCTGTATTCCAGAATTCAAGAGCCTTTGCCTTGTCTGTCGAAAGGTAAGTATCAGCGGTTTCTCTGTAGTCCTTGCCGTCCGGTCCTGTTGCAAGGAGCGTAGGTACTGCGAAGTTAGCAACTATGGATCCATCCTTAAGTATATTTTTTACGATGGCTTCCTTATCATAGGATAATGCAAGTGCCTTTCTGAGGTTTACATTCTCAAGACCCTTAACAGTCTGGTTTGGAGAAATGTACCAGAGGTATCCTGCTACAATATTCTTGAATTCAGGGTCTGCCTGGAACTGCTCTACCTGCTCACCTGATAGTGTAGCAACATCGAGGTCCCCGTTCTGGTATGAAAGCATCGCCTGCTGAGAATCCTTTATTACCTGATACTGTATGCCGTCAAGGGCAACCTTTCCTGCATCCCAGTAATCTGCATTCTTCTCGAGTGTTATTGTTGTAGCTGCCGGTTCGTATGCAGTTATCTTGAACGGACCGTTGCTTAAGAGCGTCGCTGGTGATGTTCCGTAGTTATCCCCTGCCTTTGTGAAGAATGCTTCATTTACAGGAAGGAACGATGGAAACGCCATCAGAGATTCAAAATATGGGACTGGAACATCAAGTTCAACTACAAGTGTCTTGTCGTCCTTTGCAGTCACTCCAAGGTCTGTCACAGGCTTGTCACCCGTGGTAGCAGCTACTGCGTTCTTGACTCCAGCTATTTCCATGATGAAAGCATATTCGCTTGCAACCTTCGGGTCTACAAGCCTTCTCCATGAAAATACAAAATCCTTCGCTGTCACTGCAGTTCCGTCTGACCACTTGGCATTTCGAAGCTTGAAAGTATAAGTTTTTCCATCCGCACTCTTGTCAACTGATTCAGCCATTGCCAATATTGGCGATCCAGCTGCATCAATTGAATAGAGACCTTCGGTAATGGCAGATATGACCTCAAACGAGGTTCCGTCAGTTGCAATCTGAGGGTCCATTGAAGCCACTTCAACATCGAACTGGACTCTTAGCACCTTCTTTTCAGCAACGGGAGTCGTCGGAGTATTCGGAGTCGTAGGTGTCTTGTCTGTACTACCGCAGGCAGCAAATGTAAACATTGCAGCCATTGCTACAGAAAGAGCAAGCATTACCTTTTTCTTTTTCAAGTTGTTCATCCCCTTCTAGAAAATTTTGCAGGTCTTGGTTATTTCTAAACGTGGTTTCAGCTCCTTTTCGGCGCTGTTTGTAATAATTATACAGCAGATGCTATTGTTGTCAACCAACATTATATCAATTATTACTCAATATTATTGTGAACTTATGAACATTTAAAAGCATATTTTGTAAATAAGTTAAGATTTCGCACATTGCACTACAGTTCTAATTTGCATTCTAACATTCATCATTATTCATTTTACGCAGGAATTGTATTCAAATTTCATTTTTTAACACAAATATAGATTATTCTAAGTCAATTAAATCAAAAATACCGGCCTGGTTAAGAAAACCAGGCCGGTAAATGCTCTAAATCCTTTGAGTATCAAAGCTTTTTTGTTTGCTAATATATTGTCAATTACTCTTCCCTACCCTGTGATCCAGGCATCAAATCCAGATTTTTTCAACCTTCCAGCAAGTTCTTCCGCGTTCTTCAGATTAGAAAATGCTCCAGCCTGAACCTTATAAAGCCTTATACTTCCATTTGAGGGGTCTTTAGAGCTGATTCCAAGGGATCCTGCAAGAGCTTTGGCGCAAGCTTCTGCAATACTCCTTGTATTGGATGCTATCCATGCAGCCGTATCAGGGTTGTCATGGAAGTTGACTTCAATAAGTACCGGAACAAGCTTTGCTGCATACGGATTCCTTATTTCAGCCAGACCGTAGCCTCCGAATTGCTCCATCCCATCAGCTACAGGCTGAGCCCTGTTTGAAGGAACCGGACAAAGAAGGTCAAGTTCTTTTACCAAGGCTTCAGCAACTTCTCTGCTTTGCCTGCTGCCAGGGTGATAGAACGCTACAGCTCCTGAAGCGCGCCCGCCGCCACCTGCATTGGAGTGAAGCGCAAGGTACAGCATACAGCCTGCTCTTGAAGCTTCAGCACTTCTGCCTCCTGGGTTTATGGAAAGCTTTTTGTCCGCTATGATCACCTCACAATCGTAGCCCTTGAGCGCTTCACTCAGTTCTATTGCAAGCTTCTCCATTTCTGCCTTTTCATTAGTTTTGATCCCTGAATATAGATTTGATGCCTGGTTGCTCGGTGACAGATAAATTTTCATGTTAGCCCCCCATTATTCATAATCTCTTCTCTCACCTTAAATATGCGGTTGCGGCAGAATTGGCAGAGGCTGCCGGATTTTCCGGCAGCCTCTGCTTCAATTCTATCTCTCATTTATTATCTTCAGCTTTTAATTCCAGCTTTTTATTCCAGCTTTTTATTCCAACTTTTTATTTACAGCATTTTATTTACAGCTTTTTCCTGATTATACTTAAATTTTATTCTTGGGAAACCACGGAAAGAATTTATTTGTCCTCTTGGCGTATTCCTTGAAATCATCTCTGCCCTCATACCTCTTTTCAAGAAGAGGTACTCCTGATACATAAATGAGGAGATAAGTCATTATGAGCGGGCTTATTATAAGCAGTATGTCTGAGAATCCACTCACAGAGATTATGAATATTCCCCACCACATGGCAGCCTCACCAAAGTAATTCGGGTGCCTTGTGTAGCTCCAGAGGCCTTCGGTCATGAGCTTGCCCTTGTTCTTGGCATCTGCCTTGAAGCTCTTTAGCTGGCTATCTCCTACGGATTCAAAAAGGAATCCAATCATCCATATCAATATTCCTAAAAAGCCGATTATTCCGAGCTTCTGCGAATCTGACGAATTCACTGAAATTATCGGTAGTGCAACCATATAGCTTATGACTCCCTGCAGCAGGAATACATTCAGGTATGCCTTGAGCACAGGAGATTTCGTACCCCACTTTTCCCTCATCGCAACGTATCTGTAGTCCTCAGGCTTGTTCCAGTTTCTGAGGGTGATGTGTGTGAACAGCCTTATTGCATATATTGCAATAAGGACAGTTACAGCAGTTGACCTCGGTCCGGCTTCTGGTGTTGCGAAGTATGTCCAGAGTGCAACTACCAGAAAGCTTGGTCCCCAGAAGCTGTCAACTATGGAGTTGTTCTTCATCACCTGTGCCAAGATGAAGATCAGTGTAAAATATATCAGGATCACGAGGGCGGTGGAAACATAAATACCCATCAGGCTTCCTCCCCCCACATGTATGCAACTGCTACGCTTCCGGCACCTGCACTCATTCCGACTATCGTGGATATGTTCATTATGTATTCAGGCTCCCTGCCAAGCAGGTCAACACACATCCTCCTGTAGTCGTCTGCCCGGCTTTCATCATTTGCATGTACAATCGCGTATCTGGTTATTCCCTTGGTGGTATTATCTTCTTTCATCATGTCCCTTATAGCCTGGGTGTTCGCCTTAGTACTGAATGCCTTGCCTGCTATCGTCCCCTTTCCTTCCTCATCAAGTGAGACTACCGGCTTCAGGTTGACTATCTTGCCGGCAAAGCCTGCGGCTTTGCTTAGCCTTCCTGATCGAACCATATATTTCAGCGTATTCACGCTCACAAGTATCCTTGTATTGGACCTGAGTCTTTCAATTTCCGCTACAATGTCCTCGAAAGACATGCCTCTTTCAATAAGCTCAGCAGCCTTCATTACAAGCAAGCCTTCAGCCCCTGAGTTCTGTCTTGAGTCAATGACATGGATCCTGGCACCTTTTCCAGCTAACTTTTCAGAAGCCTTCAGGAAAGAGTTATAGGTTCCGCTTTGTACCTTCGCTACTGCAATGACAATGATTGAGTCATAAACTGACGAAAGAAGTGCCATATGGCCGTCAAGGGCCTTTAATCCCGGCTGAGAGGACTTCGGGTATTCTGCTGCAGTATCTAGAAGCGGATAGAACATCTCAGGCGTCATAGTGACCTTGTCAAGATAGCTTGTGCCCTCAAATTCAAGATTCAAAGGAACAACATGTATCTGGTGCCTGTCTATGAATTCCTGCGGCAGGTCGGCTATGGAATCAGTGACTATGGCTATCTTTGATCGTCTAGCATGGAGAGCTTCATACTGTCTTATCATGTCATCTGCCTTCTGCTGAATTATCCTTCCCTTGTCCTTAAGCATCTGCATGACTGTATCTGGCTTGTCAGTATGTATGTGGATCCTCGCCCTTCTGTCGCTTCCTGCTACGATTAGAGAATCTCCAAGCTCATGAAGACTGCTCTTTATTCCACTAAGGTCAATTCCTTCACCGGAAATCATGGCTTCAGTGCAAAACCTGAATGCAGGCTTGCCATGGTCATGTTCAGGATACTCGTCAAAGGATAGTGTCATGTCTTCAGCCTTGAAGTCATCCTTAAGCAGCCCAGTCCTTATGAATTCTGTGAGTCCCTCTACGAAGTACACGAATCCCTTGGCACCAGAATCCACTACTCTAGCATCCTCAAGTACCTTAAGCTTTCCGGTCGTGGCCTTAAGTGACTCTGCAGCTGTTTCCATCGGCTTGGACAGAAGATCATGGAAATCCTCTGCATGGTCCTTGTGCCTGTAAACAGCTTCCGCCCAATCCCTTATGACTGTGATTATCGTACCCTCGACAGGATCGGATATTGCGTTGTAGGCATGAGGAACCGCATCCCAAACGGACTGAGCGAATGAGGATACCGAAACCTTCGCCTCATCTCTAAGGCTCATGAATATTCCGTTTATGTACTGTGCAATTATGATTCCTGAATTTCCCCTTGCTCCTGATATTGCCGCATCTGCAATGGAGCTCATTGTTCCCTTGACCGAGCTCTCAACCCTTGCTTCTTCGATTATCGAGTTCATAGTTGAGGCCATGTTGCTGCCTGTGTCTCCGTCAGCAACAGGAAAAACGTTTATGTCATTCAGAACCTTCCTGTTGCGAATAACTTCACGTGCTCCTGAAACGAATGAATAATACAGCTTTTCACTGTCGAGATAATTAATTGCCATGTTGTGCCTCCTACCTGAAAAATTTGGCAGCAATCATGAATGCTGCGCCTGAAACCGCACCGTTTAGGAAGGTACCCCAGGCAAGGTCTATAAGTGTGATCGATACTGGCCAGTCCTTAAGTGTCGCAAGGTTTGTGAGGTCATATGTCGCATAGCATATCAGCCCAAAAAAGGCTCCTGCAAATACAGCATACTGAAGGCTGTTCTTTGCGACAGCAGGCTCAACAACAAAAAATACTAGTCCTGCAATGAACATTGCATAGAAAACCATTGCCGCAAGCCAGTTGACCTTTGGTGACATAAGGTGCCCCAGCTGAGCTGCATATAAGTTCTTGGCAATAAGCCCCAGCCAGACCATGTCGATCAGAAAAAATACCGCTATGCTGATCAGATATAGTTTTATATAGTTCATTTTCTGTTACTCCTTTTCTGCAGGCCTGACCTTCTATTAAGGCCTATCGATATCTCAAGCATTACGAACAGTGCGATGAATGCAGCGGCAGATAGTACTACAAGGACATGCTGTCCATTGAAGCCAGCTTCAGAAGTATGCTTCAGAAGTATTCCGCCGTAGGCCCATATGAATACGAGGCCGTAAGCAGCATCCCTTCTTGTTATCATTATTACGGATGCTGCTAACGCTCCAACTGCCATGACCGTCGCTGTCCAAATTGCTTCCGGTATTCCAAACCCGTTCCATCCCATATCTACAAAAAGTACAGTTGCATTGGCTATCGTGGCAACTGATATCCATCCGAAGTATACGGAAAACGGCACTGATACAAGAAACATCTGAACTTTGGTCAGGTTTCTGCTGAATATAGCTCCGCTTATGTATATGAGGCTTGCCAGAATGACAAGCATGAGAATCATCGAAACTGGAATCATGCCATAATGCCACGCAAGTATCCATGCACCATTGGCTAAGGATGTCACTATATATGGTAATGCAAGCTTTCTGGTAAGTTCCCTCATGTCCTCATCTTTGGGCACCAGCTGGTAAATTGTATATACTCCGAGCAAAAGGTATATTACACCCCAGATTGCAAAGGTTACTCCTGCCGGAGCGAACAGGTTAGGATATGAATCGGAGACAGCTCCTGTATCAACTCCGTTAATTGGAAGTATATTTGCGAGTGCATTGAGTGCGACCATGAATATGAACGCTGCCAAGGCTGCAAGCCTTACTCCCAGATTGTTACTTCTTTCTTCCATTTTCTTCCCCTCCATGGGTAAGTTTATTTATTTGTTATTTACTTGTTATTTACTTTGATTGATCGTTAATTCAACTAAATAATAATGCCTGACCAAATAAAATATTTTGGCTTCATCTGTACTAATTGTATCTATTCTTCTGACCTTAATATCACAGGAGTCGTACCGAAGAATATACCATGCTTAAGGGCATTGTCTTCCATGAGTCTCAGCTCATCAACAAGTCTTTTTGATGACCTTTCAGTGCCTGGAAGGCTTATTTTCTCAATGGACACTCCTGTCCACTTCCTGAAATGGGAGTAATGCTTCCACAGGCTCCCGTCAATCCTGGCAAAATCAGATGGCTTTCTCAGAACCTTCTCAATTTCCGCCTTGAAGTCTTCAGCATCCACGAAGTCCCTGCCCTCCCTCATGTCAGCAAGATATCTTCCGTATCGTCTGGCCCAGGTGTTGTCAAGCTCCTGGCATATGAACTTCAGGAGATACCAGGTCTTGTATATGCCACCTGCATCAGACAGCTTTTCATTGATCAGCCATCTCCTTGCAAGTGTCCTTCTAGACCAGTCCCACCATGCGACAGGATCTTCCGAGTCAGGATATGGAATCCCATAAGGCTCTTCCCCGTAAACCGGATCGAAACCCATCGGAATAAGAATGTCCTTCATCCATTCATCCTCTTCTCTAATATAAGCTGTCTGTCTGTCCTTAAGGAGTATGTTCTTCTTTTCCATTCCCATGCACCCTCTTGTCGTTATCTACCTTTTCAATGTACCTCGCCATGTCAAATTTCCTCCTGAGTCCCTTGTCATTCATGTATCTTACGTTTCCGAATATGCTTCTTTCTCCCCATGGTCTGTCATGCTTTCCGAAGCACCATGCTACACCGGCATAGCTTGAAGGATCCCTTCCATCTAAGCTGTATCTGTTGTTCAGCTCAATTGCAATATTGAATGCCTCTTCCGGAGTCTTGCTCCATTCGAGTATCTTCTTTCCCCAGTACATCCTCATGTATCCATCCATCTTTCCGGTAAGGACCATTTCATTCTGTGCTGCGTTCCAGTAGATGTCGTGGGTGAGTCCGGCTTCAAGCTCCGACATATCATAAAGGTACTCCCTGTCATCCTGAAGATGCTTGTTTAGTGTTTCCCTTGCCCAGTCAGGCAATGATTGGAAACTGTCATAATACTTGTTGTAGAAAACGAAGTTTATTGCAAGCTCTCTCCTGATTACAAGCTCATCTATGAACTTGGCTTTGCCCGGAGAATTGGAATCAAATATCCTTGTATATATCTGAAGCGGCGAAATCTGGCCGAAATGCATGTATGGTGACAGACCCGATGTGTTCCCGCTTCCCGGTTCGTTCCTGCCTTCTCCGTAGGTATCCAGTTTTTCTTCCACGAATTCCTCCAGCAGCTTCAGTGCCCTCTCCTGGCCACCGGTTACTCCCTTTACCTCTATTGAGATTCCCGGAAGATTCAGTGAATCAAGAATGGATTCATCCGTGATATCTAACTCATCTAAATCAAGTTTATCATCTATTGACTTTAAATTGCACTCACTTTCATATAGCAGGACAGAATATTCAGACATTTCCCTTTCAAGTTTTCTTCTTATAGTGGCGGCTGAGAACTCCTCCTTCTCGGAAGTAATCTCAACAGGTACGATTACATCACTCTCAATCTCCACCATGCTGCAGCATGAATTTTCTGCAGCTATCTTTCTCCACTCCCGCTGCACCTTTAGGTATCCCCTATCGGTAACGATTATTGATGTCATGTGCCTGAGAGCTTCAAGTCCTTCATCAGGTCTGCCCTTCAGCACAACCATCCTTATGCCCCTTAGTGCAAGGCTTCTCTTTACATCGGCAAGCCCCTGAAGCATAAAGCTGTAGTGCCTTCTGTCTGCCTCAGGATAACCGTCAGTGAGGCCGAAATATACAAGAAGCTTCTTATCGAGGGAATTGGCAACACCTATCGCATACTCAAGCGCATGGTTCATATATGTCCTCTGTGATGCCTGCATCCAGTAGACAACATAAGGCTTGTCCTGTATTTCCTTCTCGCTAAGAACTTTTATTCTCCCCTGCGGTATCATGTCTTCACCCCGATTAGTTCTATTTGATAATCATTATCCATTAATTACATCATATAACCCGTTTTGAAATATTGCAATGTATTTTTCTTGAATTTTCTTGAAATATACTTCTTTACGTGTTAATTTATAGGTAGAAACATATGAAGGATTGATGCAGATGGATAACGAGCTCAAGAACAGACTTAGAGCTTTAAGAAAACTTATGGGACTCACTCAGAAGGATGCAGCGGACAGGCTAGAGCTGGGTCAGACAACTGTCGCCAACTATGAGAATGGAACCAGAGTACCTGACCTGAAGACAATATCCGCTCTCGCGGACCTATACGGTGTTACTGTTGATTATCTGCTCGGACGCAGTGTTGATACGGAAGAAATGACCTCCCCTTCGGAGGAGATATTCCTCTCATACCTTTCAAGCATAAAGGAAGGTGACAAATCAGCGGCTCTGGAAATCATAAGCGGACTGAGGGCATCTGGTACTCCCATTGGCTCAATACTCCATGACTATATTGAAAGAGCATTGATTGAGACAGGAATCGAATGGGAAAAGGGCAAGCTGGATGTCTGGAGGGAACACCTTGTGTCTGCAATATCCCTTGATATCATGAGCTTCCTCAGGAAGGAATTAAGGTATGAGAAAAAGCAGCCCGGAGTATTGGCATTCACCCCTGGAGCTGAAAGCCACCTGATAGGTCTCAGGATGGTTTCAGATATTCTTGAAGAATCAGGTATACATGTCGATTTCCTTGGTTCAAGCATGCCAACATCTAGCATTTTGGATGCTATAAGGGAAAGACAGCCCTCGGCTGTCCTAATGTCCGTAACTATGTCCTCCCACCTGGATTCAGCAGAGATAATTGCCGGATCCATAAGGGAAACCTTTGGTGATAGTTCTCCGGAGATAATCCTCGGAGGATCGATATTCAGGAAAATGGAAAAGTCAGAAATGAAATCCGCTGCAGGAAGGATCTTCATGTCACCTGAAGAGCTTGCGCTCTACCTTACAAAGAGATTCAAGGCAGACGGTGAGGAAGACTGACATAAAAAAACAGGATCATGTAATATGCTGGCAAAATTGCTATTCAACTAAAAAGAGTTCATGCATCACAATAAATGCATGAACTCTTTATTCAATCCCTGAACTTTACGTAGCCCTCACCCATCTCATCGATAATGGCTAGGCTCTTAAGGTTGTAGCCTTTCTCCCTGAGATAGCTTCCGCCTTCCTGGAAGCCCTTCTCAATTACTGCACCAATTCCGACGATAGTTGCACCGCTCTGCTCTACCATGTCTATAAGTCCCTTCATCGCATTTCCTTCCGCAAGGAAATCATCGAGTATAAGGAGCCTGTCTTCAGGCTTCAGATAGCTTTTACTTACCATGACGTCGTAGATCTTGTTCTTTGTATATGAAAAGACCCTTCCCTTGTATACATCCTTGTCCAGATTCAGGCTCTGGCTCTTCTTGGCGAACACTACAGGGACCTTGAAGAAAAGCGCTGCCATGGAAGCTATTGCGATACCGCTAACCTCTATAGTAAGTATCTTCGTTACGCCCTGGTCCTTGAATAAATTATAGAATTCTTCCCCTGCTTCGTACAGAAATTCCACATCAAGCTGATGGTTCAGAAAGCTGTCAACCTTCAGTATGTTTCCGTTTCTTATTTCCCCTCTTTCAAGGATCATTTTCTTAAGCTTTTCCATAGAACACTCCTTATCATATGTTGTCTTCACTGCGTTGTTATCAGAGCCTTAGCCGTGTCTTATTCATCAGACAAAGGCAATTAAAATCGTGCTGCTTACGTTCCGGTTTACAATATAATAACAGAAAATGGAGGCATAGTCCAAACCCTTTGTAATTCAAACGTTTACCCTAACATACGTTGATTTTTCGGGTTTTTTTCATATGCTTGAATCCAATCCTTTCAATTTCCTGTTCATTAATATACACGCCAAATTTCTGATGAAATCCCATAATTCACCTCAATAATATTAAGGTACCGTAATTTCTTTTTGCAATATCAGGCTTATGATGGTATAATTTTGCATTGTCAGGAATAAAATATCAAGTTCGTATGAAGACAATGGGAGAGAGATCTTCTGATCCGCCGAAGGAGTTGCACTTTCAGGCAAAAGGACCGTTGTTGGACGAAACTCTGGAGAGCCTCAATTGAGCACCGAAGGAGCAAGCCGGGAAATTCCGGTCAATCTCTCAGGTAAAAGGACAGAGCAGATCTTTAGATCTTTCTTTAGCTTTTGTGAGGCCAAGTCTTTTTGATTTGGCCTTTTTTGTTTGATTGGGCTTCCTAAAAAAACAGGAGGTCATAAAAATGCAAAACACAATCAGTTTCCTGGAAAAAATCGACTCGTTGGTATGGGGACCGCCGCTTCTCATACTTCTTGTAGGAACGGGAGTTTACCTAACAGCTAGGCTCGGACTTCTACAGATATCGCGGCTGCCGCTGGCTCTAAAGCTTGTATTCTCCAAAGACTCTGAAGAGGGTGCCCAGGGTGACGTATCAAGCTTCGGTGCTCTTTGTACCGCACTTGCCGCTACTATCGGAACCGGCAATATCGTCGGAGTGGCCACTGCAATAAAGGCAGGCGGCCCAGGTGCACTTTTCTGGATGTGGGTCGCAGCATTCTTCGGAATGGCGACAAAATACGGGGAATGCCTTCTTTCAATAAAATACAGGGTAGTTGATGAGAACGGCCAGATGTCCGGAGGTCCGATGTACTATATTGAAAGAGGACTTGGAAACAAGTTTCTGGCCAAGGCATTCGCATTCTTTGGCATAGGCGTGGCCTTCTTCGGAATAGGTACTTTCCCACAGATAAATGCGATATCGAATGCAATCGACCTGACCTTCAAGGTTCCAATAATTGTAACATCAATTGCACTTACAATTATTGTTGCTTTGGTGACACTTGGTGGAATCAAAAGCATCGCTAAGGTATCAGAGATAGTCGTACCTTTCATGGCTGTTTTTTACGTGCTGGGAGCATTGTTCATAATGGTCAGGAACTACACACTGCTGCCTGAGACATTTGCACTGGTAATAAGGAGCGCATTCACGCCTGCAGCAGCCGCAGGCGGATTCCTTGGTGCAAGCGTAATGTTTGCAATGAGAAACGGAGTTGCACGAGGTGTGTTTTCTAACGAGTCAGGTCTCGGAAGCGCACCGATAGCTACCGCTGCAGCGAAATCCAATTCCTGTGTCAAGCAGGGTCTCATATCAATGACCGGAACCTTCTTCGACACCATCATAATATGCACGATGACAGGCATCATGCTTATTATGACAGGAGCATGGAAAGGCGACCTTTCAGGTGCAGCTATGACCAATTCTGCATTTGAATCAGGACTTCCCGGCATCGGATCATATATCGTGACCATAGGTCTCGTATTCTTTGCATTCACAACCATCCTTGGATGGAACTACTACGGTGAAAGATGTACGGAATACCTTTTCGGAGTGAAGGGCATAAAGCCATACAGGCTCATTTTCATAGGTCTTGTGGCCATAGGTGCATTCCTTAAGCTTGACATGATCTGGATACTTGCTGATATCGTGAACGGCCTCATGGCGATCCCGAATCTAATCGCACTTGTTGGACTCAGCGGCGTTATAATTGCAGAGACCAATCTCTTCTTCAAGGGAGAAGCATTGGAGTCATCAAAATCAGACAAGATTGCTTAATTATATATATTTGTAATGTAAGTGAGGAGGTAAGGAATGCTTAGTGCGTTCCTTACCTCCTCTTTGTTTGAACCTTCAATCGAGTTTTTCAGACAAAGCTTATTCCCTGCAGTTCGTACCTGCAAAGCCTTGATATCTTGTATAGGTAATTTGCTATTCTCTCAAGATTCGTGATTATATCCAGATATACCAGACTCTCCTCAATTGTGCATTTGCCATCCTCAAGCCTCTTTACATGGGCTTCGGAATACTTTGCAGTAAGGATGTCCATATTTTCATCCATTTGTTTTATCTTTGAATGCCTCTCTTCTGTAAAGCCGGTAATGTTTTCAGATACGAGCTTTGACATGCTTGAAAGCTCTACATTAAGCTGTTCAAGTTCTCCCAGAGCTTCATCAGTGAAATCAAGTCCCCCGTTATATCGCTTCTCCTGGAGCTTCATTGTTGTTATAGTATGGTCTGCGATCCTTTCCAGGTAATTGGCACATTTAATTATGCCGGGTATTACAATGGAATCAGATTGTGAGACACCCCTCCTGGACAGCTCGACCATGTAGTCAGTGAGATCCTTGTGGATACAGCTTACGGATTTTTCGCGGTCATAGACAGCATCACGATTATCAAGGTTATTGCCTATTACAGAATCCACTGCAGCACCGAGCATCTCCCTGTTCGTATCCATAGCCCGTAGTATTTCCTTCATGGATCCTTCAATTGCAGCAGCAGGCGTATCAAGCAGCAATTTGTCGATATAGACTTCCTCTGTTATACCTGAAGGTTTTTTCTCCTTGACGATTGTCTTCAAAAGAGAAACGAAATAATTATTCAGCGGAAGGAATATCAAGGCTACCATAATGTTGAAAATCGTATGGGAATTTGCAATCTGCAGCTGAATATTGTTGCTTCCCTGAATCATCATTGTGAATGATTGTATGAAATCAGAAAAGATTCCGACAAAAGGAAGAAATATCAGTACTCCGATTACATTGTGCAGCGCATGCCCCCATGCAGTCCTCTTGGCATTGATGTTTCCGTTCACGCTCGCTAGCAGGGCAGTGACTGATGTGCCAATATTATCTCCGAACATAAGCGCTATAGCAGCAGGAAGCGTCAGAAGTCCGGCGTTCCCCAGAAGCATGACTATGCCCACGGTTGCTGCACTGCTGTGTACCAGAGCGGTTGTCACAATTCCAAGAAATATGCCTATGAATGTATTTGATGCATACTTCTGGAAAAAGTATCTGATAGTCTCATTCTGCTCCATATAAGGAATTCCGCTGTTAAGAATTGTCAGCCCCAGTAGCATGAAGCCAATTCCCATTATTGCATGCCCTACATTCTGAAGCTGAAGTTTCCGCGAGAAAATCTTCAGGACGAATCCCAAGGCAATTATGGGCAATGCGAATGCTGTGAGCTTGAAACTGAAGCTTAGCGCCATGAATTGGGCTGTTATGGTCGTCCCGATATTTGCACCATAAATTATACCGATTGCCTGAGTCAGCTCAATTATCCCTGAATTGACAAATCCAACGCTCAATACTGATATGGCGGTACTACTCTGGACAAGAGCAGTTAAAAAAATGCCTGCAAGAAAAGCCTTCCAAAGCTTACCTGTAAGCTTCTGAAGCGCTTTCTTCATGACCCCTCCTGACAGGTGTTCCAGACCTTCACCCATCATATCCACACCGTACATCAATAGTGCAGTGCCGCCAAAGATACCAAACAGAAAATCACTCATTTGACAACCTATCCCCCAGTCCTGAATCATATCCCCACTTTTTGCTCAGGAAATTAGACATTCTCTATAATTAATATATCATTAACCATTATTAAGTAATACTACCGGATCAACTAATTTTCCGGAATAATTATTACTGGATTTTTTGTAATATCTTAAGATACGGTCTCAGAGTACAATCATTTCCGCCTTTTCCAGTCTCTCAGCATTATGTAGTCAAATAGATTCTTTGCGTCTTCCTTCTCTAACCCCTTTTCTCCAGCTAAGGACTCAAGATGATGTATGAACTCATGCTTAAGGGTATGCTCCAGCCTTTCTTTAAGCTCCGTATCCTCAAGATACCCATATACCTTCATGAATGAACCGTAATATATGACTATATACCTTCCGGAATTGAAACCCCTGTGATATTCACCCAGTATGTACAGGTCGTTGTTCATACTCATCTGATTCAGCTTCAATTCAGGCGCGAGGACTATTCCGCCGCTGAGCTCCTTAAACAGCTCTTCAGGAAATCCGTCTGCGATTTCATCAAGAATCCTGCCCATCTCTTCAAAAGTAACCATCTCTCATCACGCTCCAGTCAATCAGATTACAGGCTTATTCTTGTCCTAAAAGAACTGCAAGCAGAAGGTTTACAGCAGCTACAGCCAAAAAGAGGATTCCAGGCATTGTCCTCCACATGCGGAACAGCATTACTGCAGCAACAGCCATGATAGCGATTTTTGCTATAAGAAGTCCCGGCATTTCAAATCTTCCGATTGCATTCGGAGCCAGGTATTTTCCCCAGAAAACAGCCGCTGTAGCTGGCAGGATTACTGCGAGGAGTATCCTCTGCCACCCTTGGGTCCCTGTATTGTATCCATACCAGCCATAAATGAATAGAGCGACCAATTCAACAATGAAGGAAAGTCCGAGGTTAATGATTTTCACAACATCTATCATCCAATCAGCCCTTGTACTTCAGAACCGCTGTCTGGCGTTTTGTATCATGTGTCACCTCGATAAGGTTGTCGTCATACTCTACAACGCTGCCTGTCAGTTCAAGGAATTCCCCGACTCCCTTTATCACATCAAATCCGAAGCTCTCTGAGCTGTAATGCATGGGAATCACAACCTTTGGCATAAGCTTTTTGACTATCTCGGAGGCTACAGAAGCATCAATGGTATAGTAGCCACCGACAGGTATCATCGCTACATCAAGCTGGCCGATTTCTCCAAGCCTCTTATCATCAAGGGATTCACCAAGGTCTCCAAAATGAGCGAACCTGTATCCTTCTCCCTCAAATACATGGATTGTGTTCATCCCTCTTTTTCTTCCGCCATCGTCATCATGTGTGCTGATTATCTTACTTACATTGAAGGGCGACTTTGCACCTCCATCAATTATCTTTACAGCCTGAAACCAGTTATGGTCATTATGACCGTGGCTTGCAAACACCTCACAGGCTTCCTCGTGAAGCGGCGAAAGCCCCGGAATCATTCCTTCCTTATACGGGTCAATTACCATCGAATACTCACCATATTCTATTTTGAAGCAGGAATGTCCCAGCCATTTGATCCTGAGCTTTTCATCCATCCTTAATTCCTCCCTTGAAAAGAAACTATTCACCAAATATTATATAGGCTCGATGTTACAAATCTCTGTACAAAAAAGAAACTTTAAGTGTTCACAACAAGAGCATACATGCAACCGATCTATATGAGCCCGTTATTTTTAAGCCAGGAGCTGAGCTCTTCCCTGAATTCGTTAGCTTCAATTACCTTTTCCATTGTTGTAGTGATAGACAGACTGTCTGCAACCTCTCCACCTTTGGAACGTATCTTAGTAGAAATACTGTCAATTACCTTTTGAGGCACCTTGTCATCTGCCTTGGTTATGAACAGGAAGACCTTTTTTCCTTTGAAATTCGCTCTGCTAATGAATGCATTGATTGCAGGAGTAGTATGCCATGCCCATACCTGACCTCCCAATATGATCCTGTCATAACCCTCAAGCTTGAAATCCATAGGCTTAAGTCCGCTCCTCAGTCCAAGGAGTGCAGTAAGTGCGGACAGCGGCATGTTGTTTTTCTTCCTTTCCTTTTTCTCCACGATAGCTATTGAATCATACCCGGTAAGTGCCTGAATCTCCTTCGCCACAGATTCTGTATTTCCGGTCCAGGAATAGTAAGTGATTAATGTCCTGCCTTCCATATTGTCCTCCTGTATGCTTGTATTGCTTGAATAACTAGCTCTGTATCAATTCCACACTTTCATTTTATAGCATAAATTCAGGCTTTAGTATTGAATTGAGTTATTCACTGATGAAAAAGACACGGATCCGTCTATTGACAGATTCCGTGTCTTTTATCAGTTCAGTTCCTTGAACTGACCAGTAACTATGTAGTTTGTCCATTCGCAGATGTTAGTGGCATGGTCGCCGTTTCTCTCCAGATACTTTACTACGAACTGCAGCTGACCAGCCAATTTCATGAGGTCATTGTTGCCTGAAGCAACCTCATAGAGCTTAGCGATGGCTCTTTTTGACTTTTCATCGATGATATCGTCGGTTCGGGCCAGGTCTATAGCATGGCTCCTGTCCTTGGCTACAAATGAATCCAGGGATTCATTGATGAATTTTGTAACATCATCATTAATTTCCTTAAGTTCATCGTCAATCATGTCAGTATAGTTATCCTTGCATTCCAAAGCGATTATCGCGATGTCCTTAGCATGGTCTCCCATTCTCTCAAGGTCAGTTACAATTTTAATCACAGTGAAGATATATCTCAGATCTGATGCTACAGGACCCTGAGTTGCAATAAGCTTGATAGCCTCGTCTTCAATGTTCCTCATCAGTTCGTTGATTTCCCTGTCTTCGCCGATCAAGAATTCTGCAAGCTTCTCATCCTTCAGGACAAGGGCCTTGATTGCCCTCTTCATCTGAGTCTCAACCAGGAATCCCATCCTCAGGAGTCCATTGTTCATGTGGTTTATACTTACCTCAATGCTTTTCGTCATATGCACTGGCACCTCTCTTTTAAAATATCTATCCTTGTGATCCAATTACTTCCGCGTAGTGCGAATCACATTTGCAGTATGCGAATGTCCTTGAATCCAATGAAAAAAGCATGCACAATATCAGCTTGATTTTCTCAGCATGCTTCCTTGGTTCTAGTTTATCTGTATTCTTTCACCGCGAATAATATAAACTACCTTTTCACATATGTTGGTTATGTGGTCTGCGATTCTTTCCAGATGCCTGCCTATGAAGAGAAGCTTTGTTCCCTGCCTTATGAATTCACGGTTGTCGCTTATCTTTAGCAGTACGTCGTTATAGAAATCCCTGTAGATCTCATCTACAAGGTCATCCTGCTTTCCGACTTTGAGGGCAAGATAAGCATCACCTTCAATGAAGCTCTTCCTGGTGTCAGCAAGCATACCCTGAATAATGTCTCTCATCTTGAGTACGTCCTTGGCTTCCATATAGTGAGGTTCATCACCGATGACTATGACCTCTCTTGATATGTTTACACAGTAGTCTCCGATTCTTTCAATGTCAGTAACCATCTTGATTATCGAAAAGACAAGTCTCATATCCTTGGCAGTAGGCTGCTGCAGAGCTATCAGCTCAGTGCATATATCCTCGACCTGGTTGAGCAGGTCATCGACAGCATCATCCTGATTGGTGATCAGCTTGGCCGCTTCAATGTCCTTTTCGACAAATGACCTTATGCATTCATCCAGGATTTCGCTTGAAATGTCCATCATCTCAACTACCTTGTTTCTAAGTACTAGGATCGTCTTTTCGTAATTATCACGTGCCATATTTTCCTCCTTAGCCGAATCTTCCGGTTATATAATCTTCAGTTCGCTTATCCATCGGAGTTGTAAACAGTGATTTGGTGTTGCCATATTCTATCATCTCGCCAAGCAGGAAGAAAGCTGTCCTGTCCGATATCCTTGCAGCCTGCTGCATGGAATGCGTGACTATGCTTATGGTATATTCCTTCTTCAGGGAATCAAGCAGCTCTTCTATCTTATAGGTTGCTATCGGGTCAAGAGCAGACGTAGGCTCATCCATAAGTATTACATCAGGCTGAACCGCCAATGCCCTCGCTATGCAAAGCCTCTGCTGCTGGCCTCCTGACAGTCCGTATGCGTTGTCATTCAGCCTGTCCTTGACCTCATCCCAAAGCGCTGCACTTCTGAGGCTTGTTTCGGTTATCTCCATCAGAAGCTTCTTGTCAGTTAAGCCATGTATCCTAGGACCATAGACAACATTTTCCATAATTGATTTGGGAAACGGATTAGGCTTCTGGAATACCATCCCAACCTTTGTCCTCAGTTCCTCTACCCTCAGGTCCTTGTCAAATATGTTCTTGCCGTGATAGAGTATCTCTCCCTCAACCTTAACTGAAGGAATATTCTCAACCATCCTGTTGAGAGTCTTTATGAATGTTGATTTGCCGCAGCCTGAAGGCCCTATTATGGCAGTCACTTCATTCTTCATTATATCTATGTTTATGTTCTTCAAGGCACTGTCTTTTCCATACCAAAGATTCAGGTTCCTGACCTCGTATATTGCCTCTTTGTTTTCATTAATCTTTTCTGACAAAATAATTAACCTCCACTAAAATCGCTTCTGGAATTTGTTTCTTATTACGATCGCCACCGAATTCATAAGGAACAGGATTGCCAGAAGCACCACGATGGTTGCTGCAGCAAGATTCGCATACTCTGGTGTAAGTACCGTGTCCAGAGTCCAGTAGTATATCTGGATAGGAAGAGCGGTAAAGTCATCAAGTATGCTGTTCGGGAGCTTCAATATCAGGGTGGGGATACCAAGCACTACAAGAGGAGCTGTCTCTCCTATGGCCCTTGAAAGTGAGAGAATGAATCCAGTGAGTATGCCAGGTATGGCAACCGGAAGCACAACCTTGCTGATTGTGGTCCATTTGTCAGCTCCCATGGCGTAAGATGCTTCTCTGAGGAATCCAGGAACAGCCTTAAGCGCTTCCTGACTTGATACCACGACAATCGGCAATACCAGAAGTGACATGGTAAGTCCGCCTGCCAGCAGGCTGCCTCCAAGGTTCATCATTCTACCAAACACAGTCAGACCAAGCAGTCCGAAAATTACGGAAGGAACGCTTGCCAGGTTTGATATGTTTATGT
Source organism: Youngiibacter multivorans (assembly GCF_017873395.1). Classification (GTDB taxonomy): domain Bacteria; phylum Bacillota; class Clostridia; order Clostridiales; family Clostridiaceae; genus Youngiibacter; species Youngiibacter multivorans. The sequence goes on along the minus strand of NZ_JAGGKC010000026.1, from coordinate 19,979 downwards.
TTATGAAATCCTTAATCGCACCAGGAGCAGCATATTCCTCAAGATAAATGGCGGTTGAAACTCCCAGCACCATCGTAACGGGAATCACTATGAGCATCAGCCAGACCGTACCCATTATGGCACCCTTGATGCCTGCCTTCTCCGGGAATATGGAAAGTGTCTTTGTAAGAAAGTCAATATCAAGCCAGCCTATGCTGTCTCTTATTACCTGGAAAAGCAGAAATGCCAGTACAACTACAGCTAACAGCACAGAGGATGAAAACAGGTGCTTGGCAAAGTTGCTGAGCCTCACTCTTCCATGGATCTTGGCACTGTCTATTGGCACCTTGTAAGGAAGCTTTTTCTTATTCTCAAATGTGGTTCTATTATTCTCCATATTGAGTTCTTTGCTTTCCATCAGTATGCCTCCCTGTATCTTTTCGATATCCTGTGCGCAATGTGGTTCATGAGCATAGTGAACAGGAACAGCATCAAGCCCACTGCATACAGGCTGTAATAGCCTGTTGATCCGCTTGCCGCATCACCGCTTGTAAACTCGACAATATATCCAGTCATCGTCTGCATGGATTTTGTTATGTCCAAAGTGAATGCTTTCGAGCTTCCGCTGGCGATCGTTACAATCATTGTCTCTCCGATTGCTCTGGAAATTGCCAGTACGATGGATGACAGGATTCCCGAAATTGCAGCAGGAGTAACGACCTTAAATGCTACTTCGAGTCTTGTCGATCCCAGACCCAAAGCTCCTTCTCTCATTATTTCAGGAACTGCATTCATGGCATCCTCGGATAACGAGGCAACCATAGGAATGATCATGATTCCCATTACTATTCCGGGACTCAGCACATTTTTAGACTCCAGAGCCGGAATTATCTTCATCAGAAGAGGAGTTACAGTCGAGTATGCAAAGAATCCATATACTATTGTCGGGATTCCCGCAAGAACTTCCATAATAGGCTTTACAGTCTTGCGGACATTTGCTGTTGCAAACTGGCTCATATATATTGCAGCTGCCAGTCCTACCGGCACAGCTACTGACATGGCTATCAGAGTAGTGAATATGGTTCCTGTTATAAGAGGTATAAAGCCGAAACTAGGAGCAGTTGCATTCAAGGGAGCAAGCTTTGTGCTGAACACCTCTGCCAAAGGAACCCTTGAGAAGAAGTTGTATGCGTCTAGGACGAGTGTAAGGACAATCCCGAATGTAGTGAGTACTGAAATGAACGACATGAGGAATAGAAAGCTCGGTACGATCTTATCCATCACATAATTCTTTTTCACCATATGGTCGTGTATCATTTCTCTTACTTTGGTCTGATTTTCCATTGAAGCTGTTCCTCCTGGGATATCTTCATACAGCAGTATGAGATGAGAGACTTTTGTCCCTCATCTCTTAACTGTCAAGTTGATTCTGATTACTTTACAGCATCAAGTGTTGCAGCATATCCGCTGTAGACGCTGTCTGGCAGTGGTGCAAATCCATTCTCGCCAGCAAGCTTTGCAGCACCGTCAGCTGATACTACGAACTTCGCATAGTCAAGAACCTGTGGATTAGCTTTAGCCTTGTCAAGGTCAAGGTATGTGTATACAAGTCTTGTGAATCCTGCATAAGGAAGAGCTTCACCGATTGTCTCAAGCTTAGGCTCTACTGCTCCGCTTCCGAAGTCAACCTTTACCGCATTGAGCTTATCCATATTTGACTCATAGTATCCATATCCGAAGAAGGCGATTGCATTCTTATCCTTTGAAACCAGGTCAACAAGGGTTGAATATTCCTGCTGAAGGTTTACTGTTGAAACAAGGTTTTCCTTCTTGAGAAGTCCTTCATAGAAGAACTCATATGTGCCATGGTTCTCATTAGGACCATAGAACTTTACTTCTTCTGCAGGCCATGTGGATCTGATGTCTGACCAGAGAACCTTGTCATCACTCTTTATCTTGCCTGAAGTGTACATGTTAAGTATCTCTTCAGCCTTCATCTCTGTAGCCCAGGTGTTTTCCTTGTTTATGACAAGAGTTAGTCCGTCATATGCAAGCTTTATCTCCATTATGTTTGCATCCATCTTCTTGCCGGCTGCAACAAGCTCAGCAACCTCGGTATCCTTGATCTTTCTTGATGCATCTGCGAAATCAAGTTCCCCTGCGATGAACTTCTTGAGGCCTGCGCTTGATCCTGCTCTGCCGACCTGAACGCTTACTTCATCCTGTACGTCAGTCATGTAGTTTTCAGCGATGTTAGCCATAAGCGGGTAAACTGTTCCTGATCCGTCAACTATTACGGCACCGCTGAGCTTTGGTTCTGTAGCTGATGGTGCTGTAGTTGGTGTTGCTGTCGCTCCACAGCCCGCGAGTACTGATACAAGTGCAAGTGATGATACTAGACCGAGTATTTTCTTATTCATTGATATCCTCCTAAAATTCGAGTTCAACCAGCTGCCTATTTGCAACCTACAAAATGAATTATACGGAGTCAATGTTTATTCCACATTGCCGGTTTGTTATGTCCACGTTAAATCGGAATGAGGTAAACAATTACATTTTCATGAAATCATTTGCACCCAAATACTTTCGGGTGCAAACCAGCGAGAATATAAAATTCACGGAAATTTCACCATAGGTTTAGTAGCGAATTTGCCAAGCAAAAGACCAGGGACTAAATCCCTGGCCTCAAAAAAGTATTATCCTGTCATTTTGTTTCAGCTAGACCCTTAAACAGTTCAACTCCAGTTTCAATTATCTCATCAGGAAAATCATATTCCTGGTTATGGATATGTGGATGGTCCACACCGTTGCCGATATAGCAGATGGCTCCCTTGGTTAGCTTAAGATAGTGTCCGAAATCCTCGGAAGCCCTGAATGCTTCCTCCATCTCAACAAGATGAAGTCCCTTATCTCTGCAGACCTGCCTGATCTTGTCAGAGCTTTCCTTATGGTTAAAGACCTCCGGGAAGTAGTCTTCATATCTAAAGCTTACTCTAAGCCCATACCTTTCAGCCTGAGCATATGCAAGTTCTTCAAGGTTTTTCTGCAGCCTGTCCATTTCCGGCTCATAATATGCTCTGATAGTAAGCAGCAGTTCTCCTTTTCCAGCCGAAACACCAAAAGCCCGCTCACCGATGGCTACCTGGACCACTGTGCATAGCACAATTCCCTTGTTATAGTCAGGAGATGTCAGCTCAGGTATCGCATCTATGATCTTAGCAATGGCGAATGCAGGATTGACTCCCTTTTCAGGATGGCTGGCATGGGAAGGGGTTCCCTCCATATGGATTATCATGCCTTTTGAGCCGAAATTGCTTACTCCATCTATAACATTCACTGATTTCAGCTCCATACTGCTCATGTTGTGGAATGCAAATATCTCGTCGATTCCGTTCTCTTCAATGAACACCTTGCATTCTGCAGCACCGTCTCCGGTCTCCTCAGCATGCTGGAACAGGAAGAATATGTTATTATTGCTGCCCTTCTGGTCGATTTCCAATGCAAATCCGGCAAGGGTAGCCGAATGCCCGTCATGTCCGCATTTATGGGAAACTCCTGCTTCAAGTGATGAGTACGGAAGTTCAATTGTCTCATCCATATGGATCGCATCAAAATCAGCACGAAAGGCTATGTTCCTGCATCCTTGTCCTGCTCTGAAAGTTGCGTAGAACCACCTTCCGCGATCCACGATTTCGAGGCTAGTATTCATTCTCAGGAATTCGATGAGGTGCTTTTTCGTCCAGACCTCTTGGTTTGAAAGCTCGGGATGCATATGCAGTTCATGTCTAAGACGCCTTACCAGTTCCAGGTTATAAAGTTCCATTCATCATTCCCCTTGCATCATCATATCTATCGTAAATTTTCCCATGAAAATGATTATACTATTCTGACATGGATATTCAAATGCTTATTGTTCCAGACGCAGGTTGAACTTTTCAATCGGCTCGGGTCCCCTAAGCACGAACCTTGTAACCTGAAGCATACCTTCACTGTTGACCACGACTCTCCACCTGGCAATCTGAATGTTGCCATCAATAAGCTCTATTGCAGTCATGCTTGTCGGATAGATGCAGCATCCGGTGTTGAAGTATGGAAGCTCATCCGGCCTTGGAAACTTGAACCTGTGGGTATGGCCGCATATCAGCATCCTTTTATGCTTATCTATCCACTTCACATAATTCTTCTCAATCCTGTGTCTTTTGCTGATATTTCTCACCGGGCTTGAAGGGTTAGTGAAGCCAAATGAGTGAAGGTGTCTCCAGAAGTACTTAAGCGACAGCATTGAAAAGAACCAGAACTGGTCGTTGCTGAGGTCTCCCTGATGTCCATGCAGTGTCAGAATTTCCTGACCTGTCTTTCTGTTTACAAGAAGCAGTGATTCACATGGATCCAATTCATTGAGGAAATCGTGAGCCTGCTGCTTGAAGTCATTATAGTATGTATAGTAGTTATTCCTCACATAATCCTTATTCTTCAGATAGATATTGTGATTTCCATAAAGCATGAAAAGTCTCTTTTCATCATGGAACCTTCTGATGGACTCATAAACTTCATAATGGGCGTTCTTTATGTCTACGAACCTCGGATGCTCCCAAAGTTCGTCTCCATCACCTGCTTCAACATAGACAAAGCCATTGTTATAGTAATAGTCCATCGCATGCAGGTATGCATTCTGGTTCTTCGTAAACTCGTCTGCGCTGTTACCATTTCCGCGGTGGCAGTCGCTCATGAACACATACCTTGAGTTTTCGTCAAAATGAGCAACCCTTGCCTTGAGATAAGCTTCCGTCAGTCTTTGGTCCGTACGCATGCCATTCACCTCACAATATTTGACTTACCTTAAGTATAAATCTAATTGAGCACACATAGAATAACCGAAGCACCGTATCCACATTAACAATCCAAATACATTATTAACTATTTTCGAATTTTTACATTTAGGTTTGAGAAATGAAAAAGACACCCTTAAAGGTGTCATGACAAAATAGCATTTGAAACTCTCATGACTAAAGTCACGAGATTCTTGGGAACAGAGCATACTTACCGGCATATTTCTTTACCGACAGAGGTTTCTCTTGTTTACCAAGCTATCCCCGCATTTCCTGCGGTTCCTGTTTGCTTCTGTATTACTAAGACCCTAGAGTCAGAGCTCTTATCCTGAGTCCTTCAGCCAGTATATTTCTTGCTGCATTGACATCGCGGTCATGATGGGCATGGCAAACTGGACAGGTCCACTCCCTCACATGGAGTGGCTTCTTCCCGTCCTTGTGGCCGCACTCTGAGCATATCTGACTTGACGGAAACCACCTGCTTATCCTGATGACTTCTTTTCCATACCAGGCAGCTTTATACTGCAGTTTCGATACAAGGCTCGTCCACGATACATCAGAAATGCTTTTTGCCAGTTTGTGGTTGCGCATCATGCCCTTCACGTTAAGGTCCTCGATACAGATGATATCGTGGTTTTTGACTATCTCTGTACTGAGTTTGTTCAGAAATCCATTTCGCTGGTTAGCAACCTTTTCATAGAGCCTGGCTACCTTCCTTCTCTGCTTCTGATAGTTCCTGGCTTCAGACAAGCGTATGCCTATTTTCTCCGCTATAAGTGCACGCCTTGCAAGCTTTCGCTGTTCACGTCTAAGCCTCTCTTCCATTTGTCTGGTGAAATGATTGTTGTCATTCCTAGTGCCATCTGACATAACCGCAAAGTCAGTGATTCCGAGGTCAATTCCGATAGCAGAGTCAGTCTTAGGCAATTCACAGATTTCCTCTTCACAAAGGATTGATACGAAGAATTTCCCGCTCGGTTTCCTTCGTACTGTGACATTCAGTATACGCCCTTTCATCTCCTGGCTTTCTGCAAACTTGACCAGGCCCAGCTTAGGCAGCTTCAGGTAATTTCCGGATACTGCGATGTTGTTGTTCGTTAATTGTGTAGTATAGCTTTGCCTCGGGCTCTTCTTGCTCTTGAACTGGGGATGCTCATTCTGTCCTTTGAAAAATCGGGAGAAGGCGTCCGACAGGTTACGAAGGGAATTCTGGAGCGAGAACTTATCCACTTCACAAAGCCATACTGTTTCCGGGTCCCTCTTCATCTTTGTCAGAAGTTTGGAGCATGCGAAATAAGTCAGACCTTTTCCGGTCTCCTCATATTCCTTGTTCCAAAGTTCCAGGAAATGGTTGTATACATACCTTGAACTGCCGATTGTCCTTGCAATAAGCGTTTCCTGTTTTTTATCTGGATAGATACGGTATTCATAGGCTTTATGCTGCAGCACTGCACTCACCTCCAGAGATGTCAAAGCTTGAACTGTCTCATTTCTTTTTCTGACTCTGTATGTACCAGCGAATTTGCTCCACGGTGTTTTCAATCTGCAGATACACATAATCATTATGCGTTCCCATATCCAAAATATACAAAACTTTGTCATCTGCAATCAGATTTAACAAATCCTTCTAATCTTTATCCATCTGCCCAATAAGGCTATCGTGCCGATAAACTACGTAGCAGACAATATGATACTGGATTGTATAGAAATATCCGCGTCCATACCGTATTTTAGACATAAGAACACTTCATGTCCTATTAACATTTAATTAATGCAAACAATTATTCAAAGTGCTTTGCGGTAATTATTACTTGATATATGCAAATATTCTAAGTGCCGTTTAGTTTTTGACTTCGCTTGCTAACTCACGTCTGAAGTCACGAGTTTGCGCAAGCTTTTTCATCAATTTGCATCAGCTGACAAGCTTTTCCTTCAGAGATTTCTCATACACCTTAAGTCCCAGTATTATAAGAAGCGCAACAAATGAAACTGCTGCCAGTATCCTGAACAATGTAAATATATCGATGTGTTCCAGAAGAATTCCTCCGCCAATATTTCCTGTGAAGTTCCCGAGTCCGCAGACAGCAGCAAATATTGTCATAGCTGTAGTCTTCATGGCTGATGGGACTATTCCGTTCAAATACTGAAGAGCTGCCATGAAAAACAATGCAAAGGATACTCCCTGAAGAACCTGCACAACAAGTACCATCTGATAGGAAACACTTAGTGAGTCCAGCAGGTATCTGAGCACAAAGAAGAATATTCCTATGGCGAATAGGTTAAGCTCACCGAATCGCTTCATCAGCTTATGCCCTGAAAACATTGAAGGAAGCTCACTTATTGCAACCATGAACCCATATACTCCAATATGTGCCACAGTTCCGCCGGTCTTCTGTATCAGAAGCGAAATGTACGAATTGTTGCTGCCGATTGCTATGTTGATCGTATATACCGCAAGCATGAATATCAGGAACCTCCGGTTCCTGAAAAGCTTGGAGATGTCCTTGACGTTGATCTTCACCTTTGTCTTCTTGCCCTGAAAATCGATCCTGTATATGAAAATCAAGCCAACCATTATCATCACCGAGTACATTATGAATGCAACGTTTATCCCTACCCTGGATACTACCTGGCCTGAAATAAGGGCCATGAACGCATATCCTGCTGAGCCCATGAGGCGGATCCTTCCATACTGGATCTCACGCTTTTTCTCCATGATCTCATATGTGAACGCATCAGAAACAGGAATTATCGGGCTTTGGAAAGTTAGGAACAATACAATGCTGAGGAGTATGGCTATGAATGAATTGGCGAATATGAAGCTTGTTATGAGTATCGCACTTCCAATTATAAGTATCATTATGGTAATTCTCTTGTTGAGATACTTGTCCGTTAAGAATCCCCAGATAGGCTGAGTGAATACGCCAGTAATGGAATATACCGCAAAGAGTATTCCAATTTGCGTAAAGCTCAATCCCCTGGATTGCATATAATATGTAAGGAATGGAAAGAAGCATGCAAAGGATCCGAAAATAAGAAAATATGATAGCTTCAAATTTGTTGTCAGAACATCCTTTTTCTTCATTGCTGCCTCCCGAATATCAAGTTTCTTGAACCTTTATAAAGTATACACCTCTTTTTAGAGATCTGTTGTAATTTGCATTTCTTGAAAATTGAAATGCACCAAATATGGAATTAAGTGATACGGCCGTCACTTGCATTTACAATGACGGCCTATACCTTCTTTTCTATACAGCTTCCAGAATAGCTGATTTCAGTATACCTTCAACCTCTTCAGCTATATCCTGAAGACCTTCTTTCCCTAGAAGTCCCACAAGGGACATGGGCTTAAGCATGCCAATCCTTACTTCTCCATCCTTCTCATAGACTGCCATTTTACATGGAAGCATATAACCTGCCTCTATGTCCCTGTCCAATACTATCTTGGCCTTGGGAGGATTGCAGACCTCCATGACCTTGAAGTTGATATCAAATTCAAGCCCCTTCTCTCTGAGCTTGTCCTTGAAGTTCATTTCCCAAAGTACTCCGAAGCCCCTGGCACCAAGTGCCTTCCTGATATCCTCGACAGCAGTTTCAAAGTCCTTTCCTGTCTTCATCTCATATACGAAATCCATTTTAAACCTCCTGTTGTAGTTTTTACTTATAATTGAATCATAACATTTTGAATTTTAATATCAATTGTATCTCTCATTGTTCATTGAGTGTTAATACATAGTCTCCATACAATTACACTTTTCTTCTCTCCGATTCCAAACACCAAAAAAAGCAGGCTGCCGCATCTTAAGCGAAAGCCTGCTTCATAAATCAAAATTGGAACCTATTTTACAACCAGCACAGGACAATTAACGGCACCTGCTACCCTTTGAGTAACACTTCCCATTATAGCTCCGCCCCATGGCCCGTGTCCCTTCGTACCCATCACAATCAAATCAAAGCCTGCATTGGCTTCCTCTATGATCACAGAGGCAGGGTATCCGAATGCTGTCTTCGTTGTTATGCGGACCTCACCGGTATCTGTTTCACCCTTCGTCTTCTCCATAATTTCCTTGCTTACAGCCTCTACCTGCTCCTTTGTTATCTTAACCTCAACATTTGACTCACCCTTCATATAATCTTGAATTACGTGAAGGATCTCCAATTCAGACTGAAAATGCTTCGCCATCTCCAGCGCAACCTCAAACGCCCGTCTCGAATAATCCGAACCATCAGTAGCTACCAATATCTTCTTGTACATGATTCATCTCCCCCATCATGTTCAAATGGAATCAGATAACCGATTTGAAGATTAATACAAATACCTGGATTAAAAAAATCCCTTCTTTGACTTCATTAAAACACACAAGAAGCAAGTAATCAAACAACTGCCCTGAATACTTTGTAAACTATGAGTGAACTATTCTATTGCTTTGGAATTACTGCATTTTCAGCTCAGACGTTTAATTCTCAAACTATGCTTTGGACTCGACCCACTGTACCATCCTCAAGCCTGACCTTAATTCCATGGGGATGGTTCGAGGAATTTGTAAGGATATCCTTCACGATTCCCTCTGTGAGCTTCCCGGATCTCTGGTCCTCTTTCTTTACTATCTGAACCTTTATCCCCGGTTTTATGTCTGCGCGCTTTTTACCGTCCATGATCCACCTTTAGCCTTCATATTATTTAAAGAACATTCTGTCCCGGAACATTATACCACACTTCAAAAAACGAGACAGATACGATGACCTATATGTAAATTCCAAATGCCTTTCAAATGCCTTTGACCCAAGAATATGATAAAAACACAGAAGACTTGATTTCCTTCTCAAGTCTTCTGTGTTTTTCACTAGCTTTTCAGGTTTTCCAGGATGAATTCACGTGCAAACTTCAGGTCTTCTTCAAAATCACTTTTCCCTGTGTCCCAGAACTCGCATACGAACAGGTTGATCCCTGAATCCAAAATAGTCTTAAGGCTATTCTTGAAATCCACATGTCCAGTTCCATAAGGAACTTCTCTGAATACTCCTGGAACAGTCTCCTTCAGGTGGAAGGCAACGATGTTCCCTTTTCCAAGACTGATGTCGTCTGTCACTGACTTGCCATACATCACTGCTGCATTGGTTATGTTGCCCAGATCCGGATAAACCTGTAGGTACGGCGAATTGATTTCATTCACATAATACATGGCCTTTTCGATTGTATTCATGAACTCTGTCTCCATGGTCTCGAATGCAAGGATAACTCCGTATCTCGCTGCCATTTCAACGCTCTTTCTGAGATTTACAAGAAAATTGGATCTTGTCGCTTCATTTGATTCTTTGTAATACTCATCATATCCGGCTATCATGATGATCCTTACACCAAGGTCATATGCAAGGATTATGGCTTTTCTCATGATTTCAAGGGATAAATCCCTTGTCTTCGGATCTTCCGATCCAAGAGGATACTTCCTGTGACCGCTGAGGCATATGGACCTGATGAAAAGCCCTTCTTCAAACATGTCACTGACCATTCTGGCTCTCTCATCCATTGTCATATCCAGCCTGGATAGCTTATCCTGTGTTTCATCTATGCTCATTTCAAGAAAATCGTATCCATGCTTCCTGGCAAGCCTCAGCTTTTCCTTCATCGGCACATGGTTTGGAATGGCTTTCTCGTAAAGCCCGATTCTTACACTGTCCATCTAAACCACTTTCTTCTTCTGGCCATAATAGGAATCCGGGCCATGCTTTCTGAGATAGTGCTTGTCAAGAAGCTCCTGCTGCATCTGCGGCAATTTAGGGTCTAACATGTTGTTGTGCCATGACATCATTGCAAGTTCATCCAGAACAGCAGAATTGTGGACGGCTTCCATTGCATCCTTTCCCCAGGTGAAAGGACCGTGGGAATGTACAAGCACGCCTGGCATGTAATCAGGATTTTTCCCGCTGAAGGTCTCAATTATGACATTTCCTGTTTCAAGCTCGTACTGTTCTGCTATCTCCGCAGGTGTCATCAGTCTCGTGCAAGGTATTTCTCCATAGAAATAATCTCCATGGGTAGTTCCAAGTGCGGGTATCGATTTCCCGGCCTGAGCCCAGATAGTCGCCCACCTTGAATGTGTATGCGTCACTGCACCGATGTTCTTGAATGCCTTGTAAAGTGCCAGATGAGTAGGAAGGTCCGATGACGGATTAAGGTCACCTTCAATTCTGTTACCCTCCATATCGACTATTACTATATCTTCAGCCTTCATTACATCGTATTCTACTCCTGAGGGCTTTATGGCTACGACTCCACGCTCCCTGTCAATCTCTGATACGTTTCCCCAGGTGAATTTTACAAGCTCATATTTTGGAAGCAGGAGGTTCGCCTCCAGCACCCTTTTTTTCATATCTTCGTACATGTCCATACCTCCTACTAGTATACAAAGTACAGTGCAGCTTCACCGATCTCCCGGTTAGCAGCTATTATTATATCCCTGTCCTCATGGTTGATTACTGCAACATTGCTTGGACCGGTGCCTTCATCGATTGTTCCTGTCCTGAAGGTAAGAGGTTCATTTTGATCCGCCTGTATCCAGAACAGCTCCTTTGCCTCTCTCCTGTAGCCTCCGATAATTGTCGGTACTCCCCTGAGCTTGCCGCCCCACACCACATGTCCAAAATCCATTGGCTTGTGGTATTTGAAGACTATCTTGTACTCGCCGTCAATCTTTTTCCTTATGAGGAAGTTCCCTCCATGGAATGCTTCAATCGTAACCAGCTCGTCCTCTCCATCACCATCGATGTCGATGACTGCAATGTCACTTACAGGCACATCAAGAAGTTTTTCAACACTCCAGTCGTCTCCGTCCTTCTGTGGTGGTGTGACTACAAGAACGCCCTGGTCTGAGGTAACGAATCCGCACTCTGTGCCATTCCAGTTTACTCTGGAATACCCATGGTTTCTGACAAGACCCTCTGCGATTACCTTAAGCTCGATTGGAGTATCCGTATCGACCTTAAGCTCACCGACATATATCTTTCCCGGATCGCTCCAGTCTTCCTTGCTGGACTTTGATGTGCAAAGCGTGCAGCCGATGAAGTACAGCTTGTCTCCCCCGGTCAATATGTCAAATCTGTGCAGATAAGGAAGATCCAGGAATTTTGTTACTTCCCATGACCTGTCTTCCTTTGGGACTGCTGTGACTACAATGGATTTTTCCGCCTGGAATGTTGGAAAGAAATTCTGGACTGCCAGGAATGCACCATTTCTCCCCGGAATCGGGACCATTGACATGGTTCCGCCTGGTGCATCCCATACGGTTTCCATCTTTTCATAGTCCTTGCCCGAAAAGCTCAGCGCCTGGCCTTCACCTTCGGTTGCCAAAAGAACTCTCTCTTCACCGTCGACCGTAACATATTGTGTCGAATAGCATCTGAACATGTCTGTCAGATGTTTCTTCTCGAATCTCATCTATACCATCTCCTATCATCACTTGAACGTGTTCCGCTTTCACTGAGGGGATACTGTATTTCTCAGTATCCCCTCATCCTATGCTGGACTATTTTTTATTGACTATCTTTTCTAAGATCTTCTCTTCGATTTCCTGCTCTGACAGAAGATTTCTGAGTCCGATAACTATCGTGTTATACTTTTCCGCATCCTTGAAATTATCGATAAGAGCCAGAGAACTGATCACTACGTCATAGTCCCTTATGAGTGACTTGGCCTCGCTAACGCTGCAGTGGTGTATAGTCACAGGAATGTTGTGCTTCTTGAAGACCTTCTCTATCTTCATCTTTATTATCTGACTTGAACCCATCCCGCTTCCGCAGGCTGCTAATACCTTTAACATGTTGACCTCCCTGTCATTTAGACCGCTTTCTTTTCAAGCTCCAAATCTTCCTTGTACTTGTCGTAATCCTCAGCTATTGTAAAGTAATTCTTTTTGTTTTTCAGATACTGTAATTGTGGAATTGCCATAAGGAGAACAAATGCTACTCCGAAACCTAAGTATCCTGAATATTTCATCATGACTCCTATTACCGGCCATACAGTTGCCCAGTCGAAATTTCCGTGCCATCCGCCATACTGCGACAGACCGAAGAAGAATGCTGCGAATGCTCCACCAAGTACCTGTATGATTCCTGAGAGGAATGGGAACAGCATGGCGCCTCTAAGTCCTGCCCTCTTGTTCGCATATACCGCGAAGGTGGCGTTGTCGAAGAATACAGGTACGAATCCTGTAATTATGAGAACCGGACTCTTGAAGACTATCAGTCCAAGAATCGCCAGCAGCTGTCCAAGTGCTCCGAAGAGGAATCCAAAGGTTACAGCATTAGGGTGTCCGAAGCCGTATACTGCTGCACAGTCTACTGCAGGCATTGATCCAGGCAGAAGCTTGTTGGATATTCCCTGGAAGGATATTGAAAGTTCTGAAACGAACATCCTTACACCAAGCTGGAGTATGCTGAGGTATACCGAGAACATCAGTGCCTTACCCATTATGTAGAACAGGAAGCTCTTTTCAGCTGTAAGTCCTGCTGGGTCTATTTTGATCATAAGGTCTTTTCCGAGTATCAGCATGATAGCTCCGAAGAAAAGGATCATCAGTGTTCCGGTTGCTACAACATTGTCATTGAATATGGAGAGGAATCCGGGAAGCTTAAGTTCTTCAATGGACCTTCCCTTCTTGCCCATCTTCTTGGCAAGCTTGTCAACTGCCCATATTCCAAACATCTGCTGATGTCCTATTGCAAATCCGCCGCCGTCAGTAAGCTCCTGTGTGCATTCCACAGTCAGGTTTGATGAGACTGACCAGTAAGCGCCGAGCAGCAATCCTAGCATAAGCACTATGCTCGTATCCTGAAGTGCCGGGAATGCGAACAGTATGAGCCAAAGTGCCGTTGAACTCTGCTGTACCATGATATGTCCTGTTATGAATACAGTCCTTACCTTCGTGATCTTCCTGAATATTACAAGGATGATGTTGAAGATGAACGCCACCAGGAGGACCAACATCATCATGCCGAAAGACCTGCCTATATTCTCTATGGCCTTCTGGGCTGCAGCCTGTCCGAAATAGGGGTCGATGACCGCAGCTGTCAGGTTGAACCTGTCCTTGAGTCCTGCAAGTATCGGTCTGAAGTTCGAAACAAGTCCACCTGCTGCGACATTCAATATAAGGTAACCGACAGTGGCCTTTATGAATCCAGCAAATGCATCATATATGGGCTTCTGTAGAAGCAAATAACCTATGAATACTATGAAACCGACAAAGAATGCAGGGTTAGTGAGAATGTTGATTTGAAAGAATTTCCATATCCCAATCATAAAATTGAATACCTGATCCATTATTACACATCCTTATTCTTTAATTAGAGGATACAGATCCTCGATTTTTTTTGAACCCTTGAGTATTTCGAACTTTTCTTCATCTTCCAGCAGCTCTACCAGAGCTACAAGATTCTTCATGTGTTCATCATTGTCAGTTGATGCAAGTACAAAGAAAATCGTTGCATCATATTCTGCTTCCGGTCCGAAGTCAACAGGTCTCTCAGTTTTCATGAAGCATATCGCTGTTTCGTTGACTCCGTTTCCTTCCTGCGCATGCGGGATGCAGACATCGGGAGCTATCACAATATACGGTCCAAACTTGTGGACATTTGCTATTATCTCGTCAGGATAGAAATCCTCGATCGAACCATCCGACACAAGAGGTACGCACGCTGCCCGTATTGCCTCCTCCCAGCTGTCGAAACCTTCATGGAATGAAAATCTCTTCTTTTCTATGATTTCCTTTATCAAACTCGTCATCTCCAGTTTTCAATCGTTTACTTCGCTTTTATTTTTTTCCTTCCTGTTTCCAGGAAGGAATTTTGTTACAGGAATGATCTGAACGGAAGGTCGATGTCACCTGTGAAAGCATCATCAAAGCCTCTCGGATAATGGTATTCCCTCTTGTCCTTGTCATCCGGGAATGTGAACTTTCCGCCTACCTGCCATATATATGGAGTAAATCCGTACTGAAGCCTGTATCTCTTCATTTCCCAGAGCGCAACTATCGTCTGGGGGTCAGCCTGGAAATTAGTCCATATGTCGTGATGGAAAGGAATGACTACTTTAGCTTTAAGAGCTTCTGCCATTCTGAGAATGTCTGTCTCAGTCATCTTGTCTGTTATTCCTCTTGGATTCTCACCGTAGGAGCCAAGACATACATCTATCTCATGGTCGTTGCCGTGCTTAGCGTAATAATTCGAGTAGTGTGAATCACCACTATGATAGAGGCTTCCACCTGGTGTCTTTATCAGGTAGTTGACCGCTCTGACGTCCATTTCACCAGGCATGTTCCCTTCAAGGGTAACACCCTTCGGTACTGTTATCAGTGCTGTCCTGTCGAATGAATCAAGTACCACTATCTCGGTATCTTTAATTCTAACAACATCTCCGGGCTTTACAACCCTGCATCTCTCTTCAGGCACTCCCCATTCTATCCACTTTTCAACACATGTCTTCGGGCCGATGAACGGAACATCTTCCTTGCAGTTCTTCATGACTGCTGCAGCAACATTGACATCGATGTGGTCATTGTGGTCATGAGTTGAAAGTATTGCGTCGACTTCCCTTATTTCAAAAGGATCCATTACGAAAACAGCATTTCTCAAATTCGGCTGAAGGTTCTTTCCACCTGCCATTCTGGCCATCTGATGCTCAGGCTTGATATACGGGTTCTTCATCGTATTCTTTCCTGAACCTACCCAGAAGTCTATGCAAAGGTTGGCATTGCCTTCGGACTTGATCCAGATGCCTGTGCATCCCAGCCACCACATTGAGAATGTACCCTTCTTTACAACAGTCTGTTCTATCTCTTCATTCAGCCATGTTCCCCACTCGGGAAAAGTACTTAGGATCCAGGACTCTCTAGTTATCTTATCGATGCTTGCCATTTTCTCCTCCTGTTAAATCATTCATAACATTCTTAAACAAATTTGTTTAACCTAATATTATTCGATTAATGATCATTTGGCAAGAGTCTGCCGTTGTGCTTTGAAATCGTTAAACCTCTTGTCTATCAATGGTTTTCCCAGTTTTTACCCTGACATTGTTCATGAATCATACTAAATGAACGTTTTGAATTCTTTGATAAAAATATAAAAAACAGCATATATTATAGCACTCACAATGAGTGTTCTCTTAAAGTCATATTGGGACACCGAGTTATCGAATCTAGATAGTAAAAAGATCAGAAGTGTATCAGCGACAGCATGTGAAGTGGATCTGCTGGTACATACAATTTGAATCGATTCAATCATTATCATCTCATCAATATGAAAGGTTCAAAACATACAAATGCCCTTTCAACCTGAGAAGCAAATGAAAGACAGGGATTTTATGAACTTTTTGAATGTTTTGATTGAAATATGACCCGTGATGATTTACACTGGTATTAGCGAACTCGTGAAAAGAATGGTGGGATTTTTATGAAATCAAGTATCGGGATTGTAACCAAGAGACAGGAAAAGCTAATCCAATATCTGAAGGAGAACGGGTCTATTCAAGTTGATGATGCCTCGAAGATTTTCAGCGTATCTCCTCTTACAATAAGGAGGGATCTTCAGAGCTTTGAAGAAAGAGGACTTGTAGAAAGATTCTACGGCGGAGCTACACTTATTCAGGATGCTCTCGGAGAAGATCCGACTTATCTTCCAACAAATGAAGAACTGGACCATAAAAAGATCGCAATCGCCAAAGCAGCTGCAAGCCTGATAGAAGCTGGTGATACTGTATTCATAAACTCCTCAAGCACCGCACTGCTTGCCATGTCAAACATCGAAAACAGGGCTACTGTCATTACAAACAACGGAAAGGCACTGAGCATCCCAAAGAATCCCAATATCGACCTGATACTTACCGGCGGCGAGGTATACGAACGCAAACAGTCCATGGTAGGTGATTATGCAATCTCGATATTCAACAAGATTTCAGCTACAAAATGCATAATCGGAGTTTCCGGCATCAACGAAAGAGGTATCACCACTTCAGTCATTCAGGAAGTGGCAGTAAACAGAGTGATGCTCGAGAGGTGCAAAGGGCAGAGGATAATTGTAGCTCAAGGACCTAAGGTAGGAATCGAACATAATTTCCTCACAGCGGAGCTTCCTCTTATTACGCATCTGATAACCGACAGCTCCGCCAATCCTGACGCAGTGAAACGGCTCGAAGCAAAAGGAATCAAGGTAATACAAGTAGAAGAATAGTCTTCTGAACTCATTAGATGACAAAACCAGGTGCAGTTACACCTGGTTTTGTCATCTTCAATCTTGAATCTTAAAATACTAGAATAATAGGTTCACTCAATTAATTAAGACTTGATCAAACCCTTACAGGTTTTTATCAGTAATAATCAGATTGAAGTTGACGATTTGCTTCACTGGATATTCCAATGGCGATGAATAGCCTTAACCCGAAATTCTGCGAAAAATAAAAGAGCAGAAGTTTCCTTCTGCTCAATTGATACTATCTTCTGTTGCCGCTCTGAGCTTTCTTAGCTCTTCTGCAATCAGGGCATCTTACCGGCTCATTTTCGAAGCCTTTCTCTTTGTAGAATTCCTGCTCACCTACTGTGAAAGTGAATTCGTTGTTGCAATCTCTGCAAATTATGTTCTTATCTGCCATCATAATGACATCCTCCTTAGCTACAGTTTCTTTTGTGTTTACTGAAGCCAAAGATTTCAGACAAATACATATGATAAACTGCACTTATTTATTTTGTTCCTTACGGACAATTCTTATAATAACAGATAACCCAGATTAAAGATAGAGCAAATCCAGAATTATTTATATTATTTTTTGAAGCCTAATTTGAAAAATTAAATTCCAGTCATCTTTGCCTCCAGGATTCAAATATATTCGCTGGTATTCTTAATGACCATCTGTTGAAGTGTGAAGTATTTTGCCATTTTCATCGAGTATGGTTTCCTTGTTATTCCAGTTCCAGTTTTCCTCGTCGTAGGGATTCCCCTCTGAATCTATTGAGAATTCATTTGTGATTCTCTTATGGACCAAGCCAAGGGAATCGATTGCCCTGACATACATCACTATAGTCTGTCCAGCTGATAGGTCAAATTTCTCGTCTACTTTAAAAACCTGCCGATCAGCCAGGGGATGCTCAGATACAGCCACTCCGTCAATTTCTGTTATCAAAGAAGCTTTCTTAAATAAAGCATCTCCTGAATTATGTAAATCAAGTGTAATGTTACCTTTTCTTTCGTACGTTCCCGCCGCTTCTCCATTTTTCTTATTATAACCGCTGTAGCCATCGAAGGTAACAAAGTATGACGGTATGAACTTTTCCATCAGCAATCCAAACTCGCCCAGCTTTTCGGTCTTGTCCACACCATTGTCGGAAAGTATCACTGTAGCGGAGAGGGCTTCAAAAATGCTTACAGTGCTTGTCGCTTTATAAGTTGTTCCAGTACGTTCCATGGTGACAGTTTCATTCGGGAGCACAAGTTTAGCCATAGTATCAGCACTGGATACTTTAGGTGTGACAATAAACGTTACAGGTACCGCATAATTGGTCTTATCGACATCGCCAAATGTAAAATCGTAAGTATCAATTATGCTTGCCTGTTTCTTCATCAGGTTTTCAACATTTGTATAAATTGAATTGGCCAGACTTGACTGGCTTGTCTGTACACCAGATATCTGATTGTTCAAATCGGTTATCTGAGACTGCAGACTGCCTATCCGGAAGAGTGAAATAGCCTGAAGCAGTATTAGTAATGCTAGTGGGATTACAATGGATGGTTTCTTCATTCGACACCTCACATAATCAGTCACAATGCTTGCAGCAATGATATATGTTACTTTTCACCATTGTCATCATATCACACAAGTAAACATAATTATATCGCCTGATATCCAAAATAATTGAATTTCTGAAATCACCTCTGGTGTCTAAACCTAACGCTGCACATCATATTACGATATCTGTTGACTGTGTCTCCCATGAATGACAAGATTAACTTAGAGAGTCAAAAACAGAATATGTGATGAAATGAAACCAGAATACAGGGAGGGATACCGGTGAAGTATAAAAGACTTGGAAAGTCAGGCCTTAATGTATCAGAGCTTTGCCTTGGAACTATGGCATTCGGGAGATGGATTGATGAGGCAGCATCAAGTGAAATAATCGATATTGCACTTGATGCAGGCATAAATTTCATTGATACGGCGAATTTCTACGGAAAGGGACAGGACGAGGAATTCAAATATGGAACTGGAGAGTCTGAGGAAATTATTGGACGTGCACTGAAGGGAAGAAGAGACAAGGTAGTCCTCGCCACAAAGGTCGGCAATCCAATGGGAAGAGGTCAGAATGACTATGGATATTCACGAATCCATTTCATGCGGGAAGTGGAGCATCAGCTGAAAAGGCTGCAGACTGACTACATCGACTATTACCAGGTCCACCGGTTCGGAACAGATACTCCTCTTGAGGAAACGCTTCGCACGCTAAATGACCTGGTCAGACAGGGTAAGGTCAGATATATCGGCTGCTCCAACTACGCTGCATGGCAGATAGCCAAGAGCAATTCAATATGTGACAAGATGAACCTTGAAAAGTATATCGCAGTGCAGTCCCAGTATAACCTGCTTCGAAGAGAAATTGAAAATGAGATCATGCCGTTCTGCAAGTCTGAGGAAGTAGGAATAATGGTATACAGTCCGCTTGGCCGGGGAATGCTGACTGGAAAATACAGAATGGGTTCCGAACTTCCAGAGAACAGTCGTGGTGCACATGGTGAACAGCTGCTGAAGAACTATTTTACAGAACGTGACTACAAACTTGTAGAAGCATATGCAGAAATTGCAAAGGCCAATGATGTGACTCTTCCAAAGCTTGCCATGTCATGGGTGGTAAGCCATCCGCAGGTGTCATCCGCGATAATAGGCGCAAGCAAGCCTTATCATGTCACCGATGCTGTTGAAGCTATAGAATGGAAGGCACCAGATGGACTTTTTGAGACAATAAACTCAAAAATCAGATAAGCTGGTCGTAGTGACTTTCCATTTCAATCAGGTCATATTATGTTGAAGAGCTCTGCTCGTGGTAGTGTATTTTAATTTGTGTTTATACATGACTTAAGATACTAACAAGAGTGGGAATAGGAACAGGACAGGAGAGCTGAGACAAGCTCAGGCAC
>NZ_JAGGKC010000025.1 GCF_017873395.1 Youngiibacter multivorans | reverse complement strand
CTGTCATGAAGCATGGTTTGCCACAGTCCGTATATTTTGACAATGGAAAACAATACAGGACCAGATGGATGACCAGAGCATGCGCAAAGCTAGGCGTAAGGCTGATGTTTGCAAAGCCATACGCGCCGGAGGGAACTGGGAAGATAGAACGCTTTAACCAGAACATTGACAGGTTTCTGGATGAATACCAGGTTGACCCAAGCCCCAAGAGCCTTGATAACATGAACAGGCTGTTTTGGGTATGGCTTGAGGAGTGTTACCAAAACAAGGAGCACTCGGCAATCAACGGGCTAACTCCAGTACAAGCATACAATCTTGATAGTACGCCGATAAAGAGAATAGCGCCTGAAATCATTGCAGACGCATTCCTCCATGCAGAGGAAAGAAAGGTGGACAAGAGTGGATGCATAAGCTTCAATGGTGACAAATACGAGGTTGGAGTCACCTTTGTAGGCTGCACTGTAGACGTAGTCTATGACCCATCAGACACATTCGAGGTAACCATAGAGTATCCTGGTGCAAAGCCATTCAAGGCAAAGAAGCTGACCATAGGAGAAAGAGTAGGTGCAAAGCCTGTTGTGCCTGAGCACCTGACTATCCTAAAGCCAATCGAGTCCCGACTGCTGAATGGCGCACAGCGGAAAAATGAGTTGCGTAAGGATAAAGAGAGAAGCACTGCCATATCCTTCAGAAGTATAACGGCTGGAGGTGGCGACGATGTTTGAAGAGTTCTACGGATTCGAGAAAACACCATTCACGCGTGACATGCCTGCAGAAGACCTGTACGTGTCACACATGCTTGAAGAGGCTTTGGGTCGGCTTGCATACGTAGCTGAACGACAGCTTTTCTGTGTTGTTACGGGAGAATGCGGTACCGGAAAAACAACTACAATCAGGAGATTCAAGAATTCCTTGGATCCTCAGAAGTACACGCTAATGTACCTTGCGGACTCCAAACTGACTCCAAGACACTTCTACAAAGGCATGCTGGAACAGTTGGGAAGCGAGTCAAAGTTCTACAGAGGCGATGCAAAAAGGCTTCTGCACAAGGAAATCGAGCTGATGAAGGGGCTGCACAAGAAGAGACCTGTCGTTGTGGTTGACGAGGCGCATCTGCTTAACAAGGAGATGCTTGAGGAAGTACGGTTCCTGCTCAACTTCAAGATGGATGCTGAGAGCCCTATGGCTCTGATCCTGGTTGGTCAAACCGAACTGTGGGAGAAGCTTCAGCTTCAGACATACACAGCCATAAGGCAACGAATCGATATGCAGTACAAGCTTAACCAGTACGACAAGTCAGAGGTAGTGGCATACATCAAGCGGCACCTGACATATGCTGGCAGAGAGCATGAAATATTCTCAGATGAGGCAATTGAGGCCATATACCGATACTCAGGAGGTGCTGCCAGGCTGATTAATAAGGTTTGTGATTATTTCACGTCAGGGATACCGGTAGGGTCGAAGACCCGTACCGGTAGTATTTCTTTGAAGTCCGCTAGTACTCAATCCGAGTCCGAGTTAATGCATCATCTCCGGGATGAGTAAAATTCCCTCATATTGAGACTCCCGGTCTCAATGTAGATTGAATCATGCACAATCCGGTCCATGATCGCATCGGCCGGTGTACCTCCGCCCAATCTTCCATGCCAGTCATCTTTTCTGAACTGGGTACAGAAGATGTTGGAAGCAGCGCCGTAACGGCGCTCAAGTAACTCAAATAGGAAGTATCTTTCTTCATCTGATATCTCCTCAAGAAGCCATTCATCTAGAATCAGGAGTTGGTATGCAGAGTATTTCTTTAAGAGTTTTTGTTTACCTTTAGGTAGTAGTCTGTATTCGTCATACTCCATGAGAAGATCTGGAACTCGGATATATCGGGTTCTATACTGTTGTTTGCATGCTTGCTTTCCTATAGCGCAAGCCAGGTATGTTTTACCCGATCCCGTGAAGCCTTGGAATACTATATTCTGGTAATCATGCATAAACGAACAAGTTCCGACTTCAAGCATCTTAAGCTTGTCTATTCCTCGTTGCACGTAGTGGATATCGTTCAACTCAGCCCGTGGCAGTCTAAATTTTGACAATTTAATGAGGTGCTCAGTTTTAGTGTTGAATTTAGCCTGATACAGATAGTCGATCATTAGCTGGAGTTTTTCATCGAAAGAAAGTCCAAGCTTATCCGATTCCGTAATGTGCATATCCAGATACTCTACCAGCTCGTCTAATTTCAGTGCTCTGAGCTTGCGTCTTGTTTCATCGTGTATCATCTTATCTTACCTCCATAGTATTCAGGGCCGCGAACATAGCCTTCACCATCTCTTGTGGGTGTTGATTGCTTTTGCTTGTTCCCTAAGAATACTTGGTCTTGATTGGAGGCTAGGATTGTTTTAAGATGATGGTACCGAGGCACATTGACTTTTGTCAGGGCTAATTCGCAGGCGGTTTCGAGACGAGCCTCCGAATAAGTTTTGCTAAGGCGTAAGACGGACAGGGATGGGTTATATCCCTGTTCTTTTATTTTCACATTGGAGAATATCCTTTCAATGACTTCACCGGTATGTTTGCCGATTGAATAAGCCCAATGTACGATTCGTGTGTCATCCCATTCTGGCTTGTTGAAATGGTCGGGCATATCCTCTTCATGCGTGGAATATCTGTTAGTTAAGTAACCAGGAAACTTCTTATGTGTTGTTATTCTCTGGTCCATATAGTATATTTCCACAAAATTCTCGGATACTCTGACATCCACCTTTTTCCCCATATATTGATGAGGACAGGAATACCTATTCTTGGCCAACACAATGTGGGAGTCAAGGCCAATGGATCGCTGATAGAACCAATCTGCTATCTCGTATGGGATCTCTGGCAATGAATGTAGGTACTGACGCTCTTCACCATCAAATATTTCAAACCTGCTGCCTTCACGAATCTGGAATGGTGCCTTATTGAAATCATCAAGTGCATCGCTAACTCCAAGTTTCAGTTCATTGAAGGATGCAAATCTTCTATTCCTTAGTCTTGCGATAATGGCTGTTGCGATTTTACCAACGGTTCCTTCGACAGAAGATTTTTGTTTTGGTTTTCTAACACCTGTCGGCATTACTGCAGTTACGTAATGCTGCGCCAATGCTTCGTACTCATCATTGAGTATGATGTCTCCTTCTTTTGGGTGTTTAATCACAGCAGTCTTGAGGTTATCACATACGGTTCTTATCGGAACACCATTAAAGTATTCATACATGTGGACATGGCACCTTAACCATGTATTCTGCTTCATGTCTAGACAAGGCTCAACGTAAGAGTACTGGCTGTAGGGCAAGGTTCCCACGAAGAGATAGGCAGTGATAACCTCTCCAGTTTGCATGTCTGTATAGGACATGGTAGGCCCTGACCAATCAACCTCCGCCTTAACTCCAGGCCTATGTTCGAGATGGTTTGTCAATTTGTTGGATACAGTGTGGTCTTGATAACCTCTGCAGTACTTTGTGTATCCCATTGGCATAGTTACAACAGCGCTACAGGTATCTAGGTACTCTTTCCATAGTAGCTTTAGGGTGACTCCCACCTTCTTAAGCTCTGAATGGACGTACTCATAGTCAGGGGCTTGATAGAGAGATTCTACAGCATGCTTGTCAGGAAAGAACAACTTGTAGACCTCATCAGGGCTCTTATCCTTTACGTCTGAATAAGCAATTCCCATTTGGTCCGCAATACGAAAGACAGAAGTGACAGAGTTTCGGGACATCCCGCGTAGCTGTGCGATTGCATTCCTGGACATTAGTGAAGCCCGAAGTTCCAGAATGAGTTTGACTTTGATTTTAGTGGCCATAATAAGCCTCCTCTCTATTTTGTAGCTATGAGCTACAACTTCATTCTATAGATAGGTGGACTTATTAGATATATTGCCGGACTTCAATTGAGTATCAATGAAATACAAAACGGACTCCATTAAAAATACTGGCGGTCTTTAAACGAGTATCGGGGGTATCGAAAGCGCGTAATAATCAAGGTTTGTACCAGTTCACTGATTTACGGTTGCCAGAACGGCAGAAGAATAATTGATGACCATATGGTGAAATTGGTAATCAATGGAGAATTGACATAAAGGATGGCAGGCTGATCAACTCAGCCTGCCATTAACCAAAGCAAATCTTGGACAAGAAAACACATCAGGTTTTGGACAACAGAAGTCAGCATTAACACCAAGGCAGAATATGAGCCCTTTGGAGAAGATATTTACCGATTACGCGAGAAAAAGCAGAAAGTCCAGCTGGAAAGTGCTGTACATGATGAGTTTAAAAATCAGTTTCCCGAGATGGTTATATTCCTGAGGAATCAGTTATTGATTTACACTGAATATTGACCCCCTTTTTACGCTGAAAGTTGACCCCCCTACTGAAATGATAATATCCTTAGGATGTTGTAAATAGCAGCCTAAGGAGGACAGCAGGTGAAGGACATGCAGGACTGGAACGCAGTGAAAAAAATGTATGACAAGGGGGTGTCCAAGAAACAGATTGCAAGAGAACTGAAGATGTCGAAGAACACAGTGAAGAAGCTTCTCGCTTTGGAGGTCGAACCTGTATACAGGCGGGAAAGAAGTCCGACCAAGGTGGACGATTACAAGGACATCATCAGGCTCTGGTACCTCGATAGTGA
Source organism: Youngiibacter multivorans (assembly GCF_017873395.1). GTDB lineage: Bacteria > Bacillota > Clostridia > Clostridiales > Clostridiaceae > Youngiibacter > Youngiibacter multivorans. Next base: position 53,499 of record NZ_JAGGKC010000025.1, on the reverse strand, counting down.
ATACTCTTACATCGGGACCAGGATCTTCAACGAACTCGTGAAGATCGGGTACGCCGGAACCATCAACCCAGTCTACCGGTACCTCCAGACACTGGATACCGAGAAAGGTCGCATCAGTAAGAAAGCCACCGTTAGGTTCGAGACCCCGCCAGGTGACCAGGCCCAGTTCGACTGGGCAGAATATATGATGGACGTCGGTGGGAAGAAAATTAAGATTTACTGTTTTACAATGGTCCTGAGCTATTCACGGAAGAAAGCTGCCATCTGTTCCAAGGCGGTCAATGGGTTATGTATCTACGAGGCAATCCAGGACCTTTTCAAGGCACTTGGTGGCGTTAGCAGAGAACTGCTCATCGACAACCCAAAGGCGCTAGTCACCAGCCACAGGAAAGGCGAAGAAGTGGAGTTCAACACTAGCGCGTTAAAGCTGTTCATGCACCTGAAGACGGATCCCAATGCCTGTGAACCTCTGCGCCCTAGGACAAAAGGCAAGGTGGAGAAGCCGAACCAGTACATAGAGGAACAGTTCGTAAAGGGAAGCCATTTCGCAGATATGCACGACCTCAATGACAGCCTTCGAAAATTCATGGAGATCTGGAACCAGAAGGTGCATGGGACAACCAGGCGGACACCCGAGGAAATGTTCGAGGAAGAGAAGGATTCACTCCTTCCTGTTCCGTCCAGGCTGGTCCTGGATGTCGGGATGGAACAGCGGATAGTGAGTCCCGACTCTCACGTAACAGTGGGGACAAACCGCTACAGTTTGCCGGTTTACTATGTCGACCACCAAGTGAAAATACGCATTGTCTATGGATACCTCCTGGAAATCTACGATGAAGAGATGAACCTAATCCGAACTTGGGACACCAACGAAGGCAGGCACGAGCGGATCTATAATGACACAGACTACAGGGCTATCGCCTCCAGGGTGCCAAGTTCAATTCCAGAGATCCAGCGTGTCTTCGAAGCGACATTCTCGCATGGACCGGCTTTCTACGCCCTGGCCAGGCGTGTAACCAACCAACCCCACTTCCACGCAAGGGAAATCCTGAAACTGCTGGAACTCTACGATGTGGCAGACCTCGACCTCATCCTTGCACACTGCATCGAGAACAACATCTTTAAGATCGATGACATGCGTAGGATCATCAAGGAACGGTATTTTGAACTGATCATGACCTATGAACGGACAAAGTTTCTGCTAAGCAAGGAAAAGGAGCGGAAAGAAAGGTTCAAACTGAAGAATGAGGATGCGCTGGTCAGGAACCTAACATACTACTAGAAAGGAGGAAACCGCTTGAACCAGAATGAAAACATTGTGGACAGCGAAATCAGACGGCTGCTGAAGCAGTTCAAGCTTCCGGACATACATGACCGCTTCAATGAAGAAATTGGCCGTGCTGTCGAAGAAAACTTGGGCCATAGGGCATTCCTGCAAAGACTGCTCATAGTGGAGGAACAAGGGAAGAAGGAAAGGCTGAGAAGAAAGAAGATCAAAGAAGCGCATTTCGAGCAACATAAGGTGATTGAGGGATTCGACTTCAGATTCCAGGAGAGTGTAAACCAGAGCAAAATACTGGACCTGGCCTCACTTAGTTTCCTAGACAAAAAGGAGAACGTTATCCTCGTAGGTCCGCCTGGTGTAGGGAAGAGCCATATCAGCACCGGCCTTGGAATGAAAGCTTGCGAAGCAGGCCGTTCGGTCCTGTTTGCGAATGCCATCGAATTGATGGACTACTTGTCCGAATGCCTGGAGAAAGGGACCCTGCGGCAGCGGCTTAAGAAGCTGTTAAAAGTGGACCTGCTCATCATCGATGACCTGGGCTACCTAAAAATGGACAAAGAAAAAGAGAGCATATTTTTTCAGCTTATCCGGCAAAGATACGAAAAAAAATCTCTCATTGTCACGACCAACCTACCTTTTAACAGGTGGGATGAAATCTTCACGAACGAGCTCGCAGCTGCCGCTGTGCTCGACCGTCTCCTTCATCATGCTCATGTGATTAGTATATCAGGGGACAGCTACCGCGTAAATAAGAAACTGGAGGAGGTCCTGGATGCTTAAGCACGATCCAAACATAGACTACGAAGGATTCATTGATACATATAACCAACAAGGCAAGGCGGAGGCCTCAAGACTCGCCAGGACCCGTTATAACTTAAGCTTTCAGCAGATGAAACGTCGACTGGAGAGGCTGACAGACTATCGCTTTGACGTTACTACAGGCGAATACAGGCACCATGAGGTGCCGATGAACCCACCTGAGAAGTTCCTGAGCCTGGAGGAACTGGAGAGGTCGAGAAAACCGATTCAGATTCCGGAACCTGTCCCTTCTGATTTGGACTTCGATAAGCTGGTAGTGGAACTTGTCTATGACCGAGGCCTGGAATTGAGCCGATATATTCGAATCAACCATGGTACCCGGACTGTAATAATCGACAGGAAGGGTCTGGTCCAGGACGGTTTCCGAGTTGTTGAAAAATGACCCCATGGGGGTCAGATTTCAATGTAAAAGGGGGTCAAATTTGGTTGACAAACAACATCAGTCTACCACCCTGACCGAATATGACAAGACTCTTGTCATGCGTTTAATTGAATAGGTTCAAATCCACGAGGGCAAATTCACCGTGGAATTCAAGTCCGTTGTGATGGTGGACGTAAAATTAACATAGGAGAACTGCCTTGTATCCCAACAATTTGGATTATAAGGCGGTTCTCCTATGTCAAATTGTCAAGCGTTCGTCCGCTTGCTATCAAAGTGTTTTTACTATAAATTTTAAACAATTTTGTTAAAATGTTGGATTGTACTATGATCTGCAAATCGATGGTCAACTATGTCTATTGAGTCCGTATCCCCTTTTCCAATGAATAATAAATGCTTCGGCGTTATCGGAAAAATAAATCCATTTGAATTTTCTTTTTCTACCATCGAAACATGATGAAATGATGGATTATCTGATGTTATAAATGTTCCAGCATCGTCATATGCCTCGAACAATATCATTTGACACCCTTCCATTGTTTTTGCAATTACATTATGATAAAATCATCTGTTCTCTTTAAAAAACATTCTATACAATTCTGAATACAAAGTACCTGTCATCAATTCATCTGTCACTTTAGCTTCTTTTAAGACCGGATATAAAATCCTATCCTTTATCTCTGAATATATTCCCATAGCATCAAATTTAGGACTTCGATACAACATCATGAAGAAAAATTCTAACATTTCTACTGCAGCAACTTTAGTTATTCTTCTCTCACTCTGACCGATAGCAATAGGCGTACCACAATGAACTTCATCAATAAAGTTCATATATATTGATTCCCAGCGCTTCTCATAGTTGTCATCAAAAGCATTCTCTAGAATATAGCAATTCAAATCATTTATTCGATTAATGATGCTTTTCTTTCTGGTCAGATTGCCATCATCATAATAAAACTCCCAGTCATAGATATCATACAAGTGTTTTCGAACACTGGCTTTTGTTTTTATGATGCTGTATCTTAATTTTCCGTATACAGGCATCGGTTTTTTGCTTCTCATTATTTCAAAGACCTGATTTACAAATAGTTGTATATTTGCGGACAAGATTTTGTGATATATATATATATATATATAGTTAAAATTTATTGTATATGTATGCGTTTCTCATAGTATAGTATCACGATTTGCACCATCTCCAAAATTAACACCCTGCTTGAATGCATATACGCCTTGGAATTTTTTATATGGTTCTGCAATTTTTACGACTTCTGTTTCCCAAGCTTTCATATACACTTGAGGAACATAATGCTGTCTTTTTTTAGCCATAGTGTTTCCTCCTTTTTAAATCTAACCCTAGGTTTAAAAGGATTCACTTTTCACTTTATGATCATGTCTGTTGTTAAATCTTTTGGCGCGAAAATTTCATTTAATTTCTTAGAATATCGAACATATCATTTTTATGCTTACTAGCCTTTTCTACCGTCCATTTCCCATCACCCAGTCTAGTCATTTTTTCCATAATTCTAAGTTTCAAACTTTGATTGATGATACTCGGGTATGAATTGATTTTACCTGCAGGTGGCAAATTGGAAAACTTAGAATTTCCAGAAACTGTAATCAACGCAAGATTACCGAAACTGTTCAAATCATCTGGTTTCCAAAATTCACCCTCGACAGGATGTTGCGGATGAAAATGCTCGATTGAACTCCTAAACTGGAATTGCCAATCATCCTGAAGGGGTGGTATAATTTCATTTCCATTATAAGAATATCCATCTCTGTAGATTAAGTAATCAAGATATGTGAATACAATTCGTTCAAATCCGAAACCATAAGCTTTTGTATAATCAGAATCAACAATCTTCTTTTTACAATAACTTTCTAACATGGGAATAATTTCAACTGCCCTGTCTTCTAATAAGGTAGATATTATTACCGAAATCCAATGCATAGTTTTTGGAGATGTGTACGTAATACGTAAACACGATTGAAGAGTCCTTAACTTCTTATTATCATTATCCTCATCACCGAAAGTACCCACATATTTAGGCTTATCGCTATTCTTCTTGTTATCTCGATATTTTTCTAAACGTTGCAGTGACCATTTACCCATATCTTTGTAATCTCTCGCAAACTCACGTTTTAATACATACTGGTCAAATAGAACCCGACACTTCAGTAAATGAAACAAGTAATCTTTTGCTTTCTCAGATGTTGACCATGTCCACGATAGATTACTAAGAAAATGTTTATCATCAAGACTTGCATCTTCTTCTCCAAGTTTTCTCAAGACAGCATTAACTTGCAATAAGAAATTGGGAAATGAAATAATCGATTCAAACCGCTCGTTTTCATCTTCGAATTGCGTAGTTGAAACATTAAGTAATTTATTTTCGCTTAGAATTCCGATTAGGGTTTTTTTATCTATAGATTCATTTGCTGTAAAAATTTTACTTTTTATCGAATCAAAATTCGTAATTGATTGGTATAGATTGCTCCAATCATCAGTAAAGATGCTTCTTCTTGTATTAACATCAAAATTCATCTGGACATAGGAGTTCATGTCGGAGCATTTTTCCCAAATCAAAGCTGCAACGTTTTTTTCGTGGTCGCTTTCAAGTACTTCTAGCAATTTGGCCTTTACTATTTCATGAAGTTCTAGTTGTTCACCTCTGGTATTCATGATTTCAAAATAATGGTTTAAATCAATATTCTGTGGAACTTGAACTCGAATAAGAAATACTCTCTTCAACTTTTCAGAAAAACTGTTTCTGTCGATGTTTTTATTCTTAAAGTAATTATCTATGACTTGAAATCCATTCAAGATTTCAGGTGATGATAATTCTTCAATTATTTCATGATTACTACGATCGCTAACATAACTAAGTGTACGATTTGATTTTTCACGAGCCTCAAATCGCAACGCTTCTTTTGCAAATACAATTTCTAAGTACTTCTCAAGCAAATATAAAGTAGTTAGCCGTTGTTGTCCATCAATCACTTCGAAGATATTGTTATCCTTTTGATTAACGATCAAATTCCCTAAAAAGTAGTTTTTATTAGAATCGTCTATTGAGCTATCGATATCTTCAATTAATTGCACTATTTGGGTTTCATTCCACGCAAAATTGCGTTGATAAATCGGCACTAGGTAGTTGATGTTCTCAAAAACATGTGACACCGGTATTATTTTTAAATCATTTTTCATTTCCTCCACCTGTTCCATTCACAAAGCAATTCATAAACTACTTTATATTTTTCTTTATTACCGTTGTCAATGTCTGGCTGTTTAAGCACAATTAACTTCAATTCTTCTGGATCCGACATTTCACTGATTGCAGAAAACATATCAATTTCAAAATTTGCTCTTTCATGCTGACCTTTTGCATATTTATTTATGGTCTGCGGATACACAGAATTCATAGCCAACCGCAATGAATAACTCCATGAATAAAGCTGCTGCATCACAGATTTTGTTAAGTTCTCAAGACCAAACTTATCTGCAAAGAATAATAAAGAACATTCATAAAGCTGCTTGATATAAATGTCCCCAGAACGCTTGCTTGGAATTTGATCATGCTCATGAAAGTGATTTATTTGACCCTGCACTTTTTCTAATAGTCTTCCATAATGAAGGGTATAGCTAAAAAAACGCTTCCCAGCTATCAAAGGCTGCGTCAATTGGAATTGATTCAATAATTTCGAAGCTAGCAATTCGTTACTGCCGTTAGCATTAAATTGTTCCACATACAAATTACTAACTTTATGGTAAATTGCATAATTGTAGATATTTGCTCCCTTTATTCCTTTAAAAGAATCAATTTTACTTGATGAATAACCTAAACCGTCTTTTCCTTTATACCATTGAACCAGAGGGTACAAATAATTTTTGTACAAATCGTCTAAATCATCTTGGTTTATATTTTCCCAACTATTTATTGTTTTAACTTTTTGATTTTCATCTTCACTATTCATTTCTCGCAAATGGTATGACTTCAATAAATCATGTGGTGCTAATTCTTTACCGCGAGAATTTTGTGAATCGAAGAATTGAAACGCCTCTTGCTCATTGTCTGTAACGATTTGAACCATTGTGCACTGGTTCAATAAATAATTTTTATATTTTTGACGTTCATCATCGTTTAATTCGTTAGCTCTCTTTGAAAGTACACCAAAATTTGTGACAATGACATCGTTAGACTGTTTACTATACTTTTCTTTAAGCATACCTTGTTTATTTTCACCTAAACAATAAAGCAAAATCGATAAGGTAGTAAGCCTTTGTTGGCCATCAACAATATTGTATTTGTCAGAGCGTTCTTTGTGGAAGATAACTGAACCAAGTCGATATTCTTTAATTTCATTCCCAAACGCCTCATATGTATCAATAAATAAGGTGTTGGTTGACTTCACACTCCAACTATATGGTCTCTGATATGAAGGTAAAGCTAAATTTTTTTTTAGTAAGTCCTTCAATTTGGTTATTTCAAGTTCATCTTGTATTAGAGCCATAATTAATCCCCTCATATTTCCCATCAATTCTTAATCACAAATGAAATATCCAAATTCTATCTGTTTGCATACCATAAAAAATGATCAAATTTTCTTCTTCTAAATGGAATGTGAATATTGTTCTCATCAAGTAGCTCCCCGACACATCTATTAAATGACTCAAACTCAAAATTTACTCGCCAAGTATCAATTTTATTAACAGTTAAATCTTGTATATATAAAGGCAGAGCATTTTTAACTATTCCATCAAATATGGAATAATCATCTCTACCGTATACTTCAACATTGTGATATGTACAATACTTGGATGCAAAAGAGAACATGTTTGTTTCGCCAATGTTTCTTGCAATGAGATTTACAAGCCCAGGATCCCCTTTTCTCAATCGTTCATCAAACTCGGGGATCTCCAGTACTACTTTGGCTAGATCATATAGCGACAGCTTACTCTTATGTTGCGAAAGGTGTGTCGAGTTAGTCACATCTATTACAGCAATCTTCATAGCAATAGTATTTAGGTCATTATGTAAAGGAAAGGAATTCAAAACATCATGTATTATCAAACCTTCCTTACCATAACTAGAACTCATTTTTACAGACTGATGCTGTTCCTCAATATTCTCTTCAGTTAAAGGTAAATACATCCTTTCAGCTTTTTTAGGCTTTTTGTACTTTCCCTTATTAATACCAAGTTGAAGAATCTTATTGATACACCAATATGTTGTCGCACCTTCTTTAGGCATAATACCATTCTGTTTTAGGTACTCTTTAAGTAAGCCCAGTTGTTTACCCTCTGGGATTTTGCCGGAAAGTGTTTCTATAATATGTGGTTGAGTTTTCGAATGGCTTTCATTAGCGCTAATAACATTGTAATCAACACCGTTTATATTTATTGTTATCAATTTGATCGCCTCCCTCATTTACTCACTTCCTGTCTTAATTTCATTTCCATCAGGCAAAATAAAAGCCTGTTCAAACTTCACATCCATAACATCCGCAATGGCCTTAAGTTCTTCTAAGGTAATCGTTTCACGCTTCAACTTTTTTCCGAAGTTCTGTGGAGACTGGCCTAATCGTCTAGCCAATTCGGAAACGCTGATATTCATTTGGTCACAAAGCTGTCGTATCATATCCGAAGTTTTCATCATAGTCCCTCCACACCTCTATAAGATAATTATAAAACATTTGGTTTCAACTAACAAAAAAACTTGTAAATATTTTCTATGAAAAGGACCCGCGACTCTGTGAAGGCGGGTCTAATGTTGTATCGATTATTCATCAATCTGGATTTCAATCCCTGATTTAAATTCTACAATGAATTGATCATCGTAAACTGTTATCTTTTCCAGGAGTGTTCTGACATACTGTTCAGCGCACTCAGGATGTTCCTTTGAAAGACCCTCGAGGAAAGTCATCAATTCGTATCTTTTTATCCTGATGGATGCTTCCTGGTAGAAAGCGGACTCGGAATCAGCATCCTGCCTCAGCTTATACTTAAGCGTGTTCCCTACCGCATTATTGCAAAAGATTTGGACACACCAGCCTTCAGGAATATCGGAATTGCATTTCGGGACAGAAACCGAACCTCACTTGCAGTAAAGAAGTTCCTTGAGTATCTGCAGTATAGGAACAAATAACAAAGAATTCTTATGTAAAGCCAATGTTTGAAGAGATGTCATTCATGACTTTAAGAAATCCTGAAATATAATAGTGAAAATCTATTATATGAAAATTATTCAATTCCAAAAAGTCTTAAGGATTAATCTGTGAATTTTCTATAGTAAATATGTGAAACTTTTATATTAATGTTGAAGTCTTTTCAGAATATGTATATAATTTTAATATAAACATAAACTTGAATGAGGTGTGATATGAAAGCGACTGATAAGACAAAAATACTGCTTACAATACCAGAAGACCTGAAGGAAGATTTGGTTAAGGAAGCCGATGCTGTGAACCGCAGCCTGAACAACTATATACTGACAGTACTTCTCAAGAGAGAGAAATAAGAGCCTGAGGGCTCTTTTTTCATGGAGACTGAAGGTTTTCAAGTGATGCAAAAAAAAGCCTCCAAATCACTGCTTAAGGTGATTTGGAGGCTTTCTCTGTTGCCACAGGCATTTCTGCCTGTGTGGTACCCCATATGCGACTCGAACGCATGACCTCTGGTTTCGAAGACCATCACTCTATCCAACTGAGCTAATGGGGCATGTTATGAAAAAAGACCTGCAAAGCAGGTCTTTCCATAATGGAGCGGGTGAAGGGAATCGAACCCTCACGACCAGCTTGGAAGGCTGGAATTCTACCATTGAACTACACCCGCATGGAGCGGAAGACGAGATTCGAACTCGCGACATTCACCTTGGCAAGGTGACGCTCTACCTCTGAGCCACTCCCGCTTAAAGAGGTATTGTGGTGCAGATGAAGGGACTTGAACCCCCATGCCTCTCGGCGCTAGATCCTAAGTCTAGTGCGTCTGCCAATTTCGCCACATCTGCATATTTGGTTGGGATAGCTGGATTCGAACCAACGATGCCAGAGTCAGAGTCTGGAGCCTTACCACTTGGCCATATCCCAAAGAATAAATGGGGTGAACGATGGGACTCGAACCCACGACAACCAGTGCCACAAACTGGCGCTCTGCCAACTGAACTACGTTCACCATATGGTGCGTCTTAAGAGATTCGAACTCCCGGCCCACGCCTTAGAAGGGCGTTGCTCTATCCAACTGAGCTAAAGACGCATATTATATTGGAGCGGAAGACGAGATTCGAACTCGCGACATTCACCTTGGCAAGGTGACGCTCTACCTCTGAGCCACTCCCGCATATTGGGGCTAGGGTTAAAATGGTCGGGGTGACAGGGATCGAACCTGCGACCTCATGCTCCCAAAGCACGCGCGCTCCCAGCTGCGCTACACCCCGAAGTGTAATAAAAGGGACTAATGGAGCGGGTGAAGGGAATCGAACCCTCACGACCAGCTTGGAAGGCTGGAATTCTACCATTGAACTACACCCGCATATTTAATGGTGGCTCGCCGGGGAATCGAACCCCGGACACCGTGATTAAAAGTCACGTGCTCTACCGACTGAGCTAGCGAACCAAATTGAATTGGTTGGGATAGCTGGATTCGAACCAACGAATACCAGAGTCAAAGTCTGGTGCCTTACCGCTTGGCGATATCCCAGTATCAAGGCATTGCAGGACTTATCCCGGCCTTCATCTGAATAGCTTCGCTTGACGCTCACCTCAGCTCATCTGGCCCACATGCTAAGCGTACTTGGTCGGGGTGACAGGGATCGAACCTGCGACCTCGTGCTCCCGAAGCACGCACGCTCCCAGCTGCGCTACACCCCGATAAAAGTTATCACCTTTCAGCGACAAAATTTATTCTATACTAAAATCAATGAAGCGTCAATACCAAAATTTGAAGAATTTGCTTTATGAGTTTTTATTGCCTATCGGCCCGCGTCAATGCCTGCAAACCTGAAGCCGGTATTGTTTCCCTTGATCTCTATGAAACCAATGGTAGGCTTCTGGCCCCCTCTGGGCTCTGCAGCGCTGCCCGGATTGAAGGTCAGGATTCCGTCCATTAAGTCCTCCGAAGCGACGTGAGTGTGCCCGTAGAGGGCTATATGACACCCGTGGTCCTTCGCAGCCTTAGCAAGCTCATGAAGACCCCTTTTTACTCCGTAGGAATGCCCATGTGTCGCGAATATCTTAAGATGACCAGCCTCTATGACCTTGAAGTCCCTATCGGCGCTGTAGTCGCAGTTGCCAGGAACGGTTATTATCTCCATTCCAAGCATTGCCTCCATAAGGTCGGCATCGTCCATATTATCACCAAGGTGGATCACCTTGTCAGGATTTGCCTTCCCGATTATGGCTATGGCCTGCTTGATCCTGGTCGTCCTCCTGTGGGTATCCGATACTACCGCAATCAGCATCTGCTATTCCCCTTCCTCTAGAGACAGCTCCCTTACGAGGAGTGCAAGCGCCTTTCCCCTGTGGGATATGGCATTCTTTTCTTCAGGTGCGCTTTCACCGAAGGTCTTGTTAAGCTCAAGTGAATAGAACATGGGGTCGTACCCGAAGCCGCCTTCACCCTTCAGCTCGAATGTGATTATCCCGGGAGTCTCCCCCTGGACTATGATTTCCTTCTCTTCTCCTATAAATGCCATGGCGCAGATGAACCTTGCGGTCCTCTCATCCCACATGACTCCAGAGAGCTCCTTCAGGAGCTTCTCATTGTTCTTTGCGTCAGTCGCTCCTTCACCCGAATAGCGCGCCGAATAGACGCCAGGAGCGCCGTGAAGGATGTCTACTGAAAGTCCAGAGTCATCAGAAAGGACATAGGTATCCTTCCTGTCATGAAGGCTCAGACTTTCAAAAAGCTCAGTTGCCTTCTTAAGGGCATTCCCCCTGAAGGAATCCTGGTCCTCGTCTACCTCCATCACAATTCCGGCATCCTTCATGGACAGTACCTCAAATCCCAAAGGCGCCATCATATCCTTTATCTCTTCAACCTTGTGTTTGTTGTTGCTTGCGATTATTATCCTCATATCCTACCTCAAAACCCTGTCCATAGAGCTGCCGAGGGTTTCCTTCATCTTTTCGATGAGTGCTGTGTTTCCGATTGTCGCCAGCTCAAGCATATCCATCAGCTCAATGTTGTTGAAGGGTCTTTCCTCACCCGTTCCCTGCAGCTCTATGAAATCTCCCTTGCTGTTCATGACGACGTTCATGTCCACTTCAGCCTTGGAATCCTCCACGTAGCAAAGGTCTAGCATTGGCTCACCGTGAACCACCCCGACACTGATTGCAGTGACTGCGGAGCTTATTGGATACCTCTTGAAAGGCGTCACCTTGTCGATGGCGTTTACCGCGTCCACAAGGGCCACGAAAGCGCCCGTGATACTGGCAGTCCTCGTGCCTCCATCAGCCTGGATAACGTCGCAGTCGACCCATATGGTCCTCTCACCGAGGGCTGTAAGGTCAACCACTGACCTCAGGGCACGACCGATAAGCCTCTGTATCTCATTTGACCTTCCGTCAAGCCTCAGCTTTGCGATGTCCCTCTGCTTCCTTGTCTGGGTTGATCCAGGCAGCATGCTGTATTCAGCCGTTATCCATCCGCTTCCTGAGCCCTTCAGGAATACCGGGACCTTATCCTCGATCATGGCGGTGCATATTACCTTTGTGTCACCCATCTCCATGAGCACAGAGCCCTGGGAATACTTGGTGAAATTCCTCGTTACCTTCACATTCCTTATCTCATCGTTTCTTCTGCCGTCAACCCTCATACCTTCTCCTCTTTCGCGCCTGTTCGGCATTCAATCGTACAGCCTGTATATCTCATCCCTCGCCGGAGGGATAACTTCAATTTCTTCCTCTGCCAGGAGTATTCCTCTTGCTTCGGTAACCTTGCCTATGACAGTGGCTGCTATTCCAGCACCCTCCAGTCTCCTTACAGCTTCATCAGCATCCTTGACCGCTACGAGCATGGATCCTGATGAGATAAGCCTTAACGGGTCAAGACCGAAGTTTTCGCAAAGCTTTCTCGTCAATCGCCTTACAGGCATCAGGTCCTCACGGACCGAAAATCCCGTACTCGAAGCCTGGGCCATTTCCCAGAGCGCTCCAAGCACGCCGCCTTCGGTGATGTCGTGCATCGAGGATGCAAGACCCTTCAGGAGCATGCCTTCCTTGAGCACAGAAAGCTCCAGTGCGTAGTTTTCAGCTTCCTTAAGCTCCTCTTCGGTAAGCACCTCCCTGGACCTTTCAGCGAAATCCTTCGCTATTATCGAGGTGCCCTCGAGGCACAGCGATTTGGTTACAATGATGCTGTCCCCAACCTTAGCACCTGAAGTTGTAATCAGCTCATCCTCGCTGACCACACCCACTGCAGTTAAGGATACAACCATCCTGTTAACCGCATCAGTCACCTCAGTATGGCCGCCCATGACCTGCACATTCATGAGGCGTGCCTCCCTTGAAATGTCCTTCATCACAGTCTCTATGTCGCCGAAGGTCGACCCTTTAGGTGCAAGAATCGTGACAAGCACTCCAAGAGGTTCAGCCCCTGTCGTTGCAATATCATTGATGTTGATATGAAGAGCTATGTTCCCAAGACCATTCGTCGCCGCAGTCACAGGATCAGTCGACATGACTATCAGGCCGTCATTCATCTTAAGGACCGCACAGTCTTCACCTATGCTTCCGCTCTTGAGCACTTCCGCCCTTTCAGCGCCGCTGTTCTTCTTTATAAGCCTCTGGAGTATGTCCCAGTTGAGTTTGCCAGTTTCCATAATTTACCTCGCTACTATTTGACTCATTACATTCTACCACAATGGCTGTAAAATGGAACAGCCTCCGGACCCGTAAAGTGTCCGGAGGCATTGCCATTCTTCCTATTTCAGCCTTTCAAGCTCATCAGCGACAAGCTTGTTTATGACAGTCGGATTCGCCTGCCCCTTTGTGGCCTTCATGACCTGCCCGACAGCGAAGCCCAAAATCTTGGTCTTTCCTGCCCTGTAGTCCTCAACCACCTTCGGATTTGCTGCAAGCACCTTCTTTACTTCCTCAAGAAGAGCGCCTTCATCGCTTACCTGGACCATGTTCCTTTCCTTCACGATGACAGAAGGATCCTTCCCTTCCTCGAACATGAACTCAAGGACCTTTTTGCCCATTGCAGAGGATATGGTGCCGTCCTTTATTATTGCAACCAGTCCCGACAGCTCCTTAGGTCCGAATTTCAGATCCGCTATCCATGTGCCCTTCTCATTCATGAGCCTCGAAAGGTCACCCATGATCCAGTTGGATACAGCCTTTCCATCCTTTGATTCCCTGGCAGCCTCATCGAAGAAGTCAGCCATATCAGAAGTAAGTGTCAGTACCATGGCATCATACTTAGGTATCCCGTATTCCCTTACGAACCTCTCCGCCTTCTCATGCGGAAGCTCAGGTATGGTCTTCCTTACCCTGTCTATCCACTCGTCGCTGATGTCAAGGGTAACAAGGTCTCCCTCCGGGAAATACCTGTAGTCGTTGGCCATTTCCTTGGACCTCATGAGCCTGGTCTCTTCAATGGAATCGTCCCATCTTCTGGTCTCGATTGTCAGCCTCTCGCCATTCTCAACAGCCTCGCACTGCCTTCTGTACTCATAGCCGAGAGCCTTCTCAAGGGCCTTGAAGGAATTCATGTTCTTGATCTCAGACTTGACGCCAAGAGTTTCAACTCCAACTTCCCTTACGGAAATGTTGCCGTCGCACCTCAGGCTTCCTTCCTCCATCTTGACATCAGATACTCCAAGAGCGAATAGTATTGCCCTAAGCTTCGTAAGGTAAGCAGTAGCCTCCTCGGGAGTCCTTATGTCAGGCTTCGTGACAATCTCAATGAGAGGCACTCCTGACCTGTTGAAATCGACAAGTGAGCCCTTTGAGGTATGGATCAGCTTTCCTGCATCCTCCTCCATGTGGATCCTTTCGATTCCGATCCTCTTTATGCTGCCGTCAGATATCTCTATCTCCACATAGCCGTCATGACATATCGGAAAATCATTCTGGGTTATCTGGTAGTTCTTCGGAGCGTCAGGATAGAAATAGTTCTTCCTGTCAAACCTGTTGAACGTGTTGATCTTGCAGTTGAGCGCAAGTCCTGTCTTCAGCGCGAAGTCAACGACCTGCCTGTTTATCATCGGAAGAGCTCCCGGAAGTCCGAGACATACGGGGCATACATGTGAATTGGGCTTTCCGCCGAATTCAGTGGTGCAGCCGCAGAATGCCTTCGTCTTTGTCTGGAGCTCAACATGGACCTCGAGTCCTATAACCGCTTCGTATCTCATGGTGCCCTCCTATAATGAAGGCCTTAGGTCAAGGCCCCGTTCACTCTCGTATGCATAAGCAATATCAAGTATGGTCTGCTCGCTGAAATGGGCCCCCATTATCTGGAGTCCCAGCGGCATCCCTTCAGTAAGTCCGCACGGTATGGAAACTGCAGGAATACCTGCTATGTTGACAGGAACCGTGTAGATGTCGTTAAGGTACATTGCCATGACATCCTCTGTCTTGTCCCCTATCCTGAATGCAGGAGTAGGAGTAGTCGGGGAAATCATCGCGTCGAACTTCGAGAATATGGAATTGTATTCGTCCTGTATAAGCTTCCTTACCTTCAGTGCCTTCTTGTAGTAGGCATCGTAGTAGCCGGCTGACAGCACATAGGTCCCGAGCATTATCCTTCTCTTGACCTCAGGTCCGAAGCCCTGGCTCCTGGATTCCTTGTATAGGTCTATGAGGTCACAGGCATCCTTTGCCCTGAAGCCGTACCTGATGCCATCAAACCTTGCAAGGTTTGATGAAGCCTCCGCCGAGGATATTATGTAGTATGCAGCAAGCGAGTAGTCAGCCATTTTGAGGCTTACCCTCTCGACTGTAGCTCCCAGTGCTTCAAACACCTTCACCGATTCCTCGATGCTCTTCCTTGCATCGTCATTGAGGCCTTCACCAAGGAATTCCTCAGGAAGAGCGATCCTCTTGCCCTTTATGTCCTTCGAAAGGTTCGCATACAGGTCACCAAGGTCCCTCGAATGGGTAGTGAAGTCCCTGTCATCCCTGCCTGTTATTGCAGAGGTTATGAGGGCAAGGTCCCTGACATCTCGGCCTAAGGTTCCAACCTGGTCAAGGGTGGAACCGAAGGCGGTTACCCCGTACCTTGAAATTGAACCGTAGGTAGGCTTGAGTCCTGCGATTCCGCAGTATGCTG
Organism: Youngiibacter multivorans; assembly: GCF_017873395.1. Classification (GTDB taxonomy): domain Bacteria; phylum Bacillota; class Clostridia; order Clostridiales; family Clostridiaceae; genus Youngiibacter; species Youngiibacter multivorans. Next base: position 37,740 of record NZ_JAGGKC010000025.1, on the reverse strand, counting down.
CAGGCTGCCTTACCGATCCGCCTGTGTCTGTTCCAAGTGACAGCGGAACCTCCATGGCAGCAACTGACGCAGCCGATCCGCCTGAAGATCCTCCGGGTACCCTTGTCAGGTCAAATGGATTCCTCGTTATCTTGAATGCGCTGTGCTCTGTGGATGATCCCATGGCAAATTCGTCCATGTTGAGCTTTCCTACGATAACACCGCCCTGCTTCTTTATCTTCTCGGTTACAGTGGCATCATAGGGAGCGATATATCCTTCGAGTATCTTCGAGGCGCAGGTATTCTGCATCCCCTTCACGGAGATGTTGTCCTTTATCCCTACAGGTATTCCTGCAAGAAGACCTTCCTTTTCACCGTCGTCGTATCTTTTCGCTCCTGATAGAGCGGATTCCCTGTCAACCTTAAGGAACGCACCTACGCTTTCCTCCACTGATTCTATCCTGCCAAGGAACGATTCAGTTATATCCTTTGCACTGACCTCGCCTTTGCCAAGCATAGCTTTAAGCTCATGCGCCTTGTATTCAAATAGCTCCATCTTACACCTCTATGACGCTTGGAACTCTGAGATACTCTTCGACCCTGTCGGGAGCATTCATCAGGAATTCCTCCTGTTCCATCGACTTTGTGACCACATCTTCCCTGTACACATTCTCTATATAGATAGGATTGACCAGGATGTCAGCACCTTCAGTGTCAAGCTCAGAGAGCTTGTCGACATATCCCAGTATGTTGTTGAGGTCCGTAATGAACCCGGATTTTTCCTCTTCGGTGAACTTAAGCCTCGCAAGCTCAGCTATGTAGTCCACGTCCTTCCTAGAAACAGACATATTCTACCTCCATTGAAGACGCCGGCTTAAGTTGCCGTTTCCGCCTTAATTTATATATTTTACCACAACCCTCGCTTCAGGACACTCCTGAATAGAAGAAAAAGAGGCTAACTGCCGCCATTGCAAGCGATATCATCCCATAAACCTTACTTTTAGGCCATCTTTTCGAATCAATCATGAACCTTATACCCCACAGCAGTTGACTTATGAACATGGAGAGCTGCAGAGCGTCATAGTTATTGAAATACTGCAGGTACAGGAAATGGTATGTCGTGAGCGTAGTGAGGATAAGGACCCCGGTACTTACAGCCACGAACACCCAGCAAAGGATTGTCAGAAGCAGGTCAAGGAACTCAAGGTTATTTAAGGTTCCCCTATCCATCCTGACCACCAGCCATATCGAGGAATTCATCCTCTGTTATTGTCCTGACATTCAGGTCTCTGGCCTTGGTGAGCTTTGAGCCCGCTTCCTCGCCGTACAGCACGAAATCGGTCTTCTTCGAAACGGAGGATGCAACCTTTGCACCCAAGGAAATGAGCTTCTCCTCAATTTCCTTCCTGCCGAAGCTTTTTAACGTCCCCGTCACGACAACGGTCTTCCCGGTGAACGGGCTTTCAATCCTTACAATTTCAGTCGATTTCGGTACTACTCCGCTCTCCCTTATCCTTTCGAGCTCGTCAAGAACAGCCTGGCTCCTGAAGAACTCATGGATGCTTTCAGCGACTATTCCACCAACCTCCGGAACCTCGAGAAGCTCCTGAAGCTCCGCATCCCTGATCTTCTCAAGGGACCCGAACCTTTCTGAAAGGTCTCTTGCCGTCTTCACTCCCACGTTCGGTATTCCAAGGGCATACAGGAACGCATGAAGCTCCCTGCCCTTTGAATCCTCAATGGCCTTCAGTATGTTATCCGCCTTCTTGTCCTTGAACTTCTCAAGCTTCAGGAGTTCCTCTTTCTTCAGCCTGTAGATGTCAGAAATGCTCTTCACGCCTAAACTCTCAAAAAGCTGCTCAGCAGTCTTTTCGCTCAGCCCTTCTATGTTCATCGCATCCCTTGAGGTGTAATGCACGATGCTCTTCACCATCTGCGGCTTGCATGAAAGCGTATTGTCGCAGAAATAGTGGGCACCGGTGAGAACCAATGGAGTCCCGCAGGAAGGGCAGAATTCAGGAGGCACTATCTCCCTTGTTCCTTCATCATCTTCAGATACGGACCTTAAGATTTCAGGAATGACATCGTTAGACCTTCTGACAAGCACGTCACAGCCTATCCTCACGTTCTTGCGCCTCACGTCGTCCATGTTGTTGAGGGTAGCCCTCCTTACAGTGACTCCGGCAAGGTCCACCGGCTCAAGTATTGCGGTAGGTGCAACCCTGCCTGACCTGCCTACGTTCCATTCCACGTCAAGAAGCTTAGTGACAGCCTCCTCAGCCTCAAACTTGTAGGCTATGGCCCACTTGGGGAATTTCACAGTATAGCCCATGAGCTCCCTTGTCCTGGTGTCATCAATTGCTATTACCGCCCCGTCAATGTCAAAGTCAAGGCTTGCCCTTTCAGACTGGATTTCCTTAATAGCTGCCTCGATTTCCGAGAAGGTTGAAGCACTCCTTACATACTCATCCATAAGGAAGCCGCACTCCCTGATATGGTCAAGCATTTCGGTGTAAGTCGAAAACGTCTTGCCTTCAATGTACCCTATGTCATAGAAGTATGCGGTCAGGTTCCTTTTCCTGGTCTCATACAGGTTCAGGTTCCTGAGGGCTCCGGCAGCACCGTTTCTTGTGTTCTTCAACGGAGCATCAGACTCATCGTTATACTTCCTGAAGGCTGTCTTCGTCATCATGGCCTCGCCATGTATCTCAAAAGTGTTCTTGTCAGGAATCCTCAGAGGCACGGATTTTATTGTCTTCGCCTGAGCTGTGACTTCCTCTCCGATGGCTCCTGTTCCCCTTGTCGCGGCAGTAACAAGCAGCCCGTCCTCATAGGTCAGGTTCAGGGTCAGTCCGTCGAATTTCCTCGTTATGACATATGAGGGCAAGGGCAGGCTTTCACCACCCTCTGCATTTGATGCCTCAACGAATTTGACGTTCCTCGCATGCCATGCATGAAGCTCCTCAAGGCTCTGAGCCTTGTCGAGGCTCCAAAGCCTTCCCTTGTGTGCATGCTTCCTGAATTCAGGCAGCACCGAGTCACCCACCCTCTGGGTAGGCGAGTCCGGAAGTACGATACCTGTCTCAGCTTCAATAGCCTTAAGCAGGTCGTATTTTTTATCATATTCAGCATCATTGACGCTGGGGCTGTCCAAAACATAATATTCCCTTGAAAGCCTGTTCAGCTCCGAAACAAGCTCCTCCATCTGCTTAATCTTATCCATTTCAACTCCTATACCAGCTCTTCTGGAGCTATACCAGCTCCAGTGGAGCAAGGCTAAGCATCAGATTTTTTATTCCCTGTGAATCGAAGGCTATCGTAACCTTCACGTCACCGCTCTCATATGCGGCATTGACTATCGTTCCGTTCCCGAATTTCGGATGCCTGACCTTTGTTCCAGGCTTGGCCTCTTCCTTTGACAGAGTCTTCTTTCCAGGCCTGTCGAGTGTCTGCATTGCACTTTCCTGGGCTTCCCTTGTGGCATACTCTGAAAGCTTGGACCTTCTCTCGAAAAAGCCTCCTGTGCCCTGTGAATGTGACCTTACATAGGCCTCCTTGTTCCCTCCGACGCTTTCCTTCAGCTCCTTCGGGATGTCCACAAGGAACTCCGACGGCGGATACATGACTGTCCTTCCGTAGACTACCCTTACCTCGGCATGGGTCATGTACAGTAGCTCCATGGCTCTGGTTATGCCGACATAGGCAAGCCTCCTGGACTCCTCCATCTCCTTCTGGTCCTCAAGGGAGCTGGCTCCAGGGAACAATCCGTTCTCCATCCCCACCATGAATACCACAGGAAACTCCAGACCCTTGGCGCTATGGAGCGTCATTAGGAGAACTGCGTCCTCCTTTGCATCCATTGAGTCTATGTCTGAAACGAGCGCCACGCTTTCTAGGAAATCAGAGAGCTGACCGTCCGGATTCATCATCTCAAAATCAAGTGCAGCATTCACGAACTCCTCAAGGTTCTCTATCCTTGAAAGGTCCTCAGGGTCCTTCGAGTCCACCAGCTCCTTCATGTAGCCGGTAGTCTCAAGCACATGCTTCACGAAGGCTGATACCGTCATGTCAAGCTGGCTTTCCATGAAGGAAAGGTGCATGTTCCTGAAGTCAATGACAGACTTCAGAGTCTTTCCCTTGATGATATTGAGCTCCTCAAGGTCCTGCATAAGATCGAAGATCGTCTCCTCGTTGTCCCTAGCTGCCTGGGCAAGCTTCTCTAAAGTAGTGTCTCCTATGGCCCTCTTGGGTACGTTTATGATCCTTCTCAGGCTTACCTCATCGAAAGGATTGTTGACAAGCCTTAGATATGCAAGGATGTCCTTGACCTCCTTCCTGTCGTAGAACTTGAGTCCCCCAATGATCCTGTAGGGTATCCCCTCCCTCATGAAGGCTTCCTCGAAGTTCCTTGACTGGGCATTGGTCCTGTAGAGTACGGCAAACTCCTTGTAGTTCCTTCCGTCCCTAGATAGTCTCCTTACCTCGGACGAGACAAACGAAGCCTCATCCTTGTCATTGTAGGCGCTGTAGACCCGGACCTTTTCGCCCCTGTCCTTTGTTGTCCGGAGAGCCTTGGGCTTCCTTTCCATGTTGTGCCTTATGACGTTGTTTGCAGCATCAAGTATGGTTCCCATGCTCCTGTAGTTCTGCTCCAGCTTCACTACCTTGGCTGCAGGGAAATCCATCTCGAAGTCCAGGATGTTCCTGATGTCAGCTCCCCTGAACTCGTATATGCTCTGGTCATCGTCTCCGACGACGCAAAGGTTTTTGTGCTCCGATGCAAGCAACTTGATCAATGTGTACTGCGCATGGTTAGTATCCTGGTACTCATCGACCATGATGTACCTGAACTTTCTCCTGTACTTGTCAAGAACCTCAGGAAACCTCCTGAACAGCTCCACGGTCTTCATGATCAGATCATCGAAGTCCATTGCGCTGTTTGACTTGAGCCTTGACTGATAAGCCTCGTAGATCTCGGCTATCTTTCGGTTCCTGTAGTGGTACTCGTGCTTCTTCCTGAAGGCTTCAGGGCTTTCGAGCTTGTTCTTTGCATCGGAGATCATCCCGATGATCGCTTTTTCAGGATATTCCTTGTCGCTTATGTTCATTTCCTTCATGATCTGCCTGACTAGGGATTTCTGGTCATAGCTGTCATAAATGGTGAAGTCCTTCTTGTATCCCAGGTTTTCAATCTCGCGCCTGAGTATCCTCACGCAGCTTGAATGGAATGTGGATATCCACATGTTGAGTGCCACCTCTCCAATGAGGCTTACGACCCTTTCCCTCATCTCACCCGCCGCTTTGTTGGTAAACGTGATGGCAAGTATCTCATAAGGCTGGACCCCCATCTCCTCTATCATGTAGGCGATCCTGTGGGTCAGGACCCTGGTCTTTCCAGAGCCTGCACCGGCCAGTATCAGGACAGGTCCTTCTATTGTGGTTGCGGCTTCATACTGTTCTTTGTTAAGCAGTTTCTTAAGGTCCAAATAACTCACTCCTAAGATCATTTCACATTAGATTATACCATATATGCCGCAGCTCTCCATGACTTTTATCAGAACTTATGTTCACCTGTAATAACTCTCAAATAAAAAACAACCCTCCGGTAATCTGGGGGGATCCGGAGGGTTTATAAGGCTTTCGGGCAAGGCGAATTGGGGGGCGCCATGCCAAATAAGAAAAGGGGCTGTTGTTCCTTTGCTTATCCCTACATGGATTATAAACCCAAAAAACCGCCTGTATCAACGCTTTACGGGATATTTCAGAACCTCGTCTGATTAAACCTTTTCAATTGGCAATTGCTTTAATGTAAACTATTAGATTTACAGATTTTTGAGCATATCTATTTCATCTTCCGTAAGCTCCCTGATTTCACCTTCGTCCAGGGCCTCGTCAAGCACGATAGGTCCGAAGGAAACCCTCTGGAGGAATGTAACTTCATTTCCCCTCGCCTTGAACATCCTCTTGACCTGGTGGAACTTCCCTTCACGTATGGTGACATGAACTTCCCTTTTGTCATCCTCTGAGATCACAAGGTCTGCTGGCATGCACCTGTAGCCTCCGTCAATCTCAAGTCCTTTTCTAAAGGCCTCGATGTCGCTCTCATCGGCCTCATTCTCAAGGTTCACGTAATACACCTTATCAACGTGGCTTTTTGGAGCAAGAAGCCTGTGGTTCAGTTCGCCGTCATTCGTCAACAGCAGCAGCCCCACGGTATCCTTGTCCAGCCTGCCCACGGGGAACGGCTCAAATGACTTGTAGTCGAAGGGCAGAAGGTCGACTACTGTAGTGTCGTGGTTGTCAAAGGTTGCAGATACTACTCCTGCCGGCTTGTTCATGAGAAGGTATATGTACTTCCTGTAGACTATCTCCTCCCCGTCAATGACGATGACATCAGTCACAGGGTCTGCCTTCATCCCGGGATCCTTTGCAACGACCCCGTTTACTTTGACAAGTCCCTTCTTAACGCTTATCTTGATGTCCTTCCTTGATCCATAACCCATATTTCCCAGTATCTTGTCCAGTCTTTCCATTCTAACTCCTTAAAAAACAAGGGGAAACTCTGAAAACTGTTCTTCAGGCGTTTCCCCTTGCATTTACTTTATATTACAGTCTCTTTTCCAGCGTTTCCTTAAGCTCTTCGTAGCCAGGCTTTCCAAGGAGTGCGAACATGTTCTTCTTGTATGCCTCTACACCCGGTTGGTCGAACGGATTGACTCCTGTCATGTATCCGCTCACTGCGCATGCAAGTTCAAAGAAGTAAACCATGTATCCGAAGTTCTCAGCATCTATCTTGTCCAGGTTCAGCACCACATTCGGTACTCCGCCGTCAACATGAGCGAGAAGCGTGCCCTTGAAGGCATTGGTGTTGACATAGGACAGTGTCTTTCCGGCAAGGAAATTCAGTCCGTCAAGGTCGTCTTCATTGGCCTCTATCACAAAGTCCGATGTAGGCTCAGAAACCTTTATTACAGTTTCAAATATGTTCCTGAGACCTTCCTGTATGTACTGCCCCATGGAGTGAAGGTCTGTTGAGAAAGAGACTGATGCTGGGAATATTCCCTTGCCGTCCTTACCCTGGCTCTCGCCATACAGCTGCTTCCACCATTCCGAGAAGAATATCAGTGCCGGCTCGTAGTTTACAAGTATCTCTGTTACCTTGCCCCTGTAATAGAGCGCGCATCTTGCTGCCGCATACTGCAGGCACTCGTTGTCCTTCAGGTTCTCTGAAGAGTAGTCATTCCTTGCAGCCCTTGCTCCGCCCATCATCGCATCTATGTCTATTCCAGCTGCTGCTATCGGAAGAAGTCCTACTGCAGTGAGTACTGTGAACCTTCCGCCTACATCATCAGGAACCACGAAGGTCTCGTAGCCTTCAGCTGTAGCAAGTGTCTTAAGAGCTCCCCTTGCCCTGTCTGTTGTGGCATATATCCTCTTTGAAGCCTCTTCCTTTCCGTACTTCTTCTCCATGTAGTCCTTCATTATCCTGAAGGCAACTGCAGGCTCAGTAGTTGTTCCAGATTTGGATATTACGTTGACTGAAAGGTCTTTTCCTTCAATCATCTCCAGTACCTGGTTAAGGTAAGCTCCTGACAGGTTCTGCCCAAGGAAGAAAATCTGAGGAGCGTTCCTCTTCTCCTTCGGAAGCATGTTGTGGAATCCATGGTTAAGCATCTCTACTGCCGCTTTGGCTCCAAGGTAAGAACCGCCAATTCCGATAACAACAAGCACGTCTGAATCGCCCTTGATCTTCTCTGCAGCCTTCTTTATCCTGGCAAATTCTTCCTTGTCATAGTCCTCAGGAAGGTCTACCCATCCAAGAAAGTCATTTCCTGCACCTGATTTATCCTTCACCAGTTTGTGCGCTGCCCTGACCATTGGTTCAAGCTTTTCGAGTTCGTCCGGATTGATGAATCCCTGAAGTTTTGAAAGATCGACTTTTAACATACTTACACCAACCTTTATTTTATCTTATGGTTATTTCAATGGCTGAACTTTATTATACTTTGTTACATTTTATTCAGCCACCTGATTCAATTTTACGCCAAGCTGAACAGATTTTCAACGAAACAAGATTTTTCAGGAAAGTTTGGTCAGAAATAGCCCGTCATGGCCTTTATTTTCGCTTCACAGCAGCCTGATATCTTGTATTTCACTATATCCACTGCGGCATCCCTGTGCCTTCTTACAGCAACTGTTTCTCCGCAGCTCGAGCATACCAGCTTGTAGCCCTTCTTTCTTATGACCCGGGTCCCGGGAGCTGTAAACAGAGTGTCCTCGGGTATCCCGAGAGATCTGCATACATTCTTGAATACCGCATTATGGCCGTTGTTCTTTCCACTCGTAACATTGGCGTAGAAATGCGCATATTCATGTATGATCACATTCTTCACGATCTCCTCGTCGAATTCCCCCGACAGGAGCCTTGCCGAAAATTTGAACTCATGGGCCTTTACTTTTCCGTCCTTTTCCTTGAAGACGAATGAGCCCATGGTCTTCTCCATCCTGTCGCTGATGCTCACAGGGATCCCCATAACATCAAGCCCAGCTTTGTCACCAGTCTCTGCGAGTACTCTTTCAACATCGCTCAAATTCCATATCTTATGCATGTTACCACCCATTAAGAAAGGCCAGAATCATCTGGCCTCCATTTTCTTTTATTTCCCTCTCTTCTTCTGTGCTGTGGATTTCTCCTTGTGCATGAAGCTGTTGTCATGGCTTATCCCCGCAGGATTTACCTTCTCCCTGGTGATATCACTATGTTCGATGATCTTGTTGACATCAACATTGGTATCAGGATCGTCGTGCTTCTTTATAATTCCAGCCTTCTTCTTGATGTCCTCGATACTCAAAGAAATCGCCTCCTTGTTTTTTAAAATTATACCATCAAAATGTTTTGATTCTATGTACATTCGATTAACAAAAACGACGCACGATGACACCAGACAATCTCTCTAATTGCAGCAGGTTGCAGCAGGTACTAATTTCAATGGCTGAAGCTTTCAGCTTCAGCCATAATATCGCAGGAAACAAACCGCTTGCAATATACTTCAGGTCAGGCAGTGTTGAACAGGCTTTCTACAAGCCTTCCTTCAGCATAAAGCTTCCTTATGTTGAATATCTTGTCCAGCGTTATCCTTATCTCGTCCTTGAGAGGATATCTCATGTCTATATACAGATTGACTCCGTCCTTCTCATACTTTACAAAGCGTTCTGAATGTTTCGGGACTCCAACATATATGCTTGGCACCGGATGAACCCATGAAATGCGACCCATCGCATTTGCAACTACAATATATACGTTATTACCTTTTTCGACTATGAAATCCATTGCCTCTGGTGAAATTTTGATCCTCATTTTCTGCACCTCTTTTACAGGCTATTGATGGATGGTTATATCTCCTCCATCATAGTCATTGTATCATCCATAATTCATCTCCATATGTACGCACTTTTAAAAGCCTGTGAATTATTGATAACAATTCTCAAATAGGTGCAGGAAATCTATTCCTCTACGCTCTTTGCCTCGACATAAAGCTTCTTGATCATGAGTATGTTGTCGAGCGAGATGTTTATGACATTCCTTATGACGTATCTTCTGTCAACATATACGCTGACGCCTTCGTCCTCAACAAGCTCGAACCTGGTCGTATCCTTGGGCTTGCCTACGTATATCGACAGTATGGGCGTAGCTCCGCTGAAGCAGCCCTGTGAATTCGCCTCGTTGATATAGACGACTCCGCCCTTCTGAACTATGAAATCCCTTGCTTCCTTAGTTATGTTTACGTTCATTTCAAATCCTCCGCTACGATATATTATAGTTTATCCAAACGCGGATCAGTCTATTCTTCGCTAACCCCAGCCTCCGCGTATAGTCTTTTGATCATGATTATGTTGTCGAGGGAAATCCTTACAGTATTTCTGCCGACATATTTCCTGTCAACATATACCTTTATGCCGTCAGTCTCAACCAGAGTGAACCTTGTCAAATCCTTGGGAGCTCCGACATATGCTGTCAGTATGGGAGCGGCACCTGTGCAGCAGCCGTGTATTCCACCCTCGTTGACATAGCAGGCTCCTCCCTTTGACAATATGAATTCCCTGGCTTCAGCAGTCACGCTGACCCTTACGTCATTTCTCCTGGTTTCAGCAGATTGCAATCGAATCATTACTCCTTTCCTTACGAGATAATTAATTGCTTCAATGTCTGATTTCTAAATATACATATATTAAATCATACCATAGTATCCCTAAAAAACTCTAAATTTCTTGGCCATGAATATCACGTATCCCTTCCCATTAGATCTGGACTAAACTCAGATACCCAGCCGTTTCCGATTCAAATTGCCTTTCAGTTATCTATCGTTATGGTGTTTCCATTCACTGAATCTTAACAAGCCTTAACTATAGGTAATAGCATATAATTAGAGGAGAAATAAAAAGACCTCATATACACTACCATAAAGGAACGGAGGATAAGAGATGGGCGAAAAGAAGTTACTCTTCATCGATGTTGACGGTACTCTCGTGGACTATAAGAACAATATTCCGGAAAGCGCAGTGAATGCCATTCGGGCAGCACGAAAGAACGGTCACCGCGTCTATATCTGCACTGGAAGGAGCAGGTCCGAAGTATATCAGAACATCTGGGACATCGGCCTTGATGGGATGATAGGAGGCAATGGCAGCTACGTTGAGGATGACGGCTACGTTGTCATGCACCAGAGGATAACCCCTGAGCAGGCAAAGCGGATAGTAGACTGGCTCCATGCACGCAAACTCGAATTCTATCTTGAATCAAACAGCGGCCTTTATGCAAGCGAACACTTCGAGGAGGCTGGTGAGCCTGTGATCCAGGAATACACCGCTGGAAAGGGAAATGCTGATGCCACCACCATGACAGTCCGCAAAGCTTTTCCGGATATGATTTTCGGAGGCGAGCTTTACCGGGATGACCTTAACAAGGTCAGCTTCATCCTCTCGAGCTACAAGGATTTCCTTGATGCCCGCACAGAGTTCCCAGACCTTAATGCAAATACCTGGGGAGGAAAGGGTGAGCATCCCCTGTTTGGCGACCTTGGAGTCAAAGGAATTGACAAGGCTAACGCCGTCCATCAGCTTCTCGAGCACCTTGGTGCTGATGCAGAGGACACCATCGCCTTCGGAGATGCCAACATTGACATCCCGATGTTCGAATATTGCGCAAAGAGCTGCTGCATGGGAAGTGGCGGTGATGAGGCCAAGAAGGCTTGTGACTTCGTAACCACCGACGTCGACAAGGACGGCCTATATAATGCATTCGTACATTTCGGGCTGATCTGACAACGAAAATTATTTAGTATTGGTTAGACTTCGGGGCACCACAGGTTTTTCAGCTGTGGTGCCCCGATTTTGTCAATGCTATGGTCTATTCACTTGTGCGGTATGATACTCCAGATGCAGTTACACCATATGATTTCACTGTATCCAAAAATAAATAAACTGTTTATGCTCTTAATGCAGTTATTGGAATTACGTATACCCCATCCTTCCTCTTATAAGCTGCAACAGACATCCCACATATCACACAAAGTACAGATGGCACTTTCCCTTGTGGATCATCTGCAATTTCCCTGCTCAATTTTTTCAGGCTTTCTGCCGCAATATCTATCTGGTTTGCACCAAGCTTTATTTCAAATGCGCACCATCTGCCATCCTTCATTTCAATGACTGCATCTACTTCCCTGTTCCTGTAGTCCTGATAATGATATAGGTTTGCACCAAAGGATTCCGCATATATCTTCAAGTCGCGCTCACAGAGTGATTCAAACAGGAACCCTAACGTTTCCAGGTCATTCAGCAGCATTTCAGGAGTTGCCTTCATTAGGAACGTTTAGATTTCCGGGCTACCCACCTATGATGACAAGATGAATGATGTTCTTCAAATCAACATCTCCAATCATTGCTGAAACATTTTCTGTTGCAGACGGATTCCAGTGCAACGAATTGATTGAAGACCGCTTTAAAGTATATCGAATCCATATTTTCGGCTCTGATCTCATTACAAAAGATTAAGAATTCTCTAACTCTACGCAGATAACCTGGAATCGTGAGTTATGAATATCCAGCATGAATGAGATAATCTTCAAATGCTTCTAAGGCAAGTGATTGTTAGATATCTCCATGTAACATTTCTCCTTTTTGACTTCATCATAACAAAGAAATGTTACATAATTTTACTTAAATTGATTCTCAGACATAATTGGTTTCATCTCGTAATTTCTTTTATGTGTTTAAGAACATAAAAGAAAGAACTTCCTGTTCAGCAATTCGACACGTGGCGCAACAGCAAACTCGGTGGTTTACAGCATCATCAAAACAGCTACTGACAACAACCTCAATCCATTCCCGTACCTGACATATGTCCTTGGTAAGCTTCCAAATATAGATTTGAATAACCAGGCGGAGGTTGATTCGCTTATACCTTGGTCATCTAATCTACCTGACAACTGCAGACTGCCAGTCTAAAATTAGAGAAAACCTCATCTTCGGATGGGGTTTTCATTTTAGAGCATATTGCATTTTCTCTAACTTGAAGTATGACCACCATGTCCACAACAATTTCCGCTTTCTATCTTTTCAATACATTGCGTGTTAGAATTCAATTGTATCTCACAGATACTTTTGTATTTTATCTTTAAAATGATTTCGAAAGGAGTTTTTACATGGCAGTTAGAGAAAAAATAAAAGCTTACCGAACCATGCGAGGCATTTCCCAAAAGATGCTTGGAGAACTTGCAGGTGGTATTAATGAAGTGAACATAAGAAAATATGAAGCCGGTGACAGGAATCCAAAACCTGACCAGCTTCTTAAAATTGCCAATACACTTGGCATAAGTATTAATTTGTTTATGGATTTTGATATAGAAACAGTTTCAGACGTGTTGTCTCGTATTTTTAAGATGGACGAGCAGATAGATGTGGATTTTCAGGGAAAGAAAATTTCAAAGGGTGTTATTGGTCCAATAACTTTGACTTTGCTGTTTAATCACCCACAGATTAATGAGAGACTGTCGAAATGGGCACAGGCTAAAGCTGCTTTGCAGAAAACGATTGATTCTAGGCATGAATTTGGAAGTGAGAACGAATATAATTCTGAATTAGCTGAACTTATGGAAATGTGCTAGAGGATTAAGCAGAGCTTGGTTGATAGCAATTTGGTCGTAAAGAAGGGAACTGAAGGAGCTTTAATAAAAACTTTGGAGATAAATTAAAATGAAAACGAGTACCACCGATATATACGATATTGTGGATGAAACATATATGGAAAATTTCAATCCGTTCCATATCAATTTTATGAGAGAATTTTATTACTCAATCTATAATTCATTTTGCAAATCACACAACATAAAACCATTACCACAAGATACCTTTTTCAATAATATGAGGCGCCACAACGTCAAACTTGTTCAAGTATGTTGTCCATATTGTGGAAACATGAATGTTATGGTTTCAAAAGGAAACCTTAAAACAATTGAACTTATGAATTACTGCACCAATTGTGGCAAACGTTCTACTTCAGAAAATGCTTTTTTTCAGTTAAGTCGTCTAGTCAGAATTCAGCATTTTCATGCTGCCGGCTTAAAATCTGTTAAAGCAAAATATGATGAAGATAAACTCCGAATTGTAACTTACGATATCTATCAACTTGAATTAATAGAAATTGCTTCTATTCTAGAAGTAATGCTTCGTGACTTTTTTATATCATTTGTTTATATAAATTATCAAACCCAAAAAAATTCTTACATCAATAATATAATAAACAAAAGCACTGGAAATGATTTTATGAATATTGAGAAAGCTAATAACCATTATAAAAAGGCTCTTGATATTAATCTTCGCTCAATTATAAGCGATGATAGTTGGAATAATCTATTGGACATAGTAAATATGAGAAATACTATCGTTCATAATAATGGCCTTATGGATGAAAAATTCAAAAAATCTCCGACATACAGCCGCATCCAAAAATTAGTCAGTGGGGACCTAATCTTCCTAAATCAAGATAATATCAATCATTATTTGAAATATGTAACAGAAATCGTATCTACCATTGCAGTACTTTTTAATGAGAAATACTCTATCTGCAAGTATTCATTAATTGCAAATTACTATTTCAATAAACAAATAGAAGAAAAATCTAAAGGTGATTGGATTTCAATTATAGATGCTATTAGAAATAAAAATTGAATCAAACTAGAATCACAACGAAAAAATAACGCTACAACCCTTGATTTTACTGGGCTGTAGCGTTTCTTAATGTTATTCGAATTCTATTGTAGCAGGCGGCTTTGAGGTTATGTCGTAAACTACCCTGTTTACTCCCTTTACCTCATTGACTATCCTTCTGCTTACGATGTCGAGTACATCGTAGGGAATCCTTGACCAGTCTGAGGTCATTCCGTCGATCGAATTGACAGCCCTCAGGACTATCATGTGTGAGTATGTTCTCTCGTCTCCCATTACTCCAACTGACCTTACGTTAGGAAGTGCAGCGAAATACTGCCATATGGTCTCATCAAGGTGAGCCTTGGCTATCTCTTCCCTGTATATCGCATCAGCTTCCCTGACTATGTGGAGCTTCTCCTCAGTCAGTTCTCCAAGTACCCTGATTCCAAGACCAGGTCCCGGGAATGGCTGCCTGTATACAAGGTCATGAGGTATTCCAAGTTCTTCTCCAAGCTTCCTGACCTCATCCTTGAAGAGCTCTCTCAGAGGCTCTATCAGCTTAAGCTTCATGTCTTCAGGAAGTCCGCCCACATTGTGGTGGCTCTTGATTACAGCTGAGGTTCCGGTACCTGACTCTACTACGTCAGGGTATATGGTTCCCTGTACAAGGTAGTCTATGTCACCAAGCTTGTTGGCCTCTTCCTCGAATACCCTTATGAACTCTTCACCGATTATCTTTCTCTTTCTCTCAGGATCTGATACACCTTTGAGCTTTGAAAGGAACCTTTCCTCTGCGTTTACCCTTATGAGGTTCATTGAAAACCTCTTCCTGAATATCTCTTCGACCATGTCGCCTTCATCTTTTCTAAGCAGGCCGTGGTCAACGAATATGCAGGTCAGGTTCTTGCCTATGGCCTTGTGGACAAGGACAGCCGCAACTGATGAATCAACTCCTCCTGAAAGCGCGCAGATGACCTTTGAATCTCCTGCAAGCTCCTTGACCTCCCTGATCTTCATGTCGCCATAGTCCTTCATCTCCCAGGTCTTTTCAGCCTTGCAGATGTTGTGTATGAAGTTTTCAAGGATTTCTGTTCCAAGCTCGGTGTGAACCACCTCTGGATGAAACTGGATTCCGTATAGCCTTCTCTCATCATTCTCCATTCCTGCAACTTCGCAGTCCCTGGTGGAGGCTGATATTTTGAAGCCTTCCGGAGCCCTGTGTACCGTGTCCCCGTGGCTCATCCAGACGATGGATTCCTTCTTGAGTCCGTCGAACAGGGTCGTGTTGTCCTCGAACCTTATCTCAGTTTTTCCGTATTCCTTGACGTCACCTCTGACAACTTCTCCTCCCAGGAGCTTTGTCATAAGCTGATGGCCGTAGCATATTCCGAGAACCGGGACGCCAAGCTCGAAAATCTCGCTGCTGATGGTCATTGACCCTTCAGCATTGACCGAGTTAGGACCTCCTGTCAGTATTATGCCCACCGGATTCTTCTTCCTTATCTCATCGACAGGCGTTCTGTTTGGTATCAGCTCGCTGAATACACCAGCTTCCCTGACTCTTCTTGCTATTAACTGATTGTACTGACCTCCGAAGTCGATGACTACGATTCCCTTCTGTTCCATGGGACCTCCTATAAATCTGCGTTGCTGTAGTTCGGTGCTTCCTTTGTAATATAGATGTCATGCGGATGGCTTTCCTTCAGTCCGCTTGAAGTCTGGACTACGAATCTTGCATTTCTCTCAAGAGCCTCAAGGTTCTCTGCACCAAGGTAGCCCATTCCTGACCTGACTCCGCCCATGAGCTGGAATATGGTCTCTGAAACAAAGCCCTTGTATGCTACCCTTCCTTCGACTCCCTCAGGTACAAGCTTCTTTGCGTTCTCCTGGAAATATCTGTCTCCTGATCCCTTCTTCATTGAAGCAAGGGAACCCATTCCTCTGTATACCTTGTAGTTTCTGCCCTGGTAAATCTCCATTTCTCCCGGTGATTCCTCGCAGCCTGCAAGTATCGAGCCGGCCATTACTACCTTAGCTCCTGCAGCAAGCGCTTTTACGATATCACCTGAGAACTTGATTCCACCGTCAGCGATGACAGGGATTCCATATTTGCTGCATACCTCTACGCAATCCATGACAGCTGTCAGCTGAGGAACTCCCACACCTGAAACGACTCTTGTCGTACAGATGGATCCAGGCCCAATGCCGACCTTAATGCAGTCAGCACCTGCCGCTATGAGGTCCTCACAGGCCTCGGCAGTCGCCACGTTTCCGGCAATAACCTGAAGGCTCGGGAAAGCGGCCTTGATTTTCTTCACCGCATCCATGACACCCTGTGAATGACCATGTGCCGTATCTAATGCTACCACATCCACCTGTGCTTTGACCAGAGCGCTAACCCTGTCGAGCAGATTGTCAGTAACTCCTACTGCAGCTCCGCAGAGCAGCCTGCCCCTTGTATCCTTGGCTGAATTCGGGAACCTCTTTATCTTCTCAATATCCTTGATTGTTATCAGGCCCTTGAGGTTGTTGTCCTTGTCGACAAGCGGAAGCTTTTCAATCTTGTTCTTCTTGAGGATTTCCTTAGCTTCATCAAGGGTTGTCCCTTCAAGAGCCGTAACAAGACCTTCCTTTGTCATGACTTCATCTATAAGCCTTGTGTCATCTGTCTCAAATACAAGGTCTCTGTTGGTTACTATACCGACCAGCTTGCTGTCCACTACGATGGGCACTCCGCTTATCCTGTATCTTGCCATCAGCGACTTGGCGTCCTCAAGTGTGTTATCAGGTCTGAGGAAGAATGGATCAGTTATTACACCGTTCTCCTGCCTCTTAACCCTGTCTACCTCATGCGCCTGCTCCTCAATCGACATGTTCTTGTGGATTATACCGATTCCGCCTTCCCTAGCTATTGCAATCGCCATCGAAGACTCAGTGACCGTATCCATACCTGCGCTCATGAGAGGGATGTTAAGTTCCAGTGTTGCTGTGAGCTTTGTCTTCAGGGAAACATCCTTTGGAAGTACCTCGGATTTATGGGGTAACAGAAGCACATCATCGAAGGTGTAAGCGGTTTTGACAATCTTGTTCAAGTCGGTTTCCTCCTCAAAATTAAAATGGCATACCATCAACAAGTGACAGCATGCCTTATAATCAGCTTCTATCACTCATAGACAGGAATTTGTATGGTTCCTTGTAGAGACGTTCTGCCTTATCCAGAACATATATGAGTAAAGTATTCTATTTAATTTTAAACTTAATTATATCCATGTACCTGTACCATGTCAATTGAAGCCATGCAAGAAAAGTTGTAAATTTACATAAACATTAAATCGAATCCTTCATATTTTGAAGCCATATTCTTAGAAATCCGTAAAGCAAGGAACCGCAATGGTTTACACGTTCTGATTTTCCAGATTCTGAGAATTTTGACTGCTTAAAAATAAGTACTGGTATAATTGTGGAGAGGTGAATTGAATGATAAAGCTTGTTGTTACAGATATGGACGGAACCTTCTTACGGTCAGACATGACCTATGACAGGGAACGCTTCGACGCCCTCTTCAACCGAATGAGGGAAAACGGAGTATATTTCGTCGTCGCTTCAGGAAACCAGTACTACCAGATAAGAAGCTTCTTCCAGGACAAGATGGATGAGATATGGTTCGCAGCTGAAAACGGAAACTTCCTTGTCAAGGGATCCGAGCCTGTGTTCAACACTTCCATAGAGAAGGAAATAACCGGCAAGGCAATAGATGCAATACAGGCCATGGACGGGGTCGCGCTCGTTGTATGCGGTAAAGAATCAGCATACATCTCAGGAGTCAAAGCCGAGACGGCTGCACACATAAGCAAGTTCTTCCACAGGCTGAGGGATATGGATACCCTGAGCGAACTTCAGGATGAGATACTGAAGCTTACAGTAATTACGGAGGACAATGATGCTGTCCACTATGCCCCAATATTACAGGATATAGTCGGAGACTCGATGGTAGCTGTCGCGACTGCAAAGAATAACGTGGACATCATGAAGAAAGGCATAAACAAAGGGACCGCCATAGCATACCTGCAGAGTAAGCTTGGCATTTCGCCTTCAGAAACCATGGTATTCGGCGATAACGGCAATGACATAGAGATGCTGGGCATGGCAGAATACAGCTACGCCATGGACAATGCCATACCAAGGGTCAAGGAAGCCGCGAGATTCACAGCACCCTCAAACAACGATGACGGAGTGCTCGCGATTATGGAACAGCACCTGAAATAAGAAAATGCCTTCGAAAGCTCAGCTTCCGGAGGCATTTTCTATATGAAGAAGTAAAATAAAGAATCAGCAATCTCCATCCTGGACACCATCAGCCCCAGATAAAGGAAAGGTATGAAGAAAGCTTCGCGGCTTCTTTTCACAAGGCACCAGATTAGCGCAAACGCCGCTCCCAAGGCCATGGCCCTGAACACTCCTGTCCCATACATCATGGCAATTGCTGCAAGGATATACAAATCCCCCTCACCGAACCAGTAAGACAGCCTCTTGTCCTTCCTGTAGATCCAAACCAGGAATCCGAACAATGCAGCAACATAGCTCTTCCTCACAATGAAGCCCGCTGCAGCAGCCGGAAACAGGAGCCACATAGGAATCGAGTGCACTTCTCCTGTATAGGCATCTGTGATTGCACTCACAAGCAGCACAGACGAGAAAACCACCTCCATGCCCTCAATTCCGGAAACATGGTTGAGAAGCATGGATGAAGCGAAGATAGCGGCTAGTGCCGCCTTCTTCACCTCATTTCTACCCTTTAACAGTATAAGAGCCCCTGATAAGCATGCTGCAAACGTAGAAATAGCTGACAGAACCACTGATGTCAGCGTCATCAATCAGGGTGTAGAAAGTGCAGTCCTGATACCTGCAACTGTAAGGGCAGAGAAAGCTTCGTCAGCATTCTCCCTTGTAAGTATGTCTTTCAGGTCTGGGCTGATTCCAGTGAGCGCTGCAATTTCCGTCATGGTGTCATCCTCAGCGATGTCAGTTGCATTCAGCGCGTTGTAGGTATCGACCAGCATGACGATCTCCCTCTTGACCGACAGCTCCTGAATGCTCTCCGCCTTCTCTAGAAGGCCGTTGTACTTTGGCGCAGAGATAGCAAGAAGCACTCCTGAAATCGCGATGACCACCAGCATCTCCACCAGAGTGAAGCCCTTCATCCTTTTACGTCTTTCCATTGATATTCCCCCTCTTTTTGTTTTGGTATCCACATTATGCCGGGGAATAGGCAGGAACAAACATTATAAGCTGGAGGTTACTCCAAATTTCCCATTGTTTATTTCTATCTTTTTTTGAATAGGAATGAATGTACAGAGACTGAAATTTAAGGTCGATTTTATTCACCATTCGAAATATTGATCATTAGAACTTCTTGGCTGGATTTCCATAAATGCAGATCGATGTGCAACGATAGACACATTATCGCTTCAAAATGCAACGATAGATGAAGCGATAGACCGAGCGTCGCAAGACAATAACATTTCTAAAAGAGTCTTTTGAGCTAAAATATATCCTATGAATCAGAAATCCACGAAGTTCACACAATAACCAATAATTATGTGATTCTCAACACATAATTCCATATTATTGTGTGATTCAGGCAGTTGTGATGAAACCAGTATTAATGATTCCAGTCCTTATTAAAATCTATAATCCTTTTCATGGATATTAGCTATATTGTCTCTGGAATGCCTTTTAGTTTTACAGTCGTATCGTATACCCTTTTCGTCAATTAAACCAAGCTGACTTTCAAGATGATTTTTTCAAGTTTTACCGAAACAAAAGGGATGCTCGCGCATCCCTTTGTCATTGATTATTTATTGGAAGTGTTTAGTACATTCCGTCCATTCCAGCTGCCGGCATAGGAGGTGTTGGCTCCTTGATGTCTACTACCGCACCCTCGGTTGTGAGGAATGTCGCAGCTACTGATGCAGCGTTCTGGAGCGCTGACCTTGTTACCTTAGTCGGGTCAACGATTCCTTCCTGGATCATGTCAACATACTTTTCAGTGAGTACGTTAAATCCGATGCCAGGCTCGCTGTGCATTACCTTCTCTATTACTACGCTGCCCTCAAGGCCTGCGTTAGTAACTATCTGCCTGAGAGGCTCCTCAAGAGCTCTCCTGATTATGTCGATTCCGACCTTTATCTCAGGGTTCGAATGTGTAAGACCGGCAAGCTTAGGAATTACGTTGGCATAGGCAGTTCCGCCTCCTGCTACGATTCCTTCCTCTACTGCAGCCTTTGTAGCTGAAAGAGCGTCCTCAAGCCTGAGCTTCTTTTCCTTAAGCTCAGTCTCAGTTGCTGCTCCAACCTTGATTACCGCAACTCCGCCTGCAAGCTTTGCAAGCCTTTCCTGGAGCTTTTCCCTGTCGAAGTCTGAGGTTGATTCCTCATGCTGGCTCTTTATCTGAGCTATCCTGTTCTGGATTTCGCTCTTGTCACCATGTCCGTTGACAAGTACAGTGTTGTCCTTGCTTACTCTTACGCTTTCAGCTCTTCCAAGCATGTCTATAGTAGCTTCCTTGAGTTCTCTACCGAGCTCCTCTGAAATTACCTTACCGCCTGTAAGAATCGCGATATCCTGAAGCATTTCCTTTCTTCTGTCGCCAAAGCCAGGTGCCTTTACGCCGACACAGATGAACGTGCCTCTGAGCTTGTTCACTACGAGAGTAGCTATAGCCTCTCCCTCAATGTCCTCAGCGATTATGAGAAGCTTCTTGCCCTGCTGAACAATCTGCTCAAGTACAGGAAGTATCTCCTGAATGTTGGATATCTTCTTGTCAGTTATGAGTATGTAAGGGTCGTCAAGAACAGCTTCCATCTTCTCAGTGTCAGTTGCCATATATGCTGATACGTAGCCCCTGTCAAACTGCATTCCTTCAACCACTTCAAGCTCTGTAACCATTGACCTTGACTCTTCTACAGTTATTACGCCTTCTGCTCCGACTCTTTCCATTGCATCGGATATGAGTATTCCGATTTCCTCGTCAGATGCTGATACTGCAGCAACCCTTGCTATGTCCTCTTTGCCTCTTATGGCGATGGACTGGTTCCTTATCTCTTCAACAGCCTTGTCAACAGCCATCCTGATGCCCTGTCTGATGAGCATTGGGTTTGCTCCTGCAGTCACGTTCTTGAGGCCTTCCTTTATGATCGACTGTGCAAGAACTGTAGCAGTAGTTGTTCCGTCTCCTGCTATGTCATTGGTCTTGGTTGCAACTTCCTTTACAAGCTGAGCTCCCATGTTCTCGAATCCATCCTCGAGCTCGATCTCCCTTGCTATAGTCACACCATCATTCGTTATGAGCGGTGATCCGAATTTCTTCTCAAGAATTACATTTCTGCCCTTAGGCCCGAGAGTCACCTTAACAGTATTTGCCAGTATGTCCACGCCTTTTTGCATGGATCTCCTTGCTTCTTCTCCAAGTACAATCTTCTTCGCCATTTTATTCCTCCTACTCCACTATCGCCAGTATGTCGCTCTGCCTTACTATTATGACTTCCTCGCCCTGATGCTTGATTTCAGTTCCTGCATACTTTGAAAACAGGACCTTGTCTCCCACCTTGACTTCCATATCAACCTTGTTTCCATCCACATAGCCACCTGGGCCTACAGCAACTACAACAGCCTCCTGAGGCTTTTCCTTCGCTGACCCTGTAAGGACTATTCCTGATTTTGTAGTCTCTTCAGCTTCAAGCCTCCTGATGACTACCCTGTCTGCTAACGGTTTTATCATGTTTCTAATACCTCCAGAAGTAAAATTTGTTAGCACTCACTTTGGTCGAGTGCTAATACCTACCTTTTTATTATAATTCACTCGTGCCAAATTTCAAGAGTCTTGTATTAATTTCTGTTTAATTCTACTTGGAAAAGCGAACAAAAAACAGAACTACTCCCGGCTTCAGAGTTTAGCTGAAGCAAGGAACAGTTCCATCTTTGCATCTTGCATAGTCTTTATAGTTGCACCTATTCCTTATGCATCCTGTAGGCTTCGCCGGGAGCAAGGACAATGATCCTCTCTGGATTTATGATCCTTGCCGCAAGGTCTGCCGGGTCTCCGTTGAATTCCTTCATGTTTGGAGCATCTACGCTTCCCCAGTGCCAGAGGATAAGCTTTGAGTCAGGATATGCGTCAGCAAGCCTTACCGCACCCTCAAAGCCTATGTGCCAGGCGCTGTCTGAGAAATCGAACAGCATCACGTCAGGTGCCGGCATATTCAGCTGCTCCTCAAGAAGCCTTGAATCTCCTACCGCCCATATGCTTCCATCCGGAGTATCCAGCCAAAAGCCGCAGTAGTCCTCCATTTTGAATTCCCTCGTCTTGTGCTTCGGATATTCATTCTGCCAAGCATGGTCAGCAGGCGTCAGTGTAACCTTAATATTCCCGACAGCGAAGGTTTCATGTATGCCATGACCAGTTCCATCTATTCCGATTTCCTTCATCAATGAAGCCACGTAATACGGCGCATGAAATTCTCTGACTACAGGCGCGACTTCCCTGCAGGTAACCCTGCTGAAGTGGTCGTTGTCACTGTGGGTTATAAGCATTGCGTCAAGATTTGGAATCTCTTCTGTTCCTATCGGCATCTCAATTAAGAGCGGCATATCGAAGCCCTTCAGCAGCGGATCTATCATGATTGTCGTCCCTCTGCTGTTGATGAAAGCCCCGGCATTCCCCAGCCATCGGACTTCAGTGTGGTTTATCATGCCAAATGCACTTTCATCGAATCGTACGGTTGCCGGTGCCTTAGCCTGTTTCTTCTCCATTTTCCTTTCTCCTTCCTTGAGTCTTTGCAATACGCACTAAATTTCTAAAAGCATATATCATTTATATTTTCTTCATTACTTCCCAGTATCCGGTTCTTCTCCGGCAAGCTGCCTTATCTGTTCCACGAACAGCCTGGCAGCTGAATTGAAGATACGGTTCCTCTTCCATGCCACAACATGTCCTGATGTCTTTTCAGGTGAGAACGGTACGAACTTCATGCCGTCCTTTGGCCTGATCATGTAGGCTCCTCCAATGCAGACTATGTAGCCCAGCTTCTTTTCTGCTAAAAGAATGGCATTTGTAAGGAGATTCACTGATGCGACTATGTTGAGCTGTTCACTGCCGGTTCCAAGCCAATCCATAATCTCCTCTTTCACAATGGTTCTTCTGGGTACGATCAGCGGCAGGTCTATAAGGTCAGATATGTCTATTGATTCCTTATCTGCAAGCTTGTCGTCACTTCGCATAAGCACGCCCCATTTGTCTTTTACATTCAGTCTCATGAATTCATACTTTGAAGTCTCAACAGGTTCAACCAGAATTCCGAAATCAATTGATCCAGAGTCAAGCTCGTCCCTTATATCGTCACCATCTGCCGTATAGAATTCATACCTTACCAGTGGATATTTATTTGAGAGTTCAGCCATGGCTTCAGGCATAATCAGCGATGCCATTGATTCAACGCAGCCTACTGAAACAACCCCGCCCACCATCTGGTTCTCTTCTGAAATCTCCCGCTCAGCCTTCTCAATCAGTGAGATGATTTCCCTTGCCCTTTGCTGGAACATGATTCCGCTGTCGGTCAGGGAAATGGATCTTTTGCCTCTTACAAACAGAGGTGTTCCAAGAGACTCCTCCAGCTCCAAAAGCTGCCTGCTTAGTGTCGGCTGGGTGATATGAAGCACCTCGGCAGCCTTTGTAATGTTGCCTTCACTTGCAACTGCCAGAAAATATTTGAGGACACGTATTTCCATGACGCACCTTCCTTCTCATATGAGCTTAAATGATTTCCATTTTCCGCCTCTATACCTATGGTACATGAGAAGTGCCCTTATGCACCAGTCCCCTGCCATGGCAAAAGCGATTCCTATTACTCCAAGGTTCAGCCAAATACCTAAAATGACAGATAACACTACTCTGACCACGACTGTTGTGAAGAGAGATACATACATGGTGTATTTGACATCCCCTGCCGCCCTCAGTCCGTTGGAGAATGGCGCTGCCAGAGGGAATGCAACTGAATTGAAGATGTTGTGGATGAGCACAAGTATGAAAACCAATTGCTTGGTCGAAGCCGGCAGGTCATAAAGCCGAAGGATTAGAGGGGTTGCAAGGAGTATTGCTCCATTCCACAATACCGAAGACACGAAGGTTATCTTCAGAAGCTTTGTCATGTAGTACTCCGCAGCCTCAGTATCCTTTGCACCCATGCTCTGCCCTACAACTGTTATGAATGCAGGTGCCATGGCGATTCCTACCAGCGCTGCCAGGGACCAGAAGCTCTGAGCGACTCCGTTTGCTGCTATCTGACTTGTTCCGAACAGGGCGGTGATGCTTGAGAGTGCAACCTTTGCCAATTGGAACAATCCGCTTTCTATGCTGTTTGGTACCGCAATCCCAAGTATCCTCTTTATCATGCTCCTGCTCCAGCTGAAGATATGCTGAAGGCTTAAAGCAACTGCATTCTTTTTCGAAAAGCATAGAGCGATGATTACTACCGCGGCAAAGACCCTTGATATGAACGAGGGCCATGCAACACCAGCTACTCCTGCCTTAAGCACGAATATACCGATCGCATTTCCGATGACATTTATGATGTTCATCATAAGAGAAATGTACATCGTCACCCTTGTCATCCCCATGCTTCTGAAAAGCGCTGCGCCAACATTGTACAATGCGAGAGCGATAAACGAGTATGCTGAGATCCTGAGGTAAATTACGCTTGATTCCATTACGGCACTGTCGACACTTCCAAAAAGCAGCTGCAATATCTGCCTGTTGAATATAAGCACAAGTATTGTGGACACAGCAGAAACCAGCATTGCAAGCGTAACCATCTGACTGGCAGCAAGGCTGCCCTTTTCCTTGTCCCTGCTCCCCACATAATGGCTTACGACTACAGCTCCTCCGGAAGCAAGGGCTGTAAATATATAGATGAATATGGTGTAGAACATGTTGACGAGGGACACTCCTGAAACCGCCGATTCTCCGGCATAGCTTACCATGAGGGTGTCTGCGATTCCCACCGACATGACCAGCAGCTGTTCAACGAAAAGCGGCAGTATAAGGTGCTTCAGATATTGGTTCGAAAACAGCTTTCTGCTCTCGTCTATTTGCTTCTTGGGTTCAATAATCTTGGATAACAGTTTCATCTTTAACCCTCCTTGTCTCAAAATCATCTTACCAGAAAGCCGTATTTTAATAAAATACCTATATTAAATGGTTTACCATGCCTTTAGAGCATTATAAACCAAGTCGTTATCATGTAAATATGCCACATCAATCCGACAATACTGTCATATTAAATTGGATCTCAGCTTAAGTCGGAAATACCCTAAATATATTCCAAGCTCACTTTCTTCATATTGTTAACATTTTTCTGATATAATATCGGGTGAAAGAAAGAATACAGCGAGGCAGGTCAAGACAGACCTTCGCCAGCTTTTTGAGGTGTTTAATGAAGAAACTTGCAGCTGCGATTGCGGCTCTGACACTGGCAATTTTCATAGTGACCTTCTCAGTGGTAGCAGTCCTTAATTTCAGGCCTGCCTACTATCTTCAGATACCAAAGATAGCTGCTGAAAACCCGAAGTATACCCAGGAGACCATAAGGACCAATTACGACATACTAATCAACTATCAGAGCCCGCTAGGACCTGACAAGCTTGTGCTCGACGGAATTCCCATGTCTGAAAACGGGGAGTTCCACTTCTATGAGGTTAAGCTCATATTCAACAAGGTATTCTGGGCCATGACAATCACCTTCCTTCTTTCTGTAGCCTTCTTCATCGGCTTTAAAAGAAAGAAGAACCTTGGCTATATGAAGTGGTCGGGACTGCTGACAGTCCTCATTCCATTCTCACTGGCCATCCCATTCATACTGGATTTCTCCACTGCTTTCGTGGTATTCCATGAGCTGGCGTTCTCCAATGACTTCTGGCTCTTCGACCCTGCAGTGGACCCGATAATAAACATACTGCCTGAATGGTTCTTCATGCAGGAGGCGTTCCTGATCATCGGCCTGATAATGCTTCTGGCAATCCTTCAGCTTGCAATTGGCTTCAGGAAGGGCAAGGATGAGAGGATAAGCTATGATCCAAGGAACTTTATGCTGAAATGACCATAAAACAGCAATCATTGTGAAAACCACAAAATGATAATGGAGCATCCGAAACCGGACGCTCCATTATCATTTTATCTTTCACTCTGAAAGTTATTCTATTCACTGTTTCTGGGCTCTATCGCACACTTATCCTACTCGACCTTCACCTTATTTTCTCTGGCGTTGTAGAAAAGGTACTGCTGGGCGAAGCCTGACAGGCTTCCAAACTTTTCCTGGCCGAACTCCCTGGTCTTAGGAAGTGACATTTCAGGAGCCTTGTAGAAGAAGCTCATGGCTTTCTTCACCCACACGTCCACCGGGAACGCTTCCTGCTTGCCCATTGAAAAGAGCATGATGCAGTCAGCTACCTTGGGTCCGACACCTTCAAAGCACTGCAGCGCATTATGGCAGAGCTTGTGGGGCAGGGACGCTATCCTGTCGAGGCTTTGTTCAAGGCTCAGGGCTTCATCGTCAGAAAGCTTCCTTGAAAGGGATTCCCTTTCAAGGCACTCAGCCTCGTATACAGCCCTTACTGTCCTGTGGACATACTTTGCCCTGAAGCCGATGCCAATCCCTCTCAGGTCCGCTTCTGAAGCCTTTGACAGCTGTTCTGGACTTGGGAAGGCATAGTAGGTGCTTCCGTTGTAAGAAATGGGTGTTCCCCACTGCTCTGAAATCTTCGCAACTGCAGCCTTTATCCTGGGTATCCCGTTGTTCGCGGAAATAATGAAGGAAATCAGTGTCTCAAAGGGCTCCTGGTTAAGTATCCTGATTCCGTGTCCGAATTCAACCGATTCCTTCAGGAGCGGATCCTTAGACAGCTCATCCTTGATCAGACCGTATTCCCTTTCAAGGTCGAAGTAGTACTCGAATATGTCCCTGAATTCCTCTTCAGTAATATTGTGCAGAGTAATATCAGAACCTTCCTCGCTGACCTCCAGGACCTTTCCCCTGACTATGCCAAGGTATCTGCCCTCTTTGACCATGTCCCACCTGAAGCACTGTCCGCATTCGAATATGTGCTTCGGCTTGAAATTCCTGACCCCTATAAGCTTAAGTCCGCCTAGAGAGGGCTCCAGATGATTGTAGTCCATTGTTACCTCATGTACTTCTCTTTGATGTACTTGTCTATTCCAGCTGCCGCTTTTCTTCCTGCGCTCATTGCGAGGATAACCGTAGCAGAGCCTGTAACCGCGTCGCCGCCTGCAAAAATACCTTCTCTTGAAGACTCGCCTGATGCCTCGTCTATGAGTATGCAGCCATGCCTGTTGGTGTTTATACCTTCAGTGGTTGAAGCTATGAGCGGATTCGGGCTTGTTCCAAGGCTCATTATCACGCTGTCGCACTCGATATCGAATTCCGAGCCCTTCATCTCCACAGGCCTTCTCCTGCCTGATTCATCAGGCTCTCCCAGCTCCATCCTTACGCATCTCAGTCCCTTGACCCATCCTCTTTCATCTGCCAGTATCGCCACCGGATTGACAAGTAGGTTGAATATTACGCCCTCTTCCTTTGCATGGTGGACTTCCTCTATCCTTGCCGGAATCTCCTTCTCGGATCTTCTATAGACTATGTAAGATTCTGCTCCAAGCCTCACAGCAGTCCTTGCAGCATCCATTGCCACGTTACCCGCGCCAACCACTGCTACCTTCTTGCCCATGGTAATAGGTGTGTCGTAGTCGTTCCTGAATGCCTTCATGAGGTTTGCTCTTGTAAGGTATTCATTAGCTGACATGACTCCGTTGGAGTTCTCTCCCGGTATTCCCATGAACTTCGGAAGACCTGCTCCTGAGCCTACAAACACAGCCTTGAAATCCTCATCCTTGAACAGCTCCTCAATGGTAACCGTCCTCCCGATTATGACGTTCGTCTCAAGCTTTACTCCAAGCTTCTTGAGGAGATTGATCTCTTCCCTGACAACTGCTTCCTTTGGAAGCCTGAACTCAGGAATTCCATAGACAAGGACCCCTCCCGGCTCATGGAGCGCTTCGAATATCGTGACATCGTAGCCCATCTTCGCAAGGTCCCCTGCGCAGGAAAGTCCGGCAGGGCCGCTTCCGATGACAGCTACCTTCATTCCGTTTGCCGGCTGCTTCTCGGTGAACTCTATGTTGTTCTGCCTTGACCAGTCAGCTACGAATCTCTCAAGCTTGCCGATGTTCACGGCTTCTCCTCTTAATCCTACTATGCAGTCGCCCTCGCACTGCTCTTCCTGTGGGCATACCCTTCCGCATACCGCAGGAAGGCAGCTTGACCTTGCAATTACCTTTGCAGCCTCACCCACGTTTCCGTCCTTGAGCTCCCTGATGAATCCGGGAATATCAATTGTCACCGGGCAGGCAGGCACGCATTTCGGCTTCTTGCAGTTAAGGCATCTCTCAGCCTCTGACATAGCCTCTTCCATATTGTAGCCGAAGCTTACCTCGTTGAAGTTCTTTTTCCTTACCTCCGGGTCCTGTTCCCTTACCGGTACCTTATTTAGTCTCATTCAAAGCCTCCGTATAATCACACTTTTCCTTGTGCTCTCTTTCCTTGTTCTCTGCAAGAATCACCTTCTTACCTTCAACTGTCTTGTACATCGCCTGACGCCTCATGGCTTCATCGAAATCTATAAGGTGTGCGTCGAACTCAGGTCCATCCACGCATGCGAATTTGACCTTTCCGTCGATTGTAACCCTGCAGGCTCCGCACATGCCGGTTCCATCAACCATAATCGGGTTAAGTGAAACTATAGTATGTATGCCAAGCTCCTTTGTGAGCTTTGCAACAAACTTCATCATTATCATCGGTCCTATCGCTACGCAGAGGTCATAGGTC
Organism: Youngiibacter multivorans; assembly: GCF_017873395.1. Taxonomy (GTDB): domain Bacteria; phylum Bacillota; class Clostridia; order Clostridiales; family Clostridiaceae; genus Youngiibacter; species Youngiibacter multivorans. Next base: position 8,602 of record NZ_JAGGKC010000025.1, on the reverse strand, counting down.
TTCCCCTCGTTCTGAACAAGCGCTTTCACCCTGTCTGTAACCATGCCCTTGAAGCCATAGCTTCCGTCATCAGTGCATATATAAAGGTTGGTGCAGGCTCCCTTCATCTTATCCTCCAGGATAAGAGTCGTCTTGCTCTTTGTTCCAAGCACGACATCAACATCCACACCCAGATCATGCAGGAACTTTATCTGAGGATATACTGGCGCAGTTCCGACTCCTCCGGCAACAAACAATATCTTCTTCTTCCTTAACTCCTCCGGATCCTCAAACACAAGCTCCGACGGGTTACCCAGTGGTCCCACGAAATCATGCAGATATTCACCTTCATTGAGAGCGGCAATCTTCTTTGTTGAATCTCCAAGTGTCTGGAAAACTATGGACACGGTTCCCTGTTCCTTGTCAAAGTCGCAAATCGTAAGCGGTATCCTCTCGCCCTTTTCCCCGGCCTTGACAATCAGGAACTGTCCCGGCTTGGCTGACTTTGCAACCCTTGGTGCGCAAACATCCATCCAATAGATGTTTTCAGTAAGCTCTTCTTTTTTTGTTATAAGATACATCACACTACCCCTTATCCCTTGATACTTTATTCTAACATACCTGAGGCTCTGCACTTGAATTGATATATTATGCAAAGCATACCCGTTATCAATAAATTTTACGACTTTTTTATCGTTTTGACTACAGTTTTGCTGATTTTCATTATTAATCGTTGTCATTCATTACTTTACATTCCCGCAGAATTTCTTGACAATGGAAGGTTGCTGACTGAAAAGTCACCTTCCTGGAGATAAAAGACAGGCTGGAATCGCACAATTCCAGCCTGCCCATTACTTCAATATTTATTTTGCCTTCTGCTCGTTCATGAGATAAACAAGCGTCAGCATGCTTTCAAGGAGATGAACATTCTCAACCGATACATCCTCAGGAACATCCAGGTCAACCGGAGCAAAGTTCCAGATTCCCTTTATCCCATTCGATACAAAAAGGTCGGCTATCTTCTGGGCTGTGTTTGCAGGCACACAGATAATTCCGATGTCTACCGAATTCTTGCCAAGGAAGGCATCGATGTTGTCAACATCCTCGATCTCTATGTCCTTTATCCTTACGCCTATCAGCTTGGGATTGGTATCGAAGATACCCTTCAGGTTGAAACCAACCTTCTCGAACCTCGAGTAGTTTGCTATAGCCTGACCTATGTTTCCGGCACCGACTATAATCGTATTATATTCCTTGTCAGTACCGAGGATCTTTCCTATCTCATTGTAGAGCTCCTTTACATTGTATCCGTAGCCCTGCTGTCCGAATCCACCGAAGCAGTTGAAATCCTGCCTTATCTGTGATGCGGTGAAACCTATCTTGTCGCTTAGCTCCTTTGATGATATCCTGTCTACGTCGTTCCTGAGAAGTTCAGCCAGATGTCTGTAATATTTTGGCAATCTCTTTATGACCGCCATTGATATGTCTCTCTTTTTGTCCATCTTACACCCCTATGTTAGATAATTTATTAACGATATAATACCATATTATCTGCATACTTGTGCACATTTTTATCAAAGAAATTTCAGGATTTTTAAATAAATACAAAAAATCCAATTATCGAACACTTTAAAACTTACATTGTTAATATTTAACTATCATTTTTAACAATACATCAATCATTTTTAACAAAATAGGAGTCTCATTGTCACTGTCCTGACGGCACCGGCGCAAATATGTCCGAAACGGCCTTGATCACAAGGCTCTGCTGCATCCCATAGCCAATGGAGGCCTCACCGTCACCTTCCTGAACTCCATAGTTCGCGAAGTAGCTGTGGTTGCCGCCAGGAACCTCTACCCTGACTAAGCCTTCCCCAAGCCTTGAATCAGCAGCACCAAGCGCTGCCCTGTCAACTATCCTGTCCTCTGTGCCAAGAAGCGAGTGAACCGGGATTCCGATATCTGAGAGGTCTGTCTTTTCGTCAGGATATGAGGCAAGAAGAACAAGGCCCTTCACACCTTCAGGATTCCTCACTATGAATCTTGAAGCAGCTACACCACCAAGCGAATGACCTATGATGACCCATTCGGTTACCTCGGTGTTTTCGGTCATAATCTTTTCCGCTCTTCCTATTCCGAGGATTGCAAGCCGCAGCGGCATCTTTGCCACATATGCATCATAGCCCTGTTCGGAGATGCTCTTTGCAAGCAGTGCATAAGCCTTCTCGTCAACCTTGCCTCCCGGGTATATTATTACTCCTTTGGCAGTGCCTTCCACATCAAACACGATGTCACCCTTCTCATTTACAGCTCCTGACTCAAGGGCCTCCATAGCCGTCACTGAGGCTCTGTAGTAGTCAGATGACCATATGTAGCCTCCCACAGCTCCGAACACAATAAGAACGAATATAACCTTGAATATGGCCAATGAGGCCTTATTTCTCTTTTTTCTCTCCATTACCTTTTCCATGTCAAGTCTGATTCTCCCTTCACTTTCTGTAGACCATTCCATTATACATCACGAACCTGACGCTGTATTCATCTTAAAATATGATTATGTTTATGTCATTGCGCCAATATTGCATCAAATTGTGATAAAATCTACTTAAGTCTGCAAGTATGCAATTATGCATCACTTAGACTTCACTAACAGACTCTATACTTAAGACGACACCGAGGTGACCGATGAAAGGCAGGATTCTTGAAAAAGACAAATATATATTCCTGAAACGCCCTGCCATGGAAATCTATCACAAGAGTGAGATAGAGAGCAGGGAGCGGCAGATATCCCTCATGAAGAGGGAATTCATCCAGCACAAGCTCAGCCTCATGAAGCTCTCCCAGGAAGTACCTGATGAGAAGACACGGAACCTTCTGCTCAACATAGCACTGATAGTATCGACCGAAGAGGCGCTTATTAACGACTTTTTGTCATCGCGCAAGCTTCCTTTCAAGAAGATCTCAAAAATCGTAGAAGAACCTGTATTCTTCCTCCAGAAGCATGAGAGGTATCTAACCGCCTATGTTCTCCTTTTCTGCAGCGGCAAGTACCCTCTGGTAACCAGGTATCTGCAGTTTGCGGAAAAAGGCCAGGGTGACAGCTTCCAGAAGGAACAGAGGATATTCACAGGAATAGCCCTCAAGAAGCATAAGGACAAGACCATGATAATGACCAGCCAGGGAGAATTCCTCGCCATAACAGGATCTGATTCAGGAATCGGCGAGATAACTACCGGAAGGATAGCAAATACAAGGAATCATCTGAGGATACCTCTCATTCTCCTGACGGTTCTTCTTGCGATTTTCCTTCTCATTTCATACAACATGTCAAAGACCATAGCGACAACTGTCAGGATATCTGCAGGAGGACTTGTACAGCTTCAGTTCAACGAGCTGGGTACGATGCTTGCATCAAGGGCTGAAAACTCCTGGGGCACAAGCATGCTTGAAGGAGCAAATTTTGACAGGAAGGACATAGATACTGCTGTTGGGGAGATAATCGAGCAGGCATATATCAAGGAATACATCAGAGAAGGCGATGAGATTACAATCCTCATATCAGGAGAGGCCCTGCCATCTGACTTCTTCACATCAGGCAGGACCCATGACAGGCTTTTAAGCTATCAGCTCAAGTACAAGATAAACAACCTGGGCAACCTGATGAGCATTGAGCAGTCGCAGACAAAATAGCAATATTAAAGGACTGCCTTGCAATAAGACAGTCCTTGTCATTTCTACATATACCCGATCAGCCCTTGTAAAGCTCCTCGAATGCGCCTTCCTCAAAACCTACCATGTACTTGTCATCAACAAAAATAGTCGGTACGCTTCTAACTCCAAGTGCAATGAGCTCTTTCCTGAATTCAGGCTTAGTTGTGCTCTTCTCCTCGTACGATATCCCGTGCTCGTTGAAGTACTCCTTTGCAAGATCACAGTATGGACACGTCTGCGAAGTATATATTACAACCTTCTTCTCCATCTTTTTCCCTCCATTTTAACCTAGACGACACTTAAGCCGCCAAAATAATTGTGCATTCCACCTAAAATGATTGTATACTATGTAATGAAATTTGTCTAATGTACAAAGATTAAATTTTGATAAATTAAATTGTGCAAAATATTTATAGATGGTGATCAAATGGAACAAAAAAGACTAAACAAGGCAATATCAGATACAGGCTTCTGTTCCCGCAGGGAGGCTGATGCCCTTATAGATGCAGGAAGGGTAAGGGTCAACGGCAACCCGGCCCTCATGGGCATGAAGGTGACAGCTGAGGACGAAATCACTGTAGATGGCAAGACCGTATCAAAGAAGCCGCCCATGGTCTACATCGCCCTTAACAAGCCAAGAGGCATAGAATGCACGACAGACAGAAGGACAAGGAACAACATTGTTGACTTCGTGAACCACAAGGAGAGGATATTCCCGGTAGGCAGGCTGGACAAGGATTCAGAAGGCCTTATTCTCATGACCAATGACGGGGACATAGTGAATAAGATCTTAAGGGCAAGGAATAACCATGAGAAGGAATATATCGTAAAGGTCGACAGGCCATATGACGATTCATTCCTCAAAAAGATGTCAGGCGGAGTCCCTATCCTTGATACAGTCACAAGGGAATGCCTTGTCGAAAGGCTAGGCCGTGAAACCTTCAGGATAATCCTCACCCAGGGCTTAAACAGGCAAATTCGAAGGATGACAGAATATCTGGGCTACCGGGTGGTTTCACTGAAGAGGATAAGGATCATGAACATTACTCTCGGATCCCTCGAGACAGGCAGGTGGAGGAACCTTTCACCACTGGAGCTCAAGGGTCTTGAAGAACTTCTTAAGGATTCGGATAAGACCTTTACCCCATAAGAATATACATATTTAGTACATCTGTTCAGTTTTCAACATTGTTAACAGTTGCCTGTGGATAACTTGTGGAGATGCTGTTTTTATCCTATGGAAAGCAGTTTGAAACTCAAAATGCTTTTAGAAAATCATCTACCCATTTCAGTAGTTATCCACAGTTATCCACGCAAACCAGTGCAGTATCTGTGGATAACCTGTTGCAAGTACAGGGTAAAGCCTGGGGATGGCATATTGCTTGTCCACAGCAACAAATTAAGGTCTGGAGAAAAATCTCCAGACCTTAATCTTTTACCTCTGACCTATACTAGTGGCAGCCTCACTGTGAACACTGCTCCATTCCCGGTATTCTCCGCCTCTATGGTGCCTCCGTGCTTCTCTACTGCTGTGGTTGCTATTGAGAGGCCAATCCCATGGCTTCCTGAAGTGCCCTTGTAGAACCTTTCAAAAATGTGAGGAAGGTCTTTTTCTGAAATCCCGTCGCCATCATCCCTGATCCTGATTGCTCCAAAGTCCCCTTCCTTTGTGAGGGAGACCTGAACCTTTGATTTTGAGTACTTGGCAGCATTGTTCAGGATATTGTCCAAGGCCCTTAGAATCTCCTCGGTAACAACATCCGCCTTCATTCCCTTCTCCAATACGTTAATCGAAAGCTCCCTGCCGCTTTTCCTGAAGAATGTAGCTGTCCTTTCTATGGATTCCATGACTATGTCATCAAGAAGGCTCCTGGTCATTTCCTGATGCCCCTCACCCCTAGTTTCCATCTTGGAGAGGAAAAGTATATCCTCCACCAGCCTGTTAAGCTTCTCGCTTTCTGCCACAATGACATCGCTTGCCTCTTCCGGCGTGAATACTCCGTACTTTATCCCCTCCGCATAACCTTCGATGGATGTTAGGGGAGTCTTCAGCTCATGGGATACATTCTGGAAGAATGTCTTCTGGGCTTCGTTATAGTCTGAGAGCTTGGCTGAAGCCTCATTGAGGCTCAGGTTCAGGTCCGCAAGCTCCTTCTCGCTGAAATTGAAGTCCTCGTGGGTGAAATCCCCATTCCCGATTCTCCTTGAAAGTCCCTGAAGCTTGTATATTGGCTCAACAATGCTGTTTGAAAGAAACAGCACGAAGACTACTGTAATAGCAAGTGCAAACAATATGACAAGCCTTAATATCCCCTGGAACCGGTCTGTTATTCCCTGGAACTTGGCTATGCTGATGTACATGAGAAGATATTCGTCCGCTGTATCTGAAAGCTTCGCAGACTTCACGAAATAAGCCCCGTCTGAAGTTGCTACCCTGGTAGTTTCACTTTTTTCAAGCAAAATTCCGTTATCCTTTGCTGCTTCAGCTACAATCCGGGCAGACCTGTCCGTAAGTGTATTTTCCTGCACGATATTATGGTCTTTATCAACGATTATCGCATCGACATCCGACAGGACATTGCCCTGCCTGATCATCATGGAATATTCCATTGACCTCATGCCACGACCCATGCCCATTCCGCTCCTTGAGGATATTGTCACGTATGCGTCCTCAAGCTGCCTTTTGGCTTCGTTGATGGAATACTGCCGGCCGGCCAGGCCGAATGCCACTGCGACCATGATGAGCACCAGCGCCATAGCAGCTGAAAAATATACAAGTATCTTTGTCCTGATGCCTCTTTTAGCCATCATGCATCCCTCTTTCTGAGTCTGAAGCCGAATCCCCAGACTGTCTCAATCTGGGCTTCGCTTTCTGATATCTTCTTCCTGAGCCTCTTCATGGTATCATCTGTCACTCTTGTCTCAACTGCAGTAGCATAACCCCAGACCTTATCCAGAAGCTCATCCCTTGAAACCGCTCTGTGCTGGTTGTCGACAAGGTACTTGAGAAGGCTGTATTCATTGGGGGCAAGGTCAACGGTTTTCCCCTTTACCTTTACCTCCTTCTTCTGGTTCTCAATCATAATGTCGAGGAAGACTGACTGCTCGATACCCTGGTCCTCCCTGTCAAGCTCCACCCTTCTAAACATCGCCCTGATCTTCATGACAAGAGCCATGGGACTGAATGGCTTGGTCATGTAGTCATCGCTGCCTAGTGTTATCCCCGCTATGAAGTCAGCATCCGAGGTCTTGGCAGTAAGTATTATGATCGGCACCCTGCTGATGCTCCTTATCTCCTGAGTTATGGCAAAGCCGTCCCTTCCAGGCATCATTATGTCAAGCACCACAAGGTCTGAAGGCTTCTCCCTGAAAGCTGAAAGCAGGGCTTCCCCATCGCCGAAGGTTACAACCTCATAGCCCTCCTTCTCAAGGAATGACTGTATGAGTTTCCTGATATTCTCTTCATCATCTGCGGCATATATGAGTCTTCCCATTTCAACCTCCATAATTTCACATCTTTACTTGATTCTAAACCATTCTTTCAAACATTTCATCCGGGATGCTGAAAATATCCCGGATAAGGAAAATACCCCTGGAGACCAGAGGTATTTGTCATGCTATTTGTTTCTAGCTGTCGCTGTCAGGTGCGTTGTAGAATCCACAGCCAGCTCCTCTGAAGCCGCCTCTGCCACCCCTGCCGCCTCTGCCGAAAAGTCCGAGGATTTCATCAGCTATGCTCTTTATCTCGGTCTGGTCATCAGTAGCTTTGAGTTCAACTATAAGAGCATCAGCCTCTGCTATGAATTCAAGTCCTCTTGGTGTTACATCAGTAGTTCCAAGGATCTCATGCATCTTGTTTCTAAGATCTTCCAGCTTCGCTATGTTAGCTTCCTTCTGTGTCTTGAAATCTGGATATGCTGCAAGTATCTTAGTCTTGTCCGCTTCTTCAAGAGCTCCTACCAAAGCGTCCCTGACTTCCTGTGTCTCTTCATAGAACTCATCCCTGAGGTCTACCATCTCTTCCCTGATTTTCTGAAGGTCAGCTACCTGAGCATCTGTGAGGTCCTGGTAGTTACCTGCCTGTCCGCCCATCATGCCACGTCCACCAGACATTCTGCCTCCGCCGAACATTCCGCCACCGAACGATCCGCCTCTTCCTAAGAACTGATTCTGCTGTGGAACCTCCGTCTCAGTTTCTGCCGCAAGTGCCTTCGATCCGAAGAATGCCATTGCTCCGATTCCTATCACCGCTGCCATTGCAGCTGCAATTACTTTCTTGTTCATCATCATCTCTCCCTTTCATTTCTGAAGCTATCTGCTTCCCTTGTAGAAACTATACCATCTCTCTGATTCAATAATACCCCTAAACCTCAGTGAAGACTGTGGCATAATTGTGGTAAGTTCAAATCTCGTTTTTTTCTGAAATGGTGTTGACAACATTCCGCTTCTGCTTTATAGTAACAATTGTATTTAATCCCGAGCAGAATAATCGGATTACATTGACGAGAAGAGTAGTTCCAGGCGATGTCTACAGAGAAGGAACCCCATGGCTGAGAGGGATCCCATACGTAGCAGGAATGAAATGCATCTCTGAGTACTGGATCGAAGACTAGTAGACTCCAGCGGGTATGCCCGTTACAGCATTGAGGTATGATCGTACCGATAATGAGTTTGGGAAGATCCTTGTGATTTTCCTTAAACAGAGTGGAACCGTGGAAGCTTGACTTTCGCCTCTGTATGAGGCGGGAGTCTTTTTGTTTTTCGGCCGGAAACAAAAAGACTCCTTAGCATGGTGAAACTGCCTGGGATTTCAAATTAAGGAGCATTCCTGTAATGAAAAAACCTGAACTTTGAAAAAGGAGACCCATAGCAATACAATGAAAGTGTGCTGATCCAGGACAAGAAAGGCACA
>NZ_JAGGKC010000024.1 GCF_017873395.1 Youngiibacter multivorans | reverse complement strand
GTTTATACCCTGTATCGTAAACATCATGCTTAATTCTGGAGATATAGTGAGACCCTGTAGTCTCATTATGTAGCAACTGCCCGTCGCGCAAAAAGAACCCACCAGCAATTGGGTTCCGTATAAGTGAAGAAAACCAGGAATTTCAATTCGATGACTTCGGAGCAGATTATCCGATGAGTTAACTTGATTATATTCCTGAGCATTTCAATCTATTGCGTTATTCTGTAGAATTTAAGCAAAACACTCTCGGGCAGTCTTGTTGCTGAACATATAAAAATCAGGTCCTTCATCCATTTGTATTTTTCGTCATATGTTTCGAATTTTGGAACGGTAACAAAATAGTATAGGCTTGGGTCGACAAATTTACCTTCTACTACATCCTTTACCTGGTCAGCAGGTACGGTACGTATTCCATTGTTCTCGATGTAAATTGTGGCGCCGTCATCAAGCAGGATAGCATAACGGGCTGACAATTCACATTTTCCATCCGGACGGATGATCTGGCTGTCCACTCCTCCGGGTAATACCTTCCCCTCGAAACCATTTCCTGTGACCTTTCCGGATAGGATAGGGATCAACTGACGCCTTCCTTCAACACCGTCCTGACCGATAAGAATCGGTTTGTCGACTATAACATCAATTCTGAACATCTCTTCAATCTCTAGCTTTCTTACTTCTTCTCCATGCATCGCATCTAACCCTTCTGTATTTGATCATGGTGATCTAACTGATTGTTTTTTCTTTCAGCCATGAAATCAATGAAGCTTCTCGCTACCTTTGACAAGTATTTCTTCTTTTTCCAAATCAGGCCTGTACTATAATATAGAGGTTCCTTCAGGGGTATGGACATAAGATTACTATTGTCTTTCACGATAGGCACCCTGTTGTCCATTATGAATGATATCCCGCACCCATAGCTCACCAGATTGATCAGCGTAGCCAGCTGGTTGGGCTTGTATACTTCCTTCAATGAAACATTCTTCTTCTCTAGTTCGGCATATACTGCGGTCTGCATGAAGGTACCCTCGATATATGCTATATAAGGCTGATTGTCCAGCGTTCTTATGTCTATTGATGTTTGACCAGCAAACGGATGGTCTTTGTTCAAAAGAACATATATCTGACCTTTCGTAATTTCCATTACTTCATATTCCTTATAGAAGTCAATGCTGTAATTATCATCGAAGACAATGTAGCCTACATCGATCAAATCCTTGTTCAAAGACTGGATTATGTTCCTAGAACCAAGCTCCGATATTTCGAGTTTCAGCCCTGGAAACCTTAATGTGAAGTCATTTATTAGACTCGGCAGGATCCATGAACCCATGATTGGTGGAACCCCAAATCTGAGAATTTTCTCACCACCAGCTGCATATTCCTGGATCTCCCTTTTTGATTTTTCAATGCTGTCGATTATTTCCCTTGACCTGACCAATAGTATCTGGCCTTCATCTGTAAGGAGGATCCGGTTTTGCTCTCGCTTGAAGAGGAGCACTCCCAGTTCGTCTTCAAGGTTCTTTATTGCCAGAGTGATTGATGGCTGAGAGATCAATAGTTCTTCAGCAGCCTTCGTAAAGTTGTTGTTCCTTGCAACCGCTTCAAAATATATCAGTTTGCGAGTGTCCATTGTCCTAACCTCCTTGGTATAGATGACAGAAAAGAATGTGGTGAATCCAAAACCAGTATTTATTTCCACGGCTACAGTTAATGTGAGCGAGCATCACTATTGATTTTATCACATCTTACATGAAACTTATTCATTGTCACTTGCTGTAACCTTCAAGATACTCCTTTTGCCCTATTTCATAATAATTGTTTCCATATGCGTCAATTGCCACTATAATCGGGAAATCCTCAACGTACAGCCTTTTGATCGATTCTGCACCTAGTTCCTCATATGCAATAAGTTCAGAACTCTTCACCTTTTTGGCGGACAATGCGGCTGCTCCTCCGATTGAAGCGAAATATACTGCGCCATGCTTTATCATGGCATCTACTACTTCCTTACCCCTGATGCCCTTACCAATCATTCCGGTCAAGCCTTGCTCAATCAGCATTGGCGCGTAAGCATCCATCCTATAGCTTGTGGTTGGACCGGCTGAGCCTATAGGCTGTCCTTCTTTTGCAGGAGTCGGTCCTACGTAGTATATTACCTGATCCCTGACATCAAACGGGAGTTCCTTCCCCTCTTTCAACAGCTCGACAAGCTTCTTGTGGGCAGCATCCCTTGCAGTATAAATATATCCTGACAGCAGTACTGTGTCACCTGCCTTAAGGTCCTTCAGCTTATCCTGAGTAAGCGGAGTAAATATTCTCTTCTCCATAATACCGTCCCTCATCACATATATTTCATGTTTGATTCATTACTAATTGCAAATGCTCTGATCTGAGAATATGGCCTTTCAGTCTTCATGATGGTTACAATTGTGCGACCTTATGTCTTGTCGCATGACAGCTTATATTGACTGCTACAGGGAGTCCTGCTATATGGGTTGCATAGGTTTCTATGTTCACGGCAAGTGCTGTGGTTAGTCCCCCGAAGCCTTGCGGTCCTATTCCCAATCCATTTATGGCAGTGAGAATATCATTTTCAAGGTTCGCATAGTATTCAATTGGGTTTCTTGAATCAATGGGCCTCAACAGGGATTTCTTAGCCAGATAGGCAGCCTTCTCAAATGATCCGCCTATACCGACACCTACAATTATTGGAGGGCATGGATTAGGGCCGGCTTCCCTGACCGAATCCAAAATGAATTGAACCACTCCTTCTACTCCATCAGATGGCTTTAGCATCCTTATCCTGCTCATGTTCTCGCTTCCATAACCCTTAGGCGACAAAGTGATGGTTAACCCATCCCCAGGAATAATTTCATAATGGATTATTGCCGGAGTATTGTCGTTTGTGTTCACTCTTTCAAGAGGATCCCCCACAACCGATTTCCTCAGATACCCATCAACATAGCCACACCTGACTCCCTCATTGACTGCCTCCTCAATGGAACCTCCGACAATATGAACATCCTGACCCAATTCGATGAAGACAATTGCCATTCCTGTATCCTGGCAAATCGGCATATTTTCCTTTGCAGCGACATCAGCATTTTCTTTAAGTATCTTTATGAAATTTTTCGCAATGGGAAAGGTTTCTTCGTTAAGTGCTGTATCGAATCTATTTTTGATATCGTCAGGAAGGAAATAGTTGGCCTCAATGCAAAGCTTCCTGACTGCATCTGTTATCTTTGAAACATCTATTGTTCTCATAGTACCTGTCATTTGCTCCTTTACCCTTTGATTGGCATCCTTCCCATCCTATCGTGAAACCCACCATAAGGTCATTAATTCAAATTCTCTTTTTAACTGATTAAGCAGGTAGTTTCAGTCTGATCCTGTCAGTCCACCTAAAGTGAGGAAACGCCTGTTTCAACCGCTTTTTTACTTACTTCTTTTGCTACGACAGCAGTGACTCTAGGATCCAATGCTGATGGAACTATATACTCTTCATTGAGCTCAGTATCGGAAACCAAAGATGCGATTCCGATTGCAGCGGCCATCTTCATCTCTTCGTTGATCTTCCTTGCCCTTACGTCAAAAGCACCTCTAAAAAGACCTGGGAAAGCCAGGACGTTATTGATCTGATTCGGATAATCACTTCTTCCAGTCGCTACAACGCGTGCTCCTCCAGCAACCGCTTCAGCATAGCTTATCTCCGGTTCAGGATTTGCCAGAGCGAACACGATTGGGTCCTTCTTCATTTCAGATACCATTTCTGCAGTCAACAGCCCCGGCGCTGAAACGCCAATAAAGACTTCCGCTTCCTTCAAAGCTTCCGCAATGGACATTTTTTTTCTTTGTGAATTTGTAATTTCAACAAGCTCCCTTACCAGGTGGTCATACATTTCGTATTCTTCCCTGACAACCATGCCGTCCTTGTTGAATGCATATATTGTCTTTACTCCCAGTTTCTTCAACATCCTTATTATCGAGCTGCCTGCGGCTCCAGTGCCGCTGATCACAACTGTAACGTCTTCTGCTTTCTTACCGACCAATTTAAGCGCATTTATAAGTCCGGCCGTAACTACAATGGCAGTTCCATGCTGGTCATCATGGAATACTGGTATTTCAAGCTCTTCTATCAGCGCCCTTTCTATCTCAACGCATCTTGGAGCGCTAATGTCTTCAAGGTTGATTCCACCAAAGGCTGGAGCTATAGCCTTGACTATCCTTACTATTTCCTTCGGTTCCCTGGCATCCAGGCAAATGGGTACGGCATCGATTCCTGCGAATTTCTTGAACAAAATCGCCTTGCCTTCCATAACCGGAAGTCCTGCCATTGGTCCGATATCTCCCAGCCCCAATACAGCAGACCCATCGGTCACTATAGCCACACTGTTCCCCTTCCAAGTGTACTTGTAGACGCTGTCAGGATCCTTTTCGATTTCTAAGCAGGGCTGTGCCACCCCTGGAGTATACGCCATGCTAAGGTCATCGTTTGTTTCGAGCGGAGCTTTAAGCGAAACCTCAAGCTTCCCTTTCCATTCGACATGCTTCTCAAGCGCTCTTTCATATATTGTAGACATTATTTCCTCCCTTGATATCTTATGTTCTTCAACTGTTTAGCTTGTTGCGTATTCACCGTTGCTTCATGAAACCTTGGACATCTTCAACTTACTTAAGATATTTGCAGGTTGCTATACTATTGATGAAATAAATTTATAGCAGTTCATCTAGCAATATTGCTGTTGTGATATATTGTTGCTTATAGCAGCGAATCCCCATCCGAGCGAATGGGGAACTGCCATTTTAATGTATTTGCGGAAATTGTCATTCTCTATTTTGTTAGCCATGCAAACATGAATTACCTATGGTGTATGGAAATCCCCGACACCAACTTAAGAATTTCATTATGAATATCTTCAAAAATCATTATTGAGGTCATTCTGAGTGCATTCCAATACTATTATCACCTTGCCAGAACTTCGTCAACGAAGTATTCTGAAAGTCCCAGGTAGTTCTCAGCCTTGAGGCTTTCCTCGACTTCCTCTTTTGTAAAGTGTTCCATGATCTCCTTGTTGCCAATGATCATATCCTTAAGCGGTGTACCATTCTCAAGCGCTTCAAGTGCAAGTTCATGCATAAGGTCATGGGCTGTTTGCCTTCCAATACTGCTGCTGAGCTTCATCATTATCTTTTCACTGAACACCAGTCCCTGCAGTATATTGATATTCTTGTTTATGTTCTTTTCCTTAATGACAAGATTGCTTACCAGGTTTATTGTTTTTTCCAATGCTGCACTTGCGAAGCAGAACACCCTTGGCACATAATCCCATTCCACTGACAATGAACGAGGATCACGCTCATGCTCATTTTCCAGTGTTTCGAACGCTTCTGCTACTGCAATCTTTACGAGTCTTCCCAGCGACACTATCTGCATCGATATGAATGGATTCTTTTTATGAGGCATTGTGCTGCTGCCTACAGCCCCATGTCCCGTGAATTCCTCGAACTCAGAAAACTCCTGCTTCTGCAGCGCATAGACCTCGTTACCTATCTTGCTCAACGTTGACGCCATGATGCCCAGGATCGATGCTATTTCTACAACATTATCCCTGGAAGTGTTCCAGGTAATGTCCGGTGAATTCAGGTTCAGTTCTTCGAAGAAGAACTTCCTGACTTGAATCGCATTCTCGCCCAGTGATGCCAGTGAGCCGACTGCCCCGGAAAACTGTCCTACAAACAGCCTATCCTTGCAGCTTTCAAGCCGCTGTATATGTCTTTTTGTTTCACTTGCCCATACAGCGAATTTGAATCCTACTGTTATTGGCAGAGCATGCTGCCCATTGGTCCTGCCCATTATTATTGTCTTCTTCTTTTCCTCAGCCTTCTTAAGCAGCTCTTCATATAGCTCTTTCAGCTGCTTAAGGATAAGCTCATAACCTTCCCTTATCTGCAGTATTTCCGCCGTGTCCATCATGTCCTGTGTTGTCGTACCCAGATGGACGTACTCCCCTGCTGCACCGCAAATCGGGGTAAAGGCCCTTAGTAGCGGCATAAACGGATGTCCTGTTATTATTGCCTGCTTCTTTATGATCTCCATGTCAATATTTTCTACTTTGGCTTTTTCCTTTATTATGGCAGCGACATCATCCGGTACAAGTCCTACCTTTGCTTCAGCAGCTGCAAGAGCTGCCTCCACATCGAGCCATTTCTGCAACAGATTCTTATCATCGAATATCTTATTCATTTCATCAGCGCTGTAGTTATATTTGTACAGCTCATTGTCAAACACACTAATTCCCATCAAGTTTCACCATATCTTTCACTTTTGTATTTTATAGAGGGAATGCCATAGGCAGTACCACCATAGCTAATATGAAGGTCATTACCATAAGCGGAATTCCAACCTTTACCCAATCCATGAACTTTATGTTTCCAGGTCCTACTATCATTGTATTTGCTGGTGTTGCCATCGGTGTCATGAATGAGCTGTTGCATCCAATTACAATGGCCATTATTACAGCCTTAGGATCCAGACCCAAACCTGATGCCAAAGATATTCCGAATGGTATCAGCATTCCTGCAGCTCCAGTGTTAGACATGAACTGGGTGAGGACTGCAGCCAAAAGAAATAGGACTCCGGTAAGTAATAAAGGACTTGGATTGCTGCCTACCATTGACATTACATTATCTGCGAGCAGTTTGCTTGCTCCGGACTTGCTCATCGCATCCCCTAATGTAAGCATTCCAACTATGAAGAATGTCATTCCCCAGTTGATGCTCTGGTTGAAAGCGAATTTTTCAGTGACTGTCTTGGTTGTGACAAGCACCGCCGCGCCAATTATACCTACTATATATGCCTGTATTCCAGTCTGCTTTTCAAATATGATCGACAGGATGAATACTGCAAATACTAAGCCTGTGAGAACCTGTTTCTTCTTCAGTGAAGGATCCAACTTGGCCTGTTCCTTTATCTTAGATACATCGACAATCTCTTCCTGGAATCGTGCTGGTATAAGGCTGCTGTTTCGAACAAGAAGGATGAAGATAGTTCCCATGATTGCTAGTGGAATACCGACGACTGCGAAATCGAAGAATCCTATTGTACCTAATCCCGCCTGCTCAAGTGCAGCTTTAGCAAGAAGGTTCGGAGGTGTCCCTATAAGGGTTATCGATCCACCGAAGCTTGCAGTAAGCGCCATGATGAAGAGAAGCTTGGTTCTGCTTATTCCTGTTGCCATGGATATCGAAATTATTATAGGAATAAGGGCTCCGGCAACTCCAACCCTTGGTAATGCGGTACACATTGCCATTGTTGCTGCCATGATGAGTAGGATCACCATGGTTTCTCCGCCTTTGGACTTGTCAACAATCTGCCTTACCTTGTTTCCAATAAGCTGCGCGACACCGACTTCCATCATCGCTCCGCTAATCAGGAATACGCAGCTTATCAGCACTATGCTTCCGCTTGCAAACTGGGCCAGCGCTTCAGCGGGTTTCAGGACCTTTGTAAGTGTCAGTACAGCGATTACACCTAATCCGATACAAGACATGGGCATCTTTTCAGTTACCAGAAGAACAACAACAATAGCCAATAATAATAACGTAATGATCTGTGGTGTCATGATTTTCCCCCTAAGACATTATTTGAAATCGATTTCCCATTTACATATTACCAACGCCTCTTTTTTCTGTATAATACTTAATACCTATTGAGTCATAGGCTAAGACTATTCAAACAAAGTAGGCGTATCCAGGTGTGCATCTGTTTGACTGTTTCTAAATCAGAGACCAGAGATACTTTACATGATTCATAACCTAATTCAGCATGACGGTTTAATTGATGGAAAGATAAAGCACAGGCAGGTAAGGAAGCTGTTATCCCATACATGCCTGTCTCTCAATATGTTTCAATCCTTTTAGTTAATCATGAAAATATAGTAATTTGGGACTATCAGCAATGTGACATTTTTAAAATCCGCATTTGAGAATCATACTTATTCTGCATAGTATAGATAAGTCCAGATTACATAGACCTTTGTATAGACGGGATTGATTTTTCCCTGGAGGCTCAAACTTCATGGCTAATATCGTCAGGAGAAAATGGCAAGAAATGAAATGATCATCATTACTGGTGTATTGTCATACATTTCAAAAACCCACCAGATAAGAGTGATTTTTATCTCTTATCTGGTGGGCGTATATGATTCTAGTTATATTTATGCTTTCTCATCGGGTATATCGACAAAGTCTACTCTCCAGAGTAAAGAAGCTTATGGAGCTTTGTGTACATTTCGTCACGGTACCTGATTTGTTCCATATCCTTGCCATCGGCATAATCGTAGAAACCCTTCTTGGATTTGACTCCCAGTTCTCCGGCCTCAAAGTGCTCCTTCAGAAGACCAAATTCCTTGTCCGCGTTCGATAGGTCAGCAAACAGGTATGAGGAAATATTCCTGAATATGTCCAGTCCGCCCAAATCGGCAACTTCAAATGGTCCGAACACCGCATAACGGAGTCCCAGTCCATACTTCATGACATCATCCACACCGTCCACTGTGGTGATTCCTTCCTGTACGATATTTAGGGCTTCTCTCATGATGGCGAATTGGATCCTGTTAAGCACAAATCCTGGTGCATCATGGACTTTAACTGGTTTCTTTTTGCATTTTACAGCAAGCTGATATATGACCTCAGCAGCTTCTGCGGTGGTCTTGTCCCCAGAGATTACTTCCACCAAAGGGATGATATGTGGTGGATTGATCCAGTGCATTCCTCCAAATCTTTCAGGTAGATGAACCGCTTCTGCAATCTTTGTGATACTCAGACCGGAAGTGTTGGAGCAAAGCACCGCATGGTCCGGTACTATTTTGGAGACTTCTCCCCAGAATGAATGCTTCACCTCGATCTTCTCAAGAATCGCTTCAATAAGGAAATCCACATCCTTGAAGCCCTGTATGTCAGAGCCATAGGAGATACGCTTAAGCAATGCATCAGCATTTTCAGGAGTGAGCATCCCTTCCTTGACTTCAGTTTCATGGTTCAAGGTAATCAGTTTTTTTGCTCTTTCCAGCTGGGCATCAGCAATGTCATACAGATAAACCTCGTACCCAAATTTGGCAAAGGTTTCTGCTAAGGATGAACCCATTGTCCCGGATCCTGCTACACCAATTTTTTTAATTTCCATCACAACACCTCCAAAACGTTTACATTATAATTATACATTCCTATGTATTATTATCAAAGTGTGATTTCTAAAATATTTTGAATTTATCGCTTCTCGAATCTGAATTTTCAACAGCTGTGTTATCTTTAATTTCAAGATTCGCTAATGAACTATTGAGATACTGACATTTATGGAATATTTATAGTTCCACAGATGCAAAATCGAAAAACCCTGCTCAATGTAAAAGCCCACCAAGTGAACAGATGATTATCATCTGCCTGCTTGGTGGGGTTATGCATGGATCTATAAGACTAACATTCTTTTTGCAGATCCCACAGACTGATTATCTTCCGGGATAGCTTCAAGCGGTTTTTCATAGGTATTTGTTCCTATACCTTCTTAATAGGCTGGCGCCTGCCATTTCCAACACGGTACCAGAGGGTCCCATGGCTCTTTTCCAAATACAAACTGATCCCAAAAAACTGCAATGGTGTCCAAATTTTCCTGAAATTATAGAAAGGCATAATAACACTTCCCTATCATGTAATTTATTGCAATCATTGTCGATTTTCGCGCTTTTGCACTCACGTTTTCAATATTGCTTACTTCTTTACTAATATTAATTATATACAACACCATACTTTAAATTTATAATTGTCATAATATATTTATCAACATGTAAATTATGACATATTTACGGTTTTACCTATTATAAACTGCTGTACTCATATGGATTTTATCTCTTGATAAAAGTCACGTGATTCTTCGAAACAAAGCATACTTAAAGGTTTAATTCTTTGCCTGCATAAGTTTCTCTTTTTTTCAGACTATCCCACAATTCCGGTGGAATTGCTTGTACCCGTTTCCTTAAGACTTCAGCCATTGCGTTCTTATACTGAGCACTTCAGCCAGAATATTTCTTGCTGCGTTGACATCACAGTCATGATGCGCATGCCAGACAGGATATGTCCACTCCCTCACATAGAGTGGCTTCTTCCCTTCACTGTGGCCGCACTCAGTGCATATCTGACTTGCCGGAAACCATCTACTTATCCTGATGACTTCTTTCCCATACCATGGCCTTTACTGCAGTTTAGATACAAGGTTCGTCAATGATACATCAGAAATGCTTTTTGCCAGTTAGTGGCTCTATTAGCATGTCATTCATGTTAAGGACCTCGATACAGATGCTATTGTGGGTTTTTACTATCTTTAAACTGAATGCATTTAAATATTATTTCACCTCATCCTTTTAATAAAGCTGTATACCATTTGTCTTTACTAATTTACCTTTATATTTATTTCATATTTATAGCTAATTTTATGATAAATCTATACCATGTATAATTTATCTAAATATAACCAAAATGATAGAGACCACCTCAGAATGGAACATAATCCAATCTTAAGTGGTCAATTATGATATTTGCACTGTAATCTGTTAAATGCTTATAGTAAGTCATACGAGTTATATGGTACATCAAACTGATTATATTCTGGAAGTTTTTGTCCGTTATATTGTCAATATGTACAGAAGTCACTTTCAGAAGAAATCACGTTACCTGATGGATCGAGCAACTCTACAATAAAAATAAGTTTCTCTGCTTTCTTAGGTGGAAGTTGGATACCTATTGGCAAGCCAGTTTCTACAGTCCCGGAAGACGCTGAAACAGTGACTGGGATTGTGTACCAGGCCTTCAGGAAATAACGTACCACATAGCCTTCATTAGCTGGAACATTTGCCCAAGAATAATTACATTTAGCAATAAGCGTTTCCTTAATAACTTCAGCGGTAACAATAGGAGCGGATGGATCTTTCTTAGCTGCATTTACAACATTTACATTACCAAAAGCAAGAATTATAACCATCATAAAAACGAGAGTAACTAGAAATCTTTTCCTGTTCATTACAAACGTCCCCTTTTATGGCTTAATCTGTCCTGATTGAAAGTCAAATGATCTTAACCATCATAACCCTTCTAACAAGTCCATTAAGATACATAAGTTGCCAAGATTGTTTATGATTAAATCATACCACTATTATAGAACCATATCAAACAGCGAGCTAAGAACATTCGGACCCAGTAGCCCAATATTTATGTCAAAGCTTATTGTTTTCTTTAATCTCTGTCTTTTAATAATGAACTGGAAAAACTTACTATACAGGAAATGAGCATCTGAGTTGATGTAGGCCCTTAAAACTTAAGTTATTGTCATCCCTTCACTAACGTTGGTGAAGGGATGAATAAAATAATAGACCACCAATCTGTAAAAATATGACCATACTAATATTTGCAATAATGTGAAAAGCCTCCCTCTTAGTTCCACATCCTTAATTGTCTCAATCAATTCTCATTTGTACCAAATTCGTCACAAAAGCCAGTCTCATGATTCATTATAGGGATAATCATGAAATTTCATTGAAGTCCTTTGACATTCGGCTTATAGGATCCAATGAAGCCTAAATTTTATCTTCGTAATCTTCAATCATTTCGTTTTATCATATAGCTAAACTACGTCAAACAAATGGATTCACTACTCAAAATTGTCAGTAATGGATAAGTCGGAAATGTCCTTACAGTCTAATCTTGATTTCATGTCAATGGCATTCAGCTTATCGATAAAGAAGTAAAAGATCAGTAGAGGAAAAACAAGCAGTAACGGTATGGTCCTAAACATTATTGCGTATCCAAATCTTTCAATCATAACCCCTGAAATAAGCGGTCCGATCATGTATCCCAAATCAGTACCATAATAGCTGGTTGCACTTGCTGAACCTCGCCTTTCGCGAGTTACGCTTTTCATGCATAATGACTGGATTATCGGCTGACACGCTCCGTATCCAAATGCGCTGATGACTGCTGCCACAATGAATCTCTCGATACTGTTTGAATAGCTTATCATGACCATTGAGATCCCATAGAAGATAATTGCCATTGGCAATACCTTTACTACGCCAAATCTGTCTGAAAACTTTCCAATAATTGGTCTGGATATTAGAAGAACAATTGCATTGACTGTATAGAACAGTCCGATATTGGTCACATTCACTTCCATTGCATACAGTACAAGGTATGAATTGATATTTACATAAACTGCCGCTAAAAAGAACATTATTATGGCAGGTATCAACGCTTCTTTTGCATAGATATTTTTGTATGACACTTTGAATGGCACGTTGCTCTTTTTACTGTTATCTAGAGCCAACACTGCAAATGCGGCAATCAACATGATAGACATCCCAATTTGAAATGTTTGTCTATATCCAAATTGTCTGGATAGCGCTAACCCTAACCCGGGTCCGATCGCTTGAGCGACTGCAGCGGCAATTGAAAATACGGCTATACCTGAAGTAAGCAGAGAATCTGGCACAGCTTCAGAAACAAGGGTGAGACAGGCAATTACCGTAAAACCAAGCCCGAATCCATGTATGAGCCTGAATATTATAATCATTTGCACGCTCGAAGACATGCTATATCCATAGTATGCTATGGCAATAAACAGGTTTGCCATCAGCAAAACATATTTCTTATTGAAAGAGTCAATCGCAGGTCCGGAAAATGGTTTAATGAGTAGTGCTGATATTGAAAATGAGCTTGTAACTACTCCCACAATTAATGGCGCAGCACCTAAAGAGTCAGCGAATTTGGGTATTAATGTATTTGTCATGGTTTGTCCGAACATTGATATGAAGTTGATCAAGCAAATTTTGATGAATGCAGATGTTATGAATCCAGATTTCTTAGCCATATTTTTCCTTTCGCGGCAAAACTTGTTACTCTCCATATGTTTAAACTTTCTCTATAAGATTATATCCACTATCCATACTATTCAAGCCCCTCTCCGCCTTTAAAGCCTTGATGCTGGATACGTCAAAGATATTAACTGAGAGCAAGCGGACTGATTTGGCAGAACGCAATCATTAATAAGACATTAGTTCTCTGGAACAATCCCCCACAATAAATGCCATTACATGATGCTGAAGAAGCAGGATGCCCGTGTTGATCCGCCATTGGCTTCAACACAGGCGTCCTTCAATCTTCAGTTTACAATCATAACGGCCTATCTCTATGAGGCATTTGGCAAGTCCGATTGCTCAAATGCTACAGGAGATATGAGCATAGGATGAAGGCTCCGGTTGTCATAGTTACCTCTAGTACTAAGGCAATTAGGCCATAGGTCCATACCCATTTGGTTTCACCCTTCATGCAATCAAGACCCAGATATATAGGAGATGAACCTCCCGCTCCCATTGTCAGGTATGCGCAGCTGGCTGACATAACAACAGCTGGGATAACCGCATTAGGATTAATTCCTGCACTTGTAGCATACTGCAAAATGAATGGAGCTGTAAGTGTACCGATTATAACGGCTGTAGCTGTATTTGAAAATGTGTTGGTTAGAAGTATTGTTGCCAGAACCAGGGTAATCATGAACACCGGGAATGACATATTACCAAAGACACCGGAAAGTACATTACCTAACCATGACTGAATTCCGACTTCCTTGTCTGATATCATCATACCAACTATGGTGAACATGCAAACTGCGAATACTATACCCCAATTGACAGCTTTTCCTATGATCTGATCGATATTTATTATAGTCTTTCCATCAATGCGGATAAGTGATAGTCCAACCAGAATTATCATGAACCAGAAGCCCTGTCCGACTCCAGCAAACAAAGGATAGTTAGGACTGGTTTTTGGTACCCAGATCATTGCTATAGAATAGAGGAACCCTACAAAAAATGAAAGCATCACTATTACCTGAGCTTTGTTCATTTTGGTTCCGCCTTCTTGGGTGATGGCCGCTACATCAGCCTGCCTGAGTTTTGTAAAGTCAACTCTGAATAGCGGACCTACGCTGAGACCAAAAGCTACCGAGAACAGCAAGCCTGCGATCAAGGCTGAACCCATATATGCAACCTGGTTTATCTGAATACCGGATGCCTTGATTCCGATCGTAAACATGTTGAATATCATCAGTGACAGACCTTTGAATGGTAGTATTGCGCCTCCTATGGATGAAGTACAGATTGCACCAGTCATCATAGTCTTCTTCCACTGTGATTTTTCCTCATAGCCTGTTGCTTTTGCTATGGAGTTTATCATCGCTACTGAGAACATGAAAGCTCCAAGCGAACTTACTATTGCAGCAAGAAATGTAATTGAAAGCATGAATACAACACTGAAAAGGACTGGCTTGCCATTCAAACTCTTCCTGGAAATCATCCATCTTGCAAGAACCGCATCAGCACCGGTTTCTGAAATGGCATATACAAATACGAAAACCAATATCAGCTGGAAGACAACATCGCTTCCTAAAGTCGTAGATAGTATGGCATTCCCCGTCTTGTACCCAGAAGCGACTACTGCAAACATACCTAAAAATGACGTAAAGACGAGACCGAAACGATTGGAGATAAGCCATATGGCACCAATCAATATGCTAAGACCCTGAACTCCCATTCGGGTAACCGTTGACCAGGTAGGGCATATTCTGCCGAAAATGAACATAAAGAATAAACTGATCATCAGATGGATAACCGATGAATTTGACATTCCCTGTGGTTTTACCTTATCCATTATACTTGACTTTTCCAATGTCTTTACCTTTTCCATTATTATTCCCCCCCTAATTTTCCATGCTTTCGAGACACATTTTTTCAAAACCCTTCATGGTGTATTGATACCCAGCTTTTCCCACAACAAATGGATTATGTACCCCATCGGTTATGTTTCGGATGATCTCCAGACGATTAATCCCGTTGTTTACAAACGGATGAGATGAAATCTCTACATCACAGCCCATTTCATCGCATATCCTAGTGAATCTTCTGATTGAATTCAGATAATCATTAATCAGTCCGGGATCACGGGGTATTCCAGTTCCACCCCAAATGCCTACCATGTGTTTTACCCCTTCATCAGTTACCGGGAATATGTAAGAAAGGCAGCCTGGTGTGTGACCTGGTGTCATTACACAGGTAACCTGTGTGTCACCCAGCTTGAACACATCCATATCATCAAGGTAGTCATTGATTTCAAAGCTCAAAACACCTACCGGACTTCTGTAGTCCTGAAGAGCATATTCATAATCGATTTTTGAAATATAGAGCTTGCATCCATACTTTTCACGGAAATAATCTGCTTTACCGTAATGGTCACCATGCCCGTGTGTAATCAGAATTACCTTCAGATCCTTGATATCCAGATCTAAATCTGAAAACCCCTTCTCGATCATTTCCACATATTGATTCTGTGGTTCCATACAGTCAATCATTATAATACCTTCGGATGTTTCCAGAACAAAACAGCCGACATTAGGATTGCCGATGAAAGAAAGTTGGTCAAAAAATTTTGTTGATGGGAAAGGTTCTAGTTCTTTTTTAAACAATGGTTTAATTGGGTTAGGAATTCGCCAGTATTTTTCCAATTCTTATCCTCCTTATTCTCAAGATGTGATATTGGAGCTATGAACTTATTCATCTGCTTACATATTTATTATCACAGCTTTGCCCGCCTCTTAGAATAAACAGCAGTTTAACGGAACGTTTAAACCTTTTCATTTAAACCATTTCATTTAATCTCAGGTCAGGCATAATCTTCAGTAAAGACTCTCTTAGGAGAAAAGATGAGGTCATCGGATGCAGTAAGCATCGATGACCCTATTGGAAATTTTCCTATTGTACTGAATAACTGGAAATGTATTTCTCATGTATTCACCACATATATTGGCTCGTTAACTAGCAAAGAAACGCCAATATGGATCCAATTGCTTTTGTGGTTAACTAATTTAATGGTGTAGGTAGAGTGCCAAAGCTCATCTGTTGTTCTTATTTATTTTCAGAACAAGGCTCTTACAGGTTTTAGTCAATGTTCATTAACTCTATTCAATCTTCATAATCCATGAGATTCTTTACCTGCTCTGAGGATGTTCCTTGGTGATCTTCAATGCACTATAGTCTTTCATAACATCACGTAAATATAATACAAGTTCCTGATAGACCGCATCGTCAGCAAGCTCTTTCTTGATGAATGCCGTATATTCCAGATAGAGAGGATCTTCATTGCTACAGCATTTTAAGTTCTTATGTGTATCCAAATACTGACGGTACGCTGAATCTGTAGTGAAGTACACTTTTTCTGGACTCTTGCTTAAAACCTCAAGACAATAATGCGCATCAAAACAAAATTCGAATTCAGGCTTCAGTCCATATTTCTGGAATTTATTTTTAAGATAGGGAATGTAGATATGCTTATCGCTTTCAGCGATTACCGTTATACCTCTCAAGTCCTTCCAGCACAATGTTTCTTTTGAAGTCAATGAGTTTTCACCATTCAAAATCGGCCACATGTATGACCGGAAAATAAGCTGCTCATTAAAATGGTCATTGCATGGCAATATCTCTTTGAATTCAAAAAGCAAATCAACCTTGTTGGACATCAACAGTTTGCCTCTTTGCTTTATATTGCTAAAATCTACAACATCAATGACAATTCCAGATTCTTTCTGAAATTGATCCAAATGAATTTTTAATGTATTGCCAAGTCTGGATGACTTAACAGCACAGCAAAGCCGTTCAGTGTGTTTTCCCCTGTGCCCGTTCACACAGGTCTTTATCTGATCCAGGCTATCTAAGATATTTGAAGCATGATCAAATACCTGCAGACCAATTTCAGAAAGCGATACACCTGATGTCGTCCTTTGAAAGAGCAAAACATTTATGTCCTGTTCCAGATGGCGGATACCCTGGCTTAGCCCCTGTGGAGATATATGAAGTTTCTCTGCTGCTGCAGAAAAACTCCCGCACTTTCCAGCCTCAACGAAATAGCGTAATTCTTCAATGGTCAATGCTAACATCTCCTTCTGGCATTCAGAGGTCCCGTGATTTAATTTGTAAACCGCTAAAGTCATTTTAGATTAAGTATCTCTAACATGTGATCAATTTTCTTAAGTGGAGGAAGTTTTTTGTAGTGGAACTGATATTTGATTTGTTATCCTACATTAATTGTATAACTGCCTTAAATTTTGGTTCAGATTTCACAGATAATGAATCCTTTATCCAGCTTTAATCGAAAATTATCTTTGATACATCCATCTGTCAGCTTATCTGAGAAAGCAATACTCACACTCCTTAATAAACTTTATGTACAATAACGTTGGTTTTAGCGAATATCCTTATCCTATCATAAATAGTATACTAAGGGATATAATTAAAAGTGCAAATATTTAAGATTGACTGCAAGCTAAGGCAAAGATAGACTGAAGACAAATTCCTAGTACAAAATGCCACTGATTGTTCAACATGTAATCACCAGTTTTTACATCTATAATGAAGTGGAGTAATATTAAAATAAAAATGAAAGAGGGATTCATATGACTTATAGTTCAAAGCTCTCATCATCCTTTAATGACACCAAAATGCGAAGTGATAAAACAACACCTTGTTCTGGGATGTGCTCTCTTTGTACTGCTGATTGTGTAGGAACCTGTGAAATCGGTCTGTCTGCTGTGCTTGGAAAATCTGTTGTTTATCCGACAAATACAGGAGATAACCAAGTGGCGAGTGAAAAAGACTATCCTATAGATTATTCTCATTTTAATATTAATGGACGTGCCTTTGGTGCGATGGGATGCCCGGCGGATAGCGAGGAGGCTACGATTTTCGGGGTGGTTCTATCAACAACCATTGGACATAGAAACCCAGTAAAATTGAATATGCCAATTATTTTACCTGCTCTCATTAAGTTAAACTGGAAAGATTATTTTGCTGGTGCAGCGATGGCGGGTATTTGTTGTGTGATTGGTGAAGGCTCTCCTAGTAAAGACCCAAATCTTCAGTTAGATTTTAACGGGAAAATAGTAAAATTCGAAAAGTTGAAGGAAATTCGCGAGACATTTAATCAATATTACAGAGGATACGGTCAAATAATTCTCCAATGTAATCTTGAAGACTTTAATATGGGTCTAGCAGAATTTGCCATAACCCAATGCGGCTTTACAGCTATAGAGTTCAAATTCGGTCAAGCGGCTAAGGGAACTCAACCTGCGATAAGGATTGGTAGTTTGCAAGAGGCTTTGGCTATAAAAAAGAAAGGTGTCATAGTACATCCAGACCCTGAAGATCCTATAATCATAAAGCTTTATGAAAAAAACGCCTGTCCTGAATTTTGGAGTTATAAACGGTTACCGATGTGGACCGAAGAGTCTTTAAGAGAGCGAATTGAATCTTTGAGAACGATGGGTATGAAAAATGTCTATTTCAAAATGGCTGGATTTGATAGACGTGATATTGAAGAAGTTATTCGTATCGGTGCTGCATTAGATGTAGATCTTGTTACATTTGATGGTGCAGGTGGTGGATCGGGCTATAGTCCAAGTAAAATGATGAATGAATGGGGTTTACCTGCAGTATGTATTGAAAGTATTTTACCGGAAATTTGCATGAGACTGGAAAGTGCTGGCATGGTTATTCCAGATATTGCGATTACAGGAGGTATTGCTAGTGAAGATCAGGTCTATAAAGCATTGGCGATTGGGGCGCCATATGTTAAATTAGTTGGACTTTGTCGTCCTGCAATGGCTGCGGCTATGGTGGGAGAGAAGATAGGAAAACTCTTGGAAAATGGTACTATTCCTAAGCATTTAGAACGATTTGGTGAATCAAGTGAAGCTTTGTTCAGGCATTTACCAGAATTGCGCAGTCTTTACGGACCAGATGCAGATAAAATCTCCTTTGGTGCCATCGGTACCTACTCATATCTTCAAAAAATTGCTTTTGGCCTGAGACATTTTGCTGCACTTAACCGTAAATTTGATGCTAAATACATTAATCAAGAAGATGTTATTCCAATGACACGCGAAGCAAAAGAAATCTTAAATGGAACCTGGTTGTAATGAAGTTATATTGAAAATGTGACTCTCACTGGTAGTTTAGGTGAGGGTCATTTTTCAATATCGATTAAGATAAGTCTTATATTTGACTGCTTATGAATGCAGTGAAGACTATTGGTTCACATTGTAAAGCCTGCAACATTTGCAATGGCATGGAGTGTGCAAAACATTAGAAAACCCAATTTCACTGCAAAAGACAGACCTGCATGGAAACAAAATAGCTCCATCCAGGTCTCTTTTCATATTTCTATTAAATTTATCCTATGTCAGCAATTTCAGTTACTATCCTTGCTGCCAGTGTCCTAGGCAATACTACAGGCTTTTTTGTCAGTTTAAATACCATATCCTTCATTTCCTGGGTGTATCCTATGCAGTCTAGGACCACGAGGTCGCTGTCGGTTTCAATCAGCTTTTCCGCGACGAGCCTGACATCTTCAAACTTTCCGTATGGCGAAGCTGCGAAAACAGTGACATTATCGACAAGCTTTTCCCATCTCACCCTGGCCTGCTCAACCTGAAGTTCTGATGGTATGAGCACACTTATGCTTTTCTTCCTGGTCAGCAATGGCACTATGTTGCCAAGCACCATATTGGGGAATACAAGAGGTACCTTTGAGTCAAATTCCACAGGGAAATTACCTGTGCAGAAGAATATAATCAATGAAACACCTTGTTCCTCCAGCTTGTAGATGCATTCCTGAAGCCTTGGGAGTATGTGCTTCTCCGCGAAGGTGACAGAACCTCCATCGTTCATCCTTGAAACAAGGACGTAGTCGCCTTCTTCAGGTGCGAATTTAGCTATCTCCTCGCAGCTGAGGCCATCAAGAGCTCCGGTCTCGATAAGCTCGACCTTGTCTCTGAATATAGGTAAAAGGTCCGGGGTCACATCAACTCTAGGAGATTGTCCAACCGTTATGGCACCAACCTTCATGCTGCCACCTACGCCTTTCCAAGCGTCTGAAGGTGTGTCATGGGGCCGTAAAGTTTCTCTATCAGCTGATACTCATCCTTGTCATAGAATGAACAGTCGCCCTTGCCGAAGTACTTCGCTACCTCGAGCATGAACCTTGCAGCTTCCTCGCAATCTGTGCAGTGGCTTGCGCCTGTGGCGCTTCCCGCTACCATGGTTTCTGTCGTTATAGCTACCCCTACTACAGGTGCATCAGTCGCTGTAGCAGGCTGGAGTATGCTGTTCAGATGGTATACATTGTTTCCGTATGGAGTGATGTCCTGCATGGACAGCGGGAACACATATGGCAGCCTGCCTGTCGTTGTCTGCATTATTCCAAGAATGTCCTCAGACACCTTTAGTATATAACCGCTCTTGACAGTCGGTGATATCGCGAATCCCCTTGTGTTGATTACCCTGTTTCCTTTTGTGGTATCCACTGAAAGAACCGCATCAAGTTCAGGAGTGACCTCTTCACGATTGACCTGTGACATCTCAACAGGAGACCCCATGAATGGTACCGGCTTATGTGGAGCTGTCGGAGCATCAGGGCAGATGTGGGTCGATACAAACACATCACCTTCAAGGTAATCTCCCTTGGCCTGCATTGACAGAAGCTTTGCTGCCACAGCTATGGCTACAAGTGCCCCATCACCGTCCGAGACGAAACCTATCTGCTCAGGCCTTGCTCCAAGTCCGCCTAATCTGCCCAGAAGTCCTATAGTGGGAGCTGTTCCTCCTGATGATTTTCCATTCTTACCTGGTATCCTTACCTTGAACATGTCTGTGCCGCCTTTTGGGCCCACTATCCTATATGTCTCGACATCAGCATCAGGCTTTATTGAGTGAAGATATTTCTTCGCTTCCTCACCGCTGGCGGATGGACTGTCCAGTATTTCAAAAACTTCAAGTATCTGTTTCATCAGCATTGCAAATTCTCCTTATCAATTATATCTATTTGTTTACCAGATCCTGTACATACGGGAGCATAGGTATTCCTATTGCATCCTCCACAGCTTTGTAACCTGAGGCTTCAAACATTCCTCCTCCAAGTATCAGACTGGTCCTTGGTGCGGTCACCACAGCTACACTTATTCCTTCAGTAATATTGGCTGTAGTTATCGGTTCTCCTTTCTCAAGCTCAAAGGTCATCATGTAATCAGGAAATGTAAAGAGCCTTTCCCCTTCGCAGTCTATTGCCATGTATTCGTTCCAGAACTTGATCGAGTATTCTTTGCCGTCATTGACAATGAATCCACCAACATCCAGTCCGTTCCTGGTCTCGAGCATGTAGCTGTTTATTTCACCCTGGCAGAGGATCTTACCTCCAAGTGCATCAGCCACATTCTTGATTTTCTCCATGGCCGTTTTACCGGCCATATGTGCCTTTCCAACTTCCAGGGAGTGAGTGTAGCACCCTACTGCTGCCTTTTCCTTCACATATTTTACAGGTACAGGATTCCTGGCAACCACAACCAGCCCACCAGCCCTTATAGCCGTTGCAAGCACAAGACTTGCAGTATCCGGAACACTTCCCTTGGCTGTCATCTCTATCATATGGTCAGCAGCAGGATCTCCTCCCATCGCTACCTGAATAGTCTTATAGCCTTTAGTCTCATTGAGTCCCATGGAACCCATGGTTCCGAGAGGATGAGCCCTTCCGTTACAGGCAGCATCAAGTACGGGTATGCCGTTTATGGCCGAAGCTATGAACGGTCCGAAAGAGGATGAACCTCCCATTTCGCTTGGTATGAGCGCAGCAGGCTTCTGACCCAACTCCTCGGTCAGAATCTCAATTATTTTGTTATAATAACTGTTTTCTATATATGCTCCCTTAGATGCCGGAGATCCTACACCTGATATGGTAACGACCATGTCACTATCTTCAAGTTTATCAACTTGAATCATCCTTGGCTCACCATATTCAAATGATGCAAGGCCAGCCTTCAGTCCCATTTCCTTGGAACCACCACCTCCTGCTCCGAGTATGACGCCACCAGTCGCCAGTTCTTCTATGGTTTTTCTATCTAAAGTCATTGTTACCCCCTGTTACATCGAAATCGTATGGTCGTCAAGCTGTATCCTATCGAGGAATGCCTGCTCGTCATCCCCGATTACCGGAATAGCCTTGAGAAGCTTTCTTGTATATTGCTGCTTCGGATTGTTGAACAGTTCTTCTGTCGTTCCTTCTTCCACAAGATTCCCTCTCTGCATAATTATCACGTAATCCGCGAAGTTCTTGACAAGAGCAAGGTCATGGGTTATGAAGACGTAGGTGAGGTTAAATTCCTTCTGTATCTTCTTAAGCAGGTCTATTACCTTACTCTGCACTGAAACATCAAGTGCTGAGGTAGGTTCATCAAGTACTATCAGCTTTGAGTTGAGCGCAATAGCACGTGCAATGCCAACCCTCTGCTTCTGTCCTCCGCTTAGCATATGAGGGTATCTGTCCATATAGTTAAGCGGCAGATCAACTACCTGTATGAGCTCTTTGACCCTCTCAAGCCTCTCCTTCGCATCCCCGATCTTATGTACAATAAGCGGTTCCTCTATGATCTCTTTGATTGTCTTCCTTGGATTAAGCGAGGAAGTTGGGTCCTGATGCACAATCTGTACCTTTCTTCTGTATGCTTTCAGATTATCCTTATCCTTCATCGCAGAAATATCTTCCCCGTCAACAAGAATCTTTCCTTCTGTCACATCCTCGAACTTCATAATCATCTTGGCCATTGTTGACTTTCCTGAACCGGATTCACCTATGACAGCAAACGTGACTCCCCGCTTCACTTTGAAACTTACGTCATCCACTGCCTTCACTATCTTCTTGTTCTTTCCTAACCCGCCATGTGACAGCTGGAAGTACTTTTTCACATTATTGAACTCTATAATATAATCATTCATGTCATTACCTCCATTTGCCATCAGACTATCCTCGGAAGGGCATTCATGAGACTCTTAGTGTACTCTTCACGTGGATTAAGGAAAACTTCATCGCTTTCGCCCTCCTCCACAACCTCGCCCAGCTTCATTACATACGTCCTTTCCCCAAGCTGTTTAGCAACACCCAGGTTATGGGTAATGAAGATCATGGAAATCTTCTCCTCAAGGACCAGTCTCTTAAGTTCTTCATTTATGCTTGATTGCACAGTGACATCAAGCGATGTTCCAGGCTCATCAGCTAGAAGAAGCCTAGGCGTCTTAATTAGTGCCATTGCGATTATCACACGCTGCTTCATTCCTCCTGAAAGCTCAAATGGATACATTCCGAGAATTCCTTCAGGATTTGGAAGGCTCATCTTCGCCAGAAGCTCAATGGACCTCGCTCTTGCTTCCTTTTTCATGACTTTTTTGCTTCGCGGAAGCTTCGAACGTGTACTCTTCTGTCCCTGGTATATGTAGATATTCTCCATCTGTTCGCCTATGGTGAATACGGGATTAAGCGCTGTCATGGGATCCTGGAAAATCATGGATATCTCACTGCCTCGCAGTTTCCGTATTTCCTCCTCGGATACCTTGAGCAGGTCTTTCCCCTTGTACAGTATCTCCCCTCCTGTATATATGGCAGGAGGTGTAGCTATCAGTCTCATTATCGACCTCATGGTCACTGACTTTCCGCTTCCAGACTCTCCAACGACAGTAATGATCTCTCCCTCATTAATGTGCATGCTGACATTCTTTATAGTTGGTATATCACCGTCATCGGTCTTGAAGCTTATGCTGAGGTTATTTATTTCTAAAAGTCTTTCCTTATTCATCTCCAATAACCCCCTATTGCGCCCGCACGTCGAATGCATCCCTGATACCGTCTCCAAGGAAGCTGAATCCAAGTATCGTAAGAAGTATGGCAAGTCCCGGGAATACGGATGACCACCATACTGTTGGCAGATATACCCTGGCTTCGGAGATCATTGTTCCCCATTCGGGTGTCGGGGGCTGAGCGCCGAGTCCGAGAAAGCCAAGACTCGCTCCAGTCAGTATGACAAAGCCAACATCAGTGGATATCTTTACGATAATCGTAGGCAAACAGTTTGGTAGTATCTCACTGAACATTATCCTGAACTTGCTCGCGCCTATCCCTTCAGAAGAGACGATGAACTGCTCGTTCTTTATCTTCAGCGTCTCCGCCTGGGTAAGCCTTGTGAACCATGGCCACCATCCGAAGGATATGGCTATCATGGAATTAATGAGGCTTGGCTCAAGGATTGCTGATACTGTCAATGCCAGTATAAGACTTGGAATTGCGAGAAATACATCAGTGATTCTCATTATTACGCTATTTACCGCCCCGCCATAGTATCCTGCCACGAGGCCAAGAGGTACTCCGATAATTACAGCTATGGTAAGCACAACCCCAGCCATCATCAGGGAGTATCTTGCACCGTATATGGTCCTACTCAGGACGTCCCTTCCTATCTCATCCGTACCAAACAGGTTTATGTTGCTTGGCGGCTTATTCATCATCTTGAAGTTTACTGCGATTGTGTTTGAATCGGGGAAAGGAACTATCTGTTCAGCGAATACAGCAAGCAAAAGTACCACTACTACTATAACAAGTCCTACCATGGTCATTCTGTTCCTGAAGAACCTTTTTATCATCTTCTTCCTGCTGGAGTACTTCCTGTTATCTGACTTCATTTTTTGGTTTTCCACTCTTTCCGCACCCCCTATGCCTTTCCGAGCCTGATCTGCGGATCAAGTATCCCGTATGCTATATCTACGAGAAGATTGGATACAGCAAATATGACACCGATGACCATTGTTACTCCAATAATTGCGTTATAGTCCTTATACATAAGTCCCGCTATACTATATGATGCCATTCCGGGCCAGCCGAATACAGTCTCTACAAGGAATGCGCTTCCGATAAGTGAGCTGAACTGCATTCCTATGGTAGTAAGTACAGATATGAATGCATTCTTTAGCATGTATCTGTTGTATATGAGGTTGCTCGGAAGCCCGTAGGAATTGGCTGCAACAATGTATTCTTTGTTAAGCTGCTCAAGCATGTTCGTCCTGGTCAGCCTCATTATCTGGGCTGCTGATGCGATTGCAAGAGCCATTGCCGGAAGGAGTATATGCTGGAAGCTATTTGCAAATGCAGCGAAGTTTAAAGTAAGAAGGCTGTCCAAAAGGCGCATTCCAGTTATCCCGGTCGGTACCACCTTGCCTCTGCCAATAACCGGGAACCAGCCAAGTACGTATGAGAAGAAGAATTGGAGAAGAATAGCCAGGAAGAACCTCGGAAGGGCTATGCCTGATAGCGAAGTCACCCTTATTATCTGATCAGAAAGCTTATTGTTCCTGACTGCTGCGATTACTCCCATAGGTACACCGATAGCAACTGCGAAAATCATGCCGACAAGGCTGAGCTCAAAGGTTGCAGCAAAAGTATCCCTGATATCCAGGAATACATTCCTTTTGGTCCTGAGTGAAAGCCCCCAGTCTCCAGTGAAGAGTCCCTTCACATAGTTGAAATACTGTATGTATACAGGCTTGTCCAGACCCATCTCGATCCTCAGGGCTTCTATCTGCGCCGGCGTAGCGTCCGTACCTGCTGCGAGCCTTATTGAATCGCCCGGCATAAGACGCGTTAGTATGAATATGAGTATCGACAGTCCTAACAGTGCAGGAATGATTCCCAGTATCCTTTTGACAAGATATTTTTTCATCGTATCACTTCCATCATTCATTATGTATTCATGTTAGGTCAAAAGTCTAACCATTGGATAAAAGCAAAGGGAATGCCCTTAGATGGGTAGCCCTTTGCTTTCATCTTCATGCTGATTCTGTTATGTCAGACTAATAAATTCACTATTTCTGTATAGTCAAACCATAGAATGCAAGGTCATATCCCATAAGTCCGGTATAGTTGTAGTCCTTCACATAATCCCTGTATGCCAGGTAATGTGTAGGATTCGCAAGGTATACTGCTGGGAACTTTGCTGTAACAAGTTCCTGCGACTTCTTGTAGAGTGACATCTGCTCTTCCTCTGTTGCTGCCTTCCTGGCATCGGTAAGTATTTGATCTACTTCTGCATCCAGGAACCAGCTCATGGACCTATATGAGCCCTTTGCTGATGAATGGTATATACCATAGGTATGACTGTCTACATGAGGATACTTGAGGCTGTCTGATATTACAGTAAGGTTTGGTGTAGTATCAGGCTTTGAAGCTGCCTCTGTGACCTGAGCCCAGCTTACTGGCATCTGCTCCACAGTTATCCCTATTTCAGAGAGGTTAGCTGCAACAAGCTGTGCGAACTGCCTCTGCTGTGCATTTTCTCCAAGGTACATGAATGTAACTTTGACTTCCTTGCCTGCATACTTCGAAGCTGCAAGTGCTGCCTTTGCCTTTTCAAGGTCCCTTGTAACAGGCTTTACATTCTCACTTGCTCCCGGAACTACGACCGGTACTGCACCAGCTGCGGCAACGCTGTTTCCAAGGATATCTTCAAGTGCGGTTGTATAGTCTATCGCATACGCGATTGCCTGCCTGACATTGATGTCGTCAGTCGGAGCCTTCTGCATGTTCATCGGGAAGTACTGAAGCTTGGCACTTGGATCCTCAGCTACAACTACTCCGCTGGTTGACTTAAGTTCCTGGTATGCGGATACTGCCAGCCACTGATGGATCATATCTGCTTCGCCTGAAACAAGAAGTGTCTTTACTGTAGCTTCCTCTGTTATCGTAAGCATCTGTGCCTTCTTTATCTGGTTGTCCTTCCATCCTCTCCAGTAGCCTTCGAATGCCACGAAGTCAATGTATGACTGCCTGTCCCACTTCGCAAGCTTGTACGGTCCTGAACCAGCTGCATTTTCAGCTATATAAGCCAAACCGTAGTCCCCGTTGTCTCCGAAATCTCCTGCTGCCTTGTTTGCCTTCAGAAGCTCTGAATCAACT
The DNA here is from genome assembly GCF_017873395.1 of Youngiibacter multivorans. Taxonomy (GTDB): domain Bacteria; phylum Bacillota; class Clostridia; order Clostridiales; family Clostridiaceae; genus Youngiibacter; species Youngiibacter multivorans. The sequence continues at coordinate 34,811 of NZ_JAGGKC010000024.1, read as the reverse complement.
ATGAACAGCTGTGTAAGTGTCGATACGAATGGTGCGTAAGGATTCTTCAATGTGAATACCACTGTATACTCATCGGTTGCTTTCGCTGAATCCAGAACACCGCTCCAGAGCCATGCAAAGCCTTTGTTTATAGCAATCATTCTCTCCATGCTGTAAACTACGTCAGCTGCCTTGAGCTTGTTTCCGCTCTGGAATGTTATGTCTTTCCTGATCTTCATCGTGTATACTTTCGCTGAATCATCAACTGTGTATGATTCTGCCACGAAAGGGACCGGCGCCATTGAGTCATTCTCCATATCAGGATAGAATAGAGGGTCGTAAAGGTTGATGGCTGTAAGTACTTCTGTCTCATCCTTTATCTGGGCAGGATCGATAGTACCTACAAGTTGCTGTGCTACATATAGGAATCCGTCATCTGCAGCTGGAGTTGTCGGTGCATTAGGTGTTGTCGGTGTAGCAGCTCCCGTTCCACATGCCGTTATGATAGTAGAAACCGTGAGGATAGCCAACATTTTTTTGAGATTGCTGATCTTCATTTATTTTACCTCCCTATTTTGTGTCAATCCATGATGATTAAAAAAATGGCATAAGTTCAACATCAAATATCTTTGAATGATGACCCCTATGCCATACATAATCGTCCTGAACCTTATATAATTTGCATTATATCATATAAAGCGTCTGGTTGTATACACACATTATTCATCTATTGTTATCAATTTGGTTATAATTTGATTGTTTAATTGTCATATTATCATACATTTTTTATTTATTCTTCCCATTGTGCTTTATCGAAGCTGCAATCCCGGAATTAATATGCAGTGTTCAGCAAAGATGCTTTATACTAGAGAAAGCTCATGCTTTTCTACGTTGCACTTTTAAGTGTTTTTATCATCTCAGTCAGCATTTCCACATTATCGTGCAGCTTTAGTATGGTGCTTCCCACGAACACTCCATCCGCTCCTGAATCCTTGGACATCCTGATGTCCTCAGCATCCCTTATTCCTACTCCGACATATATCTTCCTGTCGATTCCGATAGACTTCAGGTGGTTTATGCAGTCCTTCAATGTAGGGTAGTTGGGATCGATGTTGTTTGTCATCGGCTTTGCCTGAAGGTATACGAATCCATTTGAATTTCTGGCAGCTGTCACCTCATTTTCCGGCATATGGAACTGTACATAGCAGGATATCTTCAGTCCATTTTCAATTAACCTCTGCTGGAGTCCCATGTTGTCTCCGACATAGATCATGTCTGTTAGGTCATTTTCAAGGCAGAACTTGACAAAGTCTTCCTCCCCTATCTCTTCTACAGTGTTGTCATAAGCAAGGACAAGAAGAGGCGTGCCCGGATTCTCATTTTTGATTCTGACTATCCCTTCCATGTACTTTGAATAATCGCTGCAGTTTTCCAGGGCTGACTTCATTCTGCCAGCAATGAACTCACCTTCAAGGTAAGGGTTTCGCGAAGGGAAATCAACTTCAATGACATCACAGCCTGCTTCGGTATATATGCGAGCCATTTCAACGCTCTTTTCGATGGTCGGATATCCATTGGACAAATAACATATAAGCTTCATCACATACCTGCCTTATTGCCGTAATATGCCTCAACGAACAGCTCTCTCATCTGTTCCCTTGTAGGGATGATCGGATTGGTCTTTGTGCAGCCGTCTGCTATGGCGCTATCTATGAGGTATTCGATCTTTTCCTTGAACTTGTCCTCATCCTTGATTATCGAATCAAGTGATTCAGGTATGTCCATACTTCTGTTAAGGTTCCTTACAACAGTTGCAAGGTCCCCTTCAAGTCCCATGGATCTTACAAGCCTGTCATACTTTTCCTTAGCCCAGTCTTCATCACTGTTGAAGTCGATGACGTATGGCAGAAGGATAGCGTTAAGGAGTCCATGTGACTTGCTGAACACACTTCCCAGAGTGTGTGCCATTGAATGCACTATGCCAAGGGATACGTTTGTGAACGCCATGCCTGCTGCCATTGATGCATTGAGCATCACTTCCCTGTTTTCTATGTTGTTAAGGTCCTGCATCACCTTTGGCAGGTATATTGCTATATCCTTTACGGCAGCTTCAGCCAGGATGTCACTTACATAATTCGCTCTTCTTGATACCCATGCCTCTAAAGCATGTGTCATCGCATCCATACCGGTCTCTGCTGTTATACCCTTGGGCATGCTTAAGGTGACATCTGGATCGAGTATGGCGATATCCGGCATCATCTCCATGTTTCCTATTCCGAACTTGGTATGGGTGCCATCCTCAGTTATGACTATTGACCTGCTTACCTCGCTGGCTGTACCGCTGGTTGAAGGTATGCATATGAGCCTTGCCTTCTTCCTGAGCTTTGGAAACTCATTTGGAGGAAGTATGTCCTCCAGTGCCTTTAATTCATCGTTCTCATAGTATATCCACATGGCCTTAGCTGCGTCCATTGCCGATCCGCCGCCTAAGCCAACTATTATGTCAGGCTGGAAGCTCTTCATCAGTTCCGCACCCTTCATAACTGTGCTGAATAGTGGATCCGGTTCAACACCAGAGAACACTTCACTTTCTATGCCGGCGATCTTAAGGTAATCTATTACCTTCTGAAGCATGCCACTCTTCTTCATACTGGATCCGCCTGTGACTATGACTGCTTTGCTGCCCTTGATTGTTGTAAGATGTTCAAGGCATCCCTGCCCGAACATCAATTCCTGGCCAGCAAGCTTCATCGGTCTCATCATATCATTCACTCTCCTGATTCTTTGCGTCGATTACCTCTTTAGTAAGGTCGAAGGAAATCGGATTCTCGAGCTTTCCTCCAACTTTAAGGCTTGACCCGATTATGGCAGCATCAGCTACCTTAAGCTGCTCCTTTATGTTTGCCGGCTTCACACCGCTTCCGATAACAACCGGTATCGATGATATTGCTTTGACCCTCTTTATGATCTCCATCGGTGTTTCCTTGCCTATATGTGTTCCAGTAACTATTATTGCATCTGCTCCGCAGCTTATAGCTGCACTTGCAGAGTCCTCAATGGATACTGTAGGAAGCACCATATGGGTGTGCTTGACCTGTATGTCTGCAAATATCATGACATCCTCTGCATTAATGCTCTTCCTGAAATTCATGGCTTCCCTTGCACATGGGGTTATTATTCCGCCATAGAACTCGACAGTATCCACAAATACTGGAATCCTTACAAAATCTGCCCCTATTGCCTTAGCAATCGAAAGCGAGGTCTTGTAGTCATTCATTGCAGCATCTATACCTATTGGAAGGCTTACCTTATCCCTTACCCTTGTGCTTATTGCAGCAAGCGCTATGGCCTGAGCTGTATCAAGCTCTATCCCGAACGGATCGTCACCCATGTTCTCTACGATTATCGCATCCACTCCTGCTTTTTCAAGGGTGACCGCATCATTTATCGCCTGAGTAAATATCTCTTCCATGTTGTCTTTGAACTTCATTGTGCCAGGAAGCGGAAGGCAATGTACCATACCTATTACTGGTTTCTTCGAAAAATCAAGCTTAGCCAATTCCATTTCCTCCCTTGTGGTAAATCTCTATTCCATCCAGTACTATCTTGCAAAGGTCCTGTTCTGACTTGGTCCTCGCTTCTCCTTCAAGTACTTCCTTCAGGTTCTTGAGCACAGTGGTCATGGTCACGCTGCAGACCTTGATATCCATTAGGCTTCCAAGTACGAGCATGCAGCTTGTTTCCATGTCCACACCTGATATGTTATATCTTGAAATCTCATCGAAGGTCTTAAGGATATCGGTATCCATTTTCTTTGAAAGCCTTGATTCTCTCATCTGGCTGTAGAAGCCATCCATGGTACAGGTTATCCCGTTGATGTATTCCCTGCCGTTCATAGTAACCGATCTGTTCATGCAGTTAACAAGGTCAATGTTTGCAACCGCAGGGAAGCTTTTCGGAACATAGGTGTCGCTTGTGGATTCCATCCTCATGGATCCGTTAGGTATAAGAAGCTTTCCAAGCATGCCATCCTTGAGTCCCATTACGGTCCCCATCCTTATGGCAACCTCCATGCCGCAGTCATAGAGCTCTTCCATGGCTATGGCTGCTGATGGCGCTCCTATGCCTGTAGAGGATATTGTAACGGGTATTCCATGGTATGTTCCCGTATATGTGTTGAACTCCCTGTTGAAGGCTATATGTTTAGGATCATCCAGGAGTTTCTGAAGCATCTCGACTCTCCACGGATCCCCTGAGAAGATCACATATTTTGAGATTGTTTCCTTGTCTGCCTTTAGATATAGTGTTGACATAAATTCTCCTTTCAATGAAAAGTCATAGGTTTCTTTTGTATTCTTCAAGTCTCTGGTTGAATCTTTTAAGATCCGGAGCATTGGTCGTGCATCCAACAGCCTCGATTATGAAGGATGCCATGACACTGCCCATCTGGCATGAAGCCTCGGTGTCATACCCGTTCAGATAGCCATACAGGAAGCCTGCAATGTAGGAATCTCCTGCCCCGGTGGCATCCACAAAGCTCTTTGTAGGGCATACTTTTATTTTCTTGTGGATTATGCCTTGTTCCGTCTTCTCGAAGCATTCGCTTCCATTCTCTCCAAGGGTGGTCACAATAAGCTCAGCCTTACCCATATCGAACAGGTCTGTTATTTCATCTATTCCCATAAGCTCGTTGATTTCTTCCCTCTCATGCTCGTTAGAGAAGATGATCTTGCTGCTGAGGAGTATCTCTTTTAGGAAGCTAACAGGGAATGCATCATAATCAAGCTTTGTGCCGAAGACTATGGGTATTCCGTGCTTCTGGCATTTTGAGTAAAACTCACTGTTGTCGTTATATGACCCGACAGTTATGAGAGCAAGCCTTGTATCCTCAAAGTACTCATCTGGAAGCTCTGAAGCATACTTTGCATCCATGGCTCCTGGATAGAATATGGTAACATGGTTGTTGTCCCTGTCGGATACTATGTAGCAGTTTGATGATGATTCATTCTCAATTGTCTTCAGGCCATTTAGCGGTACATTGGCATCCTTCAGGTACTGCAGAAATCCCAAAGTGTCGTTATCTTCCCCTACCCTCAGCAGAGGGAGAGGATTCATTCCGAGCTTTGCCATGATGTATGATACGTTGATGGGACATCCGCCATAATATGGCCTTGTATTGTCAGAGTTGAGTATGATTGACGTATGTCCGACCTTAAGCGGAGAATCCACTTTCACTATCCTGTCGATGCTCATGTACCCGCTAGTCACAACATCATACATATCAAAGCTCTCCTTTTCCAAGAAGGACAAACAGCTCTTCTGAGGTGACTACCTTCCCGAAGTACTTTCTGATATCGGTCAGATGGACCTGGTTTACAACCTCGTCGTTTGTTGCTACGCAGTCAGACACGACATAGGCATTGTAGTCATTGTAGTAGGCATCAGTCACCGTAGCCCTTATGCAGCAGTTTGTCTTGGTACCAACCACTATGACATTCTCTATCTTGTTTTCCCTGAGTACCAGGTCAAGGTCTGTTCCGAAGAACCCGCTGTATCTCCTCTTCCTTATGACATAATCCTTCTTCTCATCCACTTCAAGCATGCTGTCTATCTCATCTCCGCCTGAGCCTTCAATACAATTAGGTCTCATGTTGATGAGGTTCTTGTCAAACTTATCCTTCCTGTAGCTGTGCCTGAAGAATATTACAAGGACATCATGCTTCCTGCATTCCTCAAGTACTTCCTTTATCCTGGGTAGGACTTCCCTGTTCTGCGGATAGAATACAAGTCCATCAGGATCTGTAAAATCCTTTACCATGTCAACTATAAGCAAAGCGGTATTACGCATTTCTAAACCCCCTTAGCCTGGTCTTCTTGGATTCCATTGATGAAACGAAGAAGAGCACCAGAACAATCATTATATAAGGTATCATGTCAAACAGACCTGATATAGGTCCTGCATATAGTCCAAGGTTAATTGCCAGGGACCTTGCCAGTCCGAATAGTATGGCGTATATGGATGACTTTACTGGATGTGCCTTTCCGCAATATATGGCTGCTATGGCTATGAAGCCTCTTCCTGCTACCATGTTGTCTGTGTATAGGGCCATCCTCTCCGCTGAGAGGTTGATCCCTGCAAGGGCACAGAGGACTGCACCAATTAGTATTGCTGAATACTTCAGCATGTCGCTCTTGAGACCGACTGACTTTGCAGCCTCTTCATTCTCACCTACTACCCTCAGGTGTATCCCAAACCTGGTCTTGTAAAGAACTATGTATACAACTGCTATAAGCAGGAAAGCCACATATGTTATGATCGTGTGGTTGCTGAGGATATTCGACAGTATGGGTATCTCGTTTACCACAGGTATTGCAATCTTCATGTCATTCACGTTTATGATCTGGCTCAGGTTGATGTTTGAGAGCTTCATAAACTTTAATGTGAAGGTTCCTATTGCTGCTACAAGGATATTGAGTCCGAAGCCGGTTATTATGAAGTTGCTCTTTAGAGTTATGCTGAAGAGCGAGAATATGAGCCCGACTAAGAGCGTGCAGGTAATCGCGATAAGGATCCCCAGATAGAAATTACCAAACAACAGTATTGAAAGAGAACTGGAGAATGCTCCCATGACTATCATGCCTTCAAGCCCTATGTTCAAGACATTTGCCTTGTAGGCGAACAGCCCTCCAAGTACGGCCAGAATTATCGGCGTGCTGTGGTATACAGTATCGTATAGTATGTTCCCTATAAGGTTCATGCCTTCTCACCCTCCTTTACAACAGCCTGTCCTGCTTCTGCCTTCTTGCTTTTTACCTTTATCTTGCCAGCAATCTTCAGCCTTTCGAATATGAACTTGGCTGAAAGGAACAGTATAAGTATTCCCTGTATTATCGCGACTATGTCCTTTGGAACATTTGTGTATATTCCAATGTATTCGCTTCCTGTCTTGAGTGCTGCATAGAATATGGATGCTATGAGCACTCCGACCGGATTATGGCTTCCGAGGAGAGCTATGAGCATACCGTCCCAGCCAAGTCCTGGGTTTCCTGAAAAGTCCAGGGTAAACCTGTACTTTTCACTCATAAGGTATCCTGCTCCTGCAAGCCCGCTTAAGGCACCGCTTATCAGCATTATCTTTACTATGTTGGTACTTACCTTCATTCCCATTGCTTCTGCAAACTCAGGATTCTTTCCTATGGCAGTTATCTCATATCCAAGCTTCGTCTTCTTGAAAACTACGTAGAGTATTATGAACACTGCTATCGAGATGAAAAAGAACATGGTGAGGTTCGAGCCGAACATCTTATTGAACATGGCGGTGTCACTTATCGCATAGGTAGCCACATATCCTGAAGCAGGATCCCTGAATACTCCCTGGGACAGGTACTTGACCAAAACAACAACCGCATAGTTCAGCATGAGTGTTACGACCATCTCATCAACCTTGAAGTATGCCTTAAGGATGGCTGGTACCAGGGCATAGATCATGCCTGTCACCATACCTACGACAAGGCATATGGTTACATGGACTGCTGGTGAAAGTCCGGTAAGCGAGAAGCCTGCGACTCCTGCAAAGAATCCACCAAGCACTGCACCGCCTTCTACTCCCATGTTGAAGATATTGGCCTTGAAGGTTATGGCAATTGCCAGTCCTGTAAGTATAAGAGGTGATGCCAGATGAAGTGTCTTAAGTATTCCCTCCGGGTCAAGCAGTGATTTCTCAATCATTATCCTGTAGGTCGTTATTGGGTCTTCACCTATTGCCAGTATGAGTACTGCTCCGAGAAGGAAGGCTGAAAGTACCGGTATTAGGATTCCAAGCAATGACCTCATTATCTTTTCAGTTTTCATTCTTGTCCTCCAATACATCCGCAACATTTCGCGTTATACCTGCCATTAGCAGTCCGAGCTCTGTTGCTGTTGTCTTATTCGCATCGACCACTCCTATGATATGGCCTTTGTACATTACTGCTATTCTGTCACTTAGGTTCATGATCTCCGAAAGCTCACTTGATATGAGCAGTATTCCCTTGTTCCTCTGCCTGAGCTCGAGTATCTTGCTGTGTATGAACTCAATGGAGCCTATGTCTACACCCCTTGTCGGCTGTGATGCTATAAGAAGGCTGGGGTTCGACTCGAACTCGCGGGCAATTATTATCTTCTGAGCATTGCCTCCTGATAGTGATGATACGTTTGCGAACCTTTCTGAGATCCTTATGTCGTATTTGTCTATGAGGCTCGTGGATATCTTCTCTATTTCCTTGAACTTCAGGAATCCTCTGTTTGAGTATTCCGTATTATCATGATGACCAGCTATGAAATTGTCATCAAGTGACATGTCTACGCATAAACCCTGGGCATACCTGTCCTCTGGTATTATGCCTATCCCTGACTTCCTTATTTCCTTTGGCCATAGGTTTGTTATCTCCTGTCCGTCCAGGAAAATCTGACCTTCTGTTGATTCCATAAGTCCTGTAATGACCTTTACAAGCTCGCTCTGGCCATTTCCCTCTACTCCGGCTATACCGAGTATCTCTCCTTCGTGGATCTTGAGGTTGATATTTTGAAGGCACTTCTTGCCCGGCTGGGATTCTGTGCCGATGTTTCTAAGTTCATAGATGACTCTGGATGCACCTGAGGCATTCCTGCTTAAGTTCACGTTCTCCACGACCTGTCTTCCGACCATCATGGTAGCTATCTCAAATGCATTGGTATCCTTTGTCTCCTTGGTCCCGATTATCTTGCCCTGCTTAATCACTATTACACTGTCACTTACTTCCATTACCTCCCGCAACTTGTGCGTTATGAGGATTATGGTCTTGCCCTGCTTCTTGAGCTCCCTGAAGCTCTCGAGAAGCTCATCAACCTCCTGTGGTGTAAGTACCGCAGTTGGCTCGTCAAATATGAGGATGTCTACATTCCTGTAGAGCATCTTGAGTATCTCTATCCTCTGCTTTGCTCCTATTGAGATGTTCTCGACCTTGTCTTCCGGATTGAGGTCGAACTTGTAGTAGTCTATTATCTTCCTTACTTCTTCCTTTTCCTTGGCATTGTCAACAAAGAGGCTTTTCAACCTTTTACCGCCGATTGATACATCCTTTGTAATTTCTGTACCCAACATGATGTTCTCATATACGGTAAGGCTAGGCACCAGCTTGAAATGCTGGTGCACCATTCCTATCCCATTTGCTATGGCATCTACCGGGGATTTTAGCTGTACTTCTTTATCATCGATAAGGATCTTACCGCTTGTTGGCTGCAGCAGACCGTAGAGCATGTTCATCAGGGTTGTCTTTCCTGCTCCGTTTTCTCCGACGATTGCAGTTATTTCGCCCTTCCTGATTCCAATGCTGATATTATCATTTGCCGTGAATTCTCCGAACTTCTTAACCAGGTTTACGGTTTCGATCTTGTACATACTATCCCCTTCTTCAGCTATTAATCGTTAGGCATCATGACATTCGTAAGCTTAGCCTTGTCGAATGCTTCTCCTGCCTGTGCATTTGTAACCTTTATGGTTCCTGCTGCTATCTTTGCTTCAACGTCCATGATCTCTTTCTTTATCTCTTCCCACTTTGCTTTTCCTGATGCCTGTACTGCTGCTCCTATAGTTGAAAGGTCAGTGATTCCAGTTGCCTTGGATTTAAGGTCATAGGATATTACCTTTCCTGCTACGTCTGCCATCTTACCTGTCTTATACTTCTCTGAGATTGTGTATACTGGTACTTCAGTATTCTTGAGAACGCTTGTCATAATGTAACCAGGCTGATTTGCATCCTTGTTTGCATCTACTTCAATGGCAAGCTTCTTGACTTCCTTGGCCTTGGATGTGACTCCGTCGCCTACTGCTCCTGCTACCGAGTATATTATGTTCACTCCATCTGAGTAGTAAGTATTAGCCTTGGTTGCTCCTGCAGCTGAATCGCTGAATCCTACATTGTAGTCGCTTATATAAGAGTATTTGACTCCAAGCTTAGCTGCTTCATAGTTAGCACCTTCTGCATATCCGTATCCGAATACTGTTATACCGTTGGACTTTGTTCCACCGAAGAATCCAAGCTTCCTTCCTGCATCTCCAGCTGTGAAGCTGTACTTGGTTGAATCAAACAGTGTTGCAGCATTCTCATTTACGAGTACACTTAATGCTCCTGCAAGGAATGATGACTGGTGTACATCGAAGAGTACTGATATGACATTCTTGTGCTTCACGGTTCCATCTGCCTTGACATTTGGATTGTCATTGAAGACAACGAATGTGGTGTCCGGATACTGCTCTGCTATTGGCTTTCCGCCTCCGACGCCATTGATGAGTGCATCAAAGTTGTACTCAAGTGAGAATATCAGCTTGTAGCCAGCCTTTGCAAGCTCTGCAAGGCTTCCAGGTACGTCAGTGCTCTCTACTACTCTGTATTCAAGTCCGAGGTCCTTCTTGACCTTCTCGAGTCCCTTGATTGCAGAAGCATTGTAGCCATTGTCATTCGGGCCTGCTGCTGATGTGATTAGCGCCACTCCCATTTCCTTGGTTTCTGGAGCCTTGGTTCCGCATGCAACGAACGATACCATCATGAGAAGCATTACAGAAACAGCGACGATCTTTCTTGTTAGTCCGGTTTTCTTCAATTTTCTTTCCCCCATCTTTATTATTTTGTCTGATTGATATAGAACTTGAACCTATCCGACCTGTAGTAGCTCTTGAATGTCTCGATTGGAATCTCTCTTCCGTTAACTATCCCCAGTGTTATTGCCCTGAAGAGAATCACTGGCTCTTTCTGGTCGAGCTCCAGAAGCTCTGCAACCTCATCTGTAACCAGAACAGCCTCCAGTGTCCTTGTAGCGGAGGTTATCTTTACATTGTATTTGCTTTCCAAGATGTTGTAGATTGATTCCTTAGAAAAATCATATTCCTCGATTCCCGGAAATATCTTTATCGGCAGGTATGCGATAGTGTAGTTAACCGGCATTCCATCCGCATAATACACTCTCTTTAGCATCAGCACCTTATCTCCAGCTACAAGATGAAGTCTCTTCTGCCTTCTCTTGTCTGCCTCGATGACTTCCTGGCTTATAAGCTTCCTTGTAGGTACCATCCCCATCTTCACGATATCTTCTGTGCAGCTCATAATTGAGATCAGGTCGTGCTTCGCTTCCTCTTCCCTGATGAAAGTACCCTTACCCTGGACCCTAAACAGATATCCTTCTCCAACTAGGTCATCAACCGCCCGCTTCGCGGTTATCCTGCTGACGTTGAACATCTTCATCAGTTCCCGCTCACTGGGAATCATCCCACTCTCACTGAAAGCCTCACTGTTTATCATCTCAATCAGCTTCTTCTTGACCACAAAATACTTGGGAGCCATTTCATATTCTCTTTCCATTTTTAACACCTCCTATCAATATGTCGTTATGTTGATATATCCACTTATGATAATAAAGAAGTCGTTTCCATAAGTCAAGTAAAATTACATATGAAACGACTTACATTCTTCTAAGCCTGCTTCTCGAAACCGATTATTTCAGAAATGATCTTTTTACCATGCTTTTACAAATATGGTGATTGTTCTTCTATAGATATGCTATGTTCGAGGTGATGTGACCTCTATCTGAATGAATTCTATTCGATTTTTTATTGAAACTCAGTAGACTGATAATTCAACAAAGCACACTTGCTAATTTTTGTTTCATGTAATACACACACTATACATCCACTTACACGAATTCTTAATATTTTACAAAATTATTTACAATTGCGGATGATTGAATAAATGTAGTACCAAATGCAAGTATTCACACCTTTCCAAATTTATATTTAGAATAGATAACACTCAATTTGGTTCTATGATCCACGAAAAAAACTCTATGTGACTCAATATACTCAAACCATATATTAGGTATGCTCATACCTGCACCATTTGGACATGAACACATTGTAGCTTTACTTATCATCCTGCTATAAATATTTTTAAAGTTCTCTAAGTCTCTTAATATTTCTTTATTAACACCGATTGATATATCCGAGTTAATCAATGCAGTCATTTCTGCTTTAAATACATCCGCTTCATAAATAATATCATCACCATATGGATTTATATAATCAACTTCATAGATTGCAGTATATATATTATAGACATTACATAATCTTAAAAATTGGTTTATGACCGTCTGATCATTATTTATTTCGATTTCTTTAGGATAGTGAAGGTCTTTAACCTTAGGATTTTGCAGTAAAAAATTTTCTATTAAATCCCAATAATGAATTTCGATTGGAATTTTGCCTTTTCTACTCCGAAAATATTGTTGAATCTTCGCATCTCTCTTTGCTGTAGTTACAAAATATAACTTAGATAGTGATGGAGAGATTTCTTCGGCCAATAAAACATCATTTTCAATAATTTCTATTGTTAATTTTTTTGTTCTATAATTCTTACACTGTACACCTATATTTCCGCCTATTAAATCTATACCATTTTGCTTTTGACCTTGTCTACCCCATTTTTGAAATTGGAGAGACAAAATATTAGAAAAATAATCACATACAATATCTTCAAATTCCTCAAATACTTCTGGTGGAATCAAACCAATCTGCGAAATTGTTGGCATACATTGTCACCTCTTTATCAAATCATTTTAAATATTTTCAAGAATCTAGTAGATAGTCCAGAATGTATTTCTATCACGATAGATTTGTATTTACCTTCCTGAAATTTCAAACAGCTAAAAATATTATCAAGTTAGATTAGTCATTAGCAGTATTGTTTTGACAAGTGTCTTACTTTAAATCTAATCATATCCCGATAGAAAGTATATGTGTAATAACATGCTATCGCGACTGCCGGAGCTGTCTTCTTACCAACCTGCTCCAGGAAGCAGTGGTATTTCAGGCCCTGAAATGCCTGGAGCTGCCCTTCCACGATATATCGATAGCGCTCATCTGTGATAATATGAAATTCATCGCAGAACGGCATGTTCCTTGCTATTGTCTCCTGAAACAGAGATCGATTCTCCTTAACGTTTATGAACTGCTTCGGATAGTTTTTCTGGAAAGAGGCCAGAGGCGATCACCGCTGCCTCCTGCTAAACAATACACTTCATCCTGTTTCCTCCACTGATCTATCTAAAAAGCTATGCTTTCTAATGTGCTATAAACTATACTTTCTTACTAATTCACAAGTCCTGATAATGCCTCTGAAAGTCCCTTCAGGGAACTCCTTGAAGCCTCCAGGCTTTCACCCTTTACTCCCAGATAGAACTTGATCTTAGGTTCTGTACCTGACGGTCTCACGCAACACCAGCTGTCCTTATCCAAATCGAAGTATAGTACATCCGATTTCGGTAATCCTGTTGGATACTTTTCTCCAGTAACCAGTTCGAGAGTCTCATTTTTCTTATAGTCTCTGATTACCAGTACGTTGAACTCGCCGATTTTTCTAGGTGGGTTTTTCCTAATATCAGCGAGTATGCTCTTGATCTTATCAGCGCCATCTGCACCCTTCAAAGTGATTGATTTCAGGTCTTCATTGTAGTACCCGTATTTCTCATATATGCGAAGCATCTGGTCCCAAAGGGTCAATCCGCGCTCTTTATAGTATGCAGCAGCCTCGCATAGAGCCATGACTGCAGCGATAGCGTCCTTATCCCTTGCATGAGTTCCCACAAGACAACCGTAGCTCTCTTCGAATCCGAAGAGGTATTCGTATGATTTGTCCTGCTCGAAGAATTTGATCTGCTCGCCGATATATTTGAAGCCTGTCAGGGTCTCGACTATATTAACTCCATATTCCTTCGCAACTTCTTTTGCCATATTGGAGGATACTATGGTTGTAACTAAGGCGCCATTAACCGGCAGCAGTCCTTTTCCCCTTTTTACCTCGAACTGATATTCCGCTATCAGCATCCCTGACATATTGCCGCTGAACGGCACGTATTCACCATTCCTAGTGTCTTTTGCATAGACACCGAGTCTGTCTGCATCAGGATCCGTTGCAAGTACGATGTCCGCATCAACTTCCTGAGCAAGCTTAAGGGCAAGTGTAAACGCCTTGGGGTCTTCCGGATTTGGGTAGGTCACTGTTGAAAAGCTGCCATCAGGAAGCTCCTGTTCCGGCACCACGTGAACCCTTGTGAATCCGAGGTTATTAAGTATCCTTCTGACAGGAAGATTCCCTGTTCCATGGATTGGAGTGTACACTATCGTAAGCTCTGGTGCTATCTTTCTTATGGATTCCGGACTAAGCACAAGCTTCTCTAACTCTTCCATATATCTGTTGTCGATTTTCTCACCAATAACATTGAATAATCCAGCTGCTTCAGCTCTATCTCGGTCCATGGTTTTTATTGATGCATAATCTGTAACTGAATTTACTTCATTAATGATTTCCTGATCCAGCGGTGCTGTGATCTGTGCACCATCTTCCCAGTAAACCTTGTAGCCGTTGTATTCCGCTGGGTTGTGGCTTGCAGTGATAACTACTCCAGCGACACATCCCAGTTCCCTAACAGCAAATGACAGCTCTGGAGTAGGTCTTAACGTTTCAAAACGATAAGTCCTTATGCGATTTGCATTAAGGCATAGTGCAGTAACCTCTGCAAACTCCGGGGACATGTGTCTCGAGTCGAATGCTATCGCAACACCTTTATTTTCTCCACCCCTCTTCAGGATATAATTTGCCAATCCCTGTGTTGCTCTCGCAACTGTGTAGATATTCATACGGTTTGTTCCAGCACCAATAACACCACGGAGACCTCCTGTACCAAAGGACAAGTCCTTATAGAACCTATCCCTGATCTCAGAGTCATCGTCCCTGATTGACATCAGTTCCTGCTTTGTAGCTTCGTCATAATGGGCACCTGTACACCATTCTTCATATCTTTCCATATAATCTATTGAAATCACCATTCCCAATTGCTGTATTCAACATCGTTAATTGCCAGTTCTTCACCGATCTGTACCTCAATGAAATGAAGGTCAGTAATGGCACGTACTGAATGCTTCTGTCCCTTGTGTATATATGCAACATCCCCCGGGTGTACGTTCCTCATATGGCCATCGATAAGGAGGTCTCCAGTACCTGCCACAAATGTCCATATCTCATCCCTTACGGTATGTTTCTGATAGCTCAGGCTCTGTCCTGACTTCATGCTGAGGCGCTTCGTGATTGACTTCTTGCTACCTTCATACTGGTTAAGGTCTATTATCTTAGCCTCACCCCAGGTGCGTTCCTCAAACATTGGTCTCTCTCCTATGTGGTCTACATAAGACTTAAGGTAGGAGCTCTTGTTCTTGTCTGATATGAGAATCCCGTCCGGACTTGCAGCAACTATAAGATCAGTTGCACCAAGAACAACGACTGGTATGGAAAGTTCATTAATAACATTGGTACCTGTCGTATTTTCACCTATGGTGGCATTTCCCATGTATTCGCTGTCCATTACTTCGGTTAGTGTATTCCAGGTTCCCAGGTCCTTCCATTCTCCGTCATAGGGAATCATGGCAACAGATTCAGCTTTCTCCACCACCTCATAGTCAAAGCTGATCTTCTTGAAGCTGCTGTAGTTTCCAAGAAGTTCCTTATATGTGGTGCAGTCACAATATTTTTTAACGATTTCCATCATATATCCTAGCTTGAATGCAAACACTCCACCGTTCCAGACCGCCCCGTCCTCAAGAAGGATCTTCGCCTTCTCCTCGGTTGGCTTCTCAGTGAACCTCGCCACCGGACGGGCATCGTGGACAAGTTCTCCATTCTTCGGAACAATATATCCGTATTTTGCTGAAGGGTAGGTAGGCGTTATACCCATCAACAAAATGTCAGCAACCCCATCTTGGACTGCCTTTTCCATCTTCACCAAGGTCTCAAAGTATCCGATCTCCACATATGGGTCAACAGGCAGTACGAGCACTACCTCATCAAGCGGAACCTTCTTTTCCATTGCGAGATATGCTGAGGACAATGCAATCGCCGGGAACGTGTCCCTTCTCTCTGGTTCGATTACTATGTCTACCTGACCACCCAGGTGGTTCTGTATTGAGTCCACCTGACTTGCACCAGTGGCAACTACAATGCCGCTATCCGGACAGACAGTAGTTATCTGTCTGTAAACTCTCTGCACCATAGACTCATATTCGCCTTCTTCATTCTTGAGCAGCCTCAGAAACTGCTTGGACCTGGTGTCATTTGAAAGTGGCCATAGCCTCTTTCCTGAACCACCTGACAATAATACTATGTTCATCTGTTTTCCTACCTTTCAGCACGCATTTCACTGCTCAGGAAATCCTGATAGGCGAGCGTTATTCCGACCTCAAGATCAGTCCTGTATTTCCATCCAAGGCTTTCCAGCTTGCTTACATCAAGTAGCTTCCTCGGGGTTCCATCAGGCTTCGTAGTATCCAGTGCTATACTCCCCTCGAATCCTACTACCTTCTTGACTATCTGGGCCAGCTCAAGGATTGAGACTTCCTTTCCTGTTCCCAGGTTTACTGTCTCATTCCCTGAGTAATTGTTCATCAGATATACGCAGGCGTCTGCCAGGTCATCCACATATAGGAACTCCCTTAGTGGTGTTCCCGTTCCCCAGATTACTACTTCTGTAAGACCAGCTTCCTTCGCTTCATGGAAGCGCCTTATCATTGCAGGAAGCACATGCGAGTTCTGCGGATGGTAATTGTCATTCAGACCGTACAGATTTGTTGGCATTACGCTGATATAGTCAGTGCCATGCTGCCTGTTAAGATACTCGCAGTACTTGAGACCGGAGATCTTTGCAAGCGCGTACGCCTCATTTGTCTGCTCGAGTGAACTTGTAAGGAGACTGTCCTCCTTTATTGGCTGCGGTGCCATCCTCGGATATATGCAGGAGCTTCCGAGGAACATGAGCTTCTTCACCTTGTTCTCGAAGGAGCTTTTTATCACATTCATCTCCATTATCATGTTGTCATACATGAAATCGGCTGGATATGTGCTGTTTGCCATTATGCCGCCTACCTTTGCTGCTGCAAGGTACACATAGTCAGGCTTCTCCAAGGCAAAGAACTCTTCCACTGCCGCCTGGCGTCTGAGATCAAGCTCTTTTGAAGACCGGGTCACTATGTTTGTATACCCTTCTGCCTGAAGCCTTCTGATAATGGCAGAGCCTACCATTCCTCTGTGTCCGGCCACATAAATCTTGTCAGTCTTGTTCATTACTTCAATCCACCCGCTTTGACAAATTCCTCTGAAGATTTCCCAACAATGCTCTTCATGTCCTCATCCACCATCATCTCAACAAGGCCCCTGAAGCTTACCTGACGCTTCCATCCGAGCTCATTTTCCGCCTTGGTGCTGTCGCCCCATAGAAGCTCTACTTCCGCAGGTCTGAAGAATTCCGGGTTGATATCAACAAGAAGTCTTCCAGTCTTCTTATCGAAGCCCTTCTCGTCCACTCCTGTACCCTTCCATTCAATCTCCACTCCCACTTCTGCAAATGAAAGCTCGACGAATTCTCGGACTGTATGTGTCTCATTTGTTGCAAGGACATAGTCACATGGCTTATCCTGCTGTAGCATCCTCCACATTCCTTCTACGTAATCTCCTGCAAATCCCCAGTCTCTCTTTGCATCCATGTTTCCAAGTGACAGCTTCTCCTGCTTGCCTGCCATTATGTTGGCAACTGCTATTGTTATCTTTCTTGTTACGAAGGTCTCTCCCCTTCTTGGTGATTCATGGTTGAAGAGTATCCCGTTGCATGCGAACATGTTGTATGATTCACGGTAATTAACTGTTATCCAGTATGAATAGAGCTTGGCTGCTCCATATGGGCTCTTCGGATAGAACGGTGTCTGTTCGCTCTGCGGAGCAGTTCCAGGTATTCCTCCGAACAGCTCTGATGTGGAAGCCTGGTAGTACTTGCAGCTGATTCCGCTCTGACGAACCGCCTCAAGAAGCCTTATAGTTCCTACACCTGTAGCTTCTGCAGTATATTCCGGCACCTCGAAGGATACTGCTACGTGTGACTGAGCAGCAAGGTTATATACCTCGTCTGGCTTCACCTTTGAAATGAGCATTGCCAGGTTGCTTGAATCAGTCAAATCCCCATGGTGGAGGAAAATACGGCCTTTATCGCTCTTATCATTCAGCAGGTGGTCGATTCTGTCTGTGCACGGTGTGCTATGCCTTCTTATGATTCCATGAACCTCATACCCTTTATCTAACAGCAGTTCTGACAGATAGGATCCGTCCTGCCCTGTTATTCCAGTTATAAGTGCAACTTTCTTCATTTCGCTCAATTCTTTCTTCCCCTTTTCATCTACAATATTTTACTGATGTCTGATACACAAAAAGAAATCAGCATCACATCGCAAGTTTTGCTGATTTACGCTTTTAATAACAATTTTAGAGCATTATAATATAGAAGTACATGGATGCAATTGACATCTTTCAGTAAGATATTGCCTATCTTTTATTAATAAGCAATCATAGCAATATTTTACCTACTATACTAAAAAGGATGAACTACATAATGGAACAGATTAATGAGACAAACAAATTAGAAACCTTCTTCGATGCTTATCATGAATCAGAATTGACTGCATATTACAGAATCATCAATACTCCAAGCGAATTCGCTAAGGAAAATCTTTTCTACATTCAGGAATCCGGCTCACTAAAGAGCCTTAAAAGTCATATCAAACAAAGGGAACAGCTTAATTCTTATCTGTTCATGGCAGTACTTTCAGGAAGCGGACAGTTCACATATAAGGGAGACACACATAAACTGAAACCAGGCAGCTGCCTGCTAATAGACTGCAACTACCACTATTCACACCAGAGTAGCGATACTGATCCTTGGGAACTGATGTGGGTACACTTCAACGGAAAGAATATTAAGCCTTATATCACCCAATATAGAAGCATCAATCCAAAAAGTGTTTTTCACACTGATATTGCAACCGATTATACAACAATAATAGGTTCCTGTTTGGATGCAGTGAAGATTAATGATATAAATTCAGAATTCATAATATCCAAGATGTTAACAGATATACTAACCCTTTGCATCACAAGAAGAAATAATAAAATCGGTCAAAAAGACATCGAAAAGATGGCCAAGATAAAGGAATATATTGATAATAATTTTGCGAAAAAAATCTCCCTGAACGAGATTGCTCAGGAATTTTTCGTGAGCAAATATTATCTCGCCAGAGAGTTTAAAAAATACTATGGAATGACAATCGGGGAATATATCAGTGCTAAAAGGGTGAATTCCTCGAAGGAGCTATTGAGGTTTACGAATAAATCAATTGAGGAGATTGCAACTCTTTGTGGTATTACTGACACTAATTATTTTGCGAAAGTATTTAGAAAATTTGAAGACTGCAGTCCGAGTGATTACAGGAAAAAATGGTAAACCCTCACTTTATTAACTCAATAATCGCATAATTGTCAAATATGCCAGGAAATATGTCTAACCTTTTTAAAACTAGATTATTCAATATTTACACTCTAAACTAGTCGAGTTCAATCTCACACAGATTCAAGGCTGAAGCAATCGTGACGTCCATATCGTAATATTTATACTCACCCAACCGACCGCCAAAGATTACATTCATTTCAGAATCTGCTAAATTTTTGTATAGAACATAAAGCGAGCTGTTCTTTTCATCATTTACTGGGTAGTATGGCTCATCACCCGGTAGCCATTCGGTGGAATATTCTCGACTGATTATTGTCTTTGGTATCTCATTGCACTCGTCATCCTTGCCGAACTCAAACCACTTGTGTTCGATAATACGAGTCCATGGAGTTATACTGTCTGTATAGTTTACTACTGCATTACCTTGATAGTTCCGCATATCAAGCAGTTCTGTCTCAAAATGTACAGTACGATACTCAAGTGTTCCAAGCCTATAACCAAAATAAGCGTCAACCGGTCCGGTGTATACAATTTTCTCTGCAATATTATTGAATTCTTCCATATCATCCAAGTAGTTCGTATTTAGACGGACCTCAATACCCTCTAGTAGATTCGCAACCAGCTTTGTATAACCACCTATTGGGATACCTTGATACAGCGCATTGAAATAATTATTGTCAAATGTTAGTCTCACAGGCAGACGATTAATTATGAATGCTGGCAATTCTTTACAGTTACGACCCCACTGCTTCTCTGTATATCCCTTAACCAGTTTTTCAAATATATCTCTTCCCACTAATGAAATTGCCTGCTCCTCAAGATTCTTAGGCTCTTTAATACCAGCCTCTTTCTTTTGCATTTCAATCTTTGCTGCTGCCTCTGCTGGAGTTATGACACCCCACATCTTATTGAAGGTGTACATATTGAAAGGAAGCGAATAAAGCTCACCGTGATAATTTGCCACCGGACTGTTTGTAAAGCGGTTGAACTCCGCAAACTGTCTAATATAGTCCCATACCCTCTTGTTGTTAGTATGAAAAATGTGTGCACCATATTTATGGACATGGATACCTTCAATATCTTCGGTATAAATATTTCCTGCAATATTCGGACGCTTGTCAATCACCAGAACAGACTTGCCTGCCTTTTTAGCTTCCCGAGCAAAAATCGCGCCATAGAGACCTGCTCCAACAACTAAATAATTGTACATGTTGAAATTTCTCCTCTCATTTAATCAGTTGGACAATATTATTCCACTCTCTTTTGACCAACTCAACTCTATAATCTGTTGATATAGCTGAACCATCAAGTATCTCAAATATTCTGGTTCCAATCAATTCTTTCGATTTCGCTCCACACAATTCAATAATACCATCAATTTTATACTGATAGTATAATCCGTCATACCAAGTATATAATTTCCTTTTGAATAGTAACGCTAATGCAACACAATGATACGCACTGCCTATTACAATATGTGCATTAGAATATAAATTAATCAATTCGTCCACTGAATTTGGAATGATTAGCTCACATTCGATTCCTAGATTTACTAGTTGATCAGCCAATAATTGATTGATTTTATATTCCTCGCCATCAACATCAGATCTAAATGGAACAACTTTAACGATTCCATTATATTTTACACAGAGTTGTGCAATGATTTTTTTTCTTTCAACCAGGTTTTGTGATTGATCCATATGGCTCTTAAGATTTACAATTATGTATTTACCTGAAAAATCACACTCTCTACACTTATTTTCACTACCAAAAAGAAATATATTGTCACCAATAAGTTCGGCTTTTAATCCTAGTTTTTCAATTTCATTCAGGGAAAACTTATCTCGAACAGAAAGCCAATCTCCAAACTTCAGAATATCTGCAACCTTTTTACTAAGATATTTTTTTTCTTCAAAAGGTCCAACAGTAAGTCCTGAAAAAATGACTTTTATTCCAGCCTTTTTTGCGGTGTTTATTAATAATAATATATTATCTAGCTCATCTTCCGACATAACAGAATAATCGCTAGTTAAGTATCCTCCACCCAAAAACACTAGTGCGGAATAACCCTCCTGCATTTTTTTCATAACACAAGCAAATTCAATATCTCTGAATTTTGAGTAAAGCACATTTATATATTTTCTTATTGCAAATCCGACTCTCGTAAAAAACGCATTATAAATAATAAATTTAACACATGTCGGCTTCTTTTCATTAAAAAAATAGTTTTTCCATTTAACTCTTTCAATGAAATCAATCTTTATATTGTTTTGATTAAGGTAGCGACTTATCGCACTATACATTAAATCATCACCTAAATTATCCATTCCGCACATGCCATATAATAATATTCTACTCATTCTTTTTTATCCTATTAAATTGATTTCGAACTAAGTCCATAATCAATTCATCTTTCATCAATATTAATACTAAAAAATAGACTAATGCACCACTAATTATCTGTACCAAAAGATTAATGGTTCCAATCGCAAAAAAACCATTGCTATTATAAACAACTAAAAACATCAGAACGGCGCTAATTAATCTTGGAATATTTTGACTTATCAATTTATCGAATTCAAGCTGTGATGAACTAATCTTAATATACACTGTAAGAATAGCTAACTCAGCAAAAACAGAAGCTACTGCTGCGCCAAAAGATTCGTACTTGGGAATAAGCAATAAATTTAGACAAAAGTTTATTACTGCTCCAATTATAATCACCTTGTTACTTTTTGCTCGTTGCCCTGATGGTGTCAAATATTGTTGTCCTAAACAATTACTCAAACCGATAATCAAAACAAGAGGCATGCAAAGATAGATAAGATAAACCACTTTTTCATAACCATCTCCAAAAAACCATGGTACCAAAGTTTTTCCGATTCCTATCATCCCAAAAATCATCGGTAAAGCAATGAAAAAAATTACATTAATTGACTGATTTAATCTTCTCTTCATTTCTATAAGTTGCCCTTGTTTGAATAAATATGACATTCTAGTATACATTACCGAATTAATAGAAATGATAATAGCTTTTGTAATATCTACTAACTTATGAGCTTGTTCATAATAACCATTTTCATATGTTCCATCCGTAAGAAATCCAAGCATAGTTTTATCCAGAATTGTATAAACAGATACTGCAACCGTTGGAATGAAGTAAACCATTGTTTCTTTAAAATGGTATTTTAGCTCAATATCCTTTATTGCTATCTTACATACATAACTTGGAAGTGCTAACCACATGGATAAGTTGCCAAAAAATGTCGACAAAGCTAATATTGCAATATAGATTACCAAATCATTAACACTCTTAATAAATATGAAAAGACTAACTATTCCAACTAGACGAACAAATATATTTCTAATTACTATCGTTTTAAAATCTTCATTTCCTGCGAAAAACCAAGAAATATCCAAAAATGATGCCATGATTGTAATAGTTGATACCGCGTAATATAGTGTATATTCTGAGCTAAGAATAATAATTAAGCTCCATATAAATAATGCAAAAAAGGTACAAATACCTTTTACAAGCACAATTCCCCAAAATACTTTTGAGCGAGTCCTTACCTCATCTCTGCATCGTGCAATTTCTCTTTGGCCGTAAGCCGCAGTACCAAGCGCAGAAAATAATATAAAATATGACGAAATTGACCCGATAAAACTTTGAAGTCCAATACCTTCAGCCCCCAAGACCCTCGCTGTATAAGGTGCAGTTATAAAGGGAGTAATCAAAGTGAATAGCTGATATAATGTATTATATATGAGATTTTTTTTAATGCTTTGTTTTTTTATCATTATTCATTCTCCAAGTATATACAAAGACTACGTATGTATCTTAAAATTTATATCCATACATAGTTAGTTACGAATTTAATAAATATTAGAGTATTCTGATTCTTATTAAATATAATTCAGATTTCATAAATCTCAGAATAATCCTTTTCTATGTCCCTTCATTTACAATTGATAAATATAAATCTCTATCCATTAGAAATTTACTATTTATCTTCTCAAGTAAACAACTAGCTAGATTACATTCTCTTACCCATTCTACCAAGCAATGCATCAACTGTAGCCTTTGTACATATACACAAACGTTCAAATTTCTTATCTTCAAATTTTGAAATAGTAATTATTCTATTCGTTAATACCCGCAGGGCACTTCTTAAATTCTTTTCCATACATATTGTATTTCGTGTATAATAGTACTCTTTATTTGTATTTTCAAAAGTCTCATAGAAGTTACATTTATCTTTTATTAATCCATCTCTAGATTGTGGATGAAGATAAATAGAATCCGAAACTGTTGCAATATATGTTCCATTTCTTTGATTTCTAGCAATATATTCACGTTCATCACATGCAATAAAGAAATCTGCTCTAGGAGCTCCTACACAAGTGACAACTTCTTTTGAAATGAGTGTACAGTTAAAAGGACTAATCGCTCCTTCAAGCAACTGTCCAGTTTTTTGAGCAACCTTAATTTCATTCATTGTATATGGAATAGTAAAGCTTAGATTTTCACCATCGTAGGTTACTAAAGAATTTATCATTACGCATCTATTTTTACTTATGTATAAATATTCACCTCGGTTTACGAGCTTTTCTATTGTCATACTGTTGGCAGGTTTACCGTCATCATCCATCAATACAATCCAGTCAAAGCCCATATCGTATGCGTATTTGACACCATAACTAAAACCTCCCGCTCCACCGGTATTAGAATTAAGTAGTATATAATCTATCGGTAAATTCTTAAAATATTGCTTTTCTCTTAATTTTTCCTCAGTTCCATCAGTACTCGCATTATCAATAATTATTATTGAATCAAATTTTCTGGTTTGATAATTCAGCATGTCAAGATTTGCCATCAATAGATCACTTCGATTATACGTCACGATAACTGCTGCAACACTCATATAAAAAACTCCTTTTCCTCTTTCTTTCTATTTATTAGTAGTTATTCAATTTATTATTTATTTAGTTCAAGATTCGTAAATATGATAATCATTTATTTGATCTATACTTTATTTCCCCACTAAAGTTCAAGTGTTGAGGTAAATACGCTGTCAATACAACTGCTGGATATAAAACACTTGATTGAACTATCGATATATAAATATATAAAAACACATAAAGCGAAACTTCTAACATACTCTTTTTGTTTTTAGTAGCCGGCATAATAGCTATATACAGAGTTAAAAAAAATGCGGGAAAACCTCGTATGCCCAATTGACTAAACAAAGCATTCCCCGTTCCAATATTAGCACCATATATCTCATACAATTTATTTTGCCACCCAATAAATCCAATTCCAAATGGGTGTTTTAACGCAGATTCGATTCCTAATTGCATAGCAACAAGACGCGCTCCACCTGAAGTAAGATTAGTGTTCAGTTCTGCAGTTTCTACAATTTTCCCAAAAAAATATTTTTCTAGTATACTATTGTATCCATTTGTACAATAGTCAAATACTAGAAATCCAAATACAGAAACCATAAATACTACAATAATGTAATCATTTCTCTTTTTCCTCTTCAACAAAAATGTACACATTATTGCGAATAATCCAATAAAGCCTGCTGCTGATTTTGTTGTCACAAGTGTTACCAATAGAATTACCAATGAAATGTTGTATTGAATATTCGATAAATATATTCTATCTCTTAAAAAAACCATAACGTATATGCACATTACTAAAATAACTTGATATATACCTGGCTCAGTAAAAACCCCGCTATTACGTTGGGGATTCCGCAAATTATAAACATATAACCATTTCCCAGCAACCGTACCCATACCTGATTTGTACGTTCTAAATATTGTTGAAATTACATTTCCAAATCCAAGTTGTACTAATGCATAACATAGTAGACTAATAATAGAAAATAGAACAACCACCTTAATAAATTTCACCATTACATTATTGTCAAGTTTATATAAAAGTTTGACTATCATAACAGAAAAAAACATTAACATCCAGCCAGTAAAATTAAATCCTTCGCTAACACTCGCTCCTGTAATTATGCCCGTAACTACATGATTTAGTAATAGCAAAACAAAAGCAAAAAAAAGTTTTACTGAAATTTCCACTCTATAGTAATAACATAAAATTAGAATCAAACTTGTAAAAACAAATGCAGTCAACATATTCACAAAATTAAATATATTAGTGCCATGTGCAATGAATAGTATATATACCAAGATCCAAACCGTTATCTCTCGCTGCGATAATTTTCGTCTATGCATTGCTATTCCCCTTTATGTAATAAATCTAGGCTTGATGACAAATTCATAAAAGAGGAATTATCACTGATTTTTCTTGCTGGAACACCCGCCACTGTAATGTTAAGACCGATATTCTTAGTTACAACGCTATTCGCACCAATAACCGTATTATCTCCTATAGAAATATTCCCAATAATCTTCGCACCAGCTCCAATATATACATTGTCACCAATAATTGCAGCAATATTTGTGCCATTTGTTGATCCTATTACAACGCCTGCCATAATACGACAGTTTTTCCCAATATGTGAGTTAGCATTAATAATTATCGTTCCATAATGAGGCAAAGACAAGCCTTCCTCTACAACATTCAGAGGAATTGTATATCCCAATTTTATACCGCAACTTGTATAGCGATAAAGGTAGTATTTCTCTGAAATTCTCTGCAAAATATTTTTACTATTTAAATTGCGGTAGTATTCTGCTTTTCGTAAAAATATTTTATATTGCCAAATCCGATTTGGCCAACTTCCAAATGGATTTGGTTTCACTCCGTCGTATCCGTCGGCAAGACGGTCTCTTTCAAGGTAAAAACTTAAATCATTCTTATTATTTATCATGATAATCCTATTACATATCTACTATGCATCCTCTTCAATCTTTCTAACAAACGTTGCAGGATTTCCTGCCCAGACTTCGCCAGGTGGTATGTTTTTAGTTACCACAGATCCGGCTCCTATGATACTATGTCTACCAATCGTTACCCCCTTTAAAATAATTGAACCTGCTCCTACAAAGACACCTTCTTCGATTATTATAGGCGATGTCTTAATTGGTGCCCCTTTGTAATTACCCTTAATACGCTCGTGATAATCCAATGCATGGAAATCTGTATCAAACAACTTACAGCCAGCGCCTAATAACACATGATTTCCCAATTGTATCTGATTTGAACAGGTAAATGCACAATTTGAAATGCCACAGTTATCGCCAATAATCAACTTGCCTGAATCAACCATCTGAATGTTAACCCTATCAACAAATCCAATTGGATTAGCCTTAGGCGCTGAATTAATGAATACATTGCTTCCAATTTCTACAGAAGATTCTTTGCTGTGTTGAATATAATATACTTTTCCCCTTACACGTAGCCCTTTATTATACTTAATACCATTTATTGTAAATGAAATCTTATTTATCGGTGTCCAAAATTTTACACTATACATATTGATTGCTTTTTTAAAATAGAACGCTAACTTCAATTCATTTCCTCTTTTCCAGTTATACGTAGATATATCTCCATGAGCGCTTTAAAATTGGTATCTGCATTGTGAGTGATCAACGCATGTTTTCTCGCATTCTGCCCCATTAGTGTAGCTTTATCAGGATTATTGAAAACATCTATGATATAATAAGCCAACATATACGTCTCATTCAGTGGATAAATATAACCTTCATAATTATGAATCATTAATTCTGCTACTCCACCAACATCTGAAGATATACAAGGTACTCCCAACACCATTCCTTCTCCTAAGGAATTCGGAGAATTTTCAATAATAGATGACGACACAAACACATTTGCTGAAAGCATTTCTTTTTTCATTTGCTCCGCTGTTTGATTCCCAATGAATTCTATATTTTGATATAAATCATGTTTTCGAATCAGATGTTGAAGATATAAAGCATAGGTACTGCCTTTGACAAAATTATCCTTCAGTAGATTAGCCCCAGCTACCCTCACTGACACATTAGGATGTAATTTTTTTACTACTTTCAACGCCTCCAAAAAAAGATGAAAACCCTTTATAGGATAGGATGCTTGACTCACAAAAATAGAATACGGTCTACACTTAGAATAATCCCAATTATCTGTATAAAAATTTTCACGGAGTGTCTCATTACAGAATAGGTACTCAGCTTTAGGACTAACAAGATAAGTACAGCCCCTATCCCAATTCGTCCGACCTATAACAAACCGTGCATTTTGAATTGCTTTATATTCATATATACCTCTACGAAGATAACTCTTGTATCCCGCATATGTGCTACTATTCTGAATGAATTCTTTTAATGTTTTTCCATGTTTTACGCTCCAGGGAATACCAAACAAATAGTGTTTTGCATAAAAACTAACCATACCCTGGATAGAAATTGCAACCTTATCAATCATATCTAGGTTTTGTGCGGCTACTGTCATAAAATAAGCATATTGAAATTCAGTTCCGTGAATGTGTATTACGTCTGGCAACTCATTTTTTAGTATTATTTCCAAAGCAGGAACATAATCATCCTCAAGTAAGTTTCCGTTTCTGAGTTTTTTATCATTAAAAATTAAACCATAATATTTTAAATTACCACTTTCACCATATTCATAATTATGTGTAATACTTGGATAGCACACAACCAACTCAAGATCGCTTCTATTTAAAAACCTTTCTGAAACCTGATTAAGCCATCCTGCAACATATGATTTATTATCTTCACCTTTAGCTCTATAAACTGCTGGTAATTTTACATTAACCATCCAAAGTACCTTCATGTTTCACTCCATTAAGTTTCAAGACTGCAAGAACTGTGTTATTTGATTTCCCCAATTTCTGTAGTCGAATATGTTTACTGCTGTCAACCGGGCATTTCTCTTCAATTCAGATAATTCCTTGTTTTTTTTGATTTCGATTGCTTTTCTTAATGCTTCTATGCAACTCTCGGTATTATCTTCGTTAAATTGAATTGAATCAAATCCATCCTTCAAATATCTGCTTGTGTAGTCACCAACCCTCGAACAAACCGGTACAATACCATAATTCATCATCTCTGGTACCTTACTTGGAAAATTTGATATTGTGACTGTATTTCTTGCCCGTGCAAGAAGGAGATAATCGGAAATCCAATATAAATTAAGTAGGTCTTGATATTCCATCCATCCGTGATAAACAAGAATGTCTTTTAATTTTTCAAGAACAATTTCGCTTCCATAAAAAATAGTTTTCAACTTTTTATAATTCATACTACTCGTCAAATGGAACCTAACAATTTTTTTTTCATCCTCAGATAGCCTACTAAAAGCAGTCAACATACATAGAAAAGAATCTTTGTCGCTCGCTGCTCCAGGATAAATGAAATGAACAACACCATCCTGAGTAATTGAACTGCCGTTTCCAATAATGTTTGTGTCAACTAAAGCAGGTACTACCAAGGTTTTACAATCGTGTTTCTGACAAAATTTTTCAAGATTTCGACTTATCGGAATTGCCTTTTCAAAGTTTCTAACTCTGTACAGAAACCCTTTTTTCCACATATGATATAGCGGGTTAAATGATTTATATTTGTATTGAAATGACTGAAACCATTCAACTTCACCATATGCTTTGTGGTTATTTTCGATTTTATAAAAATTAACAACCGCTTTCGCTGTCGAAAGTTCAGTTGAATACAAATAAATGTAGTCATTCCTGTTCGCATTAAATTTATTTAGTGCTTCTTGATAACTTTTATCATAAGTGAAATAAACTTTTAAATAATTCTTCCATCCGATTCTAGAAGCATTCAAATTCCAATATTCAATATCAAAATCATCTTTATCTTCTACCTTATAAATTTCTCGTTGACTGTCATCATTTTTCATTCCAATTACAATTACATGCCAATTGGCATTGGATACAGATTTAGCAAAGTTTCGTATATAATTAGCATTGGCAGTTCCGTAAGGTACTGGGTCATTCGTTAATATAAAAAGTCGTTTTTTCATATTTCCATCAACAACCGATTATACAATTCTTCAATCGACTTCAAATGTGATTGCAGAGAATATCCTTTCTTCACAATACTGAAGCTTTCCTTACCAAACATCTCACAGGTCTTCTTATCATTCAATAGTCTTATAATTCCTTGAGCAAATCCATTAATATCTCCGGCATTGCAACATATCCCGTTCTCTCCATCATGTAAAATCTTCGAAATGCCACCGACATTAGTACTCACGATAGGAAGACCATAACCCATCGCATCTAAGACAGACATCGGCATTCCTTCGTTGTATGAGGGCAGAAAGAACACATCAGCATCCCTGAGGACTTTATCCTTTGCCGTATCTCTTAGCCATCCTGGGAAAATAATATTGTTTCCCAAGCCTTTTCCTTCAATCAGTTTCTTGATTGCAGCCTCATCTTCAGGGGAGCCAGCACCACAAAGCATAAATCTCACACGGGGAACAACTTTTACAACTTTTTCTACCACAGCTGGGATATCATAGCAGCCTTTACGCTTTCCCAATTCACCTAAAAAAAGAACAGTGCTATTGGATTTCCTAGTAAGTCGGTTTTTTAAAGCATCCTCATGCAGAATGCTGTAATTCTCAATAACGCATATCTTCTCTTCAGGCACTACCTGCGCTAGACATCTTTTCCATTCAGAAGACAGTGCAACCAAAATAGCACATTTTTCATATACTTTCTTTATTAATTTTTTTTTCTTTTCCCCCGCATTTGCATAAAACTTCTCAAAATCAGCTCCGTGAATATGATTGATAATAGGATGTTTCGCCCAAGAAGCCATATAAATGAATGGTAGTTTCCTGTAGAATGAAGCACCGAATGAAGAATGAATTTGCACCAATTCCGGTTTATCAATTAAAAGCACCTTTGCAAAATGTAAGTAACCTTTGATACCTTTTAAAAGCTTAGTTACTTTTCCACCATCTTTATAGGATTCTACATATATAATATTGTAATCACTTTCTATGTGGGATCCTCGATATCCGTTAACCACTGCTGCAATACCGCCCTTTACCATAGGGTCTTGTACTACCATACATATACTATGTCTATTTTTTCCTATATTCTTTCTCATGTCGTTATCTGTCCTTATACCAATTACTTGGTTATTATTTGATTGTAGAATTCATTCATTATTTTAGTTCGGTTAGATGCGGCAAATTTATTTATTGCTCTGTTATATGCTGCCCTTCCCATAGTTTCTCTTAACTCAGGATTATTTGCCATATTTATGATGGCCTCTTTAAGATTCTTTTTCATGACAGAATAATTTGCTGGTTTAATTTTAATTGCAGAATCTATTGTAGTATTTACTTTCGGTCCCGCTGTATCAATACAAATAACTGGCAACCCGCACCCCATTGCTTCAATCACAACAAATCCTCCGGAATCTCTCATACTGCAGTTTAGTAAAACATCAAATTCTTGATAAAATTGACGCATTTTCTTATATTCAACTTGTTCAGTGAATTTAATCGCCTCATGAACAGTTTCACTCTTCTTCTTGAGCGTACGCAGATGTTCCGAATTTCCATCACCTAAAATTACCAATTCAGCATTAATACCTGTATTTAACGCACTTACAAATGCGTCTATACCTATTTCAAAGCCCTTTAGTTTCAACATGCGCCCAACCATTAGAAATCTACATTTCTTATTCTGTTTAAACTGAGGTTCTGGATATAGAAACTGATCGCTTAATCCAATGGCTTGAAAAATTTTGATTTTGTTATGGTATTTCTTAGGAATTAGCCGAGAAGTCTCCTCCGTGGCTGTCAATATCATTGAAGCAAACTTAACAGTCCTCTTAAAATTAGGTGTTGAAGTAAATATTATTTGAGAAAATTTACGAACCTTTTCGAAAATAGCCGTTTTAAAACCAATAGGATAACCAATAACCTTTGGTATTTGATCTCCGCCTGCTACAGGCCCATACAAAAACGGAAGACCCAATTTATGCATATAGGTTGGCAAAACACATGTAACATAAGTAATATGATGCACTAAATCAAATTTTTGCTTTAGAACAAGCTTTTTGGCAACATTAGCAGCACATATTTGCCACATAATATAGTATATTCTTTCACCCCTGTACCCCCTATGCCAGAAACTTAATGGCTTAGGTACAGCAATATATACGAATTCCGTATTCTTTAAAGAATCTGGATTATTCCGTTTATAATCCTCAATGTTACATTTATACACAGAGCTAACAAGAGCAGTAACCTGGTGAAAATTATCTATTTCGCAAATCCAATTCCAACCAACAGCCCGCTCTGAACCATCATATGGATCACAAGCGTAAGCAGAAGCTAATATATTCACCTATTCACTTCCCTTCTTAAAATATTCCATAAAAAAACCAAACGAATATCTACTAAAATGCAAAATTTAACTATTTTACTCTTCAGTTTGATTATTAAAAATGATATATAATGTCGAGTTGCTGGTTTGTTTATTCTCTAACTTTCCGAAAATAGATAGCGTTTCACAAATAAAATTGCCAAAAAGCTAATTTCTTAATAGCAAAGTTTTTGATTCATTTATGTTGTATAAATAAAATATTTTACCTTCCTCTAAACATTGCTTCCCACATAAATTTAGTATTGGTGTGCAAATATCGATTAAACAATCTTTTGGGATCCTGTAAAAGTCTATACACCCATTCTAAATTCATTTTCTGCATCCATTCAGGAGCTCTTTCAATATTTCCTGCATAATAATCGAAGCCAGCACCCACTCCTACCATGAATCCTTTAATCAATCCTTGATGTGCAGCCATCCACTTTTCTTGCTTAGGTGCTCCAAGACCGACCCAGACGAAGTTGGCTTCAGCTTCATTAATACGCATTATAATATCTTCATCTTCTACATTGGTAAGTGTGCGAAAAGGGGGACTATACATGCCAGCAATTTTAATACAGGGATATTTCTCTACCAACTTATTAGACAGATTCTCAAGAGTTTCCTCGGTAGAACCATAGAAATAATGTCGATACCCTTTATTAGGTGAAATTTTGAAAACTTCGTCCATGTAGCTTGGACCAGTAATTCTTTCCATTTGTTTGTGGCCACGTCTTCTACCGATAGTAGAAAGCGGTCCTCCATCGGGAATTGCCATAATCCCGCCATTTTGAACCGCGCAATAATCCTTGTCCTCAAAGGCTACAACTGTAGTATGTACGTTCGCAACGCACATATAGTCTCCAGATAAATTATTAACATTCTTATTTGTAAATTCTAATAGCCAATCCATATTAATTGCAGCAATATTGACCCCCATGATCCTACATGTTGGTATAAGAGATTTTTCGACTAATCGCGCATATTTGATCTTTTTGCTTATTTCATTCATAAATCTTCACCTATATCTTAACTTTTAACCAACCACTACTATAGAAATTAGTTTCACACCCTGGAGTATGAACCAATTATCAAATTACTTAAGTTCTAGTTTCACTACATTCTAAAGACCTGATGTCACTCCTACATATCATTTGACTCATCCCGAAAAGTTCAGTACCTCAGTTACTGCATCTCTCTTACCTAGCCTTATACTAAAGTAATAATTCTTTGGTGTGGTTATTGAGCCCAATTTACTCGTACTACTTACTATTAAAACAAATTTAACATTACTATACATATACGACTTTTTGATAGCCTTCAACTTATACAACCTGTATTATTCGTTCTTAACTCGCACCCTTCTTCAACAACACAGCTGGCACCGTCTTCGCTAAAATCTCCATATCCATCCAGAGCGACCACCTATCCACATATTCTGCATCCATTTCCATCCACTGTTCAAAATCAACGTCATTCCTACCACTTATCTGCCAGATGCATGTTATACCTGGCTTTACTGATAAGCGCTTACGATGCTTTGGATCATACATATTGACTTCACTCAGAAGAGGAGGTCTTGGACCCACCAGACTCATTTCACCCACTAAAACATTCCAAAGCTGTGGCAATTCATCCAGGCTTGTTTTTCTTAAAAACCTTCCTACATTAGTTACCCTTGGATCATTTGTAATCTTGAATACCGGACCGCTCATCTCATTAAGGTGAGCGAGCTTGGCTTTTAGTTCTTCAGCATTGACTACCATTGACCTGAACTTGAGCATTTTAAATTTTCGTCCATTTATACCGATTCTATCTTGAGCAAAGAATACTGGACCTTTTGATGATACCTTAACTGCTATTGCTATTGCTACTAATATTGGACTGAGAACTATAATTCCAGCACCGGATAATACTATGTCAATCACTCTTTTAAATAGTTCCTGCATTGGAAGTCTTGGTCGGGCGTCATATGCGACCATCGTTAGTCCGCCAAAATTTACAGGTCTGCTACGAGTAACCTTAGCAGCTATTTCATCGAGTAATATAGATACTGTCTTTCCCATGATTCCAAGCTGTTCAAGACAATCCTTGACCTTCTCATCAGATACAGATGCAGTTACGACAGTTAAGTCAATTACTTTGCTTCTCAATACAGATTCAAGCTTTGAATAATCACCTAAGTATGGTAGTTCAAGGCAATTTCTTTCAGGAGCCAGATATCCGATTATTTTGTATCCAAGCTGAGGATTAGAATTCACTTTTTCTACATAAGCATGAGCTGCCTTACCATTTCCAAGAATCAGCACATACCTTGTGTTTCTACCCATAGTACGCCATGACTGAAGCACTATTCTTACAAACAGATGAACAGATACTGTCAAGCCAAGAGCCATGGCTTCGAAATAGAATAAAAACCTGTTATGCATAATTGAAGGCTTGTACAGAGTAACAATAGCTAGTGTAACTGCAAAGGTTGCTGCATGAGCTAAAAGAAGCTGTCTCATTTCAAATAGAGCAGTCATGAATCGCCGGGATTGATAAACGCGGTAAGCTGTGGAACTAATGGTCCAGCAGAACATATAGATAAGGAAGATAAGAAAATACTGTTCCCAGACACTTCCAGCCATCTGATGGTTATATCTGTAGATTTCAACACAGAAGTAAAAACCTAAACTGAGGATCATAAAATCAACCAGCTTCGATATATCCTCTAAAATCGCCCCGAATTCTCTTAACACTTTCTCTCCCCCTTAATCTGAATCTTTCTGCATTTATTTCAATACTTAAAATCTCTCAAACATAATAGGTAATGAGTGGTCTTTTGGGTATACATGTTTATGTCTATATATTCTGTGTCTTTTGTTTTTTTTCTTTGACACCTAATGTACGTACAACTCTTCAAGTAACCTGTACTATCTACATCTTCTATAGAAGCCTAAGTTGCTGTGTGAAGCTATATTCTAAAACCTCATTTGTAAACATCACAGTCCAATAGGAGGACGCTGAAAAAGTACCGAACATTAACTAAGATCTGAGTTAAGAGCTCAGGTCTTTTTCTTTGGAATTCCAAGTAATATCTATTGTATATT
>NZ_JAGGKC010000023.1 GCF_017873395.1 Youngiibacter multivorans | reverse complement strand
ACTGTCTAAAAAACCATGTACATCAAAGAAATCCCAGATTCCTAAATTAGTGGAATTCTATTTGGCAAAGTGGAAGTTGCTTTTTCAATTAACCATGGTTTTTTTAACAATCCCCAGTGAACTTAACTTATCGAGGGTCTTTGCCAGATTTGCCCTTGAATCCAGACTGCCGTCTATTATGATGCCTGCCTTCTCGTAGAATGGCTTTCTTTCAGAATAAAGCTTCCTCAGCTTTTCATTGCTGTTTGAAAGAGGCCTTGTCTTGTCATGCTTCAGCCTTTTCCAGAGCACGTCTAAGCTTGTCTTGATGTATATTACATAAGAGTTCTCGAGCATCCTGTCCATGTTCCCGCTAAATATCGGAAATCCTCCCCCGGTTGAGATAATCAGGTCATCCATTTTGAGAACCTCTTCCAGAGTTTCACGCTCCAGCTCCCTGAAAATCTTTTCTCCTTCTTCCGTTATTATCCTGCTTGGGGTCTTACCGTACTTCTCGGTGATGAGTCTGTCCGTATCTACAGCCTTCATACCTGTCGCAGCTGCTAAAAGCCTTCCAAGGGTAGTCTTGCCGCTGCCGGGCATCCCCACAATGAATATCCTCATTCATATGCTCCTTATCCTCAGTATGGGATTTATGTCCCATATGAGTTCAAGCTCTCTCTTAAGGACATGTCTCGTGTCCGATATGTAGAGCATCATACGATTATTATATATCCCTTTCAATGAAAGTGTACAGGTGCCTATTGACAAGGTTTTGCCTGCCTGGAAAAAGCTCATCGCATCCGCAGGTCCTGGAAATCTTGCAGCAAGCGCAGCCTCCAGTCCGGGCAGGTCCTTCTCAAGCTCAGAATACCTGACATCCAGTGAATAGACTCCCTCCTCGATGAACATGTGGCTTGAAACCAGCCTGGATGTCCTGGCCGTAAGGGCAGACATAAGCACCAGAAGGAGGAAAAGGTGCTGTACCGAGCCTCTTCTAGTATTCAATCTGGAACCCCCTTTCAAGCTCAAGCCCGTCGAATATGAGCTTTACTATCAATATTCCGTTTTCTATCCTGAACGAGGAGGACCTGAGACCGACGCAGATGTTCTGTACTGGAGTATCCACGTAAGTGGTGCTCCCGACTGCATACCTTAGCTTGTCTGCTGACTGGAACATCTTTATGTACCGCCCGTTTACTGACTCATCCTTCAGGATGTACAGGACTCCTCCTGCAATCGCCAGGCTGTCAGTATTTGAATGAAGGTCCTCCTTTATCCTTTCAAATGCCATATAGGCATAATCCATTGCCTTGAGCTGTGACCTTGCATCCAGGTAAGTCTTCAGCACTCCTGTGAATGACCGGAGCGCGATTCCCAATGCCAGCGCCATTATGATAATGTAATAGAGTATCTCGTGGAGGATGTACCCTCTCTTAATCCCTGATCTCATATGTTCCCCGCCTGTCTTTGTCGAGATATCCATTTATCGAGGTTACCCCTCCGACAGTTACTATACTTATCCAGGTATCCCCCGAAGATGCGGATTCAAGTGAATATGAATTTAGTGAACCAAATGCCTCACCCTCCGGCACATCCAGATTTCCTTCCCTGATCATGAGATAGTAGGCTTCTACCCTGTAGTCGAACGCGAGCTGCTCCTTGTACCTGATGAGCTTCAGTCTGCTGTCCATGCTTTCTGAGATTATGGACTGCAGGGCAATGAAGACTGCGAGCACTGCGAATGTGGCAAGTATCGAGATGTAGCCTTTCCTTACCTTATGTCCATAGCCTGTGTTCCGAAATTTATCATGATTTCGCATTGCTTCACACCTCCGATGTGAAAATATATCCTGCCGTTCGCTGAAGGTACTCCCGTAATGTCGTAGTACCAGTTAGGACCGGCTCCGATTTCCAAAGTCGTTACGCCGGTCATTGTGAGTTTGGATCCTGACGGCAGCTGTATCTTCTTCAAAAGCAGCATACCCTTGTAGATCCTTATCGTTGAATCAGGTATGTATACTCTTCGTATCGACTTGGTCTCTGCAGATTTTTTCAGTTCCCCGATTACTACACCCATGAATATTATCGCGGCATCCTCCTTGTAGGATACTGAACCTTCAGCAGCTGTCCTTTTCGGAGATGGAAGCATCAGAGCCATAAGGACAATAGCTATCATAAGCTCCACCAGGAGCCTGCCTTCATAGCGCCTCATATGCATCAAGCATCGGAAGGAGTATCACTGAGGCAGAAGCAAGCACAGCAAGCCCCATTAAAATGACTGCCATAGGTTCCACCAGGGCTGTCTTTCTCTTGAGATAGTCCTCGAACCAGGTTCTCCTGTTCGCAACGTATGATTCCAGGGCACTGGGCAGGTCCCCTGTCTGCTCAGCCATGTGTATGTAGCTTAGGAGAAGCTCAGAAAACCCTTCCTTCCTGAAGGCATCAGAAAGTCCCTCTCCCCTGGTCAGTCTGGCCATAAGCCCCTGTCCCTTGAACACTCCGTCATCCAGAAGCTCAGCCGCCCTGCATACATCCATCCCTCCGGACACAAGCTTGTTGAATTCCTTTATGAACATCATCTCACCATACTCTGCCTTCTTCCTGCCAAGTACCAAAGCAAACACCTTTTCTCTGTCCATGATGCATCGGATGGCAAATGCCATGATGCCAAGGCATGCCATTCCCGAAACACTGGCAGGAACAGCTGATGTGAAAGCCATCATAAGGTCAAGTATTGCATTGCCTCCGGATATTCCGCTGATCATCTCATGGATTGGCGGTACCAGGTAATACGCGGCTGCATAAAGGAAAAAGAGAACAGCTGCGATGAGGATTCCAGGGTATATGAGTACTGTCCTTATCTTCCCACTTAGCTCCCTCTCCTCCTTCAGGTCCTCATATAGTCCCCTGAAAGCTTCTCCAATGGTTCCAGTCTCTTCGGAAAGCCTGATTATTGAGACCTCACGCATTGTGAATTCACCAGTCCTTTCAAAGGAGTCTGCTAAAGTTTCGCCTCCCTGAAGGTGCTTGGAGAGCACGATTTCAGTCTCATCATCAGATAGAGCCAGAGACTCGACCAGACCAAGTCCGTTCCTTAGATAAATCGACTTCTCATAGAAAAATTTCTCCTTGTTGAATTTCCGCCACTTTACTCCTAAATTCCAGCCTGACATCAAGCTTCCTCCTTCCTTCATCAGATTCAAGCCTCTGGGTAAGTACAAGTCCAACTGAATTTGATATGTGCTCCTCCCTGATACCAAAATCCATCAGCCTCAGTATCACATTCCTGTACCCAGTGCCGTGGATGGTCGAGATCACTCTGTGACCGGTTAGCGACGCCCTGACAAGAGCCCTTGCAGTCTCTTCATTCCTTATCTCACCTATGCAGATGAAATCAGGGTCCTGTCTCAGGGATGCGAATATGGCCTTTTCATATGTCAGGCCAGCCGCCTCGTTTATCTGGCACTGAACAACTCCCTCCATGAATCTTTCAACGGGGTCCTCCACTGACAGCACCTTGTAGCTTTGGTCTCTGAGCTCCATCATGATGCCGTATAGGGTAGTGCTCTTCCCCATGCCTGTTTCTCCGGCAATCATAGTTATTCCGCTGCCTTCCTTAAGGTGACCAACAATCCTTGAAACCTCACCATCACTCATCCCAAGCATCCGGATCCCCATATCCCGCCTATCAAAAAGCCTCATGACAAGAGATTCGCCGTTGACCGACTTCATCGTACTTACTCGTATGGTCATCCCCGCCATCCTGAATACTCCATCCTGAGGCAGCCTTTTTTCAGAAATGTTCATGCCTGAATTTGCCTTTACTCTCTGCAGATATATGTTGTGCCTGTTCATGTCAAGGCTGCAGTACGATTCCAGCCTTTCACCCTTCCTGAAGAACACCCCCGCCTTCTCTGATCCAGGTATGAAGTGTATGTCGGATGCCCTGCTTCCTATTCCTGCTTCTACGATTTCTTCCAGCTCCATAAAATCACCAGAATCATTATGCAGTCTCTTTCAGTCCTTATACATGAGAATCATGGATCACAGGTTTTGTGGTATAGTATATTGAGAGATACGACAAGGAGAATGATCATGGCACTTGATGGCATATATTTCAGCAACGTAGTAAAAGAGATAAGCACAGGACTTGAAGGCTCCAGGGTGGATAAGGTCAACCAGCCTGAGAGCGATGTTATAATACTGACATTCAGGGGAAGAAGCGGCAACAGGAAGCTTCTCATAACCTCCAACAGCAGCTTTTCCAGACTTCATTTCACAGAGATCCCCAGGCAGAATCCGCTTCAGGCACCTCTGTTCCTCATGGTGCTCAGAAAGCATCTCCAGGGGGCTTTCTTTGAAGGAATAAGTCAGCTGGACGGTGACAGGCTGGTAAACCTTACATTTTCCGGAAAGGATGAGATGGGCTTCGACCAGAAGTTCATACTTTCAGTGGAGATGATGGGAAGACATTCCAACATCATCCTGATCAGGGAAAGGGACATGAAGATCATCGAGTGCATAAAGCACGTGAGCGCCGACAGGAACACCTACAGGGTCCTTCTTCCCGGAAAGGCCTATATGCCGCCGCCGCCAAGCAACAAGCTCGACCCACTTTCTTACACTGATGAGGAGCTTCTTTTAGCTGGCGATCCAGAAAACATAGACCCGGAATTCTTCTCAAGGATATTCTCAGGAGTATCCAAAAGGACCTCTAACCTGATTCATGAGTTGTATGAAGGCACAAAGCCTCTTGCATTCATCAGGAACATCCTGGAATCCACCGGAAGAGGAACCTCATTCTACATAATGAAGGAGGACGGGGAATACAAGGATGTGGTGTCATATCCCTTCAACGGTGACCTCGTCCGCTATGAGAGCGCTTCAAAGGCACTTGAGGATTTTGTGAGCGAAAGGGACCAGAAGGACAGGATGCGCGGAAAAAGCGCAGACATGCAGAAGATGATCCATACGAACATCGAAAGGGTCCTTAAAAAAATAAACATCCTTGATGAATCCATCAGGGAATCCATGGACAAGCACGAAGACAGGCTGAAAGGCGAGCTCCTTACATCGAACATACACAGCCTCAAGGATGGAATCAATGAGGCCAGGATCCTGAACTATTACGATGGTACC
The DNA here is from genome assembly GCF_017873395.1 of Youngiibacter multivorans. Taxonomy (GTDB): domain Bacteria; phylum Bacillota; class Clostridia; order Clostridiales; family Clostridiaceae; genus Youngiibacter; species Youngiibacter multivorans. Next base: position 59,946 of record NZ_JAGGKC010000023.1, on the reverse strand, counting down.
GAAGCAGTCATTAAGCTCAACGAACACAAGACCATCAGCCAGAATATCCAGCATTACTACCACAGGTATAACAAGAAGAAAAGGGCTGAGGAAATGGCAGCTTCACAGAAGCTCCTGGCTGAAGAGGAGCTCAATTATCTGAACTCAATCATGCTGAGCCTTCAGAACTCCGAAAACCAGCGTGAGATTGACGACATAAGGCAGGAGCTCATGGTTGCAGGCTACCTAAGGTTCAGGAAGGTTCCTGCAGGCAAGGAGAAGCCATCAAAGCCATTCCATTTCAAGTCAACAGAGGGAATAGACATCTATGTGGGAAAGAACAATACACAGAACGATTACCTTACCACAAAGTTCGCTGGAAAGAACGATACCTGGCTCCATACTAAGGATATACCCGGCTCTCACGTAATAATCAAAGCTGAGAAATTCTCAGAAGATACGCTTCTTGAGGCCGCCAACCTAGCAGCATGGTACAGCAAGGCCGGAACATCCTCGAAGGTCCCTGTTGATTATACCAGGGTAAAGAACGTGAAAAAACCAAATGGTGCAAAGCCTGGAATGGTAACCTATTCGACGAACAAGACACTATATATCGACCCAGAGCTGACAAGGCTTGACAGGCTTGAGTAAGTTTCAGTCCCGGAGCATATCATTATGATACGCTCCGGGACTTTTCATCGCTAATAGTTAATCAAAATTTCGTTAAATATTAATCAATACTGTGAAGTTTCTTCACACAGGTGTGGTAGCATATAATCGCTGAAGGGGGCGATACCATGAAACCAAGAAAAAAACTGAGCAATTCGTCATTGACGCTTCCGACGCAGATTTTTGTTTTTTTTGCTGAAAAGAAAAATTCCACAGACCTCAGGGACAAATCACTTAATGTTTGGATAGTGCCGGAGATAAAGGAAGAACTACCAATCCATGAGAGACAGAGACCAGTAATCGAGGTTGGAGAATCACGAAACTGCGAGCTGATGAGACTTCTTTGCGAGCTTCCTGTTCATGTAAGGGATGACAGCGGAATCGACTGGTACATTGAAAACGGGGAGTACATGATTTAGTGCCTTTATTGCGTACAAATTAGTTATTCTGTCCAAGAACAACGCATATATTCAGTACTGGGCCTTGCTTGACAAAAGCTGGGTCCAAATTTTACCACCCGTTTGTTAAATATTAACAATCCCTCCACACTTCCTTATCCATTATGTGTTAGTATCAAGCTGTCAAAGGAGGAATTCAAAATGGCAGCAATAACCAGTCCGGGAAAGACCGGAAGAGGCGAAGGCTCTTCAATAATGCAATGGCTTGAAAGGCACATGATGTCGAGAAGAAGCGCTAATGATTTAAGCAGAAGAGTTCGCAAGGTTTGGGTGGTACCTAATGTCAACGAAGAACTTACAACACATGAACATTTCACTTCGGTGCTTGAATATGCTGAACCAAGGAACATGGATCTTGAGAGGCTTTTGAATGATATCCCTCCTCATGTCAGGGACGACGGCAATGTAAGCTGGTATTTGGATAACAAGAGATGACTTCATCATAACCGGAAGGGCAGCAATGTCCTTCCGTTTGTTTTACCAAACTTCGTAATGACTCCAAAACCCATCATCTGTTCATTCTAAAATTTGCTTCGGTAAAGTCTCAAAAGCTTACATAATTGAAAATTCCTTTAAATATAACCAATTTTTCATGTATGTTTGGATTTTGGTTGATACGATGGTGTAGAATTGGCTTATAGCAATGCTTCAGGAGGGCCGACAGTTGGAAAAGAGGAAAAAATTCATCATAAATTTCATGTACTACGGTATACTTGCCGGATTCGGGTATGTGGCGCTTAAATACGTACTGCCAATACTCGCGCCGTTCTTTCTGGGACTGACCATAGCGCTGCTACTGAAGCCGCTGATCATGAAGCTCCACGTGAAGACCGGAATAAACAGAAGATTCCTTTCAGCTACGATACTCATACTTTTTTATATCATCCTTTTTACTGTAATTGCATATCTCGGAGTATCCCTTTTCTTCGAGTCAAGGGACCTTGCATACAGACTGCCTGACCTCTACAAGAATGACATCGAACCGGGACTTATAGGTACTGTTGACCGTCTGGTCGCCTCCTTCCCTGTTGTAGAGCCGGTTATAAGGGATTTCATCGAAGGGCTTGCAAGCTCACTCGGAGAAATAGTCAGATTCATTTCCAGTAATGCGCTCAACACTTTAAGTTCCGCAGCAGCCAGATTATCTTTATTCTTTATCAAGTTCCTGTTTATGATCATATCCAGCTTCTTCTTCATATTCGACAACGAGAAGATCTACTCTTTCATAATGAGGCAGATGTCGGAAAACATGAAGAACATAATCACAAGAGCCAAAGAGAATCTCAAGAAAGTACTTTCAAGCTATACTAAAGCCTACCTTATGCTGATCTCACTTACTTTCGTTGAGCTTTCAATAGGACTTTCGCTTCTAAGGATAAGAAATGCCATACCTCTCGCGTTCGTGATCGCCCTGATAGACATACTGCCTATCCTCGGAACAGGCGGTGTCCTTATCCCATGGGGTCTTATCGCCATAGTAATCGGCAGGACGGGACTTGGACTTGGAATACTTCTCACTTATCTGATAGTCACTGTAGTGAGGCAGTCCCTTGAACCGAAGATCGTAGGCGACCAGATCGGCCTTCACCCGATAGTCATTCTGCTGTGCATATTCATAGGTGGCAGACTGTTCGGAGTGCTTGGAATATTCCTTATCCCCATAACCATGACAATCATCAAGAAGCTCAATGACGAGAAGGTAATTCACGTTTTCAAATAGGTCCTGAACTAAACTAGCAATTGAAAATGCTGTCCTGCAATTAAGCAGGACAGCATTATTCATTTCAGGACCCTATTCCATTCTTCCTCATTGAACCCGACAAGAGTATTGCTGATGTCAGTCCTAAGTATAGGCCTCTTTACAAGCATCGGGGTTTTCGAAAGAAGTAGAAGCACCTCTTCTTGAGACATTCTCCCCAGCATTTCCTTCATGTTCAGCTCCCGATATGCCTGACCGCTGGTGTTGAGAAGCTTCCTAAGCTCCACTCCTGAGGATAGAATGCTTCTCAGCTCTTCAATACCCGGCGGCCTTTCTGTTATTTCTCTCCACTCATATGAAATATCCCTGGAAGAGAGATATTTCCTTGCCTTCTGGCAGGTTCCGCATTTGTTGTATCCTATCAGTTCCATATCCACCTCAATTTATTTCCGCATAGCTACCGGCACCCGGCTTAGACTTCACGGTTATTTTTCTTGGTATCCTTTCCTTAAGCTCAGTGACATGCGATATTATGCCTACTATTCTGCCGGATACATTCAGGTCCATAAGGCACCCGAGGGCATTCTCCAGGGAATCCTGGTCAAGTGAACCGAAGCCTTCGTCTATGAATATTGTCTCAAGGTTTACGCTGCCCCTGCTGCTCTCTATGAAATCTGAGAGTCCAAGTGCAAGTGCCAATGATGCCTTGAAGCTCTCACCGCCCGAAAGTGAAAGAACATCCCTCTCCCTTCCCGTGTAAGCATCGTGTATGTTAAGGTCCAGCCCCACCTTTTCCCTTCTGCTTGCCTGGTCCTCTTTTCGCTTCAGCTGAAATCTGCCTTCAGTCATCTTCCATAGCCTCTTGTTCGCCATGCCCAGTATTCCGTCGAAATAATACGACTGGACGAAGGTTTCGAACGACCTTCCAACTGATGCTGTGCTATGAAGCCTGAATAATGCTCCGAACCTTTCCCTGTTGGCTTTGTACTTTGAAACAGTATCCTTAGCTTTCTCAAGAAGTCCTGCAAGCTTGAAGCATTCCTTGTCCACATTGCTTAATGATCTTCTAACTTCCTCAAGCCTTAGCTTTGCCTGATTCCTTTTATCATGAAGCGGCTCAAGAGAAATCTCGCTCCTTCCGGAACAATCCTCCTCCAGCTGTGAAAATGCACCCTTAGCCTTGTTCAGCTTCTCATAGAATGAGCTTATCTCCTTTTCCATTGCCTGGATCTCAGAAATCCTTCCCTTCAGCAGGTCATACTCAGATACTGCAAGCCCCTCTGAAGCTATGCTGGTTTCAAGATCTGACCTCAGCTTCTCTGTCTCATTTATCAATGATTCCCTGAGCGCGGAAAGGGTTCCTGTCCTCTCGCTGAGTGCTGTAAGCCTCAGGTCGGTATCCCTGAGTGATGATAGTATCCTTTCGTGGTCCCTTATGATAGTTTCAATCCTCGATCCAAGTCTTGCAATTTCATCTGACACTGATTTCGAATCGATATCTGCACCCTGCTCCTCCAAAGTCCTTTCTTCGCCTTTTGCAGCCCCAAGCTCCTCTGAAGCCATCTGCAGATCCTGTCCAATGGAATCAAGCTTTTCCTTGACACCCTTGAGACCTTCAAGCTCGATCCTCAGCTTTAAAAGCTCATTCGAAGCCTTTAGCCCAAGCTCTTCAGCTTCAGATATTTCTCCTTCAATCCTGGTTATCTGTTCCTTTTTTGAAATGCCTGCGCTTGTTATCTCTTCTATCCCAGTTATCCCAAGCTGGCTGCTCAAGTAAAATTCCCTTACCTCTGCCTCAATTTCAGTCAGTGATGCCTTCAGTCCTTCAAGCTTCTGATCTGATTTCGCCAGCTCCCTGCGTGAGCTCTCAAGTGCCTTCTGAGCCATGAGATAGTTATCCTCGTCAAAAGCCTCCTCTTCTTCTCCAGTCAGCTGATGGTGAACCGATCCGCATACCGGACAAGGTTCCCCTTCAATCAGGTCCTTTCTCAGTATCGCCCCCAGGCTCGCCTTCTTAAGCTCCTCAGCTTCCTGGAAGACCTTCATGCAGTCATCTGATTTCCTTGAACATTCCGTCTGTTCATGCTCTGCCTTTACAAGCTTCTCCCTTTCTCCTGCAAGCTTCCTGGAAAGCCTGTGGGCATCAAGCAAAAGCTTCCTTTCACCCTCAAGCCCCAGCCTCTTCAGTTTCAGCTCCGAAACTTCAAGGCTCTGTTTACTCTCCTTTTCTCTTAGCAAAGATTCCTCGGCTGTCAGCGATTCCGCCTTCTTAAGCCTTTCTGTCAGCGCAACCTTTTCACCTTCAAGCCTTATCTTTTCTTTCTGTAGTGATTCTGTCCTCTTCCTGGCGGATGCAAGCCTTGCTGATTTTTCGAGAAGTTCTGCCTTCATGGATTTTTCTGCCTTTAAGGTATCCAGTTTGAAGTACTCCGCATCAGACAATTCCTTTTCCTTTTCAAGGCTTTCCTTTTGCTTCTCATTCCTTTCAGTATCCTTTAGTGCCAACTCAAGGTTTTTCTTTGCACTATCAAGTTCCTTAGCCTTGGAACTCAGCTCCTTCTCCTTCGGCAGTATCAGCCTTGCCTTGAGTATACCGTCTAAAATCCTTGAATTCTGTATGATCTTCGGTTCCTCAACAGAAAGTTCCTTAAGAAGCCTTTCAGCTGTCTTGAATATTGCCAGCCTCTTATTGTTGTCTTCAGCTGCCAGGATCTCCTCTTCAGAAGCTTTAAGCAAAGCCTCTTTTTCAGAGGTTTCAGCCTCCATCCGGACCTTTTCGATTTCCATGACCGCCAGCTTCTCCTGAAGCGGGTGTTCGCCCATATCTATGTCCTGGTCAGTTATTCCTGCCTCTCCCATTGCCTCTTTGAACCTTGATATGAGCTCTGAATCGAGCTTCTTTGATTCATCATACTTGGCCTTTATCCTATCCTGGAAATCCTGATATACCTCAGTTGAAAACAGCTTCTTCAGAATATCTGATTTGTCTTTGGTGCTTGATGCAAGGAACTCCCTGAATTCGCCCTGTGGTATCATGACGATCTTCTTGAACTGTTCAAGTGTCAGTCCAAGTATGCCTTCAATCTCCTGGTTCACTTCCCTGGCCTTGACTAGTGCGTTCTGCCTGTCATTTTCCCGATAAAACAGGACCTTGGAGGTGCCTTTATACGTTTCTGTCCGCATTATGGTGTATTTCTCACCTCTTACTGAAAACTCAAGCTCTACCTCCATGTCATCCTTTACTCCGGAGAGCTGGCTCCTGTAGCAATCGGCCTTATCCCTGTCGCTGCTAGATGCCTTGCCATATAGCGCATAGCATATCCCGTCGAAAATGGAGGTCTTACCTGCACCAGTAGCTCCTGTTATGAGGAAAATCCTGTCATCATACAGCTTCGTGAAATCAATGGTGCATTCATCCTTGAATCCCAGGAACGCATTCATCCTAAGCCTGATAGGTTTCATCTCCGACCACCCCCATTTCCTCTACTGTCTCATCTATGATCCTGACCATTACCTCACTCGGTTCATCACCGTTCTCAAGCAGGTAGAACTCATGGAACAGGCTCTTGATTTCCCTGCTCTCCATCTTTTCAAGGGCAGCGAAGCTGGCACCCTCTGCCTGAAGGTCTCTCTCCCTCTGGAGCTCAACTATGTTTGGATATCTTGACCTTAGCCTGTCAAGCGGATCCTGGATTTCTTCTTCATCCGTAAGTACAGCCCGTATGAAATCTTTCGCATGACTGTCCCCGGGACTGTTCATGAGCTCCGAGAAGCTTCCCCTTAGTATTACAAGGTCTCTTTGTGGTGTTAAGAATCTCTCACTTACCTCTATCTTTCCATCCCTGTCCATTTCTACTATCGATATGCTTTTCCGGTGGTTGGCTTCTGAGAACGAGTATTTCATGAGCGACCCGCTGTACCTTGTTTTTCCCTTTTTTACCCACTGAGGCTTGTGAAGATGGCCAAGGGCTACATAGTCGAAGATGTCGAATATCTCAGCCTTTACGAAATCCGTACCGCCGACAGTAAGGAGCCTTTCAGAGTCGCTTGTCTCCATATCCTCCTTGACTCCCGGTGTAACGAAGCCATGGAATATCAGTACCTTCCTGTTTCCATCATCAATTACCGATCTTTTGATTATCTCATCATAAAGTACGCTGTCATCCTTTGATTCGTTAAGCCCGTATATTTCTCTGAGCGTGAAGCTATCCTTGTATGGAAGAAAATAGAATGAGACCTCTCCTGATTCATCCTTGAGATTTATTCTCTTGAGTGGATCCTCAGGATGCCCCTGTATAAGGAGACCATGCATCTCGAGCAGACTGTTAAGGACCTGTACCCTTTCCGAGGAATCATGGTTTCCTGTGATCAGGAGCACATTTACGCTGAGTTCTGACAGCCTTGTCAGGAATCTGTTATATATCCTTACAGCATCCTCCCTGGGAACTGAACGGTCATAGACATCACCTGCGATGACAAGAGCATCCGGTGACTCCTCCTGTATAATCTGAATCAGCTGATTCAGGGCATCCTCCTGGTCCTCAAGAAGTGATATGTCCTTTAAATATCTGCCTATGTGCAAATCTGCAATGTGTATGAATTTCACTGTATATCACGCTCCCATACAATGAGTTTACAGCAGAAATTTATTCAAGACAATGAAATGTGGTCAGCAATAATGTACAATGGGGATAGGAGGTGTATGGACATGCCAAGAAGGATAAGAATGCGCCTTGACCTTGAGGATAAGATCAGAAACTTTAATGTTGAGATCACCCCTGTGTCCGAGGAAACAATCCCAGAGCTTGCCGGCATAATGCTTGATGCCTACAGAGATACCGTGGACTATGAGGGCGAGGACCTGAAGCAGACCGAGGATGAGCTTGGACGAGTCTTCAGAGGACTCTATGGTCCGGTCATCAGGGAAGCCTCCCATACCATATGGGAAAATGGAGAAGCGGCTGCATCTGTTATTGTCTGCCTCTTCAAGCATGAACCTACAATTACCTACACCTTTACCAGAAAAGCATCCAAGAGGAAGGGCTACGCTACAACACTGATCAACAAAGCGGAAGAAGAGCTTCTAAGGCAAGGCTATAGGACCCTCCACCTGTTCGTAACGCTTGAAAACAGGGATGCTGTGAACCTGTATGAATCACTTGGATTCTACGAGGTTCCGGTTACCACCGTAACAGAAGTAGTCACAAACTGAACGGAGTTATTCATGAGCATCGAAATTCTAAAATCTGCAGTCCGCATCCTTGAAAGGCTCGGAATCCTTGACCGTATGGTACTTGCAGGAGAGCCTGCAGCTTGCCTCTGCAGAACAGATATGGACTTTGAAGGTATCTTCACGGAGATACCTTTCCTGATTGAAAAACCACACTCCATGCCCAAGGCCGATATCCATGAAGCATTCAGGGCTGAAGGCTTCGATTACCTTGAGGATTGCTATGGAAGGCTTTCAACCTTCCACAAGGATGAGACAAGGGTAGCGTTCTATACCGGCTTAAACGGAAGCAGCAGGGCAAGGGTCCTTGAAGTTCCGTCACTTGGACTGAACATCATGGCTGCGAGAAAGTATAACCAGGCATTTGAAAGCACTTTGGAAATATGTCTGGACGGGCTCCGGATAAGGATTACAGGAGCTGTTGCTGCTGAACATCAATAATCTCACCAAACCTTTTCAGTCATTTTCCGGGGTTGTTCCCACAGCCCTGGTTTAATGGTATAATCCTATTGGAAAACTAAATATCACATATGGGTTTGCAGATAACTGCACTAAGAGGGAAACAGGATAAGCCTGTGCGGTCCCGCCGCCGTATGGTACTTGATCGCCGACATAGCCACTGGGAAACCGGGAAGGCTGGCGGTCTTAATGACCAAGCCGGAAGACCTGCCCGTATGAAATCAACTTAACTTCACGGAGAATGGGGTGTTGTCAATATGGCTGATTTTTCGCCATACCAGGCATCCATTGGGATGCCTTTTGATTTGTGCAAAGCTTGCATGATCTTTTCTCCAGACCGACGCACGCGCTTTACGACCAAAGGAGGAAAGAAATGAAGAAAAAGCTTACTGCAATACTAATTACCCTTGTGCTCGCATTCGGGGCGTTCTACCTGTACAAGACATATCTGTCGCCTCAGGCCAATGAAGGCAGCAAGGAAGTAACAATCGAGATCGTCATAGAAAGGGAGAAAATCAGCGAAAAGAAGACCTACAGGACAGATTCAGCGTTCCTGTATGACCTGCTAAATGAAAAACAGGAGGAGCTTGGTTCCGGCTTCACAAAGTTCGACTTCGGCGACATGCTCACGAAGCTTAAATCCGTAGATGCCGGCGCTGACGAATACTACCACATATACGTCAACGGAGCTGATGCGGCAGTCGGTGTCAAGGAAATTCCAGTGACAGATAAGGAAACGTACAAGTTCGAGCTCAAGAAATGGAAGTAGAGGACCTTACAAAAGAGGCGAAAAAAATGGACAGATTCCAATATGACAAGAATAAGCTAAGTGCAAAGGACATAGTCCTCATAGGGATCCTTTCCGCATCCATAACTGGCGGAAAGATGGTCCTTTCCGCAATACCCAATGTAGAGATCGTGACTCTTCTGTTCATGGTATATACTGTGGTTTTCGGAATACGAAGGGCACTGTTCGTATCAGTCATATTCTCAACTACGGAGATACTATTGTGGGGTGTTCATACCTGGCTTCTCACATATTATATAATCTGGCCGCTTCTTATACTTGTGACAGGACTATTTTCACGGTTCCTTACCGGTGATTTTTCAAGGGCATTTCTCGCAGGTGCGTTTGGACTGACATTCGGAATGTACTTTGCACTTGTAGAAGCCATGCTTTATGGTTTGAACTACGGGTTTGTCTACTATATCAGGGGTATCCCATTTGACATCATACATGGGGCGGCTAACTTCATTGTTGTACTTATGTTATTCAAGCCACTTGAGCGGATGCTTGGAAGGCTTGCAAAAAACTACACTGAAAATAGAAATGCCGCAGATTCATGAATCTGCGGCATTCCCATTTGTCAATATTCAGTTTTATCCTTACCAAACTCAGGACTTTCAACATGGTCTCCTGGTCTGTTTATGTGAAGGACAATCTCCTCCACGATGGCCTTGTGGTCTTTTTCCTGATGTACCAGAGATTTGTAGACAAGCTTGGAATTCTCATCCTTTGCATTGTCATGCAGGGCCTGATACACTTCTATGCTCCTCGTCTCAATCTCAATCGCTTCCCTGTAAAGGTCAGGCATACCTGGGATTGACTCCAGGACCTTCCGTCCGATAGCGAACTTCTTGATAAGCTCCTGTGCCTTTTCAAGGCTTGTGCCGTCTTCAACCTTAAGTCCTGCGATGTCGTTCTGATTCTCCAGTATCTTCTTATGGGTCTCCTCATCGTCTGCAAGCATCCTGAACACTTCACCAAGACTGTTGCCCTTGTTCTTCTCAGCCTGCTCAGTATAATATCTGAATCCCTCATCCTCAAGTTTTAGTGCAAGTTCCAAGCTATTCATATTACAATCCCCCATTCTTCTCAAAATTCTAGTTTAATTCTAACACATATAGTTATCCAACAATTTGCGCAATTACAACTATTCTGTTAACTATCCGTGACCAAAAGCACTTTTGGGTGAAGGTTGTCAACGAAATTATTCTGTGCAATAATAATGTCATTGGTTTTTTGGAGGTAGGAGAATGGAGCTATGGGAAATAATGTTCCTTGCTGCGGGCGTCTCGATGGATGCATTCGCTGCAGCAATTTGCAAGGGAATGTCAGCTAGGGATGCGGAAAATAAGCATTCACTTCTTACAGGTATATTCTTCGGCGGATTCCAGGCTTTCATGCCGCTGGCAGGATATTTTCTAGCTAAAAGCTTCAGCGGCTATATTACCACATTCGATCACTGGATTTCATTCGCGCTTCTCTTCATAATCGGAGCAAAGATGATAAAAGAATCCAGGGACAGTAAGGATGAGGAGTCGCACTGCGATGAAGTTTTCAGCCTGAAGAGCCTTACAATCCTTGCCATCGCAACCAGCATAGATGCCCTTGCGGTAGGTGTAACCTTTGCTTTCCTCGAAGTCTCGATCCTTCCTTCAGTAACGATAATAGGAATTACCACATTTCTGTTTTCCTATTTCGGAGTCAGGATAGGAACCGCTTTGGGTTCAAGGATGCAAAAGCTTGCTGAGCTCTTTGGAGGTACTATACTGATATTCATAGGACTCAGGATCCTACTTACCCACCTTAACATAGTGAGCTTATAGGAGATCCTAGGCGAATTGAAATGAAAAAGCACCATAGAAAAGAACATCCTGCGACAATTTTTATCGCAGGATGTTCTTTTTATTCCATCTCGTTCTCTATATATCCAATGCCGTCAACCTCTACCCTTACTACATCGCCTTTCTTAATCGGCTTTGGAGGGTTAAAGCCTGCTCCTACTCCGCTTGGTGTTCCTGTAGCGATTATGTCTCCCGGTTCAAGTGTCAACCCTTGAGTCAGCACATTGATGAGTCTTGGTATTGAATTGATCATTATGCTGGTGTTTCCGTTCTGCCTTGGCTCTCCATTGACAAACGACCTCACTCCAAGGTTTCCGGCAAGACCAAGCTCATCCTTAGTTACAATCCATGGTCCCATAGGACAAAAGCCGTCAAGGCTCTTTCCTCTGAACCACTGTGTTCCATTCTTCTGGACATCTCTTGCAGTCACGTCATTCAGGCATGTGTATCCGAAAATCACATCGAGAGCATCCTCTTCTGATACATCTACGCATCTCTTTCCGATGATAAGGGCAAGTTCAGCCTCATAGTCCACGAAATCAGTTACGCCTTCATGCATCGGTACCTTGCTGTATGGCCCGTTCGCTGAATTGGTGGCCTTCGTGAAAAATACGGGATGCTCCATAACCCTCTTCAGTGAATCATCATCGAGGTTCTTGATCTCCTGGACATGGTCCTCATAGTTTTTGCCAATACAGATTATGTTCCTCTGAGGTTTTGTTATCGGTGATAGAAGCTCAACTGAATCTATCTTAACCGACCCCTCCATATCAAGTACGTTATCATCAATTGTTCCGTTTTCCTGGATGAATGAAAGAAGTGTCTCCGGACCCTCCACAAATATCCTTCCTGACGGTATTATCGATTTCCCCGACCTGTCAATTACTCCCCAGAATTCTTTGCCGTTCTCCCTGTAACTTACAATTCTCATAAAGCTCCTCCATTATATTAAAATTGTTCAAATAACCTAAAATTTTCTACCTCCGCCGCCATGCGACCTGCCGCTTCCTGACCTGTGGGTCGTGCTTCTGCCCAAGGAGCCTCCACCGGAACTCCTCACTGGAGCTACTGGGATTATCCTTGAAGTCGTATACTCGTTTATCAGGTTGTCTGACGCTATTCCCAGTTCAACCAGGCTGCTGTCCCTGAAATTGAATGCAAGCGGTGCAGGATGACCCTTGTACCTTTTCCTTGTGGTGGCAAAGTAACCAAGTCCGGATGCTCCTGATGCAGCAGCTCCTATCAAGCCATCGAAGAGCGAGATGCTGTTGGATCCCTCATCCTCATTGTACTGGCCTTCCGGAATTCCCTGTGCAAGGAACGAAGAGGTTGAAGCAATGAAAGCCTCAGCACCCTCGAAGTATCGGCCGTCACCAAATCCAGCATCAAAAATATCGTCAAGTATCGATTCAATCCTTGCATCAGTCAGGTACCTGATACCCTTGCCTGAGGTTGAAATATAAACTTCTCTGTTGTCAAAGTCCATCAGAAGCAGTATACCATCCCTGTCCGCTCCTATACCATAGCCGTTGTAGTCAAAATAATCGTCGGCATAATCCCTGGAGCTCTTTCCATCTGCATCATTTGTCGTCACAAGAACAATGTCCATGGAGTACTGGTTTGACAGTCCTGCCAGCGTATTCTCGAGGTCAGATTTCTCAGACGACGAAAATATTGCTGCCGAGTCAACGACAAGCAGCTTTTCTGCCTTAGCCTCAAGGGATGTCCATGACATGAAGAGTATGGCTGCTGCAAATGCCGCAAGAATCATCCTCCTTACCATATCAGAGCACCTCCGATCAGCGCAAGTGCCAAAATTCCAAGTCCAATTGCAGCCGATGAAATACCGAGCTTCCTGTTGTCAACAGGAAGTTCTCCATAGGACTTGCCAGTCTGGCCGTTCACAGCGAAAATGTAGGTCCTGCCGCCATAGAAATATGTAAGTATCCATGCCGGAAGCAGTGTATAATCCCAGTCCTTGATTGAGACATCAAGTTCCTTCTGGTCAAGCTGAACGCTCCCGAAGCCTGATATTGATTCCTGTACAAGGCTTTCCGCATACCTTTGTGCCCTCTCCTGGACAGTCGGCTGTATCGCTTCCCTTTCAATGTCATATTTTTCCGCAAGAAATCCACTGAGGTATGAAGGCTCGAATTCAACCGCTTTTTTATCGTCGTACGGAGATATTGAGTCCAGCAACCCCTTGTCGATCTTTTTCAATGCAACTTCCCTGATATTCTGTACATCTACCTTCCCATGTCTTTCAATCCCGAATTCCTTGACCTCTGTATATTCCGTGTTGCCTGCCCTGTATACTCTCCTGTTGATGCCCTTGCCCGAGTAATCCACCCTTGCCTCAGCCTCGGCCGACCAGTATGGAATGTAGACGCCTGAGATCTTTTCAAGCTGAGAGCTTGAGTAGAACTCCCTTGGTACATATCTCCTTGACTTTGCCCATGAAAGGAAGGTTTCCTCTGCCTTCTCCCTGCTGTAGGCAAACGGAATCACCTTGTCAGGCCTGAAGCTCCCTGAAAGCCTGTCTGACAGGATAACCGGATTATGGCAATAGTAACAGAAGGTGGCAGAGGTAGTCTCTTCAGTGACCACCTCTGCACCGCAGCTATCGCAGGTGTATCCCATTAAATGTGCATCCTCATGCTTTTTCTCCCCGGCAGCTTTGCTTGCCATTGCCTCCGTTGCCTTCTCTACTTCAGCGCTTGTGAACTCGCTGAGACAGAATTCGCACTTCAGCTTCTGGATAGCAGGTTCAAATTTCAATCCCCCGCCGCAATTGGGGCATTTGTATGTGGCTGTAGCCATTCTATCACATCCAACCCTTAAGTCTTAATTCGAAGGTGTTCCACATTCTGGACAGAATCTGGGCTTTGCACCCTTAACCTCATGTCCGCAATTTCCGCATTTCCAGCTTTCTATCTTTCTGGCTCCGCATTCTATGCAGAATTTCCCTGTATTTAAAGTACCGCAGTTTCCGCACTTCCAGTCTCCTGTTCCAGCACTCGCCTGCGCACCTGCTCCGGTATTCTGAGCCTGTTGTGCCTGCTGAGCCTGTTGTGCCTGCTGTTCCTTCATCCTCATCTGCTCCACATTTGACTGTGAGGCAGTTCCCATGAATCCTCCACCTGCCTGCATTCCCATACCCATACCCATGAAGGTGGCGGCACTTCCGGCTTCGTTGGATCCGGCTGCCTCAAGTCCTCTTGCAATGGATCCCTGGACATAGCCTTCCCTTACGGAAGGGTCCCCAAGCATTGCTCCCTTGTTCCTCATGTTGATGAGCTCCTTCGACTCGTCGTCGTAGGAAATGGATGCGATACCTACCGCCTGTATTATGAATCCCCTCATGTCATTCCAGCTCTTGTCGAGGACATCAGCCATATACTTCGACAGCTCAGTGCCCTTTGAAGCCACATGGGATATCCTGATGCCGTCAACAGACATCTTGTTCATTGCTGACTGCAGAGCCTCAAGGAATTCCGACAGGTACTGCTCGTTGATGTCGTCTATCTCAACCTTGTCTGCATTCCTTGGGACAGCCTCAGCATAGAACTTCAGGGGATCAGTGATCTTTATGGAGTAGTTGCCGTGGGTCCTCAGGAAAAGCTCAGAGTTGTAGAAATTATCAAAGTAGTTTAGGGGGTTCTTTGTACCGAACTTTATCCCCTTGATTTCCTGAAGATTGATATAGAATACCTTCTGGGCTGTCGGAGTCACTCCGCCGTACTTGACCCTGTTGAAGGTCTCCTTCAGGGTATCACCGAATTTACCTGTAAACAATGAAGGAAGTGAAGAATTGTTAACAGTGTAGTAGCCTTCTTCAGCAGTGAAATCAACAACCTTTCCTCCATCGACCACCATCATGAACTGATTGGGATATACATGGATAACTGAACCGTTTGAAACGGTATTCTCAGTACCCTTGATGTTGCTGTTCCTCTTGTCGTCGCGCCTTACCTTTCTGCCCGATGTAAACACGGTGTTGTCGCCCATATCATCCGGTTCGATTACCTCAAGCCACTGGTCCGCCAGGGATCCGCCGACTGCACTTGCTATTGCCTTTATTATTCCCATTTCAAACCTCCTTGAATCTGGTCTCTGCCTTGATTATACCACAGCTATTCTTAAAGCCGTTTTTTTAACCTGATTTTTATCATTCGTTTACATTTTTCCCTCCATAAGGTTACATCAGCTATTTCAGTCATACAAAAGAAAAAACTGCAGGCTTCAAACGAAGCTCTGCAGTCAATATAGCCTATTTGTTCTTCATGCTCATTAGGTTCAGAAGTCCACCTGCTGCCATGATCTCTGCCTCTCTCTCTGAAAGAGACACGGAGACATCAAAGCTTGTGCCCTTGGTCACATTCTGGACTGTAAGAGTCCCTGTTGAAATGTTCTCAAGGAGTCCGTTGATCTCGAGCACATCATTCTTGTCCACACCGTCGTAGTCCTTCTCATCCTTGAAGGTAACTGGCAGTATGCCGTTGTTGATGAGGTTTGCCTTGTGGATCCTCGCAAAGGACTTTGCAATAACTCCCTTTATACCGAGGTATAGAGGAGCCAGTGCGGCATGCTCCCTGCTTGAACCCTGTCCGTAGTTCTTGCCTGCAACTATGAATCCGCCGCCATTCTCCTTGGCGTTCCTTGGAAAATCCTTGTCCAGTGGAGTGAGGCAGAATTCCGAAAGGTACGGCACATTTGACCTGTATGGAAGAAGGCTTGCATTGGATGGCATTATGTGGTCTGTTGTAACATCATCCATAACCTTGATAAGGGCTTTTCCTGATACCTCATCCTTCATTGCAGTGTTCTTCGGGAAAGGCTTGATGTTCGGTCCTCTCTTGACTTCAACTGAGCTGCCGTCTTCAGCTGGCTTCACGACCATGTTGTCGTTAACCAGGAACAGCTTTGGCATCTCTATGTCAAGATCCACGTTCATGTCGAAGTCCTCAGGTCCTGCTATGAATCCTGCAACAGCGGAATAAGCTGCAACCTCAGGGCTCGCAAGGTAGACGTCCGCAGAATCAGTTCCGCATCTGCCCTTGAAGTTCCTATTGAATGTCCTTAAGGATACTCCGTCGTTGCTTGGAGCCTGTCCCATGCCTATGCACGGTCCGCAGCCGGACTCAAGTATCCTGGCACCAGCCCCTATTATCTTCGCAAGGGCACCATTCTGTGCAAGCATGCTGAGCACCTGCTTGGAGCCTGGTGAAACGACTAGGGAGACATCCTCATGCACGGTCTTGCCGTCAAGGATGCTTGCTACCTTCATGAGGTCTACATATGAGGAGTTTGTGCAGCTCCCTATGGCTACCTGGGTGAGTTTCTTTCCTCTTACAGTACTGACGGGCACTACTGCATCAGGTGAGTGTGGAAGCGCGATGTTTGGCTCCAGAGTATCGAGGTCTATGACGAGCTTTTCAGAATATACAGCATCCTCGTCAGCCTTCAGTTCCCTGTAGTCCTTCTCCCTGCCCTGTGCCTTGAGGAACTCCAGCGTCCTTTCATCCGACGGGAATATGGAGGTAGTTGCCCCGAGTTCAGCACCCATGTTGGTGATTGTTCCTCTTTCAGGCACTGAAAGGTGAGCTACTCCGTCACCGGTATATTCGAATATCTTGTTGACTCCGCCCTTTACTGTGAAGTGCTTCAGCACCTCAAGGATAATATCCTTAGCCGCGGTAAAGCTCTTGAGCTTACCTTTTAGCTCCACGTTCACTATCTTCGGCATCGGTATGTTGTACTCTCCGCCTGCCATGGCCACAGCCACATCAAGTCCGCCTGCACCGATTGCAAGCATTCCCATTCCTCCGCCAGTCGGAGTATGGCTGTCTGAGCCCAGAAGCGTATCTCCCGGAACAGAAAACCTTTCAAGATGAACCTGATGACAGATTCCGTTTCCAGGCTTTGAGAAATATATGCCATGCTTCTTTGCCACGGTCTGGATGTAGAGATGGTCATCCGCATTTTCAGGCCCGGACTGCAGCATGTTGTGGTCGATATAGGCTACGGACCTCTTGGTCCTGACCTTGTCCACTCCCATTGCCTCAAACTGAAGATATGCCATAGTTCCTGTGGAATCCTGCGTAAGTGTCTGGTCTATCCTTATGCCCACCTCTGATCCGGCCTTCATATCACCGGTTACAAGATGCTCCTTGATTATTTTTTCAGCTAGTGTAAGTCCCATTTCGTTCCTCCTTTGTCTTCCAATGCCCGAATAAGATTCTACCGGGCGACGATTAGTCAAATAATAACATGATATAGACGGATGTTCAATATTCAATTGCAGGATTCATTTCTGTTTATTTCATTTTTTATGAAAAAAACACCTAAATGGACATGCAAATCACAGAAATTACAACTCGAAACACGAACAATTGCATCAGGTTCATCTTTCAGCTACATGCACCCTCTTGTCAGATGAGTATTCGCACTTTATCAGCACCTCTTCGTCAGGCTTAGCTTTTATCTTGAAAAGAAGCGTATTCGAATTCTTCATCTCATATGCAGGACTAGAACTTCTTGGCTCGAACTTTTCCCATATATACAATTCATAATGGATAACTGATGTCTCCTTGCTGTGGTTTCTTATCTTCGCCTCCCACCTGACGTAGTCGATTCCGTTCCGCTGATTCCTGGAGGTCTCACTGCCTTCCACTTCAATGTCGAAGGCTTTGCCGGCCTTAAGCTCGACTTCGCTGCCTTCAGGCATATGACCTATGGATGCTTCACCTGTAAACCTCAGCGAATTACCGTCAAGCATATACAGCCTGACCCTTCCTTCCGGAAGTGGCATGCCGAGCCCGCTTTCCTTACTGTTCAAAAAGGTAATTACGGGCTGCGCTCCATCCATGTTATTGCCTGCCAGATAATGCTTGGAAAACGGAACATCGCTTCCAGCAAACAACTGTACCTGCTTTGATTCTCCATCTGGAATATCCGTCCTTGATTGAAGTGAAAACATATGATAATCGGAAACAGACCTCTGCTCAGCTCCGTAACTTGCATCGGCCTGGATTGACTTTGCCATATACATCATCTCAGGACGTTCATTTACTCTCGCTACATTTCCTGCCATAAGTCTGACCAAAGCGTTCCTGTATGTTCTTCCGCTGTTATTTGAAATCCCCGCCCGCCCTGTAAGCTTCAGCCTTTCATCGCCAATCTCAGCTGCATAGTTCATCGTGAAGGACAGACCTCTTGTGATGTACGAGGCCTTGATCTCTCTGCCTGCTTCCTTTACCTTCATCATTATGCCTGGACTGGTCCTGATTCCATCAGGATGCAGAGGAAGTATCAGCTCGTCATGGCTGTCTACAAGGATTTCTCCAGTCTCTATATCCTGAAAGACAAGCATTCCAGAAGCTTCAAGCACCTTAACCAGCTTTACCGAACCAGTGTCCCTGTTCTTAAGGTGCACTGTCCTGTCCTTGTACCTGCTGATAAGCCATTCTCTGCTTATCAGGTCATATTCGAAGCTATATTCCAATACGTCAAGTCCCCTTATAACGAGGGAATCAGGCTCCAGGAGTGCTGGTACATCAAGATACTCAAGCTCTGCTCCTTCCATTCCCTCAAGGCTCCTTGTTTCGCCTACGGTACCGAAGCCATCGCTGTATATAGTCAGTTCAAGTTCTTTCGTATTTGATGAACGGGATATTTTTCTCATATCTTATTTCCTTTCGTCCTCATCGGTTTCAGGGACATAAATATTGAAATGTGACATGACGATTTCAGCTACAGGTACGTATATTATGAACGCAGCAATATTAAGAGCAAACATCCCGGCAGGATACATCAGTATGGTGATTCCGATTATGACAGCAGTTATCTTCCTGAGTATCGAATCAAGTGCTATAATTTCCCTGTATTTTGTTCCGCATTCACTGCAAATTATTCCTCTCCCACGAAGAAGAGGCAGAAGCCTATCTCTGATACTGATTTTCTTCCCGCATTTCAGGCAGTTTCTCATAAATCATTCCTGCCTTTCCTGTCAAATCTCCTGATATATGTGCACCCTTTGCACAAATCCTCAACCAGCCTTCTTCCGTTGAATCCCTCATAGATGGCAACAGCTCTGTCTCCAGAAAGTATCTCCTTAAGCTGAGTGTCAAATACGTTTCCTAAGGGTATGCTTCCCTGGCTGTCGAGGCAGCATGGTACTACCGTGCCGTCGGCAAGTATTCCTATGTGGTCCCTCATGCCATGGCAGAATCCATATTCTGCAGAGGTTCCGGCACCCTCTTCAGGCCAGACGAACCGTTCCTGGAAGCCCAGGTATATCCCTTCCATCAGTTTTATTCCGTTTTTGCCCTTGCCTGAAGTCAGTATCTCCCTCTCAAGCCCAAGGCTTTCAAGAATATATGACACTACCTTCTCATTTTCAGAATTCAGGCCTTCTGCCAGTTCTCCAGACAGGTTCCAAAGCCTTAGCTCATTGATTACCTTTCCTGATGCGGCCGCAGCAAAGTCCATGATGTCCTTCAGATACTCTTCAAGCGAGATCCCCATCTCGTTCGCCTCGTAGCTGTGAAGCGAGAAGCTAACCTTGCGAAGTGCAGGTGATGCAAGTAGGACTTTACTCCTGGAGCCAATCAGAATGCCATTTGTCGCAAGGTTCACCTTAAGGCCAAGTTCAGAGCAGATGGAAAGGAATTCCCCTATGCTTTCATTCATGAGAGGTTCTCCCATAAGGTGAAAGCAAACATGGTCCGTAAATTCTGAGACTTCCTCTGCTATATGCCGGAAAGACCTCGCATCCATCATCAGCTTCTCCCGCTTTGTCTTTATGCAGAAGCTGCAGTCAAGGTTGCAGATGTTAGTTGTCTCTATGTATACCCGTTTAAATCTCTTCAATTGCTTCAGCCTTCCATATCTTACTATTTCAATACCCATTCTATCACAAATGCAATCTAATCAGCCACAGAGCAAAAAGGAAGGGCTGCAGCCTTTTCCAGCTGCAGCCCTAGGGATATTGATATCATGGAAGCATTTCGGCAACTGTCCTGAAGCTGTAGCCTTTGTCCTTCAGACCCTGTATGATCCTCGGAAGAGCTTCAGGCGTCTTGGCATAAGCCACATGCATCAGCACTATTCCGTTATCCGAAGCATTGCTCAGCGCCCTGTTCACGATATAGTCTGTGGTTACAGTGACCCCATTGATGCTTTCTGCCCAGTCATGTGTATCAACCGTCCATAGCACTGTATACGGATAGCCCTGCTCTCCTGCTACCTTAAGCACTGTGCTGTTATATTCTCCGAATGGCGGCCTGAATAGTGTCGGCCTGATTCCAAGGATATTCGAGTAGATTTTTGTGCTTTCGGTGAATTCATACCTTATCTGGGCCTCAGTCATCGTATTCATGTGAGGGTGCGTAAGGCTGTGGTTCTGAATGCTGTGCCCTCTTGCCTTGATCTCCTTCGCAAGGTCCTGATGGTCCTGAACCCAGTATGCCCTCAGGAAGAATGTAGCCTTTATTCCATAGTCGTCAAGCACATCGAGAATCGGAATAGCCTGGTCGAATAGCCATCCTGCATCAAAGGTTAATGCAATGTCCAATCCAGCCCTGTCAACAAGCCCTTTGTTTGTCGCAATCGAGCTTAATCCAGTGGAAAGATAGGCAGTGTGGCACCAGCCCTTTGTTCCGTCATAGGTCACATATGCCCAGTAGCCTGAAATCCTGTGGACTGCAACAGCAGATCCTTTAGGCATTACCCTTAGGATCGGGTATGAGGTTCCTGGTCCGCTTCTCAAATTTAGTTCATCAGTAGTGTATCTGGTATACAGGACAGGGTCCGCAGCCGATACCTTCTGAAGGTAGTATGAGCTTGAATAGCCTGTCTTGCCGGAATATGTGAATCTAGCCCATCCATTTGATTCTGAAATCACATTTACCGTAGTGCCTTTCGGAATTACAACAAGTATCTGATAGGTTGTTCCAGGTCCCGACCTGAAGTTCAGGTTTGCGGTAGTTATCCTGAAGTCATTGACTGATGTTGATACAGGTACAAGGTATGACATCGATGAATATCCAGTCTTACCTGCGTAGGTTACCTTCGCCCAGTTGTTTACAGTGGACTGTACTGTAACTGAAGTACCCTTTGGTATTACTGCGATTACAGCATAGGTAGTTCCGGGGCCGCTTCTTAGGTTCAGGTTTGCAGTTGTGACCCTTATGTCCTCAGCTGCCAAAGCTTTCATCTTAGTAAAGCCGAATCCCGAAAAAACAAGTGCAAATACTACAATCAAAGATAGTATGATGTTTCTCCTTTTAAGTTTCATTTCATTACCCCCTCGTAAGGAGAAAAGTGACTACGCTATATGGAACCGTAAAAATTCCATCTGTCTACGATGCCATGATAACAATAAAATCATAAGGAATTGTTTCAATATGGAGTTAAACAGGTTATTATTCGGTTACAATTTCTGTGAAACACCCCTTAATAATCCAGAATTTCCCATACGAAGCAAAAAACCAGCACTTCGCAGTACTGGTATGATTATTATTCTGATTTCCTGTCTCTAAGCATCAGGGTCTTTATTGCTTCCTTCAGATCTTTTCCCTGGAAAAGCACCTTGTATATCTGGTCCGTAATGGGCATCTCGATGCCCATTATTTCCTTCAGCTCATAGAAGGCCTTTGTAGCCTTTATTCCTTCGACCACCATGCCGACCTTCTCGGCCGCTTCATCCATAGTGCAGCCTTTACCAATCAGTATTCCTGCTCTCCTGTTCCTCGAATGCATTGAGGTGCAGGTAACGATCAGGTCTCCCATTCCGGTTAGCCCGTAGAAGGTCTCCCGGTTAGCTCCGACAGCTTCACCGACCCTGATTATCTCAGTCATTCCTCTGGTCATGAGGGCTGCCTTTGCATTGTCGCCATAGCCCACTCCATCGAGGATTCCTGCTGCGAGCGCAATAATGTTCTTAACCGCTCCGCCAATCTCAACGCCAATGAGGTCTTCATTGGTATATACCCTTATGGTATCTGAAAAGAACAGGTCCTGTACCTTCTCAGCTGCGGCCATGTTCCTGGAGGATGCCACCAGCGTGGTGGGCATTGACTTTGACACTTCTTCCGCATGGCTTGGGCCAGATAGTATAACCACCGGATTATCAAGTATCTCCTCCATCGTGACTGAAAGCCTGCCATGAGTCTGTGGATCAAGTCCCTTGGCGATGCTTATTACAATGGTTTCCTTATCAAGATATCCCCTGACCTTTTCGCACATTTCACGGATTACGTGAGACGGCACGGCAAGCAGGACGAAATCCATTCCAGTAGCTGCAGTCTCCAGATCCGTAGTAGCGCTTACATCACCTTCAAGTATGCATTCCGGAGTATATCTGGTGTTGGTGCGGGAGGTGTTGATCTCATTTACGATCTCTTCCTTCCTATCCCAGAGCACCACCTTGTTGTCTCTCTTCCCAAGGTTGAATCCGAGGGCCGTACCGAAGCTCCCGGCGCCTATGATCCCTATTCTCATTAGCTCTTCCTCTCCCTGTACTCTATCTTTATACCGGTTCCCTTGAAGTCAAAGTTATCCCTTAACTGATTTTCGATATATCTTGCATACGAGAAATGAAGACATTCCGGATCATTGACAAAGAAGACAAATGTAGGAGGCTTTACGCCTGTCTGAGTCCCGTAGTAAATCTTCAGCCTCTTTGTTCCAATTACCGGCGGCTCCTTCATCATCAGAGCCTTTCCTATGACATCATTGAGCACTCCTGTGCCTATCTTCTTCGTGTAATTGCTGTAGCATTCCTGAGCCATTGAAAGGACCTTCTGAGTCCTCTGTCCGGTTAGTGCCGATATGAACAGGAATGGTGCGTACGCGAGGAAGTTCAGCTCTGACTTTAGGTTCTTCAGGTACTTGTCCATGGTCTTGTCATCTTTTTCGATGAGGTCCCACTTGTTGACAATGACCATGATGGCCTTTCTCATCTCATGTGCATATCCTATGATCTTCTCATCCTGGTCGGCTATGCCGTCCACAGCGTCGATCATGAGCACTACGACATCCGCTCTTTCGATTGCTGTAAGTGTCCTTACAACTGAATATCTCTCGATCTCTTCCTTGACCTTGGACTTACGTCTTAGGCCTGCGGTGTCGACAAGAATGAACTTGCCCTCTTTAGTCTCAATGTAGCTGTCAAGGGCATCCCTGGTAGTACCGGGAATCTCTGAGACTATCGCCCTTTCTTCACCAAGCAGCCTGTTGATCAGGGATGATTTTCCTACGTTAGGTCTTCCAACGAAGGCGACCCTTACGACATCCTGATCCTCTTCTACCTCATAGTCAGGGAAATGGCTTACCACTTCATCAAGAAGCTCACCAAGTCCAAGTCCTTGGGAAGCTGATATGGTTATAGGATTCCCGAGACCAAGGTTGTAGAATTCAAAGGCATTGTCCTCATCCTTGAAGCTGTCTATCTTGTTTACGGCGAGCACGATAGGCTTGCCGCTTCTCCTCAGCATTCCTGCCACTTCATGGTCGGAATCTGTAAGACCGGTCTTTCCATCAACAATGAATATTATGACGTCAGCTGTTTCCATAGCCACCTGTGCCTGCCTTCTCATCTGGGCAAGTATGATGTCATCGGATTTAGGCTCTATTCCGCCTGTATCTATCAGTTTGAAGTTATGTCTCAGCCAGTCTGCATCAGCGTATATCCTGTCCCTTGTGACTCCCGGAGTGTCCTCCACGATGGCAATCCTATGCCCGGCAAGTCTGTTGAAAAGTGTCGATTTGCCCACGTTAGGGCGGCCAACTATGGCCACTATCGGTTTTGCCATTTATATCACCTCGAAAAATTGATTGCATTTGTATCCAATTAACTATGATACCCTATGCAGTTTCAAGAGTCAAATGCGATTTCAGGCAGATAGTCACAAAATTAAGTCCAATTTTCCCAGAATCCGGAGCTTTCGGTCTTTTTAGCACCTGCTTTCTGACGAAACGGCAAAAAAAGATCCCTCATGGTATCAGATCGGACAGCATTCCGACAGACATCAGAGGGATCGGCAATAGTCATTTTTTCACAGGTTCAGCTCCACATGTTCTCCAGTTTCGATATAGATAGTCCACTCACAGACGTTTGTCATATGGTCGCCTATACGCTCAAGATACTTCATTGCAAAATTCAGCTGAGCTGCAACAATTGCAAAACCCGGCTCCTGCTTTACATATGCATACAGCTTCCTGACTGATGCCACATAATTGTCATCTATTATGTCATCAAGCTTTGTTACCTCATAAGCCCTTTCGCTGTCATGGCTCACGAAGGAATCGAGACCTTCACGTATCATTCTGATGCAGGTATCCTTCATTGCCCTTATCTCATTACCTAGAAAGGAAATTTCCTCATCTCTTATGTTCGTGGATATCCTCGCAATGTCTACGGCATGGTCTCCTGCCCTTTCAAGGTCTGTAACTACCTTAATAGTGGTAAACAGTTTTCTGAGATCCGAGGCTACCGGCTGCAGCGTTGCTATGATTCTGACAGCTTCATCCTCAACCTGCCTCATGAGGTCATCAACGATCTTATCCCCTGACTTTACAGCTTCGGCCATTTCAATGTCTCTATCAAGCAGTGACCTCACTGCAAGTTCAACCTGACTCTCAACCGCAGCTCCCATCGCCATAAGCTTTTTGTTAATGCTCGCTATCCCTGACTCCAGTGTCTTATATGACAAACTGCATTCCTCCCGGGTTTCGATAAAACGGACCAAACCGGCAAACTCCCATAAAAGGGAAATTATCCCGGTTTTTCCACGCTCGATGTCATTTCAAGGACCTACCGGGCTTTCATTTCCTTTCAGTCACATTTTCAATGATACGGTCCTGATGTTGAATCCATGTTTGACTTGTGTTAGGAATATGTAAATTCAGGAAAAATGCAAAAATGCCTGGTTCTTTGACCAGGCATTGCGGACTAATCCATAGGTATAGATACAGTGAAGGTGGTTCCCCTGCCAATTTCAGATTCAACCTTTATGTCACCCTTCATAGAGAGGACGATATGCTTGACAATCGCAAGTCCGAGACCCGTTCCACCCTTGGCTCTGTCCCTTGACTTGTCAACTCTGTAGAACCTCTCGAAGAGCCTCGGCAGATGCTCCTCGGGTATCCCTACTCCAGTATCCTTCACAGAGAGTATCAGCTTTCCACCCGACTTTTCAATTCGAACTTTCACCTTGCCGTTTGGTTCTGTGTATTTTATGGCGTTATCTACCAGATTTATCACCATCTGGTTATAGTTGTCCCTGTCTCCCATTAGAATCGGGTTACCTGACGCTGTAAGCGTGAGCTCGATGCTCTTTGTTACAGCCATCTGGTGCAGCATGTCACAGATCCTTCTTGTCTCCTCAACAGTATCGATCTCTTCTATCTTAGGTTCCCTGTTCTGCTCCAGAGATGAGAGAGACAAAATGTCATTTATTAGCCTTGTAAGCCTCTCCGCCTCTTCATTTATGATATCGAGGAACTTTATCCGTGTCTTTTCATCATTGACGAACCTGAGAGTCTCGGAAAATCCTTTTATTGATGTCAGAGGCGTCTTCAGCTCATGGGATACGTTCGCAACAAACTGGCTTCTGAGATTCTCAAGCCTCTTGATGTCTGTTATATCCTGTATCACAATGACTACTCCGACCTTATTCATCCTTTCTCCAAGGATATCTGCCTTCTTCATCTTGAGGTCCTTGCCTTCAGGCGTCCTTATCGCAGCCACGTTCTCGTCCGAGCCCAGATATTCGTATACGCTGGAGAGATTCGGGAAGCTTCCGATTTTCATGCCGAGAGTATCGCCCCTGACGCTGAAAAGCTGCTTTGAAAAAGGATTCATCATTATGATGGTTTCGTTGTTGTCCAGGGCAATGACTCCGGAATCCATGCTTTTCAGTATCGCTTCGAGCCTGTTCTGCTTCTCAAGAGATTCCACTATGGTTGTCTCCAGCCTTTCGGCCATGTTGTTGAAGTTCCTTGAGAGCCTTGCAAGCTCTTCATCCTGCTTCAGCTCTACCCTTCTTGACAGCTCTCCCCTCGCGATCCTGTCTGTTGCAAAGGACAGCTCCTCAATCGGTTCAAGAAGGAAGCCTGAGAGCCTCAGTATAATTATCGTCGAAACCAGAACGACAAGAAAAAGCGCAGTAGCGAGGTATTTTATGTAGTTTCCGCTTAAGGCGAAATTGCTGAATGGATACGCAGACCGAATGAAGCTTCCATCATCCAGCATCAGCGCTGAATAGACCATCCTTATCCCTATGCTGGCAGAAACCCTTATATCGGTGCCTGTGGCACCTTTGGTTGCCTCGATTATCTCCTTCCTGTAAAGATGGTTCTCAGAAATATCATCCTTCAGGCTGTCATATAAAATATGGCCAGAGCTGGAAATGTAGGTTATTCTGGTATTCTCAGGAACTGAATCAAATATCCTCCCGATGTCCGTATTACCGGATTCGATGTAATTTGCCAGTATCAGGTTGGTCTCCGCCAGCTTCTCCTTGATATGGTCTGTATTCTGGAGGTCTGCAATAAGAAGGAACGCTGCAGTCATGAACATGACTATGAATGCGATGGCAATGATGAATGAGGTTACAGTCCTCTTTCTCATCCTTCTATATCGTTGAACCTGTAGCCTATTCCTCTGACAGTCTCAATGTAAACCGGATTCTTGTCGTCATTCTCCAGCTTCTGCCTGAGGTGTCTTATATGAACGTCTACAGTCCTTGTTTCTCCTGCATATTCGTATCCCCATATCTTGTCTAGGAGAAGGTCCCTCTTCAGTACCTTGCCCCTGTTCCTGATAAGCGTATCCAGAAGCTCATACTCCTTAAGAGTAAGCTCCACCTTCTCATCGCCCTTGGTCACCATATGCTTGTTGTAGTCGATTGTTACATTAGAGAAGGTAAACGTACTGCTGTTGTCTTCAACAGGCACCACGCGCCTCAGGAGCGCCTTAATCCTTGCCATAAGCTCCCTTACTGAGAACGGCTTGGTCATGTAGTCGTCAGCTCCAAGCTCAAGACCCAGGATCTTGTCGATTTCCTCTGATTTTGCAGTGAGCATTATTATTGGAGTGTTCCTTAGCTCTTCATCACGCCTTATGTTCTTGCAGACTTCAAGTCCATCCATCTGCGGCAGCATGAGGTCAAGCACAATGAGGGAAGGTTTGGTCTCCTTGGCCTTTGCCAGTCCATCCAGACCGTTGAATACGACCTCGGTAACATAGCCTGCAGCATCAAGGTTGTATTTGATCAGTTCAACTATATGTTCTTCATCATCTATTATAAGTATCCTGTCTGGTGCCATCTTATAACCTCCGAAACAAATCTTTACTTCAATTTAACCACAGGCAGAGTTTTTTTACCAATGCAACAAGTCCAGTTAACCTAAAATTTACCTTCAGACTCACTAAAAGAGGCGGCCTGATCAATCAGTCCGCCTCTTCTTACCTGTTATTGCCATTCTTTCCATTTTTCCCGTTCCTGATGCCTTCGCCTGAACCCATCAGACTCTTGATTTCCTCCAGGAAGGTATTGATATCCTTGAACTGTCTGTACACCGAAGCGAACCTTACATAAGCGACTTCATCTATGTCCTTCAGGTGAGACATGACCATTTCTCCGATTTCAGAGCTTGAAATCTCAGAAATCATCCTGTTAGATACGGTCCTCTCAATATCATTGGCTATAGATTCTATCTGAGCCCTTGATACAGGCCTCTTCTGGCAGGCTCTGATCAGTCCGGTGATGATTTTGTTTTTGTCGAAGTTCTCCCTGCTTTCATCCTTCTTGATTACAAGGATAGGGATATCCTCCACCTTTTCATATGTTGTGTATCTCTTGCCGCAGGAGAGGCATTCTCGTCTTCTCCTGATTGCCGAATTGTCTTCGATAGACCTTGAATCGATGACCTTGCTCTCTGAAAAAGCGCAGAAAGGACACTTCAAACTACGTCACCCACTTTACTTGTATCTGTTTCTGAGGAATGGAGGTATCTCAAGCTGGTCCTCGGAAACATCCGCAAGGACTACTTCTTCTGCCTTCTTCTCTTCGACTACCTTTACCTGTGCCTTTTCCTCTTCCTTGCTGTATAACTTGACCTCATCAAAGCCTGTGGCTATGACCGTGATCTTTATCTCATCCTTGAGGCTAGGGTCGATAACAGCTCCGAATATTATGTTAGCTTCAGGATCAGCAGCTTCCTTGACAACCTCGGCAGCCTCGTTTACCTCCATGAGTGACAGATCTTCTCCGCCAGTCACGTTGATGAGTATGCCAGTTGCTCCATCTATCTTTGTCTCAAGAAGCGGCGATGATATTGCTGCTGTAACAGCATCCACTGCCTTCTTCTCACCCTTTCCGTATCCGACTCCCATATGGGCAAGTCCCTTGTTGAGCATTATCGTCCTTACATCATTAAAGTCAAGGTTAACAAGACCATTATCTGTGATAAGGTCTGTAATTCCCTGCACACCCTGTCTGAGGACGTCGTCAGCCTTCTTGAAGGCTTCCTTGAAGGTGGTCCTCTTGTCTACAATCATAAGGAGCCTTTCATTCGGAATTGTGACAAGGCTGTCTACCTTTTCCTTGAGTTTCTCTATACCAATCTCTGCATTCTTCATCCTTGTCTTGCCTTCGAACATGAATGGCTTGGTTACAACTCCTACTGTGAGTATTCCCATGCTCCTTGCTATGTCCGCGACAACTGGAGCAGCACCGGTACCTGTACCGCCGCCCATTCCTGCTGTTATGAACACCATGTCGGCTCCCTTGAGAGCTGATGCTATCTCGTCCTTGGATTCCTCTGCTGCCTTCTCGCCTATTTCAGGATTCGCACCTGCTCCAAGTCCTCTTGTAAGCTTCTCGCCTATCTGGATCTTGTGGGTGGCATTTGATGAAAGCAGTGTCTGCTTGTCGGTATTGATTGATATGAAATCAACGTTACCGAGCCCTTCTATTATCATCCTGTTAACGGCGTTGTTGCCACCGCCTCCGCATCCCACTACTTTTATGTTAGCTGGTCCTGAAACTTCGAAATCAAAGTCTAACACTGATTTTCCCCCTTGCTATCTGCCAAAAATATTTCTTATTTTACTGAAAATAGATACCTTCTCATCTTCATACTCGTCCTGGTCAAATTCCTCATTACCCTTCACAGGTTCCTCTGCATGGGTCTTTACGTATCCTGAGGTCTTCTTGAAGTCATGCTTGTGCCGCTCGAAAAATTCCTCATCGGTCAGGTACTCACCTGAAGTCCTTGAAAGCTGGTTTTCTTCTCCTGCTGTCTCATTATCCAGGAGCTTTCTGTAATGAATCGTGTTCAGTACATTATATGCAATGCCGCTGGCCTGGACTGTTAAAATTCCGTTATTTTTAATTATATCAGATGTAATAAAATTTGTGGACTTCTTTGGTTTTATTTCAGATAAATTTTTGATATCATCGAATCCGCAGAGACCTCCGCCGTAGAATACAGCCTTTTCAACCTGCTCTCCGCCTTCATATGACTCCATTTCCTTTTTGACTAGGGAGATTATCTCATTTATCCTGGCTTTGACAACATCAATCGCCAATGCCCTTCGGTCGTCTGACGGGTCAATCTTTCCCGAACCAAGGGATTTCTTGAACTCCTCAGCCTCAAGCAGTGACATGTTCATTACAATCGAGAGGTCTTTGGTTATGTTCCTGCCACCTAAAGGTATCACCTTCGGTACGAAGAGCCTGTCGCCTTTGTAAAGCACTACCCTTGTAGAATATGCTCCGGTATCCACAAGGAACACTCCGTTCTCCTTGTCGCTTCTGCCAAGCAATAGGCTGGCAGCTGATTCAGATGACAGCCCGGTACCGATTACCCTCGTCCTTGCGTATGCGCATGCTTCGTATGCAGACTCCACATATTCTCTTCCTGCTATGACCACCTGAGCCCTTATTTCAAGCAGGGATCCCTTTACTCCGATAGGATTCCTATAAGGTATTTCGTCAATGTAGTACTTCGGTATTATAATGTCGACTATCTCCTCTTCAGGCTGCAGCGGTATCAGTTGTGCCATGTCAATAGCCCTGTCAATGTCTGATTCGTCGACACTGCCGTTCTTAATCGCGCTTTCACCTCTTGAATCCGCAAGCCTGCAGTATTCAGAAGGGATGTTTATATATACTGAGCTTAGGTCGCTTGAAGCCTTTGTCTCCAGAATCCTTATCGCTTTCTTTATCGATTCGCCGACAACCTTCGTATCAGTTATCCTGTCCCTTGTCACACCACTCGATTCGACAACAGCTCCAAAAAGGGTATTCTCATCATTTGTAGACAAAAGCGAAGCCTTTATATAATGGGTGCCGATATCAATACCTACGACACGATGTTCTCCAGTCATGAAAGGACCTCCTTTCAAAAATCATCATTTAACCTCATTATACATACAGCGGCAGCAGTTTTGTTTATAAATCCAAAATTTCACCAAATTTTGCAAGTATTTAGTCAAATCAGCCTCTTCTGGAGAATCCTTCTCCAGATACCTCAGTCACCGTATTAACAGAAAGGAATGCGTCTTTGTCATTCTGTTCGATGAAGAGTTTGAGCCTTATGAATTCCCTTCTTGTAAGGATGGAATAGATTATTTCATTGTCTAAGCCAGTGTATGCTCCCCGTCCCTTGATCAGGGTAGCTCCCCTGTTAAGGTCCTTCATGATGAAATCCATGATGGATTTCTTTTCAGTTGCTATAACCATTACTTCCTTCCTGGATGAGAATCCGTCAATCACCTTGTTTATGACAGCTCCGCAAAGGTATACGGATAAAAGCTGGTAAAGGCCTATCTCCACACCGAAGGTGAAAAGGGAGAACAGGGTAACCAGACAATCGACTGCCACAATGGAGCCTACCTGTTCAAAGTGCAGATATCTGTTGATCAAGGTCCCGATAAGACTCGTTCCTCCTATTGAAGCTCCCCTGTTGAGTATTATTCCAACACCGACACCCATTAGGGCGCTTCCAAAAATAGAACCAAGCAGCAGGTCATCTGTAAGAGGACCATGATATAGCCTGGTTTCAAGGAAATATACGGTGAAGGACAGTCCGAGCGACGAATACAGGGTCTTCTCACCGAAGCTCTTACCCATCAGCAGGAATGCTGCAAGAAGAAGTATTGCGTTAATTGCTATCATGAGTATACCGGTAGGTATTCCTGTGAGGCTTCCAAGAGCCAGGGCTATTCCCTGGACACCTCCGGCTGCCAGCCTGTTAGGATTGAAGACATAGACTATAGACGCTGCCGTCATAAGAATGCCTATGGTTATCAGAATGTAGTCCTTGATTATTCCCTTGATGCTTCTGTCATTTGCTCCCAATTGCGACCTCCGCGAAATGTATTCATATAGAATATACATCGTTTGAAGGTTAGTTTCCATACTCCAGCAGCGTACATTTAGTTATTTTTGACCACGAGAGGAAAAATCAGAACTAATTCCTTTTACTTAACCTTACACCTTTATTTCTCAGTTCCGAAAAAGAAGCATATCAATACTTCACCAGATTCTCCGCAAATCAGGTAAACTTCTCTTCGCTTAGTCATTTAAGATATTAAGAACAGTTTCTACTTATAATTTTCTTATATTTATTCGTGCAATATATATATTTTTTCGTGCATATTGTTTATATTGGTATTAATAAGTAAGAGCGAAGGAGATGATTAGATGGCAAGTTCCTCAACAAACATAAGCATACGTATGGACTCAAAATTGAAGGCTCAGGCTGATGCCTTGTTTGCTGAATTAGGTATGAATATCTCTACGGCATTCAATATTTTCGTCAGGCAGGCAATCCGTGAAGGTGGTATACCATTTCAAATTTCAATAAATCAGCCAAACAAAGAGACAATTCCTGCCATGCTCGAATCCGAGAAAATTGTGAAAGACCCGACGGTCAAAGGATACAACGATTTGGACGAGCTTTTCAAGGACCTTAAGAAATGAGCAAGACAAGGTACACAGTCAAATTAACGACACAGTTCAAAAGAGACTATAAGCTGGCAATAAAGCGCGGTCTCAACACTGAACTCATTGATGAATAAGCTTGCGCAAACTCGTGACTTCAGTCATGAGTTTGCAAGCGAAGTCAAAAACTAAACAGTACTTTGCATTATACAAATGTTAAACAGACCTGAGGTACTCATATGTCTAAAATACATTATGGACGCGGATAGGTCTATACAATCCAGTATCATATGGTCTGGTACGTAATATAGCGGCACGATAGCTTTATTGGGCAGATGGATAAAGATATGAAGGATTTGTTAATTCTGATTACTAATGACAATGCTTTGTATATTTTGGATGTTGAAACGCATAATGATTATGTGCATCTGCAGATTGAAAACACCGACGAGTAAATCTGCAGGTATAAACAGAGTCAGAAAATAAGTAAGACAGTTCAAGCTTTGACATCTCTGGAGGTGAGTGCAGTGCTGCAGCATAAAGCCTATGAATACCGTATCTATCCAGATAAAAAACAGGAAACACTGATTGCCAAGACGATAGGCAGTTCAAGGTATGTATACAACCATTTCCTGGAACTTTGGAACAAGGAATATGAGGAGACCGGCAAAGGTCTGACTTATTTCGCATGCTCAAAACTTCTGACCAAGATGAAGAGGGACCCGGAAACAGTCTGGCTTTGTGAAGTGGACAAGTTCTCGCTCCAGAATTCCCTTCGTAACCTGTCGGACGCCTTTTCCCGCTTTTTCAAAGGACAGAACGAGCATCCACAGTTCAAGAGCAAGAAGAGCCCTAAGCAAAGCTACACTACACAATATACGAACAACAACATCGCAGTTTCCGGGAATTGTATGAAGCTGCCTAAACTTGGCCTGGTCAAGTTTGCAGAAAGTAGGGAGATGAGAGGGTGTATACTGAATGCCACAGTACGAAGGAAACCGAGCGGGAAATTCTTCGTATCAATCCTTTGTGAAGAGGATATCTGTGAATTTCCTAAGACTGACTCTGCAGTCGGAATTGACCTCGGAATCACTGACTTTGCAATCTTGTCAGACGGCAGCAGGAATGACAACAACCATTTCACCAGGCGAATGGAAGAGAGGCTTCGACGTGAGCAGCGAAAGCTTGCAAAGCGTACACTTGCTGCAGAGAAAAGGGGAATTCCCCTGTCTGAAGCCAGGAACTATCAGAAGCAGAGACGGAAGGTTGCGAGACTCTATGAAAGGGTTGCGAACCAGCGAAATGAATTTCTGAACAAACTCAGTACAGAGATAGTCAAAAACCACGACATCATCTGTATCGAGGACCTTAACGTGAAGGGCATGGTGCGCAACCACAAGCTGGCAAAAAGCATTTCTGATGTATCGTGGGCGAGCCTTGTATCGAAACTGCAGTACAAGGCTGCCTGGTATGGAAAAGAAGTCATCAGGATAAGCAGGTGGTTTCCGTCAAGTCAGATATGCTCGGAGTGCAGCCACAAGGACGGGAAGAAACCACTCCATGTGAGGGAGTGGACCTGTCCAGTTTGCCATGCCCATCATGACCGTGATGTCAATGCAGCAAGAAATATCCTTGCTGAAGGACTCAGGATAAGAGCTCTGACTCCAGTGTATTAGCAATACAGAAGCAACAGGAACCGCAGGAATTGCGGGGATAGCTTGGTCAACAAGAGAAACCTCTGTCGGCAAAGAAATAAACCGGTAAGTATGCTCTGTTCCCAAGAATCTCGTGACTTTAGTCATGAGAGGTTCAAGAGGTAATTACAATATTGTCAATTGGCGAGTCATTGCCTGAAAATAACAAGGACCACCCTCTTTTCGTTGGCTGGGTAGGATTCCGGGAATGCCACATTCAGCCTGATTGGCTGCTGGTCTACAGAGTTTATGAAGATGTCCTGATTTTGACACTGACACGAACAGGTTCTCATAGCGACCTGTTTGGAAAATAAAAGGAATACCGTACTGGAAAAATGTCCAGTACGGTATTCCTTTTAACAATGTTATAGCATCTCTTTTCTCTTTACGATCTTCTCTTCAACCTGCTTCAGGTCGAGGCTCCTTACATGCTTGGTATGCACCCATTCCTTGGAGTCCTTGTGTATGATCCCAAGAATCGCAACAGGTATCCAGGTCAGCGAGTAGAACGGGAATACAATGAAGCTGAGGATCGACTTCAGGTTCAGTTTTCCATCAAGGTACATAAGATACGGGAAGTATGCTGTCTGGATGACAGCGTAAACAATCAGCAGCCACATTATCGGCCCCACTGTTCCAGCCCTGAAGTCCAGGTACATTTCGGCTGCCTTGGCGTATGCAACTCCGATGTTAAGCACATACATGTTTACAAGGTTAAGTCCGATTAGTATCAGGTAGTATGGCTGAGCGGAATAAAGGGCGCAGTCAAAGGCTGCAAGATCCTTATCCTTTATCGCCTTCTTCATGAGCTGAAGGAAATACCTTGAGAATACGTCTGCATATCCCTGCATCCATCTTCTTCTCTGAGCTACGGACTGCTTTAGTGTAAGTGGCTTTTCATCATATATGACTGCATCGTGGGCCCATCCGACCTTATAGCCGTTAAGTATCAGCTTGCAGGTGAATTCAAGGTCTTCAACGAGGCAGTTCGCCTTCCAGCCGTATTTCCTGAGTATCATAGTGTCTACAGCAAAGCCTGTGCCGCTGATCTGTGAGGACAAACCGAGATTGTGCCTTGACAGCTTCAACATCCTGTTGGATATCCAGAATTCAAGGGAGTATGATGCGGTTATCGCAGTATCGAAAGGATTCTTCGAATCAAGATATCCCTGAACAGCATGATAGCCTCTCATCAGATGGTCATTCATTTCAAATAGGAAATTCCTTGAAACAAGGTTGTCAGCATCCAGCACTACGACAGCGTCGTAGTCCCTGTCAAGCTTGAACAGCCTGTCGAAGAACCAGTCAAGGGCAAAGCCCTTTCCCTTTTCCTTCCTGTTCTCACGCACATGGACCTTTGCTCCGGCATCCCTTGCTATTGCTGCCGTATTATCGGTGCAGTTGTCTGCAATCACAAACACATCAAAAAGCTCTTTAGGATAATTCATCTCATTGACGCTTTTCACTACATTTCCGACGACAGCCGCCTCATTATGTGCGGCAATAAGCACTGCGAAAGACTTATTGGGCTCATACCTCTTGCCCCTGTTCTTCCTGTATGTCCCGAAAAGGGATACACTAAGATGATATATGGAAAGAGCGGCAGCAATAAGGCCCACCGCCTTGAATAAAACATATATTAGATTCAGAAGCATAAGCATGCACCTCCATAGTAGCTCTCCATAAATGATAGCCTATAAAGGTCTGCCTCCTGATTAAGAAATGTTTAAATTTGTTTAAAGAATATCAGGTAGAGGATGAAAATCTCTTCATACCAAGCTTTTCACCAAGGAAAATAAGGTTATCCAACTGATTTATTCGTCCTTCCCGTATTGTGTTCTCCACTGACGGCACATTAAGAAGCAGCTCATAGTCAAGGGAAGGTCCGCTTTCACTGTATTCAAGCTGCTGAGACAGCATGAAATTCAGGACACTTGAAATCTGGAACCTGGCAAATTCCTTCTCTGCTTCCGGAATCATGGCGAGCATCCTTGTAAGCGTCCTTGACGCACCCGATGAATGGATCGTTCCAATTATCCCGTGACCGGCTTCCGCGGCAGTCAGTGCCGCCTTGAGAGAGGAAAGGTTCCTAATCTCGCCAATTACTATGAAGTCAGGGCTCTGCCTGAGCGCCTGGTATATGCCATCTTCAAAGGATGAAAAATCCCGGCCGAGCTCCCTTTGCGTTGCAGTACCCCGCTTGCTTTGCAGACGGAACTCGACCGGGTCTTCGAGAGTGACCACATGGGCATCCTCTCTTTTCAAAATCTCCTGCGTAATAGCAGCAAGTGTCGTGGACTTTCCGGAGCCTGTCTTACCTATGACAAGGGACAATCCTTTCCTCCTGGCTATCCTTTCAACCAGCATCTCAGGAAGGCCCAGTTCCTCAAGGCTGCCCACCCTGTCCCTTATCACTCTCAGGACAGCGCATTTCCTTCCTTCAGCTGTGAACAGGTTCGCCCTGTATCTTCCTCTGCACTCGAAGGCCAGGTCAACACTTGGAGGGAGCCCCGGATAAAATGCCGAAGCATTCGCAAGGTTCCTGAACAGCTCATCCATGAAGCTTGAGTCTATCGGGACTCCGCAGGCTTCGAGCCTTCCATTTATCCTGTATGCGGCGATTTCACCCTCCTTGAGGATTATATCCGACGCCTCTCCTGCCCTTGCGGCATTCAGGACTGCTTCAACGCGTCTGTCCATATCTCGATTGATTTCATGGCCTGGTTCCTCAGCATGCTTTCACCGTTGATAACCCTAAGGCCAAGCTCCTTTCCCTTCCTCAGGAATGTGGAGTACTTTGGCTCGTAATTAAGGTCATAGAGTATTGTTTCTGGCGAGTATCCGGTTATTTCTATCGGAGACCTGTCGTCGTTGATGTTCCCGAGCTTTGTGCAGTTTACGACCATTGAATACCCCGATATGTCGCCTGCCTCCTCAAGGGACATGAACGACTTTGACTCAGGGAATTGGACCTTCTTTTCCTCTGACCTGAATGCCATGTGGATTTCGGCTCCCATATGCTTAAATGCTGTGTACACTGCCCTGGCAGCTCCTCCGCTGCCGAGGATAAGTACCTTTTTACCCTTGAAATTAAGACTGCTATCAGCCAGTGATCTCTCGAATCCGTGGACATCGGTACAATATCCGATTCTTCTTCCATTCTTCACGACCACCGTGTTCACAGCCCCGACCTCAAGAGCCTCAGAATGGAGCTCATGAATAAAGCCCATTATATGCTCCTTGTACGGAACCGTTACGTTGAACCCGATGATGCCTTCCCTCTCGAGTGATTCTATGAATGACGGTATGTCATCCCTCTTCACGTCGAATATCGAATAGCTCAGCGGAATATGCCTTTCCTTGTACCAGCTGTTATGGATCTCAGGAGACCTTGAATACGATATGTTTCTTCCCAGAAGCCCAACTTTCATGTTCTTCACCTCCACTTATATTATCCCACAATTCCAAGGTTTTATACATAAGAAAAAGAGGCATGAAAATGCCCCTTTAAGTCATGGTTATGCCTTTTAAGTCATGGTGATGCACCTTATCCCAGATGCTGTCTTATCTTAGCCACTAGCACGTCAATGGCTACCTTGTTCTTTCCACCCTCAGGGATTATAAGGTCCGCATACCTCTTCGTCGGTTCAATGAACTGAAGATGCATGGGCCTTACAACCGTAAGGTACTGCTCTATTACGGACTCCATTGTCCTGCCCCTGTCCCTGATGTCCCTGACGAGCCTTCTAAGGATGCGCAGGTCCGCATCGGTATCTACGTATATCTTTACGTCCATCATGTCCCTCAGTGCCTTGTCATCAAGTATGAGTATACCTTCCAGGATTATTATCTCCCTTGGCTCAACAATCTCGACTTCAGCCTTCCTGTTATGCACAGTAAAGTCGTAAATCGGCTTCTCGATCTTCTTGCCATCAAGAAGGTCCTTGAGGTGCCTTATGAGCAGCTCAGTGTCGAATGCGTTCGGATGGTCGTAATTGGTTCTTATCCTGTCCTCGAAGGACAGGCTTGACTGATCCTTGTAATAGGAATCCTGCATTATGATGCAGATCTTCTCACTAGGAAAGCTCCTGAAGATTTCCCTTGCGACGGTGCTCTTGCCTGAGCCGGTACCGCCTGCTATACCGATAAGGATAGGCTTCTTCATATCAATCACTCCTTGAGATATCAGTCTTTCTTTTCCAGCACCAGCATGTCGCCGTACATCAGCGGACTGGTGGAGGTCGCTGAAAACACCATGGCAGCCTTGTTGGCCACGTTGATCATATTTCCTTCTTCATCCTCAAAATTATCTATTATAGTATCTATTACAGGCCCCTTTGCCCTCAGCACCTTTACGGTGTCTCCGGGATAGACCCTGTTCTTCTGTCCGATAACGTATCTGCCATTCTTCGCATCCTCGGCAACCACACCTACTATGTCATAGTCCCTGACATATGAGCTGCTCTCGTAAACCTGACTGTTGCCCCTCCCGAAGTAGAATCCGGTATAGTACTGCCTGTGGCTTATCATTGACAGCATCTCCATCCAGGCCGGGTCATAGGTATAGTTCGCAGGGTCGGCAACGTAGCTGTCTATGGCTTCCCTGTAAGCCTTTACTATGGCCGCAACATAGAATTCGGATTTCATCCTGCCTTCTATCTTGAAGGACATTATTCCAGACTCCATGAGCTCAGGAATATGCTCGATCATGCAAAGGTCCTTTGAGTTCATTATATAGGTTCCCTTGTCATCCTCCATGATCTCCATGTACTCTCCGGGTCTCGTCTCCTCCACCAGATGGTACTTGTACCTGCATGGCTGAGCGCAAGCGCCCCTGTTTGCATCCCTGCCCGTCATGTAGTTTGACAGCAGGCATCTGCCTGAATAAGCCATGCACATGGATCCATGTACGAAGGCCTCAAGATCCAGTGTCTCAGGTATGTTGTCCCTGATTTCCCTGATTTCCTTCATGCTCAGCTCCCTGGCAAGGACTATCCTCTTGATTCCCATGGAATGCCAGAATATGGCAGATCTCCAGTTCACATTGTTCGCCTGCGTGGAAAGATGGAGCTCAAGCTCAGGTACTACCTGCCTTGCTGTCATTATAATGCCGGGATCGGACACTATGGCAGCATCCACATTCGCGGCATGAAGCTCCCTGAGGTAATCCTCAAGACCGTTCATGTCGCTGTTGTGCGGAAATACGTTAAGAGTCACGTATACCTTCCTGCCCCTGTCATGGGCATACCTGATCCCTTCCTCCAGCTCTTCGTATGTAAAATTATCGGAAAATGCCCTGAGGTTAAGCCTGCTGCCACCCAGGTACACGGCATCCGCTCCGTAGTCCACTGCAGTCTTAAGCTTGCTTAGGTTTCCTGCAGGGGCGAGAAGCTCCGGTTTAAACATTTGGTTTCCTCCTTATGAATGCCACGCCGTCACCAATAGGTATGATGGCGGTTGACAGGTCCTCCCTTTCAGATATGGTCCTTGTGAATTCCCGGAGTGTCGATACCGTCGCACGGTACTTCCTGGGGAATTCTTCCCCATCGGGAACAAGGCCCCTGAAAAGGACGTTATCAACGATTATGAGTCCATCCTCATTGAGCAATGAAAGGCTTAGCTCAAGGTACTCCATGTAGTGGGATTTCCTTGCGTCTATGAAGACAAGGTCAAACTTGCCATGGTCTTCATTAAGGAAGTCCATACAGTCCGAAAGCACTACCTCTATCCTGTCTGAAAGACCTGCAGCCCTTATGTTTTCTTCAGCCTTTTCCTTCATGCCGGCATTCAGGTCCACCGTTGTAATCATTGTCTCAGGCGATTCCAGTGCCATGGCAATGGCAGAATATCCAATGGCTGTTCCCAGCTCAAGGAGCCTTTTCGGCCGTTTCATCCCTACCATGAAGAGAAGGAGGCCAAGAGCGTCCTTTTGTATAATAGGGACGCTGTTTTCCTCCGCATACTTCTCAAGATGTCCAAGTCCGGTCTCACCGACCAGGGATTCTATATATTCAGTTATGTGTGGGTATGTGATGTTGTCCATTGCAATCCTTCTTTTCTAGTTGCCGAACTCAGCCTTCTTCGCAAGGAACTCATTGTAGTTTGCAGTGAAGAAATGGGCATCTGCTTTCGGGTCAAGCACGTAATAGATGAAGTTAGTGTCAGCAGGCTGAAGAGCTGCCCTGATGGCCGCCTCGCCTGGGTTAGCTATCGGTCCGACCGGAAGCTCGCTCACCACATAGGTGTTGTATGGTGAATCAACCTTCAGGTCTTCGAGTGTGACCTTGTCGGTTGATTCCTTTCCGAGGGCATAGACTACCGTAGCGTCAATCTGCAGCCTCATCCTCTTGACTATCCTGTTCTTGATTACAGATGATACGGTGGGCATCTCCCCTGCATTGGCAGCTTCCCTCTCAATCATTGCAGCAATCGTGACTATCCTGTTCCATCTTGTGTTCGGTGAATTGATTCCAAGTTCCTTCAGTATGGCACCCATCTTCTTCACGAATGCCTTATGCATGACATCCAGTGCATATTCAGGCGTGATCCCCTTTTCAAACTTGTAGGTATCCGGCATCAGGAATCCTTCCATTGCATACCTTCTGGACTCCACATTGGTTATCCAGTCAGGATGCTTGTAGGCCTTTGCGGCATCGATGAATTCCTGCTTTGAGAACAGCCCCTTTTCCTCGAAAACATTGCCCATTCTTTCGATGGTATAGCCTTCCGGTATGGTTACTGTGATCTCATTGATGTTCTTGCCTTCCCTGAGCTCTTTGACAAACTCTTCGAGGGTGGCATCAGTCGGCACCTCATATGTACCCGCCTTGATGTTTGTGTTCAGCGGGTGCTGCATCATGTAAAGCTTTGTGAGTACTAGGCTTCTAAGGTTTCCTGCTTTTGCCAGGTCATCGAATATGCCGTTAAGCGTAGCATTCCTCTCAACGGTAACTATGACCTTATCAGAATCAGACTTCAAAGGATTTTCACCTATGCCGTTATAATAATTCCAGCCGAAAAGACCTGCTCCACCAAAAACAACTACGATGATCAAAAGAACAAGCAAAAATTTCTTCAATCCGATCCCCCTACTTCCTGGCCGCCCTCTTCCTCTCGAGGTGGTCCAGATATCTCTTTCTGATCCTGATATTAAGCGGTGTAACTTCCACCAGTTCATCATCTGATATGAATTCAAGGCAGGCTTCGAGAGACATTTCTCTTGGAGGAACCAGCTTCAGAGCTTCGTCAGAACCTGAAGACCTGGTGTTTGACAGATGCTTCTTCTTGCATATGTTGACCTCGATATCGTCTGCCCTGGAGCACTCTCCGCATACCATTCCTGAATATACTGGAACTCCAGCTCCGATAAAGAGATTTCCTCTCTCCTGCGCATTGAACAATCCGTAAGTTATTGCCTCCCCAGATTCGAAGACTACAAGGCTTCCCCTGGATCTTCCGGGTATATCACCCTTATACCTATCGTAACTATGGAACACATGATTCATTATACCATTTCCTTTGGTGTCAGTCATGAGTTCACTTCTAAAACCTATAAGTCCTCTGGAAGGTACCACGAATTCAAGTCTTGTATAGCCGTTTATCGCTGATGTCATGTTCACCATTTCGGCCTTTCTTGGCCCGAGCTTCTCCATGACAGGTCCCATGAACTCCTCAGGAACATCTATTGTGAGGTATTCCATAGGCTCTAAAGTCTTTCCGTCCTCTTCCTTCATTATTACCCTTGGCTTTGAGACCTGCATCTCGTAGCCTTCTCTTCTCATGGTCTCGATGAGTATGGAAAGATGAAGCTCACCTCTTCCTGAAACCTCATAGGAATCTGGGCTGAGCTCAACTACCTTAAGTGAAACGTTAGTCTCAAGCTCCTTGAAGAGCCTGTCGCGAAGGTGCCTGGAAGTCACGTAGGTTCCATCCTGACCAGCAAATGGCGAGTCATTGACCATGAAGTTCATGGATAGTGTAGGCTCGTCTATGTGCGCGAACGGCAGTGCCTCCGGATCCTTTGCATCAGCAACAGTATCTCCAATGGATACATCACCAAGGCCTGAGATCGCTACTATGTCTCCAAGGTAAGCCTCTTCAGTCTCAACCCTCTTCAGGCCGTCATAAAGATACATGCTGGATATGGTTGTCTTCCTGAGATCCCCGTTCTTGCTGATTATTGCTATCTGCTGGTTACGTTTCGCTCTTCCCCTTATTATCTTTCCTATGGCTATCTTTCCCACATATTCGCTTGAATCAAGGGTTGTCACAAGCATCTGAAGAGTACCATCAAGGTCTCCTTCAGGCGGCTTTACGAATTCAATGATCTTCTCGAAGAGAGGTATCATGCTGATCATGTCATCATCAAGGTCAAGCGCGGCATATCCTTCCCTTGCCGAAGCATAGATTATAGGGAAGTCGCACTGCTCGTCTGTTGCTCCAAGCTCCACGAACAGGTCGAATACTTCGTCAATTACTTCAAGCGGCCTTGCATCCTTCCTGTCTATCTTGTTGACAACAACAAGAGGATTGAGTCCGAGTTCAAGAGCCTTCTTAAGGACGAACTTCGTCTGAGGCATTGCACCTTCGTATGCGTCAACAACAAGAAGCACTGAGTCAACCATCATCAGGACTCGCTCAACCTCTCCGCCAAAGTCTGCATGACCAGGTGTATCTACGATGTTTATCCTTGTGCCTTTGTAGTGAACAGCAGTATTCTTGGAAAGGATGGTTATTCCCCTCTCCTTTTCGATGTCGTTAGAGTCCATGACCCTTTCCTCGACCTTCTCATTTATCCTGAATATGTTGGACTGCCTGAGCAGAGCATCAACCAGTGTAGTCTTGCCGTGGTCGACATGGGCGATAATTGCTACGTTTCTTACATCTTCTCTTTTATACATATTTTCCTCCATTGTTTGGGTCATGTGGCACATGGAAACGGTTAGATTTCTCATTGCATAAAAATTGGATACCAAAGGTATCCAATCAGCTGTTATCTTTCGGGGCCAAGCATGTTGACGCCGACTGCATCGGTTATTATCTTCATGATATCCTCGAATAGTATCGAGAACCTCATCTCAGCCTGCAGATACTCATTGATGTCAGGATTCATCTGTATGATTGAAGCGAAATTCTGCATCTTCTCGTTCGTCTCATCAGTTACCTTGCCGGTTTCCACAGATTCCGAGTATGCAGCAATCTGGATCTTCCTGAAATCTTCCAGCATCTTCTGCTTTTCAGGATTAGACTCGATTTTCCTGGCAGCGTTCCTGTACGCTACCACATCATCATGGTCCTTAAGGACTGAGGCGAACTCATTCACCTTGTCAAAAATATTCGTCATAATACCTCCCCTTAAATCTCCATAATGATTGGCAGGATCATTGGCCTCCTCTTGGTCTTCTCATACAGATAAGACTTGAGCGAATCCTTGATCATTGTCTTAAGCACATTCCAGTCGCTGATCCTCTTTTCTTCGCATTCATCAAGGACTTCCCTGACTACAAGCCTTGCGTTCTCCATGAGGACTTCGGCTTCCTTGACATATACGAAGCCTCTCGATATTATGTCAGGACCTGAAACGACCATACCGCTTTCCTTTTCCATGGTAACTACAACAGTTATTATTCCATCTTCAGACAAAAGCTTCCTGTCCCTCAGTACTATCTTTCCTACATCTCCGACTCCAAGGCCATCAATGAACACATGACCTGAAGCCACTGTGCCGTTCTTCCTAATTCCGTCCCTCGATAACTCAATGACATCGCCGTTCTCTGGAATCACGATGCTGTTCCTGTCCTGTCCGAGATTGAACGCAAGGTCCGCATGCTCCCTAAGGTGCCTTGACTCGCCATGTACAGGTATAAAGTGCTTTGGTCTTACTAATGTATGGATGAGCTTAATCTCTTCCTGGCATGCATGTCCTGAAACATGGACCTCTGCCAGTGATTCGTATATCACGTTCGCTCCAAGCTTGTAAAGCTGGTTTATGGTATTGAACACGGATTTCTCATTGCCTGGAATAGGTGATGATGAGAATACCACTGTGTCCCCTGTCTTTATCTGGACCTTCCTGTGGAGTCCTGCAGCCATTCTAGACAGAGCCGCCATGGGTTCACCCTGGCTTCCTGTAGTTATGATCAGCACCTGGTTCTCAGGATACTTGTTGATCTGGTCCACTGTTATCATGGAGCTTTCATCTACGTGCAGGTAGCCAAGCTCGCTTGCAACAGGGATAATGTTTTCCATTGACCTGCCTGATACAGCTATCTTCCTG
Organism: Youngiibacter multivorans; assembly: GCF_017873395.1. Taxonomy (GTDB): domain Bacteria; phylum Bacillota; class Clostridia; order Clostridiales; family Clostridiaceae; genus Youngiibacter; species Youngiibacter multivorans. Next base: position 15,897 of record NZ_JAGGKC010000023.1, on the reverse strand, counting down.
CCCTGGGCAATTCCAGCTTCCATTATCTGCTGAAGCCTGTGGATATTTGACGCAAAGGTTGCGACGATTATCCTGCCTTCAACTCCCATGAACAGCTTCCTGAAGCTTTCGCCTACAGTGCTCTCTGAGAGAGTGTAGCCTCTTCTTTCAACATTGGTGCTGTCCGCCATAAGCGCCAGAACACCCTTCCTGCCAAGCTCAGAGAACCTCTGCAGGTCTATGACCTCACCGTCAACCGGTGTAAAGTCAACCTTGAAGTCTCCTGTATGGACTATGGCTCCAAGCGGTGTATGGATTGCAATGGCTGATGCATCAGCTATTGAATGGTTGACCTTTATGAACTCAACTGACAGCCTCTGGAACTTTATTACATCAGTTGGCTTTACAGTAATAAGCTCAACCACGTCAAGAAGATTGTGCTCCTTGAGCTTTATCTTGAGTAGTCCGAGTGTCAGCTTCGTTGCATAAACTGGCACGTTGATCTGCTTCAATATATATGGCAGGGCTCCGATATGGTCCTCGTGACCATGTGTTATAAAGAACCCCTTGACCTTGTCCTTGTTCTTCAATAGGTATGTGACGTCAGGTATTACCACGTCAATTCCGAACATCTCATCGTCCGGGAACTTAAGTCCGCAGTCGATTACCACGATCTCGTCCTTATACTCTATTACTGTCATGTTCTTTCCGATTTCATCGATTCCGCCAAGAGGTATTATCTTGATCTTGTCTTTTTCTTTTCTCATTAAACTAATTTTTCCTCCTTGAGTTTTTCCTCTTTAGCGCACTCTTCACAAATACCGTAAAATTTCAGGCTATGATCCTTGATTATGAAGTTGTATTTCTCTTCGATGACATGCTCTATCGGTTCAAGAAGGTCTCCCATGAATTCGGACACACGAGAACACCGGGTACATATTAGGTGATGATGAGTATGATTTTCCTCAATCCTCGTCATCTCGTACCTGGCGCTGCCGTCCTTTAAATCGAGCCTTGAAACAAGTCCCAGCTCGTTCATTAGAATAACCGTCCTGTATACCGTAGCCAGTCCAATCTCAGGCTTCTTAAGTCTCACCAGAGCATAAAGCTCTTCAACAGTGAGGTGGTTTCCCACACTTGAGATTATCGTGTCCACTATCGCCTGTCTCTGCGGGGTTAGCTTATAGCCGCTTTTTCGAAGCAGCTCCGTGACTCTTTTGATGTCCTCTCCGGATAGCTTCCCCTGCATCTCAGTTAAGTTCCTCGTCTTCGAAAATCATGCTGTAGGCTTCCTCGATCATCGCTATCTCCGAATCGTCCTCGACGCTCTGGAAAAATTCATTCCCTTCCTCATCGTAGTCAACTCTGAGCGCTGTGAAAACAGGCTCCTCGTCTTCGCCAACAGGAGATACAATATAGTATTCAGTATCTTCGATCTCAAGTCTCGTTACAACCTCGACCTCGACCTCGTTTCCTTCATCGTCCGTAAGCAGGATGATGTCAGTCATATCTTCCATGGTTTCACCTCTTTGTTTGAATAGTGCTGCTTATTTTATCTAAATATCCTTGAAGTATGAAAGTTGCTGCAATCTTGTCGACAAGCGACTTCCTCTTTTTCCTTGAAAAATCCGCTTCCAGCATTATTCGGTGCGAGGCTCTTGTAGTAAGCCTCTCATCCCAGAATTCTACCTTCATGCCTGTGCGTTCTTCAAGGAAGGCGCCAAAATCAAGACTCATCTGGGCTTGAGGCCCAATGGTCCCGTCCATGTTCTTGGGTAGTCCCACAACGATGCCTGTTACCGAGTACTCTAAGAAAATCTTCGAGAGCCCGGCAAGGTCATCCTCCATGGATTTCCTTTTCACAGTGGTGATGCCCTGGGCTGTATAGCCTAAGGGATCGCTCACTGCAACGCCGATTGTTCTTGTTCCAACATCCAGTCCTGCATACCTCATAAATAATTTGACCTTTCCTAATTCGTGCTTGAATCTCTAAAAAAGGGATACCCGTCAGGTATCCCTCCTATTCTTTGATATTTAAATAGGATTTTAAAACCTCTTCCAGGATTTCATCCCTTTCGAGTTTTCTCACAAGAGCCCTTGCACCGTTGTAGTTTGTGATATACGTGGGGTCTCCGGAGATTATGTATCCGACAAGCTGATTCACTGGGTTATAGCCCTTCTCTTTCAAAGCATTGTAGACCTCTTCCAAGATGCTCTTGGTAAGATCCTTCTTATCTCTTTCAAAGTCGAACTGCATCGTATTATCTTTATTGCTCATATTCACCTGCAAAAAAGCAGATTCACCCCCCACTAATAAACTACTATACATTACATTATAAATTATTTGGGGGTGAATGTACACCTTGAACCGGTATTATTTGATTACCGTTTCAATAAGTTTATGAACTAACTGTAAAGCTTCCGCAGTTTTTTCAGGATTCTTGCCGCCTGCCTGAGCCATATCAGGCCTTCCGCCACCGCCTCCACCAGCTACTGCAGCTATTTCCTTGATCATCTTTCCTGCATGGAGCCCCTTTGCTGTCAGGTCCTTTGATACCATTACGGAGAAATTCACCTTCTGTCCGTCCACCGAAGCCAATGCTACCACGCCTGATTTGAGTTTGTCCAGAACTTTCTCAGTTATCTCCCTGAGAGCCGATGCATCTGCATCCTTTACCTCTCCACGAACAAGGGAAACACCACCTATATCCTCCCTTGAGGATATGAGTGTATCTATGGAGCCCTTCGAAAGGCTTCTCTTAAGCTCCTCGATCTCCTTTGACCTTGCCTTAAGCTCAGCAACATTTGCAGAAGCTTTCTGAAGCAGGTCCTTTTCACTTGATTTCAGGGTCTCTGCCACTGACTCAAGCAGCTCCTCCTTTGCAATGGAAAGCCTGTATGAGTTCATTCCTGTTACTGCCTCTATCCTTCTGACTCCCGATGCTATTCCGGATTCAGACACTATCCTGAAGAGACCAATCTCTCCGCTGTTCCTTACATGTGTTCCACCACAAAGCTCCCTCGAGAAGTCACCTACTGAAAGGACCCTGACCTCGTCGCCGTACTTCTCGTCAAACAGGGCCATGGCTCCGCTCTTCTTAGCCTCCACCATGTCCATGATGTCAGTCTTTACCGGCATTGCCATAAGGATCTCCTCATTGACGATTTCCTCGATCTTCTTAAGCTCTTCAGCCGTCGCTCCCTGGAAATGGTTGAAGTCGAACCTCAGCTTCTCATCAAGGACAATGGATCCTGCCTGGTTGACATGGTCTCCCAGAACTATCTTCAGCGCCTTATGCAGTATATGTGTTGCAGTATGGTTTCTCTGTATTGATGTCCTTCTTGCCTTATCAACTGAAAGGACAGCCTCTCCCAATGAAAGCTCACCTTCGATAACAGTTACAGCATGTACAGTATTGCCGCTCCTGCTCTTTCTGGTATCAGTGACCTCAGCTCTGAAGCCTTTTCCAGTGACAAGTCCTGTATCCCCTACCTGACCACCCATTTCAGCATAGAATGGCGTCTTGTTTGTAACTATATAGCCATTGCTTCCTGCTGAAAGCTTTTCGACCTCGATCGCTCCGTCTGAAACAGCAATTATCTCGACGTCCGCTTCAAGGACATTATAGCCAACGAACTCAGTCTCATAGTGCTCAGAGAAGGTGTCTATGCCCTGAAGGCTTCCGCCCATGTAGTTGCTCTCGCCCCTGGCGCTTCTTGCCCTCTGCCTCTGCAGCTCCATCTCTTCCTTGAAAGCCTTGAAGTCAACCTTCATGCCCTTCTCGGCCAGGATCTCCTCTGTGAGCTCAAGCGGGAATCCGTATGTGTCATAAAGCTTGAATGCATGAGCTCCGCTGAATACGTCGCCTGAAGTCTCTGCGATATATCCGTTAAGAAGCTCAGTTCCCTGGTCTATTGTCTCGAGGAACTTTTCCTCTTCAAGCGCAACGATCTTGTTTATGTATGACTTTCTATCCAAAAGGTCAGGATATGCATCCTTGTAGCTTTCTATGACAGCCTCAATGACATGGTTAAGGAACTTACCCTTGGACCCAAGCACCTTACCGTGCCTTGCAGCACGCCTCAGGAGTCTTCTCATGACATAGCCTCTTCCTTCGTTTGAAGGAAGCACTCCGTCACTTATGAGGAAGGCTACGCTCTTTGCATGGTCTGCTATTATCCTTATGCTTATGTCAGTCTTCTCATCCTCACCGTAGGTCCTGCCGGTTATCTCCACGACGCTCTCGATGATGTTCTTAAGTATGTCTATCTCGAATATGGACTTCACGCCCTGCATGATGGTCGCCATTCTCTCAAGACCCATTCCTGTGTCTATGTTAGGAGCTGCAAGCCTGTTGTAGTTACCTTCCTCATCCTTGTCAAACTGCGTGAAGACAAGGTTCCAGAACTCAACCATCTCATCTCTCTCTCCAGCCTCAATGAATTCCTCAGTAGTCGTAACCACTCCATCAGCCTTGTAGTAATGGATCTCTGAGCATGGTCCGCATGGTCCCACTCCGATCTCCCAGAAGTTATCTTCCTTTCCAAGCCTGAAGATCCTTGCAGGATCTATGTTTGTCTTGTTCTTCCATATCTCGAAGGCTTCGTCATCCTCGAAATATATAGTCACATAAAGCTTGTCAGTAGGTATCTCAAGCTCCTTTGTGACAAACTCCCACGCCCAAGGAATGATCTCTTCCTTGAAGTAATCTCCGAAGGAGAAGTTCCCGAGCATCTCAAAGAACGTGGCATGCCTCTTGGTCCTGCCCACGTTGTCGATGTCTCCAGTCCTTATGCACTTCTGGCATGTCGCGATCCTTGTAGAAGGAGGAGTCTTCACTCCTGTGAAATATGCCTTGAGCGGAGCCATTCCTGCATTGATGAGAAGCAGCGACTTGTCATCCTTCGGAACCAGCGGGTATGAGTCAAGGACAAGATGTCCCTTTCCTTCAAAGAACTTCAGATATCTTTCCCTTATTTCGCTTGTACTTAGCCTGTTCATTTCGTACCTCCAATTTTTCTTTTACATATAACACACATATATAAGACAGATAAACAAAAAAAGCCTTCATCCCAGACAAGGGACGAAAGCTATGCTTCCGCGGTACCACCCTAATTATGGACATATGTCCATCTCTTTCGAAAAATCAGCTCCAAGGCAGCTTCATCATAATTTACATCAGGGTTCTCACCAACCACCCTTTCTCTTAAGGTAAAATTTACGACTACTCATCCTCTTCATTGCCGGAATATTACTATAAAATTATAGATAATGCAGAGCTATCTGTCAATAGGCCAAACTCCCTATCATCAAAGGTTTTCCACAAGCTGGACCTTCACCCCGCTGGGATCCTTCACGAACAGGAATTTTACTCCTGGTCCTGGCTGAAACGGTCCGCTATGCACTGGAATTCCCTTTTTATCAAGCAATTCTATCATCTTGTCCATGGATTCAACAATGAACCCAATCGAAATATCATCTCCATGCGACACCTTGCAGCCTTCCTCTGAGATAAGCTCAACCTGTGTATCACCATCCCCAAGGAAACAAAACTCCATCTTCGGTCCTGCCTTGAACCTTCTGTTAATCGGTAATCCAAGCAGACCGTTGTAGAACTCAACCGACTTTTCCATATCATCCACATGCAGCGTAGTCCAGCAATACTTCATACATTAACCCCCCAAATATTAACCATTTCCTATATCATACACTATCATCCACCAATATTGATAATGGAAAATAAATTAGCAAAAGCAGTACCCGCATATTACAATGCGGGTACTCACGGTCATTTGACTTTGCCCTTTGAAAGGGATTTAAGTATCAAAGTTGCATCTGTCTTGTCAACAATACCATCCAGATTGTAGTCTGCAGCCAGAAGCTCCCTGTCACTAAGGACTAATCTTCCTGCCAGATATCTCAGTATGAGATTTGCATCATTCTTGTCTACGATGTCATTATCGTTCACATCGCCGGGTAGTATAGGCTTCTCAACACTCCACATTACCATGGTAGCATTATTGTTTCCGTCGTATGTCCTGAGGCCACCCACGCTTCCTATAATAATATCAAAAGTGTTTTCATCGCTTGCGTCAGGCACTGAAAAATCAGCAATGAAATAGCCTTCACTGTCTGGAACAGGCTCTCTGAATATCGGAAAACCTTCTTCGCCCGCTATTACCTGGACATATGAACCAGGCTCGATATAGCCATTTACGAGGTCATTCTCAGCATCAGCAGATATGAATCTTAGGGCGCTGAGAATGAAGACCTTGTCTATCATTCCATCAGTCACCATAAGCTTAAGTCCGCCGTGCAGGTCGATTCCCAACGAACCGAAGTCCACTTCGAAAAAGCCTTCAGCATTAGTGTTCACATTAAAGGTTTCATATACTGTCTCACTGGAATATACCCTGATTTCTATATTGCTTGATGGCTTCCACTCAAGCCCATCAAGTATCTCTGTATCAGTGTGGGCCTCGAGCGCTGGATTAGGTGCCCAGAAGCTAACCAGGCACATGTCTCCGTCAGTGTCCACCTGCATGACAGTTCCGGCATCCTGTGAAGTAATATCATATGTCCCTTCGCTACCCTGCACTACAGAAAAATCTGCAGTGAAATTTCCATCAATCACTTCAGAGGTCCTGCTGACCTGACCTCCATCAAAGAAAATGGTTGTTAAGACAGGTGAAACCAGATTGCTGGAACCATGTATCTTATCATTCACGGTATCCACTAAGTCCACCTTAAGGTCAGGAATAATCAGTTCCCTGAACAATCCATTGAACTCAACAGTAATCCTGTCTCCGGGAACAATAGCCACACCTTCTGGAAACCTTAACCATTCATCAGACGGATAATTAAATGTCCCCTCAAATTTGATTTCCGCATCTCTAATCAGCTTTATCATGTAGATGCCTTCTGATGTGCCATCATCGCTGAAGTTCAAAGACCCTTCATATGGAAAGACCATAATCGTGGCAATCTTTGGAGCAATCCACCTCACGCTGGTGTTGTCCCCGTCCGTTTCTATCTGTGATACGAGGCCATTATCGCCTGGTTTTAGTACATATTCTACAGCTGAGAATGTGGCATACCAGTTTCCATCAGAAATAAAACCATCTGCGCCATATGGACCGCCTTCGACGAATACAGTTGCATAAATCGGGTATAGGCTGCTCGTCGTACCGGAAACGGTATTCTCCGAAACATCTACCAATGTGACCGCGATATCCGATACGATCATATCCCTTGTCAGGCCTGCACCTGAAAGAACAGCTCTGTCACCGACCGCAACATCTATATCTCCAGGGATGACATCAATCCATGGATTCCCCGAATCATATGTGAAACTGCCGGAATATTTCAGATTTTCCAGAGAGTCATATAACTCAATGGTGCAGTTCATTCCATCCGTACCATCAGATGAGAAATTCACTACATCCTCCAGTGGCCAGGCATGTATGTGTGGAAGAACTTCACCTTCAGCCAAAGCGGTTTTGAACGGAGTCAGCATAATGAATGTCAGAAACGAAAGCACCAGAAAGCAGAATCTGAGCTGATGCCTTTTAGACAGATGACCGTTCATACTTTCCATGTCAGACCCTCCTCATGAAACAGGTCGCTTGAAGCACCTGTATCTTAATCTGAATTTTCTGATTATATATTAACTTAAATATTGAAATGTGCTATGTAGTATCGGTTAATATATGGCGAATTTTCATTGGGTCAGATAAATCATCTTGATTATTACTTAGTCCATTATGGAATAATAAATATATCAAATATTCAAAATTTTAGTTGATAACAAAGCCTGAATTCAAATCTTGTTCTTAGGCCTTATGCTGCTCAATATTAAATTACACAAATTACTGAATTTACGTATTTAGTTTACGCAAATAATTTACGTAAATTATTGTAATTATTTAAGTAAAATCTTACAATTAACATAGAGGTGATAATATGCTTCCTGAACAACTTATAACACTCGCAAATGAAATAATAAAGAACAAATGCGAAATGCAGAATATTGAACTTAAGAGTTCAGAACATGGAGCATCAGAAAGGCTTTACGATACGTTATCCAGTTTTTCCAACCAATCTGGGGGAGGAATAATAATTTTCGGCATCAGCGAAAAGAACGGATTCTCAGTATCGGGTGTATATGATGTTCAGGACCTCCAGATGAAGGTAACAAACCAGGCTTTGCAGATGCAGCCTAATGTCAGACCAGTATTCACTGTCGCTGAGATTGGTGGAAAGCAAATCGTGAGCGCTGAAATTTCCGAGTGCGAAATCTATGACAAACCATGCTTCTACAAGGGTACCGGCAGATTGCGTGGTTCATACATTAGGGTTGGCGAATCCGACCAGCAAATGACTGAATACGAAATCTACAGCTATGAGGCCTTCAGACGAAAAATCCAGGACGAACTCCGCATTGTCGAGAGAGCCTCGATTGATGATTTTGACAGGACTGCTCTTGAAGAATATCTGCAGAAAATCAGAAAGTCCAAACCTAATCTTGCGATACTTGACGATTTTCGCATTCTCCAGCTTCAAGGCATGGTTGACGGTGGAAAGCCTACAATCGTTGGCGTACTTATGCTTTCAATATTTCCTCAGGCCTATTTCCCTCAACTTTCAATAACTGCCGTTGTTGTGCCTGGAACTGAAATCGGGGACACTGGTCCTAACCATGAACGCTTTATCGACAACCAAAGAATAGACGGCAGAATACCTCAGATGCTTGAAGATGCCATTGCGTTCGTTAGGAGAAACACACGGACCACAACTATTATTGACCAATATGGAAAGAGATCTGACAAACCGGAATACCCTCTTCTTGCAATCAGGGAAATTATCCTCAATGCCCTTATACACAGGGACTATAGCATCCATACCGATGCTTCCCCAATACGGCTGATATTGTACCGTGACAGGATCGAAATTGAAAATCCAGGTGGTCTTTATGGCAGGACACGCTTGTCAGATCTTGGAAAGCTTGCTGCAGACACAAGAAATCCATTCATAGCAGGTGCGCTTGAGGTCCTTATAGATACTGAAAACAGATTTTCCGGGATCCCAACCATTATGAATGAAATGATGAAGGCTGGATTGAAGCCACCCATATTTACCGATAGCCATGGCCGATTCAAGGTTACCCTTTATAACGGGCAGGCAGCAGATATTATTGTCAAAGCAGATTTCGGAAGCTATATGGATATATCGGAGCGAATCCTTGTCTTCTGCAGGACACCGCGTTCAAGGGAAGAGATCGCATCATTCCTTAGAATGGATTCCCCTTATTATGTCATCACAAGGTATGTCAACCCTCTGATTGAAAGCAACAAAATAAGGTTTACCTTACCTGAAAAACCAAAGAGCAAGAATCAAAGATTCGTGACCATATCATGACTATCATCTTTTGATGAAGTCTTCGACCATCAGAATATCTGGTATTCACCCTTTTGTTGAATGGGATTTGAGAGTGGGATAAAGACCGCATAATAAGAACCAAAAAAGAGAACTTCAATCATCGATAGATGCAGGAGGTTCTCTTAATTCTAGTTCTAAATTACTTCAACTATTGTTCCGCCGCCAAGCACCAGGTTGCCGTCATAGAAAACAACCGACTGCCCTAAGGTTATAGCTCTCTGCTTTTCCTTGAAGATGACCCTGACATTGTCTCCTTCAGGGTAAATTGTGCATTCTGCAGGCTTTGAGGAGTATCTTATCTTCGCTCTTACAGCAATCGGGCTTTCAAGCTTTTCTATCGTGATGAAATTCAGGTCTGATGCAACAAGGGTATCCTTGAAAAGGTCCTCCTCGTCACCAAGTATGACTTCATTCTTGTCCCTGTCGATTCCTGATACGAATACTGGTCTTCCTAGCGACAATCCAAGCCCTTTTCTCTGGCCAATTGTATAATAAGCGATTCCCTTATGCTTTCCGAGAACCTTTCCATTCCTGTCAACAAAATTGCCTTCTATCCTGGCTTCAGGCTTCTTTTCGTAGATATACCTGCCATGGTCGTTGTCATCGATGAAGCAGATCTCCTGTGAATCACGCTTGGAATGTACTCCAAGGTCCATCTCCTTGGCAATCTCCCTTATCCTCTTCTTTGTATATTCACCGCATGGCATGAGGGTCTTTCTCAGCTGCTCCTGGGTAAGGTTATAGAGTGCATAAGTCTGGTCCTTAGTGTCGTCATCAGCCTTCTCAAGGACCATCCTTCCATCCTTCTCGTAGATCTTAGCATAGTGTCCGGTGGCAACATAGGATGCCCCCAATGCTTCAGCCCTCTCCAGCAGCTCTTCAAACTTGATGTACCTGTTGCATGCTACGCATGGATTGGGTGTCTTCCCATCAAGGTATTCGTCTATGAAGTAGTCTATTACCTTTTCCTTGAACACTTCCTTGAAGTTCATCACATAGAATGGAATCCCTAAGGTATCTGCCACCATCCTGGCGTCGTCAACCGCGGACAGTGAACAGCATCCGCCTTCCCTTTCCTTGAATCCCTCGTCATCCTGCCAGACCTGCATGGTCACGCCTATGACCTCATAGCCCTGCTGCTTCAGGAGATACGCAGCAACGGAGGAGTCTACTCCTCCGCTCATTCCAAGCACTACCTTGTTGTTCATAAAATTTAATCACCTGTATCCTCTGTCACTTGTTTCATATCAGTTACCTGTTTCTGCCGTTCCTCAGGGCCCTCTGCCTTGATATGGTAGAGTCGATGATCTTTATTGCCTTCTCCACATCTGCCTCTGTATTCTCTCTGCCAAGAGTCAGCCTCAGGCTGCCTCTTGAAAGCTCCTTGTCGTTCCCGATGGCCATAAGGACATGAGATGGGTCAAGGGCACCTGAAGTACATGCGCTGCCGGATGATGCCAATAGACCTGCTATGTCCAGAGATACGAGAAGCTCCTCTCCTTCTATGCCATCGAAGGAGACATTAACATTATTCGGAAGCCTCATTGCTCCAGATGGCCCATTAAGCTTCGCGAAAGGTATCTGGAGAAGCCCGTCTGTAAGCTTGTCTCTAAGCCTGGCTATCCTGAGGTTTTCCTCATCACCGAGCTCCAGAGCTATCTCAAGCGCCCTTGCCATTCCTGCTATACCTGCAACATTCTCCGTTCCTGCTCTACGACCCTTTTCCTGTGAGCCTCCATCAAGCAGGTTATCAATCAATATACCGCCTCTGACATAAAGTGCTCCAGTACCCTTGGGTCCATAGAACTTATGGGCAGACATTGAAAGTGCATCTATGCACATTTCCTCAACATCCAGGCTTATGGCTCCCACAGCCTGTACTGCGTCAGTATGGAAGTAGACTCCCTTTTCCATGCAAATCCTACCTATTTCTCTGATTGGCTGGAGTGTCCCAATCTCATTGTTTGCTGCCATTATGGTAACAAGTACTGTATCAGGCCTTATCTTCTGCATAAGCTCCATTGGAGAAACGAGGCCTTCATTGTCTACGTTAAGAAGAGTAATCTCATATCCTTCCCTGGCAAGGCTGTCAAGCGCGCTTAGAACTGCATGGTGTTCGGTCTTCTGGGATATTATGTGCCTTCCCTTGGACTGGTTTGCCCTTGCAATTCCCTTTATCGCCCAGTTGTTGGCTTCGGTACCGCCTGAAGTAAAATAAACCTCATGGCTTTTCGCATTTATAGCCTTTGCTACGATGTCCCTTGTCTTCCTCAGCATTGACTTGGGATTCCTCGATATGGAATATATGGATGACGGGTTGCCATAATCCTCCGTAAGGAAAGGCACCATTGCTTCGAAAGCCCTGCTATCCAGCTTTGTAGTTGCCGCATGGTCCATATAAACAAGGTTTGTCATTTCTTGATCATCACCTCTTTTATCGGTGTCCCCTTGAAGTTCTCATAATCATCGAGCATGTCCTGAAGAGTAACTGATTCCATGACAGTATCTATGGAATCCTTTATCTTCTTCCAAAGCACCCTTGTAGCACATACATCCATATTGGTACAGCCATCCTCGAGGCAATCCGAGATGTCGACAGGTCCTTCTAGGATGTTCATGATGTCAAGTACGGTAATGTCCTTCGGTTCCTTAGCAAGCACATATCCGCCCTGCGCTCCCCTGATGCTTGTTATGAGCTTTGCTCTCCTGAGCGGGGCGAAAAGCTGCTCCAGATAGTATTCTGAAATACCCTGCCTCTGGGATATGCTCTTTATGGAAACAGGAGTAACACTATTATGGACTGCAAGATCCATCATGGCCTTAACCCCGTATTTTCCCTTTGTTGACAATTTCATGGGAGACACCTCCAAACTTCGTTACCTTGAATTTTACTAAATCCGACTGTTTCTGTCAACTTTACTCCTCACCCTTAACCTTGTCCCAATACACTTTGGCAGCCTGCTCAGACTTGTTATCGCCATACCTGTAGAACTTCTTGCCCTTCAGACTCTCTGGCATGTACTCCTGCTTCACATAATTGTTCGGATGGCCATGGGGATACACATATTTCTGCATCCTTCCCATAGCCTTTGCTCCCTCATAATGCCCATCACGAAGATGAAGAGGCAGTTCCAGAACAGCATTCTTGTCAAGAGCCTCCATGGCAGCATCAATAGCTACTATAGCAGAATTTGACTTAGGAGCGGTTGCAAGAAGTATCACAGCCTGTGCCAGAGGGATTCTTGCCTCAGGGAATCCAAGCGCCAGAGCTGCATCCGTACAGGCCTTTACTATAGTGATTGCCTGCGGGTATGCAAGCCCAATGTCCTCAGCTGATATGACAAGAAGCCTCCTTATTATCGAAATCAGGTCTTCACCCTTGATAAGCATCGCAAGGTATGCTAGTGCAGCATCCGGGTCACTGCCTCGTATTGACTTCTGAAAGGCAGACAACAGGTCATAATGGACATCTCCATCAGAGTCAAAGTTCATTACCTTCCTCTGAAGTACCCTTTCCACATCAGCGACAGTTATGCTGATATCTTCAACTCCTGTCCTGTCCTTTGAAACAAGCACGAGCTCAAGGTTGTTCAGCGCCTTCCTCATATCTCCGTCAGCCATTGAAGCCATGGACTCCAGACAACCCTTATCAAGGACAATGCTGTTCTTACCTGCTTCCTCCTTGTAGAATTCAACCCCTCTCTCAAGTCCATCCAGGACATCCCTGAATGAAAGCGGCTTGAATTCAACTATGATAGCTCGGGACACCAGAGCCTTGAATACTGCAAAATGAGGATTCTCAGTAGTACTTCCAATAAGCACAATCCGGCCCTTTTCCATATAATCAAGGAGGATTTGTTGATTGCGCTTGTTGAACATATGAATCTCATCTATGTATAAGACTATCCCCTTGTATCCTGTAAGCATATTCAGCTCTTCAAGGGCAGCCTTGACATCCTTAAGTGAATCAACTGAAGCATTAAGGCTTATGAACCTCATTTCCGTAAGGTCGGCAAGAAGCCTGGCAACAGTAGTTTTCCCTGTCCCGGGAGGTCCATAGAATATCATGTTCATGAGGGACTTCCCCTCTATCATCGAAGTAAGAAGACGTCCTTCCCCTATTATGTGCTTCTGTCCCAATACATCCTTGAGACTTCTCGGTCTGATTCTACTGGCAAGCGGTTCCATTAACAACACCTCTATGATGATTATACCAAAAACAATGTGCATTAGTTCCATGCCTTGATAAACAAGTTCAAACAATTGAATTACCAACTACGAAATAGTATGCAATAACTAAAATTGAATCAAATCTATAAGTCTGAATTGGAAAAAACTGCATTAACTAAAAATTGGCGGGATCATCTCCCGCCAATTTGATTTATCCTTTGTTGATATCTTTAGTCTGGAGCGGACAACATCACATTATGCGATATCATCCGCTTGTTCCAACCTTTCAAGCCGTTATTGGACAATCGTCGTGCTGCTGTAAGTAAATGTCATTTCAGGTCTGCCGTAGATTGTAGCCCACGCTGTGCCCTTGAGTGATGCACCCTTCGCCAGTACTTTATCAGCAAATGTGCACTCATACTCTATGATAATCTCTTCATCAAAGATATATGGTACATTAGGGATAATCTGTTCTGGTACATCCAGAGCTACTCCTTCCTTTGATACTACCCAGAATGTGCAACCAGTTGCTTCAATATCAGTATATACCTTTGCCTTCTTAGCTTTAGTTGTCCAGTCCAAACCAAAATCCTTCAGTACTATTAAAGCACCATCAGGAACCTTTGCTGCTGTACTCTGGTCTGTAATCCTGAAGCTACCGCTGGCAGTATCGCTAACTGAACTTGCAGAAATCATCAGATACTCTATCTGGATGCTCGGCTGTCCTTTTGATATTCCGTAGTAATTAGCATCATCTGTGTCAGTGTCAGTTTCTACATTTCCTGCCCCATCAGTGAATTCTCCACTTGCTGTAGCCGTATTTGTATGCTGTCCAAGCAGTGCAGTTGTTGATATCGTATATACAAGTGGTACACCCGGAACTAGACTTTCAGGTATTATTAAACCTTCAAGACTATAAACGTTATCTGTAAGTGAGAAGTTATATAACGTTACCGGCGAGTTATTTGTTACTGTAAACCTAAATTCAACCAGGTATCCCTCTACTACTATTGGTCCAGTAGGATCATCTGCATCGGCCCAATCACTCCATGAGTCGCCACCATATGATACTCTGACCTCTTTTTCAACATCGATATCTGCGGTTACATCAGTGAAGTTCACATCCTCTTCATCATCATCCGAATCCTCTGTTTCCTCATTATCTTCAGCTGTTACCGTAACAACATTATGATGTGGTATTCCACCTTCATAATCTCCGTCAATCCACTCAGTGAACAAATAGGTCGCAACTTCACCAACTTTTAGGTACTGCTTGTCGAACAGGCTCACATCGATTGTCCCGAATACCGTGTCGACAGCTCCGATCAATGTTACAGGCTCTGTTCCTATGTTCTTGACCGTAATCGTGAATGTTACATCTCCGCCTGTCTCTGGTACGCTTGTTGGGTTTGCCGTCTTGGTTACTTCAATCACTGGTGCAACGTCGCTAAACGTTACTGTTGCCGTCGCTGTTGCTGTCGCCTCCGAATTATCATCATCAACTGCCGTTACATCTATTGTGTTGATGTGGTCTATCAGCAAATCCGATTCCAGAGTCTTATTTACCGAGAAGGTGAACTCACCTCCTGGTGCAAGCACTATGTCATTTCCACCGTTCTGTAATTTCGCTGCTGCCAGAAGATTTCCGAGTTTATCGTCATACAGGTAGGTTACCGTTTCTTCTTCCACGCCTGTGTTGGTTATAACAAACGTGAAGGTTACCTCTCCGCCTGTCTCTGGTACTTCCAATGGTGACGGTACCTTAGTGATCGCTATAAGTGGCTTAACGTCGTCGAAGGTTACTGTTTCGTCGTCCGTTGCGGTATCTGTTGTTCCGTCATCGTCCGTTCCGACTGCTGTTGTCACATTGTAGTGTGGTGTCAACGAGTCTGATGCCAGGAACGCTGTGAATGTTCCGCTATACGATCCTCCTACTGGTATCAATCCACCAGTTACCAAGGTTCCCTGTCCATTCAGGTCTCCGAATACACTGTCAGTAAGGCTGGTGAGCGTTACGTCCTCCACTCCTATGTTCTCTACAAGGATTGTGAAGGTTACGGTTCCGCCTGTCTCTGGTACGTGTGTCGGATCCGCTGTCTTTGTTACCTGAATATCAGGTGCCACATCATCGAAGGTTACGGTCTCGTCATCAGTTGCGGTATCTGTTGTTCCGTCATCGTCCGTTCCGACTGCTGTTGTCACATTGTAGTGTGGTGTCAACGAGTCTGATGCCAGGAACGCTGTGAATGTTCCGCTATACGATCCTCCTACTGGTATCAATCCACCAGTTACCAAGGTTCCCTGTCCAT
>NZ_JAGGKC010000022.1 GCF_017873395.1 Youngiibacter multivorans | reverse complement strand
CCTTCTGTCAGATTAACTTCCACTTCCCACTTTGCCAGGGTAACTTCTACTGATATCTCTTTTAAATCATGGAATTTAATTTATCAAATTAGCCATGTTGAAAATGAGCTTAAATTTACATTTGACATCTTCAAAAAATATCTTTTTGTGTTACACTGATTATATTACTTATGCTTAAAGGCAAGATGGAGGAATAAAATGACAGATATCAATAAAGACAAAGAACTCGAAGCAGGCTGCTGCTGCTGCGGCGGAAGCGAAGCTGATGAATCCTGCTGCGGAAGCGAAGCCACTAATGAAGAAGGCTGCTGCTGCGAAGGTGAATCCACAGGATGCAACTGCATGGATGAACCAGGACATCATCACGAGCACGGACCAGGCTGCGACCATGACCATGACCACGAGCATGAGCACATGGTAACTTTCGAGAATGAAGACGGAACTACCTCGGAGTATCCGGTAGTCGACGAGTTTGAATTTGATGGAGAGCTCTATGTGCTTGTCCTCAACTCAGACGAAACAGTGACCCCTCTCAAGTCAATGGGTGAGGATGGAGAGCTTGTTTTCCTTACAGAGGAAGAGTTCGAAGTCGTAGCAAATGCTTACAATGAGCTCCTTGATGCTGAAGATGAAGATGAGGACGAGGAAGAAAAGGAAGAAGAATAAGACAACCAGTTTATTACACCCCGGCTTGCACCGGGGTTTTTTCACAGGTGGTAAAATGGAAAAATTAGCAATATTCGATGTTGATTTCACAATTACAAGCAAAGAGACCCTTATTGAATTCTACAGGTTCATAGTAGGCAAGCATCCCGGAAAAATTTCAAGACTCCCCCAGGCAGCAGCATCTGGGCTTTTCTACAAGCTTCGGATTCATGACGAAAAAGCGGCAAAGGAGATGTTCCTGAAGTATCTCACAAGCTTCTCAGAGGCTGAGATCCGCATGCTTTCAAAGGAATTCTACGAGAAGGTGCTTCTGAACCTTCTCTACAGGGACGGACTTGAGAAGATTAAGGAGCTAAAGGCCAAGGGATGCAGGGTCATCCTGAATTCTGCATCCCCTGAATTCTATCTTGACCATCTCTATGGGATTGAAGGTGTAGACAAGGTCATCGGAACCAAATTCCTGTTCGAAAACGGGAAATTTCCGTCAAAGATGGTCGGACTGAACAACAAGGGTGAAGAAAAGGTAAGAAGGCTCTATGAGTACCTTGACGGAGAAGAGATAGACCTGGAAGGGTCATACATGTTTTCCGACTCAATGTCGGACGAACCCCTTCTCAAACTTGTAGGCAGACCCTATCTCATCAACTACAAAAGAAAGGACCCCAAATATCCGGTCCTTAACTGGAGGTAATAATGGAAAAGGCAACTGGAAATTACTATTACTCTGGAAAAAACAGATTGAAGACATCTGATTTCTCATATGAACCCGGAACAGGGCACATATACGAGGTAATAAGGATACTAGAAGGAGTGCCTCTGTTTCTTGAAGACCATCTTGAAAGGATGCATGAGTCACTTGCGCTTGTTGGAAAGACTTCAATTAAATCCACAGAAGAGGTCCGGAACCTGATATCGCTTCTAATAAAGAGCAATGGAACGAAAAACGGCAACGTTAAGTTCGTAGTGGGAGAATCACTTCCTGATGGGATTCTGTTATATATGATCCCCCACTCCTATCCTGATGAAGCGATGTATGAGAATGGGATTGCAACAGCTGTTCTGAAGCTGGAACGCACCAATCCCAATGCAAAGATAGTGAACACAAGCTACAAGGAAATCGTAGCCGAATTCATAAAGGACAAGAGAGTCTATGAGGCCCTCCTTGTAAACCGTGAAGGGTGTATAACTGAAGGAAGCAGGTCGAATGTGTTCTTCGTGGCTTCTGATACACTGATGACGCCTCCGCTCAAGGATGTGCTTGGCGGCATAACAAGGAAGAAGATCATAGACATTGCCAAGGCAGCAGGAATTCCTTTCAGGGAGACTGATATCAGGCTCGAACTGATAAACGAACTTCAGGGTGCATTCATGAGCGGAACATCACCTAAGGTGCTTCCAATTTCAAGGATAGACAAGACCGAGATACCTTCCGCCAAATGCTCGATAATCGGCAGGCTGATGAAGCTTTATAATGCAGAAATTGAAGAATACATGAAGAAAAACAGCTGACATGGGAGGTGATCCGATGAACAAGCGCGGGGTACTTATAATAATATCCTGCATACTCACGCTGATTCTAATACTCTCCTCCCCGCTTGGTCTCGGCAGATTCTTTGGAGACTGGTTCGATAGAGAGGACCCGGTCATCTCAAAGCACCCGCCAGGAAGGAATGTGGTAAGGATTCCAAGCGCCTACAGAAGCTTCAGGATGGACATGCTTGATCCGTTCCGGGATAAGCTTGAGGAATTTGAAGACATTGTTGATGGTAAGGTTGCCGGATCAGATGTTGAAAGCCGTCTGAACATCCTGCAGAGGGAAGTATCTGACCTTCCTATAGTACCGACATCCACGAATCCGAAGCTTGAATCCCTGTACGCACTATTCGAGGTCATGAAGGAAAGCCTGCTTGAGTGCATAATGGTAATAGCTGACTCAAAGGGGAATCAGCTTACTGCTGATGATGAGGCAGCCCTTAAATTCCTGTATGCTGAGATAACAAACGTTCTCGTCAACATCGAGACAATGACCTTTGACATCTTCAACGACAACGGCATCCAGTATTTTATCGGTGATGACGGAACAATAAGCATTTACGAGTAAAGAAAAACTGCCTGGATAATCAAATCCAGGCAGTTTTTCTATTCTTCTTCAATCAATTCAGCCTCAAGTACATCGTCATCGACGAAATCTCCATAGTCGTCAACGAACTTATCCAGTTCCTCCTTGTTGTCCCTGACAGCCTTGTAGACCAAAGCTCCCATGGCAAAGGAAACTGCCGACAAGAGGAATAGCTTGCCACATTTCATAAGACTCCTCCAAAACATATCGATTTCATGACTATTATACCACAGGAATCGCAAAAACTGAAATTTTGGTTTTACAACCTAAGCCGTCCCCTGCCTTACTGCCTCTAAAACAGCAGACGTATTGCCGTTAATGAGACAGGCAAATCTCCTGAAGGTCAGTAAAAGCTGTGATCTCTGAGCTTTTGACTCGACCTGATGGCAGGGATAGACAGGAAAAATCCAACTAGTTAAAATTGTGTTAACAATACTTTGAGGCCTGCAATCTTTAAACCATCTTCAAATCTATATGGTACACTTCTCTGCGAGGTGAAGAAATGCACAAAGTAATCATCTTCGGATCTCTGGCGCTGACTTGGGATTTCGATGCGATAATTGAATTTTTCAGCTGCAAGACAGCTTTTGATATGCGGGAGCTCGAGGATGAGCTTCTTAAGAGTCCGGACCTTTTGCTTATCGATGCGGAGAGCTTCTATGAAAACAGGGAACTTGTGACATCATTGATTAAAAAGACCTTCAGGACCAAGGCGCTTGTAGCGTTTCCGGAGGGCTCTGACATTTTGGCCGAAAATAAGGATTCGGACAGGATATCCTATGTTTTCCTGCCACCTTCATGTGATGAACTTGTAAAGATAATGGCGGACCTGATTGAAAAGGACAGAAAGACATGCGTATACGGTGACCTAGTCATTGACGAAAAGTCTTCACAGGCATCTATCGCGGGAGAACCACTCCCGCTTACTCAGCTCGAATTCAATCTTCTTGTTTATCTTGAAAGAAGAGGCGGAGATACTGTAAGAAGGGACGAGCTCATAAGAAAGGTCTGGGGTTATTCACTGCTGGGAGATTCCCGCACAATTGACACCCATGTCAAGTCGCTCAGGAACAAGCTCGGCAGCCATCGGGACCTTATCAAGACCGTATGGGGATTCGGGTACAAGTTCCAGCAGCCAAAGAAATAGCTGTTTACCAACAATTTTTTTCATGATCAGGGCGCGGAAGACATTTATTGGAATGTCTCCGCGCCCCCTCCTTTTTTGTCAATAATCATCCATGCCAAGAAATGATGTCAGAATGAATTCGTATCCGGGTATCCCTGCTTTGGGATATGATTCAGCGAATTCTTTCCTGCTGTATTCCACTTCCCGTATCTCAGCTTCCATTGAATCAGCTGTTATGTCGACGATGGCGTAGGTTGCAAAATTCCTGGTGCTTATTCCAAGAGACCCCGGATCGACAAGCAGCCTCCCGGAGGTACAATCTATCGATGGAGGGTAATGTCTGTGCCCGTATGCAATCAGGTCACCGACACAGTCTGAAAAGAGCTCAGTTGTGGATGCTGTATCCAGAGCAAGCGGACTGTAAGGCCTTTTTGAGATATGATCATTTTCCATACCCTTTTCAAGGTGGTAATGAAGGAAAAGAAGATCCCATCCCTCCAGGTTCACCCGTATGAACCGAGGTAGAGATTCCAGCTTGTCGAGGAACCTGCTGTCCAGACGTTCTGCAAGATACCTGTGGTGGTCGATTACCATGTGGTGATCGGGAGTATGGTCCTCCCCCTTCGCCATAGCCATGACAAGCTCATCGTGGTTGCCAAGGATCGGGTATATGTCATTCCTCGAAAAAATGGTCTCAAGGACCTCATTGCTGAAGAGTCCAAGACCTACCATATCGCCAAGGCAGTATATCCTCTCAATAAGGTGGTCATTGTCTATTTCCTCCAGAACCTTGTCCAGGGCAAACTTGTTGCCATGAATATCTGAAATAAGTGCAATTCTCATCATATTACCTCTAAAACTATTCGCTAACCTTATTCTACCATGCATTGGCCATTTGAAGGCATAGAAAAAGGGCCTTTTTAAGGGCCCTTGTCATTTATTCAGCTGTAATCCCTACAACATCGTAGCCTGCATCCTCTACTGCTGCCTTAAGTGCTGCCTCATCAGCCACACCTTCAACAACCGCTGACTTTGATGCCAGGTCAACATTTGCCGATTCTACGCCAGCAACATCCTTGAGCGCGTTAGTGACCCTCTTTACGCAGTGTCCGCAGCTCATGCCTTCTATGGAAAGCTTAAATTTTGTCATTTTCATTCCTCCAAAAATCATATTGGCTTCTCAGCCGATTTATATCATCCATTACTTGAATGGCTGGTACCTTCTTAATCTCAGTGCATTCAGAAGCACTGACACTGAACTGAAGCTCATCGCTCCTGCAGCTATCATCGGACTTAAAAGAGGTCCTCCGAATATGTGAAGCAGTCCCATTGCAACCGGTATTCCCAGTATATTGTAGCCGAAGGCCCAGAACAGGTTCTCCTTGATGTTCCTTATAGTCCTCCTTGAAAGGTCAATGGCTATTGGTACATCAAGTATGTCAGACCTCATCAGCACTATATCGGCCGATTCTATCGCCACGTCAGTTCCATTTCCGATGGCTATTCCAATGTCTGCCTGGGCAAGGGCAGGAGCATCGTTTATTCCGTCTCCTACCATGGCCACCTTGCCGCCCCTCGCCTGTATCTCCTTGACCTTGCCGGCTTTATCTTCCGGCAGGACTTCGGCGAGCACCTCATCCACACCGACTATCCTTCCAATAGCCCTGGCAGTCCTCTCATTGTCTCCTGTGACCATCAGGACCCTTATTCCCATCTCATGGAACTTGTCTACTGCTTTCTTTGAATTTTCCTTTATGGTATCAGCTACCGCTACAATTCCTTCTACTCTTCCGTCAACTGCCACGAGCATCGGAGTCTTTCCCTGCTCAGATAGGTCTGTCATCTTTTCCTGCACTTCAGGCTCAACCTTAATACCCTTTTCATCCATAAGCCTCAGGTTACCGAGAAGTATATCCCTGCCTTCGATCCTTGCGAATATTCCGCGTCCGGTAATCGAGCCGAAGGATTCAGATTCAAGAACCCTTACATTCCTTGTCTCGGCCCCCTTTATTATCGCCTCTCCAAGCGGATGCTCAGAGGACTTTTCAGCAGTAGCTGCATAAGTCAGGATCTCTTCTTCAGAGATTCCATAGCTGACAACATCAGTAAGCTCTGGCTTACCCTTAGTTATTGTACCTGTCTTGTCAAGGATTACGGTCTTTATTCCGTGCGCCCCTTCGAGAGCTTCGCCTGACTTAATGAGTATCCCGTTTTCAGCACCTTTGCCTGTACCTACCATTATAGCTGTCGGCGTTGCAAGTCCGAGTGCACAGGGACAAGCAATTACAAGCACAGATATCAGTATAGTAAGCGAGAAGCTGACCGATTCGCCTCCGACGAAATACCAGAGCAGCGATGAGGCAAGCGCAAGAGCGATTACCACAGGGACGAATATCCCTGAGATCTGGTCAGCGAGCTTGGCGATTGGAGCCTTGGTAGCCTGAGCATCCTCAACCAGCTTTATTATCTGGTCAAGGGCAGTTTCACCAAGCACCTTTTCTGCCCTGTACTTCAGGAAGCCTGTCTTGTTGATCGATGCACCGTAAACCTTGCTTCCTGCAGCCTTTTCAACCGGAATGCTTTCACCGGTGAGCATCGCCTCATCTATTGAACTTTCTCCAAAAATCACTTCTCCGTCTACAGGAAGCTTGGCACCGGGTTTCACAACCACGATGTCCCCTGCCTGAACCTCTTCAAGGAGAATTTCCGTCTCAATGCCATTTCGTTCGATTATCGCAGTTTTTGGAGCAAGTCCCATCAGCTTCTTTATAGCATCGGATGTCTTTCCTTTGCTTATTGCCTCAAGGAACTTACCAAGTGTGATCAGGGTAAGTATGACAGCCGCGCTCTCGTAATAGAGCATGTGCGCATATTTGGGACTTCCGCTGGAAACTATCAGTATGGTCCCTGCCAAGCTGTAGACAAACGCTGCTGAGGTTCCTAAGGCTATCAGGGAATCCATGTTCGGCTGAAGCCTGAATATGTTCTTGAAGCCCGTTATGAAGAATTTCCTGCCAAACCACACGACAGGAGCAGTGAGTAAAAGCTGCAGCAGCGCATAGTTTGATGGATTCATGTGCGAATCTATTATAAGCGGCAGCGGCATGCCAAGCATGTGACCCATGGTTATTATAAGGAGAGGAAGCGTGAAAATAGATGAATATATGAGCCTCTTCTGGTATGGGTTCACATATATTACCTCTTCGGCCTTTTCCTCAATAAGCTCATAGCCTGCCTTCTTTACTGCGGCCCTGATGTCCGTCATGGTTGTCTTTGTCGGCGTATATTCAAGATAGAGCTTCTCATTTGCGTAGTTCACGTTAGCCCTGGTTACGCCTTCATTCTTGGAAAGTGTCCTTTCTATTGCCGTGGCGCAGGCTGTACAATCCATCCCCTTGACATCCAGTACTCTCTTGATGGTATCGTCCTTGATAACAAGACCGTACCCTGCCTTCTCTACAGCAGCTTCAACATCCTTGAGGGATATGACCTCCTCGTCTATGTCAAGGTACAGCTTTTCCGTAGCATAATTGACTGTTGCCTTCTTTACCCCTTCTTTCTTTGAAAGGGTTCTCTCTATGGAGAGCGCGCAAGCCGCGCATTCCATTCCTTTTACAGGTATTATCTTGTTCATATAAACCTCCTGTGCTCTACTTTCCTATGAGCTTTTCAAGCACCTTTATGACCTCTTCAGTCTTCTGCTCTTTGTCTTCTTCGTTGTCGCCTGCCAGAGAATCTGCGACACAATGGTGAAGATGCTGCCTTAGTATGTGCATGTTTGCTTTCTTTAGCAGTCCGTTCCCTGCCATGATCTGATTCGATATATCAATGCAGTATCGGTCCTCTTCAATCATCCTGATTGTCTTTTCAATCTGGCCTTTGGCCGTCATTAAAATCTGAAGCGCTTTCTGCCTGTCCTCGTTCATTGTATTTCCTCCCTCCCCCCCTGGGTGGGGGCTCTATAATTATATTAGCACTCTAATTGAAAAAATGCAAGACCTGACCAAATAAATCAGATCCTGCACAGTATTTTCATACTAACAATTTCTTCCCTGTTCAGGCAAGTTCCTTGCAGCCTTTGAGGCTGCAACGTTTATCGAATCCCAGACACTGTTGAACGGAGGAGCATATCCAAAGTCCATGTACTCCAGGTCGTACACTGTCAGGTTTGCGTATATGGCAGGAACCAGCCCCTGTATGCGTATGGCTGTTCCCGTCTCCCCTGCCATCTGGGCGCCTATGAGCCTTCCATCCTTGTTGAGGTATGTAAGCTTGACGTAAAGGTTACGGCTGTCAGGGTAATAGCTTGACTTGTCCCTTGTCCTTACTAGGACGCTTCCGAAATCAAGTCCCATCTTTTTTGCAGCGGTATCGGTCATCCCTGTCTGTGACTGCTCCATCCCAAGTATCTTAACATAGCCTGATGACTGGACTCCCTTGAAGCTGACCTTCTTCCCGGCCATTGACAGACCGCTTAGCTTTCCCATCTTGTTTGAGTTGGTCCCAAGTGGAAGATACCTGTCTACTCCTGCCACAAAGTCAAATATCATGGCACAGTCACCGGCAGCATAGACACCCGGGACATTGGTCCTTCCTTCCAGGTCTGTAACGATTGCGCCCTTTGTCATAGTGAGATTTGTACCTTCAAGGAATCCTGTCGCAGGTCTAACGCCTAATGCCAGAATGACAAGCTCCGCCTCATATTCACTCTTGTCGGTAACAACCTTCGATACTCTCTCTCCGGTATTATCATAGGAGTCAGTTTCAAGATGGTCCAGCTTTTCACCTAGATGTATGCCGAAGCCCTCATCCCTCAGATATTTTTCGGTTATGGCGGAAACATCCGGATCGAAGGTGTTTAGTATGGATTCCTCCATTTCAATGATTTCAGCCTTTATCCCAAGGTCATGGAGTGCCTCAAGCATCTCAACGCCCTTGTACCCGCCTCCGACAATGACTGCCTTCTTCACCTTCTTTTCATTGATGAAGGACTTGATCCTTCTGGAATCTTCCAGAGTGTTCAGCGTAAAGACGCCTTCTATGCCTTCAGTCCCCGGTATCCTCACTGCATTGGCTCCTGTACCGATAAGAAGAAAGTCATATGGAACCACTGCATCTTCTCCCGTATCCAGTGACCTGGTGTATACCTCCCTCAATGAAAAATCTACTCCCACAGCCTCATGCCTGAGCCTCAGGTCGATGCCGTCAGCAAGGATTTCCTCAGCATCCTTTGCTATAAGCTTCGCTTCTTCGTCTATGGCTCCGCCTATCAGGTAAGGCATTCCGCAGGCCCCGTAGGAAACATCAGTTCCTTTCTCAAGGACTATTACCTCAAGGTTTTCAATATTCTTCATGGCACTGTATGCACCGGACAGTCCGGCAGCAACAGCTCCTATAACAACCAATCTCATATGAGCACCTCCGCAATAATTTAACGAGCTTTATCACTCAATTTTATCACACATGTACTTTTCATCTGTCCATTTTCACAAGTGTTCAAGAAACGTTTGCAATTTAAGCGTATTTTAATCCATATACTATTTACATTTGACAGTTTTTTGTTATAGTTAACTTGTCAGTATTCTGTGATGAAACTGAACTAAAAATTATATCCAACTGGACCGAATTATATCCACAAGGAATAAGAACGGAGGAAATCAATGCAAACTACAAAAAAGACCCCTACTTCATTCATCAACACGAGGCAACTCGCCATAGTGGGACTGCTATCGGGTATCTCGATACTGCTCTCCATGACACCTTTAGGGTTCATACCGATACCGCCGATCAATGCTACAATAATGCATATCCCGGTGGTAATCGGAGCAATACTTGAGGGACCTGTGGTAGGTGCACTCATCGGACTGATATTTGGAGTCACAAGCTTCGCCAAGGCGTTCGCAACTCCTACCCCGCTAAGCTTCATATTCTGGAATCCCATCATCTCGATCGGTGTAAGGATCCTTATCGGTGTAGTTTCAGCTTATGTGTACAGACTCCTTGGTAAGAGCAAGACCTCGGTTGTTATATCAGCCCTTGCCGGCTCACTTACAAACACAATCGGAGTCATGGGTCTGATATACCTGTTCTATGTAGCGAAATATGCTGAAACACTTGGAATCAGCCTTGAAGCTGCAAAGGCTGGAATAGTCGGTGTAGTTGTAACTAGCGGAATACCTGAGGCGATACTTTGCAGTATGGTGACTCTTGCAGTCGTAACCGCAGTTAGGAAATCAAGAAAAGGAAGATAAAAGCAGGCTCCCGGTAAATCCCGGGAGCCTTTAACATTACTGGATATCCTCATCCTCCGGTGCACCGAAGAGTTCTTCTTCAAACTCCTCCACATCGGATTTTTCATCTTCAAGCAGGAAAAGCACCGAATTGTTCATCATTATGTCTTCGAATACAACGAGCCCTTCCTTCTTGCCTATGGACTTCTCCACCGCAAGCTTTGCAGTATAGGTCTCTCCTGGCCTTATGACAATTGATTCAAGGGTAGTACCTTCCTTGTGAATCGGCCTTATCTCCACCTGCCTCTTTTTTACATCGTACTTCTGGATCAGCAGCGGATTGAAGTAGTAATCCTCTTCACCTCCGTTATGAATGGTGACTTCGTATTCCATAAGCTCCTTCTCATAGTAGGGTTCTTCAGGAATCAGCTTTCCCTTTACAGTTCCGGCAACCTCTGATATTGTTCCCGCAACCTTTTCGGTGACATTCTTGACCTTTGTCATAGTGTCTTCCGATTTGAAGGATACTTCATCATACTCTTCTCCGCCAAGAGGCTCATATGGCTCCTCGGCAGCTACATCACCGATATCAGGTAT
The DNA here is from genome assembly GCF_017873395.1 of Youngiibacter multivorans. GTDB lineage: Bacteria > Bacillota > Clostridia > Clostridiales > Clostridiaceae > Youngiibacter > Youngiibacter multivorans. Next base: position 55,415 of record NZ_JAGGKC010000022.1, on the reverse strand, counting down.
CTGAGGATCCTTGAGATCATCCTCGAACTCAGAAGACATCCTGTTCTCCTTGAACTCTTCAGCCTCTTCCCTTACCTCAGCAATCTTTTCACTTGTGTCTTCCTTGATGTCCTCTATCTTGTCATTTGCATTTTCAAGAAGAACTCCTGCGTCCTCCTGATAATCTTCAGCCTTTTCATCCGTGCCTTCTTTGATGTCTTCTATCTTATCCTTGGCCTTCTCAAGCATTTCACCGGCATCTTCCTTAAGATTCTCCGCCTTGTCTTTTGCTTTCTCAAAAAGCTCTCCAGCGTCCTCCTGGAGGTCCTCAGCCTTATCCTTTACCTTCTCGACGATCTCTCCGGCGTCTTCCTTGATATCCTCAAACTTGTCTATTGCCTTGTCCTTCAGGTTGTCCAGCTTCCTGCCGATATCCTTCAGGTCGAAATGGTTTTCCTTAAGGCCTTCTTCGATGTTTGGGGTAAAGCCTTCAGGCTTTGCTTCAGTGAACCTGTCAGTTAAATCATCCACTGTATTCGCGGCCTTATTTTTTAAATCTACAGCCTTATCCTTAAGCTCCTCGAATTTTTCCTTTGTGTCAAGCGTTCCCAGATGTGCCTGAAGCTTCGCCTCATCTACAGTCTCCTTGACGGTTTCAACGATATCTATGTCCTGTACCTTGTCTGTTATCTCTTCAAGCTTGTCGCCTGCTTCCATTTTCCCAAGCTTTATCTGGACCTTTGCCTCTTCGACTTTTTTCTTGATGCTTTCATAGCCTGAAGCCGCCTTATCCTTGATTGCACCTGCTATACCGACTCCTGTAAGGACCTCTCCCTCCTGAGTTGGATCGAAAGTTTCACCAACGGATTTGGATATCCTTACGACTATGTTGTCAGTAAGCCTGGCATTTGAGCCTTCGGCGTAGACTTTTTTAGGTACAACCTTCACTGGCTGCATGACATCTCCTGCTTCAGCCTCCAGAAGGTCCTTCTCAAGCTCCGACCATCTCTTCATCTTCACGGAATAATCTTCCTTGAGCCTTTCATTCTTAAGCTGCTGGGTCTTGTAGTAAGCATAAGCCGCTGCTGCCAGAGCACCGACTGCCACTCCTGCTGCAATCTTACCTGTATTCTTCTTCTTTTCAGGAACACCCCTTAGCGCCACCGATTTTGCCTCGTCCGCCTTGGCAGATACCAGCTCAACCACCTCATCGGCCTTCTTTGACGCAGCTGCCTGGCTTTCCTCCCTGAACTTCTCACCCTTCTCAATAAGCATCTGGGCACCCTCAAGTCCCTTCTCATATACCGATATCGCCGATTCCTTCAGGTCACTGAAGGTGTCCTTCGCTTTCGGCACCAGATCCCTTGCAAAGTCTTCACCTTTTTCTATGAACTTTTCCACCTTTTTGAACGTCTTTTTATCCATAATTAGCCTCCGATTTCAAAAGATTCGCATATTGCCTTTGTCTAAATTATACATATCATTTATATCTATTTCAGCAAATACACCAATTGTTAATGAACTATTTGCAAATGAGCTTTATTATCTTTATTTTTGTCCTCCTTGTCAAAATCAGGGTTAGTGAGGATATAATAAAGTATGGGAGGTGGTACGTTTGAAATTCGATGCATTCTGGGTGGCGGCAGGTCTTTTTGCCATAGCCCTGGCACTGGCCATCAGGTATCTTAACAGGTATGCTGGCCGTGTAATATATCCTTCTATAAAGTCCTATGAAAAGGCAAGGGAATTGCTGCTTGAAGACAATTGTCTTGACGAAGCCTATATTGAGGGTCTTGAATTTGAAGACCTCAACTTCACATCACCTTACGGGTACAACATTTACGGAAGACTCTACCCGGCAGATTCCAAGCGGTTCGTCATAATCGTGCACGGAATAACCATGAACATCGTAGGAAGCTTCAAGTACCTGCCCATGTTCCACAAGATGGGCTACAATGTAGTGGTCTATGACCAGAGGAATCATGGCAAATCTGGCGGAGAGAACACCACTTTCGGTCATTTTGAGAAATGGGACCTGAAGGTCATCACCGACTATCTCTTCAGAAGATTCGGCGATGACATATCGGTAGGCCTGCATGGAGAATCCATGGGCTCCTGTGTAGCCATACTCAACATGGCAGTGGACCAAAGGATAGCCTTCACAATAAGCGACTGCGGATTTTCAGATTTGGCTGACCTGCTTCTTATAAGGTTCAGGGAAGAGACGAATATCAAGTCAAAAAAGCTCCTTGCAGCCACCAACCTGTTCATAAGAAGCAAGGCAGGCTTCTCGATAGATGATGTATCGCCCATCAGGGAGCTGCCTGGAATAGCGAATCCGATCCTTTTCATCCACGGCGAGGATGACACTTACATCCCAATGAAGATGTCAAAGAGCATGTTCAGCTTTAAGCTCAACAAGAAGTTCCTCTATACCGTCAAGGGTGCAGGGCATTCAAAATCCTTCGCTGCAGACAGCAGGGAATATGAGAAGGTCGTATGCTGCTTCCTTGGTGAAGTATACGGAAACGGACCGGACTGCGAATAATGAATCTTAACCACCGGTATAACCGATTAGAAAGCCTCTGTGCAATTTAGCCCAGAGGCTTTCTCACGCTTCTTTACATCGAACACGTGTTCTGTTATACTGAAATTGACCGGAGGGATCTTTATGGAGAGAACTATTTTTCACGTTGACGTCAATTCGGCATACCTTTCCTGGAGCGCGGTATGGGACCTGCAGCACGGAGCGGAGGTTGACCTGAGGGAAATACCTGCCATAGTCGGAGGCAATCCTGAGACAAGGCATGGCATAGTCCTTGCAAAATCAATACCAAGCAAGAAGTATGGGATAAAGACAGGTGAGACGCTTTTTTCCGCATTCTTCAAATGTCCGAACCTTACTGTGGTTCCGCCGAAGTACTCCCAGTACCTGAAGGCAAGCAATGCCATGGTCGAGGTGCTGAAGGAATACTCCCCTCTTGTCGAAAGGTATTCAGTTGATGAATGCTTCATGGACATGGGGCTGATATCAAGGGAGGAAGCCGTCTCAACTGCAACAAGGCTAAAGGACCAGGTAAAGGATGAGCTTGGCTTCACTGTAAATGTGGGTGTTTCCGACAGGAAGCTTCTGGCGAAGATGGGCTCCGACCTGAAGAAGCCTGACAGGGTCCACACCCTGTTTCCTGACGAGATAGAAGAGAAGATGTGGCCGCTTCCCGTGGAAGACATGTTCATGGTAGGACCTGCAACGACAAAGAAGCTGAAGGATATGAACATAAGGACAATCGGGGAGCTTGCCGCAGCGGATCCCAAATTTCTTCACGAGAAGTTCAAGAAGTATGGACTCATGATATCGGCGTATTCAAGGGGACTGGATATCTCAACGGTCAAGGCCGGGACCATACCCATGAAGGGAATGGGAAATTCAACCACTCTGCCCTTTGACTTCACTGACAGGATATCCTGCCACAACGTCATGCTTTCACTCTGCGAGACTCTCATGCCAAGGCTCAGGGATGCTGAGAAGCTTGCTAAGTGCATCGCGATACACATAAGGGGAACGGACCTGGTAACTGCTTCAAGGCAGACCACGCTATACAGGGCAACGGATTCCACCACAATGGTAATGGAAACGGCCTGCAGTTTGTTTGACTCCCTCTGGGACGGCTCTCCCGTAAGGCATCTCGGCATAGCCCTGTCTCAGCTCAAGGACACTGATGTGGAGCAGCTGTGCCTCCTGAAAAGCAAAAGCGAGGAAAAGAGCGAAAAGATAGACCGGGTCATAGATACCCTTCGGAAAAACTTCGGGGACAATTCGGTGATAAGGGCCACGTTCCTAAATTCTCCCGTAGGCCCCTTCTCAGGCGGCGTGGAGGAAAAGGACTACGTGTTCATGAGCAGTCTCCTGTAGACCAATACAAAAAAGAGGAGGAAGGGAAATGTGCTGCGCATTAGGGGGAAGCGCATTTTCATGGGAGTTATGAAAGTGCTTGCAAAACCAATAGAGATGGTTGCCTGGTTCGACTTCAAGGGAACGATACACCCCATAAGGTTCAGGCTCCTTGGGGAAGACGGCAAATATGCCACAATAGCCGTAAGGAGCGTACAGGCAAGAAAAAAGGAGAAGCTTGCAGGGAATGTGATGCAGGTGTTTCTCTGCCAGGGAATCGTGAACGAGACAGAGGTTCTATTCGAGCTCAAATATGAGAAGGACACGGACCAATGGACTCTCTTCAAGATGTAGAAAATGCCGCGGAAAGTTTATCCGCGGCATTTTCCATAATTTCAGTCTCTCTAATATCAGTCTCTCTTCTTCTTCTGCGTCCTGTAGTTGGTGTTTCCGCCTGAGATGTTGTATACCATGGTGAATCCATTATTCAGCAGGATGTTCTGGACGGCATTTCCGGTAGTGCCCTTGTTGCAGTAGGCTATAACAGGCTTGTCCCTGTCTAATCCGGAAAGCTTCTCCCTTACAGTCTCGTGCGGCATGCTTACGGCTCCTTCCACATGGCCTTCCATATACTGTCCGGCAGCCCTCGCATCGATTATCTGTACCTCTTCGCCGTCGTAGGTTCCGTTTCCGATTAGCCTTGGGTCTGCAATGCTTCGGCCTCCTCGCATGGCGTTGTCCAGTATCATTCCTGTGTACATTACAGGGTCCTTGGTTGTCGAGAATGGAGGAGCATAGGCAAGGTCAAGGTGGAACAGGTCTTCAGCTCTTGCGCCAAAGGATATTGCAGTCACGAACACGTCAATCCTCTTGTCAACTCCGCCGTAGCCGACGATCTGGACGCCCAGGAGCCTTCCTGTTTTCCTGTCCGCAACCGATTTTATGACCATTTCCTTTCCGCCATAATACGTGGGCCTGTCAGGCTTGATGTTATGGGACACTTCGATATCATAGCCTTCGGCAATAGCCTCTCTCTCGGTAAGGCCTGTCTGCCCAACAGTCATGTCAAACACCCTGAATATTCCGGTTCCGAGCACTCCCCTGAATTCAAGGCTGTCATTGAAGATGGCGTTACCAGCTATCCTTCCGGTCTTGTTGGCTGTGGAGCCCAGAGGTCTGTATACAGGCTTCCCTGTGATCAGGCTGAAGCTCTCTGCGCAGTCGCCGCACGCATAAATGTCCGGTATGCTTGTCCTCATGGATTTGTCTGTGCGTATTGCCCCCGACTGTCCGGTTTCAATTCCGCAATTCTTTGCAAGTGTCGTCTCAGGCCTTACTCCGATTGCAAGAATCACCATATCTGCACTTATGGTTTCGCCGGATTCAAGAGTTACACCTGATACGGTTCCTTCACCCTCTATGGATGTTGCCGAGGTCCCCAGGTGAAGAATGACACCCTTTTTTTCAAGGTAGTCCCTAAGATAGTTTGACATGTCGCTGTCGAGTCCCGGAGTAACCTGAGGAAGCTTCTCCACCATATGGACTTCAAGTCCGTTCTTTACCAGCACCTCGCAGAGCTCCAGCCCTATGAAGCCGGTCCCGACGATTACAGCCCTTTTCGGAGATTTCGACCTGAGGAAATCCCTTATCCTGTCTGCACTTTGGACGTTCCTTAAGGTGAACACTCCGTCCAGGGAAACCCCATCCATTTGTGGGACAAACGGCCTTGCTCCGGTTGAGATGATCAGCTTGTCATAGGCTTCCTCATATTCCCTGCCGTCATTAAGGTCCCTGACCTTTAGAACCTTGCCATTTGGGTCGATATCCAGCACCTCATGGGAGGTCCTTACATCGACATTGTACTTCTCCCTGAAGAAGGCAGCATCCCTTGGAACAAGCTCGCTCCTCTTCTCCACTTCTCCGCCTATGTAGTAAGGCAGTCCGCAGCCTGAATAGGATATGTCCACATCCTTCTCGAATATTATGATTTCAGCATCCTCGCTGTTCCTTCTTGCCTTTGCAGCAGCAGATGTTCCGCCTGCTACAGCGCCTATTATCAGTATCCTCATGTATTTCCCTCCATATTTCCGAATTATCATATCTAATTATATCGATATGACCTTCATTATGGAAGGTTTCACTGAAGAATTAACACAAACGCAACAAAAGGCACCTCTGATAGATACCATTAGGTATCCATCGGTGTGCCTTAATGTCAATATTCCTCAACCTCGCGGCGAGTGCCCTTGAAGTTCTTCTTTTTCATGTGCCTTGCGTGAAGCACCTTTTCCACGTCGCTTATGCTGACTCCCCTCTCGAATAGGAGCACAGACAGGTGGTAAAGGACGTCTGCGGCTTCGTTTGCCAGTTCTTCACGGTCTGAATTCTTTGCGGCAATCACAGCCTCGAAGCTTTCTTCGCCGAACTTCTTTGCGATCTTGTCAATTCCTGATGTCAGAAGATAGTTGGTATAGGAGCCCTCTTCCGGACTCTCGGACCTTTCCCTTACAGTATCCTCAAGGTCCTTCAACGTGAAGGAAACATCAAGGTCGAAGCAGCTTTCAGTGTTCCTGTGGCAGGTGGGTCCCGCCGGATCAACCTGGAGCAGAAGAGCGTCGCTGTCACAGTCAAGATGCATATCCTTTACGACCTGCACATGCCCGCTTGATTCTCCCTTCATCCAGAGCCTTCCCTTGCTCCTGGAGAAGAACCATACGACACCTTCAGCACAAGTGCGCCTGAAGGCCTCCTCGTCCATGTATCCTACCATCAGCACGTTCTTGTTAGTATGGTGCTGCAGCACCGCTGTAAGAAGCCCTTTAGTAAAATCAGGCTTCATTTCGCTGTAATCAGACATTCCTTATTGCAACCCCTTCCTTCGCACAGGCTTCCTTGACCTCGGCTATGCTAACCTGTTCATCGTGGAATATTGATGCTGCAAGTCCTGCAGAAACATCGGTCTCCTTGAACAGATCTACGAAGTGCCTGGCGTTTCCTCCTCCTCCGGAGGCTATTATCGGTATGTTTACGATTGACATCAGCTTCTTGAGAAGCCTGTGGTCGAAACCCTGCTTCATGCCGTCGTAGTCCATGCTTGTAACAAGAAGCTCACCTGCTCCAAGGTCCTGGACGCGCTTTGCCCATTCAAGGGTCAAGACTTCTGTTGGCCTTTTTCCGCCATGGGTATAGCAGAACCAGTCACCCTTCTCCTCGTCCCATTTAGCGTCAATGGCAACACAGGTACACTGGGCTCCGAACATCTCCGATGAACGCCTGACGAGGTCAGGGTCCCTTAGCGCCGCAGAATTAAGGCTCACCTTATCCGCTCCGGCATTCAGCATCCTTGATATGTCTTCAACCGACTTGAGCCCTCCGCCTACTGTCATTGGTATGAACAGCTGCTCAGCTGTCCTCCTTATGACATCGACCATGAGCGCATGTCCCGTCTCAGTTGCAGATATGTCAAGGAAAACCAGCTCGTCAGCACCAAGGTCATTGTACCTCTTAGCCATTGCCACAGGGTCGCCGACCTCCCTTAGCCCTTTGAACTGTATGCCCTTGACCACGATGCCGTCCTTGACATCCAGGCAGGGTATTATCCTTTTCTTGATCACTTTACATCCCTCCAGAATTCAGGGGTGTTTGCCGCCTTTCCTACGATTGCGGCATGGACTCCGAGAGCATCGAGACGCATTATGTCATCCATGCTCCTGACGCCTCCTGAAGCGGTGACCGGATGGACTGAGAGCCTTGAAAGCTTTGCTGTTAGCTCGAAGTTCGGTCCTGACATTCTGCCATCCTTTGAGATGTCCGTGAATATTATCCCGCCAAGTGGAATCTTGTTTGAACGCTCCACGACCTCATATATGGTTTCACCAGTCTCTTCGGTCCATCCGTTCACCGAGACCATCTCTTCCCTCGCATCAAGACCCAGGTAGATTTTGCCAGGAAAGGCATTGGCCATCTCGGCAAGCCACTCCGGCTCCTTGAGGCCTTTGGTCCCAACTATGAGGTAGGAGGCTCCGGCTTCAAGATATGACTCTATGATCTCCCTGGAGCGTATGCCTCCTCCTATTTCAACAGGCAGCGGGCATTTCTTGATGAGACCCCTTATGAATTCAGATTCCTCAGGACCTTTCTTCAAGGCCCCCATGAGGTCTACTATATGTATCCTTTTTACCATGCTGAAGCCGGAATAGAAGGCTATAGCCTCCTCAGGCGTTCTTTCCATTTCAGTGCTGGTTCCATAGTCTCCTTCAGTAAGCCTTACGCTCTTGCTGTGTATGAGGTCTATAGCCGGCCAGATTTCAATCATAGGAACCCTCCTTTCAGTGCCTTGTCAAGTATGGCAAGTCCCGCATATCCGCTTTTTTCCGGATGGAACTGTATCCCTATGAGGGAGCCCTTCTGGACTATTGCTGTTATCTTTTGACCGTAGTCAGCCCATGCAACCACGTTCTCATCTGTGGCCACCTTGTAGGAATGTATGAAGTATACGTCCTCTTCAAGGCTTCCGTCCTTTGTCAAAAGCGTATTCCAGCCAAGATGAGGTACAGGAAGGTCGCTTTTGATCAGTTCGACTTTTCCCGGAAGATAACTGAGTCCGTCCACATCACCCTCCTCGCTGTGAGAAAAGAGAAGCTGCATTCCCAGGCAGATCCCTATGAAGGGCTTTGACCTTCTGAGCTGGTCAAGCACTGGTATGAGACCTTCCTCGTTAAGCCTGTCCATTGCAGCCTTGAAGTGGCCTACACCCGGCAATATGACGTGCGTTGCTTCTGCAAGGACCAGAGGGTCCTTTGTGAGCACTACTTCATATCCGAGGTATTTCAGTGCATTCTTCAGGTTCTGGATGTTGCCCAGTCCGTAGTCTACTAAAGCGACCATCTATAGCACGCCCTTTGATGAGGGCACCCTGCCCGACTGGGACGGAGAAAGAGCGATTCTTACGCTCTGTGCAAAGGACTTGAATATCGATTCTATCTCATGATGGGAGTTTCCTCCTCTGATAAGGTCGATATGTACTGTATACCTGGCGTTAATGACAAGTGCCCTGAAGAATTCCTCCACGAGCTCAGTGTCAAAGGTGCCAACCTTTTCTGTCGAGAATCTTGCTCCAAATGAAAGGTAAGGCCTTCCGCTGACATCAGTAACAGTCCTTGATAAAGTCTCATCCATCGGCACGTATGCATGTCCATATCTGGTTATTCCGGCCTTGTCAGCTGACATCTCAGAAAGCAGCAGTCCGAGGACTATACCTACATCCTCAACAGTATGGTGGTCGTCAACCATCACATCACCGTCGACTGTACAGTTCAGTATGAAATGGCCATGGAACGCGAAAAGGTCGAGCATGTGGTCCAGGAATCCGACACCTGTGTCGATGCTCGACGGTCCTGTCCCCTTCTCGATAGATATGCTTATCTTTGTTTCGCCGGTCTCCCTTGTCATCTTGTAAATCAAAGCTTTGCCCTCCATTCCTTAAGGACCTCATGAAGTCTTTCCAGATCCTTTTCTTCAGCTATAGAATATCTTACCACGTCCTTTAGACGTTCGTCCTTGTAGAGCCTTGGCAGAAATCCCTTCTCCATGATGTATTCTCCAAGTGAGGGAGCATTCTTGCCATACGTAAATACGAAGTTGGTCTCGCTTGGAAGCACTTCAATAACATCAGAGACCGTATCCCTGAAGATCTCCTTCAGCTTGTCCGAAAGTGCTCTCTGTCTGCTGAAGAATGTCCTCAGATCCTCCTCGTGGGTAAGGAGGTAGGTTCCGATATTAAGTGACAGGGAATTTACAGGATACGGATGAGCTATCGAATTAAGCATCTCGATAGTGTTTCTTGTCGATACAGCTACTCCTATCCTGAGACCTGCAAGCCCGTATATCTTGGACAGTGTCCTTATGGTGATGACATTGTCCCCCGCCGGCTTATCATAGGTCTTGCTTGAAAACTCCAGGTACGCCTCATCTACCACCAGATATCCTCCGGATTCTGTGACAGCATCTGCAATTGCCTGTACGAAGGAGTCGCTGTGCATGGCTCCCGTTGGGTTGTTAGGCTGCGAAAATATGAAGAAGGAAGGCTTGTGCTCCCTAATGGCCTGTACGGTCCTCTCCTCGTCAAATGTGAAATCGTCATTGCAGGGGACCTTGATCACAGGTCTCTTAAGCTGCCTGGCATAGCCCTCGTACATTGAAAAATCAGGGTCAAGGGTCATCATAGGCCCGTCTCCGAGAAGTATCATGAACTTCTGTATCCATTCATCAGATCCGTTTGCAATTGCTATGCACTGCGGATCCAGGTGATGGAACTTGGCGTACGCCTCAACGAACCTGTCGTGCTCCTCTGCAGGATACCTGAAGAAAGGCGTTTCCTGTATGATTTCCCTGATCTTCTCCTCTGAAAGCGACGGAACGGGGCTTTCATTCTTGTTTATCCTTATCATGCTCTTTCCCCCATTCTTATAGATACAGAATCCCTGTGAGCAGCGAGCGATTCTTCGTTTGCTATGGCAACTGCAGCAGCTGCGCATTCCATGAATGTTTCCCTGCTTAAGGAAATGACTGAATTTGTCCTCAGGAAATCATTCACGGAGAGTCCGCTTGCAAACCTTGCGTTGCCGGAGGTCGGAAGCACATGGCTTGGACCTGCTGAGTAATCTCCGATAGCCTCTGGAGAGTATTCTCCGATGAATATTGCTCCCGCAGTCCTGACTTTCTCAACATAGTCTTCTGCGTCAGCAGTCTGTATGGACACATGCTCTCCGGCTATGAGGTTAACGATCTCTATGCTTTCGTCCTTCCCTGAAGTAAGTATAGCGTAATGGTTGTTCTCGAGGCTCTCTTCTATGACCTTTAACCTGGGCTGAAGCAGCTTCTGCTTCTTGAGTTCTTCCTCAATAGACGACAGGACTTTCTCGTCTGAGCTTATGAGGAAGGTCCTTGCCATCTCATCGTGCTCAGCCTGTGCAAGTATGTCGAGTGCCACCCATTCTTTGTTCGCGGTATGGTCAGCTACTATCACTATCTCAGATGGGCCGGCGATTGAGTCTATTCCAACATCTCCATAGACAAGCTTCTTGGCCAGAGCAACGTACTGGTTGCCAGGCCCTACTATCTTGTCAACCCTTGGTATGGTTTCCGTTCCATATGCCAGCGCGGCGACAGCCTGGGCTCCGCCGGTCTGGTAAACCCTGTCGACACCAGAGATGTAGCATGCGGCCAGTGTTGCCCTGTTGATACCGTCCTTCTGAGGCGGAGTCACAACGATGATCTCCTCCACTCCAGCTACCCTTGCAAGGACTGCAGTCATGAGTACAGTCGAAGGATAGCTTGCCTTTCCTCCCGGAACATATATGCCAACTCTCCTGAGAGCATGCACCTTCTGGTAAAGCTCGGATTTTTCCATCTGCTTCCACATTATTGACTTCTGGTATTTCTCGATGTTTCTCTTTGAAAGCTCAAGTGCTTCCTTAAGCTTCTCATCAAGTTCGGACCAGGCCTTTTCCAATTCGGACCTGGGCACCAAAAGCTCATTTACCTCTACCTTGTCGAACTTCAGTGAGAACGCCTTAATCGCTTCGTCTCCCTTTTCCCTTACCTCTTTTATGATCTCCAGCACTGAGGCTGCCTTACTGAAGTCAAGGGTATCCATTTCCTTATATGCCTTCTTGAATGCTTCTGCACTTATCATCATTTCACCTTCAGTCGCTCTATGATTGCCTGTATCTCGTCATATTTTATGAAGTACGCATGCTTGTTTGAGATAAGCCTCGCGTTTATCTTATCCAGGGTGACCCTTTCCTTCAATCCGTTCTTCTTCAGAGTATCCCCGGACTGTACGATATCGACAATGGCATCAGCCATTCCGATTACTGCCGCAAGCTCAACAGACCCCTTCAGAGGTATGATCTTAACTGGCTGCATTATCGAGTCGAAGTACCTTCTCGTATAGTTGACATACTTTGTGGCTATTACGTCATACTTCTTCTTAGCCTCAGTGCTGGCTATGGTGAAATGACAGAAGCCGAACGGAAGGTCCATGAGACTGTTCACGCCCGTTTCGCTCTCCATGAGTATGTCACTGCCTGTGATTCCAAGCTCAGCTATTCCTTCAGCAACGTAGGTCGGAACATCGTCCCCCTTTACCAGCAGAAATCGAACATCCCCGGCTTCAACAACCAGTTCCCTGGTGACCTTGGAGAGGGCTTCAACCCATTCGGTGATTCCTCTCTCTTCTATATACTTGATAAAATCTGTATACTGCCTTCCCTTAGACAGCGCTATTGTAATCATTTGTTCCTCCTATCCGTTGATTCCCATTCCAAATGCCTTTGAAGAGCTTGTGTACTGCCCTCCTGAAGCTTGTGGCTCAGTCTCGTTCTTTTGATAGAGCTGTATGAATATGCCCCTGTAATATGATTGTCTTGGCATTACAAGAGTATCGATATATACGTTCTCGATGGAAAGCTTCCTTAGCTTGTCCTCCCATACCTTGAGGTCTTCGATTTCCTGGGCAAGCTCAGGGAATCTTCCTGCAATGTATTCAAGCTGGTCTTCAGGTCTTACCTGCATCAGTCCGATTACAGGATGGTCCTTTGAAAGAGCATGCGAAAGAGCATCCCTGTTCCTCTCGGAAACAAGTCTGTGGATCATCGGATCCTCCATCTGGTCCTTCGTCAGAAGCTTCTTCAGGAGCTTGTTGTGAGAAATCACCGCTATGGATATGTTCTTCTTCAGATGCTCAGTCATGAATGCGAGGACATCCGAAAGGACCTCCTGCTGTGCAGCTATGTCGGAGGTAAAGGTCTCGACTCCCATCTGGTGAATGGTTCCGGATTTCTTGTATACCATTCCGGCATAGGCGATCTTTTCAGCCTCAAGCTCATACTGCTTCCTGTACCTGACAATCGAGTTCGTCCAGTCGCTCCGAAGAGCGTGAAGAATCCCGCCGTCCGTCCAGGAATGCCTCTTGTCCATCATCTTCTGGTCATCAAGTGTGATGCTTCCCCAATTGAAGGTCTCGACCACATTGAGGTCCACAAGGTCATAGCCAAGCTTGCTCATGAACCTTAGAAAATCCATCTCCTGCTTTTTTGTCTTGATAATCGTGTCATTCATAGTTATCCTGTTCAAGAAATCACTCCCATCCAATCTGAGGATAAGGCCGGATGTACCGTCAGCCTGTAATTGTCCTTCCTCTGTATGATAATATATAGTAACATAGATGTGAATATTAATGCAAACAAAGGAGGCTTTATTCGTGATCGACATGCATATGCACACAGACTACTGCCCTCATGCCTCGAGGGACAAGGCAGAGGATTACATTCTGAAGTCAATCGAAAAAAATATTGTGGAAATCGCCTTCACTGAGCATGCGCCGCTTCCAATGGATGACACGGTGCCCGCTAAGGACAGCGCGATGATAAGTTCTGATGTTAACGCTTATCTTAAGGAGATAAGCATGCTCAAGGAAAAGTACACGGACAGGATCATAGTCAATGCCGGGTTCGAGATAGACTACATAGAGGGTAAGGAAAATGAAACCATTGAGTTTCTGAAACACAATCCCGAAACAATACCCTACTCCATTCTAAGCGTACACTTCGTTCTTATTGACGGCAAGTACTTCTGCATCGACTATTCACCTGAATCCTTCATGGAAAAGGCTGATAAGGTCGGCTATGAGGCGCTTGTGAAAGCCTATGAGGATACATTGATGAAGGCCCTTTCTAAACCTTATGGAAGTCTTACTCCAAAAAGGATAGGACACATTGACCTTATAAAGAAGTTCAAAAGGTTCCATGGCAGGAGCCATGACATGGACCTGGGCAGAATACTTGAAGCTGTAAAGAAAAACGGATACTCCCTGGACATCAACACTTCGGGCTACGACAAGGAATACTGCCGTGAACCCTACCCTTCCATTGATATCATAAGGAAAGCAGTTTCAATGGGAATACCTGTTGTCACAGGTTCTGACGCCCATAGTGCGAAAGAGGTTGGAAGGCACTTTGACAAGGTCAGTGAGTTTACTCTCTGAAAAAATAATCCAATGGATATAATAGATAATTTGAATGGAAAAGGGATCGCCAATCTGGCGATCCCTTTAAATTTTCTAGTAAACCTGAGCTGCAAGTCTCTTGTAGCCTTCCAGTCTTTCCTTCGCATCCTTCTCTGTCTTTGCGAACAGAGCTTCTGCAACGTCCGGATAAGCCTGCTTGAGTGAGGAATACCTTACTTCGCTGTCTATGAACTCTCTGAAGCTCTTTGTAGGCTCCTTTGAATCCAAAGTGAATGGGTTCTTTCCCTCTTCCTTGAGAAGCGGGTTGTACCTGTAAAGCGACCAGTATCCTGACTCTACCGCTCTCTTGGTCTGCTCCTGGCTGAAGCCCATTCCAAGCTTCAGTCCCTGGTTGATGCATGGAGCGTATCCAATGATAAGTGACGGTCCGTCGTATGCTTCAGCCTCTGTAAGGGCCTTTATGAGCTGGTTCTTATCAGCTCCCATGCCGACCTGTGCCACATATACATATCCATAGCTCATAGCCATCATTCCGAGGTCTTTCTTCTTTGTCCTCTTTCCTGATGCTGCGAACTTGGCGATTGCTGCTGTTGGAGTAGACTTGGATGACTGTCCGCCTGTGTTGGAGTAGACTTCAGTATCGAATACGAATACGTTGATGTCCTCGCCTGTTGCAAGAACGTGGTCAAGTCCGCCGTATCCGATGTCATATGCCCATCCGTCTCCACCGAAGATCCACTGGCTCTTCTTGGTCATGTAGTCCTTGTTCTCATAGAGCTCCTTGGCTGCCGGGAACTTGTCAACTGCTTCCTTAAGTACAGGAAGAAGTGCTGCCCTTGCTGCCTTTGACCCTTCACCGCTGGTGAAGTTGTCAACGAAGTTCTGAAGCGCTGCCTTAAGGTCTGCCGATGCTGATTCTTCTGCAAGAAGGGATTCAGCAAGAGGAAGAAGCTTGGCTCTCTGAGCGTTATTTCCGAGGTATATTCCAAGTCCGAACTCGGCATTGTCCTCGAAGAGTGAGTTCGCCCATGCCGGACCCTGTCCGAGATGGTTTGTTGTGTAGACTGTAGCAGGTGCCGAAGCTCCCCATATTGATGAGCATCCGGTAGCGTTCGCTATCATCATCCTGTCTCCGAAGAGCTGGGTGATAAGCTTAGCGTATGGTGTCTCACCGCAGCCTGCACATGCGCCTGAGAACTCGAGAAGCGGCTGTTCGAACTGGCTTCCCTTAAGTGTGTTCTTGCTCATCGGATTAGCCTTTGGAGAAACTTCAAGCGCATAATCCCAGTTTGGAAGCTCATGCATCTGAGTCTCGATTGGCTTCATTACGAGAGCCTTGTTAGGTGCAGGGCATATCTGTGCGCAGTTTCCGCAGCCTGTGCAGTCAAGCACTGATACCTGTATCTTGTATCCGTAGTCTGCGAATGCCTTGCCGCCGATTGCCTTCTTTGTTGCGAATCCTTCCGGAGCTTTCTCTATCTCAGCCTGATCCAGGAGGAACGGTCTGATTACAGCGTGAGGACATACATACGAGCACTGGTTGCACTGTATGCAGTTGTCTATCTGCCACTCAGGAACGTTGACTGCTATTCCTCTCTTCTCGAAGGCTGATGTTCCCATTGGGAATGTTCCGTCTTCTCTTCCAAGGAATGCTGAAACAGGCAGCTTGTCGCCTTCCTGTGCATTGATCGGTCTGAGAAGCTTCTCTATGAATTCAGGTACGGCCTTCTCGTCTGCCTTTGCATCTGCAGCCTCAGCCCACGATGCAGGAATCTCAACCTTGACAAGTGCGTTTACACCCCTGTCGATAGCTTCGTTGTTCATTGCGACGATCTTTTCGCCCTTCTTGCCGTATGATTTGTAAACGGCGTCCTTAAGCTGCTTTACAGCATCCTCTACAGGAATTATGTTAGCAAGCTTGAAGAATGCTGACTGCATGATCATGTTGATCCTTGAGCCAAGTCCAATCTCTGAAGCAATAGCCTGTGCATCGAGGATATAGAACTTTATCTCGTTCTTTGCGATGAAGTTCTTCATCTTTGCTGGAAGCCTTGTCTCAAGCTCTTCAACGGTCCACGAACAGTTCAGAAGGAATGTTCCTCCAACCTTAAGTCCTGTGAGCACGTCATACTTGTCTACATATGATGGGTTGTGGCATGCTACGAAGTCCGCGTTCTGTATGAGGTACGGGCTCCTTATCTTCTCTTTTCCGAATCTCAGGTGTGAAACTGTTATTCCGCCTGACTTCTTTGAGTCATATGAGAAGTAACCCTGCGCGTACATGTCAGTGCCGTCGCCTATGATCTTTATGGCTGACTTGTTGGCTCCGACAGTTCCGTCTGAACCAAGTCCCCAGAACTTGCACTGTACTGTGCCAGGTGCTGAAGTGTTTATCGGCTCATGCTTGGCAAGGCTTGTAAATGTTACGTCATCCTCTATTCCAAGAGTGAATCCGTTCTTTACTTCGTTGAACTTAAGATTCTCATATACTGCGAATATCTGGTCTGGAGTAACATCCTTGGAACCAAGTCCATATCTTCCGCCAACGATGACAGGTCTCTGCTCTGATTCATAGAATGCATTCCTTACATCCTGGTAAAGCGGCTCTCCGGCTGATCCGGGTTCCTTTGTCCTGTCAAGTACTGCGATCTTCTTTGCAGTCTTTGGAATTGCGTTAAGGAAGTTCTTTGTAGCGAATGGTCTGTAAAGATGTACGTTTACGAGACCTACCTTTTCGCCCTTCTTCATCAGGTAGTCGATTACTTCGGAAGCTGTATCGCAAACCGAACCCATCGCAACGATGACATACTCTGCATCTTCAGCTCCATAGTAGTTGAAAAGCTGGTAGTTTCTTCCGGTAAGCTTGTTGATCTCCTCCATGTAGCCTTCTACTATCTCTGGAATCGCATCGTAGAATCTGTTGGAAGCTTCTCTTCCCTGGAAGTAGATGTCAGGATTCTGAGCTGTTCCCCTTGTTACAGGTCTCTCTGAATTGAGGGAGTTTGCCCTGAATGCTGCAACAGCATCCTTGTCAAGCAGAGCTTCAAGTTCGTCATATTCAATGACTTCAACCTTCTGCACTTCTGCAGATGTCCTGAATCCGTCAAAGAAGTTGAGGAACGGAACTCTTCCCTTTATTGCAGAAAGATGTGCAACTCCGGCAAGGTCCATGACCTCCTGAACGTTTGACTCTGCAAGCATCGCGAAACCGGTCATCCTTGCTGCCATAACATCCTGATGGTCTCCGAATATTGAAAGCGCGTGTGCTGCAAGTGCTCTTGCACTTACATGGAACACTCCTGGCAGGAGTTCTCCGGCAATCTTGTACATGTTTGGAAGCATGAGCAGAAGCCCCTGTGATGCTGTGTAGGTTGTGGTCAGAGCACCGCCCTGCAGTGATCCGTGAACTGCTCCTGCGGCTCCCGCCTCAGACTGCATCTCAGTGACCTTTACTGGCTGACCGAAAATGTTCTTCAGTCCTTTTGATGCCCATTCGTCCACACTCTCAGCCATAGTGGATGATGGTGTGATTGGAAATATCGCTGCTACATCTGTGAAAGCGTACGAAATGTGCGCCGCAGCGGTGTTTCCATCCATGGTTTTCATTTTTCTCATGTTTGTAACCTCTCCCTTAAACATATTTGAAATCCGGCCTAAAGATTTCATTGGTGCAGTTTACCTGCATAGGTTGGATAAAAATTTGCGTGCAATTATGCACTGACATGACTTATATCATGCCGGTGCATAATGACTACGATAACAATTATAAACCCTAATCCATCCTTTAACAAGCTAAACGGTTACTTTTACTGTATTCTTATCAGCCTCCAGACTTCTGTCTGTGGCTCAAAACTTCCTCGACTCCCCTGATTATGTCGAGATCTGAAGCGTTTTCAAAATCCATGGTGCTGATCAGCTTCATCAGGGCCTCTTTCTTTCTTAGAGATTCGATTCCCTTCTCAACATCTACCTTTTCGATTTCAATTTCAGTGTATGCTGGAAGCTTGACGTAATGCTTCAGAGGAACTATATCTCCGTACTTTGCAATCTTCACATTGTAATCGTCCTTTACCAGGAGCTCCTTCAGTGCGATCGCAGCTTTGTCATCTCCATGGACAAGGAATGTCTGGAGGGGTCTCTTTTTGAACGCAGATACCCATTCATGAAGACCGTTCCTGTCCGCATGGCCTGAAAGTCCGGATAGCGAGTAGATGCCTGCGTTTACCGCCACCTCCTCACCGAATATCCTTACCATCTTCTCCCCGTCCTGGATAGTCCTGCCTAAAGTTCCCTCAGCCTGATATCCGACAAAGACCACGGAGCACTCCCTCCTCCAGAGGTTATGCTTAAGATGGTGCTTTACCCTTCCTGCATCAGCCATTCCGGAAGCACTGATTATGACGCAGCCCTTAGGTGTATTGTTAAGTATCCTCGATTCTTCGACTGATTCCGTAAAATGGAGGTTTGGGAAATTCAGGATATCATCCCCCATCTGGTATCTCTTCTGGGTATCCTCGTCGAAATACCTGGAATTCTTCCTGAATATCTCGGTGGACTTTGTAGCAAGCGGTGAATCAACGTAGACTGATACGCCGCGGTTCAGCTCCCCCCTTTCCATGAACTCGTTTAGGATATATAGGATCTCCTGCGTCCTTCCTACTGCGAATGACGGTATTATGACATTGCCGCCCTTCCTGTAGGTGGTGTTTATGATATCGATCAGCTGCCTGAACTCAGACCTGGACTCCACGTGAAGCCTGTTTCCGTAGGTGGATTCCAGTATCAGGTAGTCACAGCTGTCAATGAGATATGGATCCTTCATCATCGGAATGCCCTTGTTTCCAAGGTCACCGGAGAATACAAGCTTGACCTCCTTGTCCTCCTCCTTCATGAAGACCTCGACTATGGCAGCACCAAGTATATGTCCGGCTTCTCTGAACCGTACCCTGAAGCCTTCGAAAAGTGTCAGCTCCTGATCAAAATCCAACTGCTCGAAAAGCTCGAGGGAGTCTTCGGCATCCTTAATGGTATAAAGAGGCTCCACCAAGTCCTTTCCCTGACGTTCCCTCTTCTTGTTGTCCCATTCGGCATCCTGCTCCTGGATATGGCCTGAGTCAAGAAGCATAATTGAGCAAAGGTCGAATGTCGGCGGTGTCGCGATTATCCTGCCCCTGAATCCCCTCTTGTATAGGAGAGGGATCCTTCCACTGTGGTCTATATGGGCATGTGAAAGAATCAGGTAGTCTATGGATGCCGGAATGAATGAAAACACATCGTTTCCCCTGTCCTTGTCATCCTTGCCCTGATAAAGCCCGCAGTCAAGGAGTACTCTCTTGTCCTTTACCCTCAGCAGGTGGCTTGATCCTGTTACGCAGCCTGCTGCGCCTGAAAACTCAATTCTCATATGATCACCTCAACTTAATTGTACAGCCTTAAGAGCCATGATTATGTAAACAATTAATTAAGATGAAAAATCCGCACCCGGCAATTTTACCGGGTGCGGATGAGCTCAGCACAAATACTAATATCTAAAGTTCGCTGCCATTGCTTTCAATTACCTTCCTGTACCAGTGGAATGAATCCTTCCTGACTCGCCTGAGGTCCTTAAGGTCAGTCTCATCCCTGTTGATGTACACGAAGCCGTACCTCTTCTGGTAGCCGTTAAGCCATGAGAGCAGGTCAGTGAATGACCAGGTGCAGTAGCCGATGAGGTCAACACCATCAGTAATCGCTTCCCTGCAGGCAAGGATATGTGCCTTAAGATACCCGATCCTGTAGTCGTCATGAACCTTGTCGTCATCTGTAAGTTTGTCATACTCACCAAGCCCGTTTTCAGTTATGAGCACCGGCAGGCTGTACCTTCCTGTAATTCTTCTTAGTGCAACCCTCAAGCCTTCAGGATCTATTGTCCAGTCCCAGTTGGTCCTCTCAAGGTAATCATTTCCAGTTGTCCTGTACACTCCAGGGATTCCTGTGGATTTTGCAGTACCCTTCTCTCCTGTGGTATTCATCTCAAGCTTCTCTCCGACTCCGTCCAGTGGGTTAGCCTCATAGGTTGTGGTCTGGTAGTAGTTGAGGCCCATGAAGTCGGGTTTTCCCTCTTTGAATAGCTCAAGGTCTCCGGGAAGGACTTCAGGAGCAATACCCAGTCCTCTGTAAAGGTCCATAGCTGCCTTTGGATATTCGCCCAAAGCATAGACGTCCATCCACCAGTGGGAAAGGATTTCCTCAGCATCCTCGGCAGCAAGTATGTCTTCCGGCTTGCTGGTCTTGGGGTATGCTGGAGAATAAGCGAAGCTTGGACCGATATTTCCGCTTGGGACCATTTCCCTGAATGACTTTATAGCCCTCGCATTTGCAAGGAATGCGTTGTGGTTGGCCTGAAGCATCCTCTTCTTGTCCTTCACTCCCGGTGGATGCATTCCGGTCATATAACCGAAGCCTATGAATATGTTCTGCTCATTAAGTGATACCCAGTACCTGACCCTGTCGCCGAAGCTCCTGAAGCAGACCCTTGCATATTCATCGAAGTCATCAGCTATCCTTCTCGATTCGAAACCGCCGTATTCATCAAGAAGTGCCTGAGGAAGGTCCCAGTGGTAGAGGGTGATGACGGGCTCTATCCCGTTTTTCAGAAGCTCGTCAATGAGGTCGCTGTAGAACCTGATGCCAGCTTCATTGACTTTCCCCCTTCCCTCTGGAAGGATCCTTGCCCAGGCGATTGAAAACCTGTATGCCTTCAGTCCCATTTCAGCCATCAGAGCCACATCTTCTTTGTACCTGTTGTAGTGGTCAGCCGCTACATCTCCGTTGGAGTTTTTGAAGGTCGTTCCTGGCAGCTTCGCATAGATATCCCAGACTGATAGTCCCTTTCCGTCTGCATCCCATGCACCCTCAACCTGATATGCTGCAGATGCGCTTCCCCATAGGAAGCCTTCCGGAAATGGCTTTAGTTCCCTGTGAAACATGTTGCACCTTCCTTTCAAATTATGCCGCAGTGGTCTGCAGCCAAAAATCATTTATTCGGAGCACTTATGCCTTTGAATACTTCTCGATGAGCTCGACTGCGAGATCAGTGCCATTGACAGCCTTGTCGGTTTCCATTGCTGCCGTATAGGTGTCTCTCTTCCTGTAGAGCTCGTTAAGGCTCATGAAGAGGGTTTCGCTTGTCAGGTCCTCTTCCTTGAGAACCATGGAGTATCCCTTGGACCTGAAGCTCTCCGAATTCTGAAGCTGGTCTCCCCTGCTTGAAGCCAGAGGGAGCGGGATTAGAAGATTAGGCTTTCTCAGTGCAAGGAATTCAAATATTGAATTGGAGCCTGCCCTTGAAACTACCATGTCAGACAGTGCAAGCACATCCTTCATCTCTTCCCTAAGGTATTCGAACTGGCGATAACCTTCGGCTCCATTAAGCCTGCTGTCAAGGTTCCCCTTGCCGCAAAGGTGTATGACATCGAATTCTCCTGTTATCCTCTGGAGTATGCCCCTTACAGCCTGGTTTATCTTAACAGACCCTATGCTTCCTCCCATTACCAGGATCACAGGCTTCACACCGGAAAATCCAGTGAGCTCCATAGCTTTTATCCTGTCTCCCTGGAAAAGCTCCTCACGTATTATGCTGCCTGCAAGGATCCCTTTCCCGCCTGCATGCTCAAGGGTTTCAGGGAATGTCACGAGAAGCTTGTCGCAGAATCTCATTGAGATCCTGTTGGCAAGTCCTGGTGTCATGTCGGACTCGTGGGAAAGCACTGGTATCTTAAGGATGCTTGCAGCGATAACTACCGGTACGCTGACGAAGCCACCCTTCGAGAAAACGATCGATGGCTTTTCCTTCCTTAAGACTGAAAGTGCATCGAAGATACCCTTCACAACCTTGAAGGGGTCGGTGATATTCTTGAGGTCAAGGTATCTCCTGAGCTTTCCTGAGGAAATTGCATGATACCTTATACCCTCCTTCTCGATTATCGTACGTTCTATCCCATCCTTAGATCCTATATATGCTATGTCATATTGCAGCTTCCTGAGCTTAGGCATAAGCGCGAGATTAGGATTGACATGTCCCGCCGTGCCTCCGCCAGTCATAATTATCTTCTTCAAATCAAACACCTTTCCGGACCTTTGTCCGATAAAATATCTCAAATATATTATAGCGTGAATTGAAGAGCTCGGCTCAGAATCTTTTGTAAGCAATCGTCTGTTTCTGGTATAATCAGGTTGGGACAAGGGTTCCAATAATACTGAGGAGTGGTGTTTTATGATAGATTTGAGGATTGCTGAAGGAAGGCCCTCTGAGACTTAAGCCCCGGATTCGTCCAAAGGGTCTTCGATTAACCAACTGATATACGGGGTAATCTTTTATAAGGAGACCACAGGAAATTTGAATAAGGATACAATTCCATTTATAAGAAAAGAAGAGGCAAATTCACTTTTCCCCGGAGCTTTCGCAGGAAGGATAGCTGAAGAGGAAAAGGAACTCTATACCGTAATTACTTCAAAAGGGACGATGCTTGCTTCAGTCACAGGAAAGATGATGCAGTCAGCATCATCAAGGGAAGACTACCCTGCTGTCGGCGACTATGTCGCTCTGGACAGAGATGATGACAGCCAGGGCTTCGGAAGGATCCTGGGAGTTTTGAAAAGAAGCTCCTGCATAAGAAGGAAGGCTGCAGGCGATACTACCGGCATACAGGTTATCGCGGCGAACGTAGACATGCTGTTCCTTACCATGGCTCTAAATCAGGACTTCAACATAAGAAGACTTGAAAGGTATATTGCTGTGGCAAAGGAGAGCTGGAGCGTATCCATAATCCTTCTTACAAAGCTGGACCTTGCTGAAAACCTTGGTGAAAAGCTCGAAGAGGTTAGGAAAGCAGCCTCCGGAGGAAGAATAATCCTTTTAAGCAACATAACAGGTGAAGGTGTCGACGAAGTCAGGGAACTGATCTCTGAAGGTATCACTGCGGCATTCATCGGATCATCAGGAATAGGAAAATCAAGTGTCATCAACTCACTTCTTGGGGTAGAATCACTGGCCATAGGCGGTCTCAGGAAGGGTGATGGCAAAGGTAGGCACACTACTACACACAGGGAACTTATCCTTTTGCCATCAGGCGGATTGGTAATTGACACACCCGGCATGAGGGAGCTCCATCTGCTTGACGACATTTCAGGAGTAGATGAGGCATTCTCTGATATACTTACACTTTCTTCCGGCTGCAGGTTCAAGGACTGCTCGCACAGGGCTGAGCCTGGCTGCAAGGTTCAGGAAGCACTTTCAGACGGAACTCTGGACAGGAAAAGGCTTGAAAGCTACGAAAAGCTCCAGAAGGAAGCAAGGCACATGGCAGCTGCCATGGACGACAGGATCCGGAGGGAGAAAAAGGCAGAAAGCAAAAAGCTGGGCAAGCTCATAAAGGAAGTCAAGAAAGACAGAAGGAAGGTTTAACCTACGTTTCATGAGGAAGGCTTGGGCCTTCCTTTTCCAATTCAGACAATAATTCAACTGCAGGCACCGATAAAAATTAACACAATGTATGTGATGCTTGCCAAAAGCTTTGCTATAATGTTTCTACAGGCATAACGAGGTGATTTTATTGAAATTCGTAGAGGCTTCCACCATAAATGAAGCACGGTTCAAGGAATATCTGGCAGAATGGTATGCTGGAAATGAGAAAATAGTACCGATGTCGACTGACATCGCAGACAAGAGCTTCAGCAAATGGCGGGAGGAAACCATCGCCTTTCGAGATGCGAAGACCGTACCTGATTGGTTTGTCCGCTCTGAAACCTTCTTCCTTTGTGAAGACAACGGTTATATCCTGGGGGCAGCAAACGTGAGGTACGCACTCAATGACAATCTGATGAAGTCAGGCGGACATATCGGCTATGGAATAAGGCCATCAGAAAGAAGCAAGGGCTATGCGTTCATCATCCTTAAGCTGGCACTGGACAAGCTTGCATCGAATGGAGTCAAGAAGGCTCTTCTGACGGTATCAAGATACAACAGGGATTCTAAGAATGTGATCAAGAAAGCGCATGGTGTCCTTGAAAACAGCTATGAAAAGGATGGAGATGTCATAGAGAGGTATTGGATCACCCTTTAAAATAGATCCATATTTATCAGATTGGAATTTATAAGCTTAAAAGGCAGGCCATTCGGCCTGCCTTTCGCATTCAAATATTTCAGCTTTATTCCAGAGATTCGTGTAAGTCGGTTCTGTCCTAAAGCAGCTTGTTTATGACTACGCTTGAGGTGCTTTCCCTGTTCTTCGAGGATTCCTTGTAGTTTCTCCTGAAATATTCCACATAAAGGACATCAAGAAGGTAAAGCTGGGAAAGCTTTGCCGAAAGTGAACCTCCCTGGAGAGGACCTTCCTTCGCTCCGCAAAGAAGAGTGATGTCCGCATAAGTCGTGAGAGGTGATTTGGAAAACCTTGTTACCGCGATGACCTTGGCACCCTTACGTTTCGCAGTCTTTGCCAGGTCTATGGTATCCTTCGTGGAACCTGAATAAGAGATTATTATAGCCACATCCTTCTTGGTAAGGAGAGATGCTGATATTACCTGGAGATGTGAGTCAAGGGAACACTCCGTCTTTGGAGTTATCCTCATGAACTTGATCTTTCCCTCCATTGCAGTCATCAGTGAAGCCCCAACTCCGTAGAAATGTATGCTGTCTGCCTTGGTGAGATAGTCTATTGCGGTGGAGATATCCTCTTCCTTTATAAGCTTCCTAGTCTCATTAAGGGCGTTTATGTTGGAATTGAGGATCTTTGTAGCCACTTCATCTATTCCGTCTTCAATAGTTATTTCGTTTGACAGCTGAGGAGTTATGTCCTCCATGGCAGAGCTATGGGCAAGAGCAATCTTGAAATCCTGATAGCCCTTGAAATCAAGCGACCTGCAGAACCTGAACACACTTGATTCTCCAACTCCGCATGCATCGGCAAGGTCGATTATCGACATGTATATGGCGTCCTTTGTATTGCCCAGTATGTAGTCGGCAACCTTCTTTTCCGTATTGGTAAATGAATTGTATCTTGAATTTATAAGTGAAAATACGTCCACCTTGTTCATATGGCACCCCTTGTCCCTCATGTATATTATCGGCAATTCGATTTTATCTTCTGGAAAAAATATCCTTCAGTTACTATTTTAATCAAAAATTCACCTCATTACTACAAATATTTATCTGAAGTATAAATATTTACATGAACATTTGACAATATTTGTGAATATATATAAATACCGCAGAGATATTTTCTCTGCGGTTTGAAGTGTCTAAGCTATCTTATTTCAGTCGTTGTACTTTATTCCCTTGTAGAAATTGGTGATCGTCTCTACAGCATATCCGAATAAGGCTACATAAATGATGAAGTCTCTTATCTTCTCGAACATGGCTAAGAGAAAGCCTGTTGCATCTATCGACCTGAAATATTCGAAGAACGCAGGATTGTAGATTGAATGGTCCCGAAATACCATATAGAAGCAGACTATGGAAACGCTTGACATCAGGAAGGATATGATGGCTACCTTAAGGTTCCATCTGCCGTATATATACTTCACTATGTCTCTCAGAATGCCTACTGCAAACATGATGACAAACAGCCAGGCATAGCTTCTGATCTTTGTTATGTCAAAAACCGGAATTACTGTAAAGCCTCCTGATTCACCAACATATGCTGCAAATACTCCAGGGAAAAGAAGGATCAGTCCGGTGAAGAGCGTTGTAAAGAATATGCTTACCGCAGATTCAACCCTGCTAATCTTCGACTCGTCCTTTGGGACCTTTTCAAGGCTTCTGGCACTGAATGGCTTTCCGTCATCGAGGATGTCCCCTTCCCCGTATCTCTCAATAAGGTAGAAGATCAGGGTAACGTATGCAGCACCCTGCATGGATGCAGATACCAAGGATGAAATGTACCCGATTATGAACTCAAAGGGTCCCTTGCCCCCTGACAGGAGTGCTAATCCGGTTGCAATTGAAATTCCAATGAATATGCAGAATATGACTATCTTCAGTACGAACAGGTAGCTGCCGAAAAACCTGGGTCCTATCAGGTGCTTCTGGTCCATGTAGTTTACCGCTAAAGTATCAGGTCTGCCAAGCTCCTCGATTGCCTTGAGGATCTTTTCCTCTTCCGTCCCTGAATCGTAGCCTTCTGCCATATCAAGGATTATGCTTCTGATTTCCTTTCCGATTTCTTCCCTCTGCTTTGCAGGAAGCCTTCTGGTCACTGCGTAAACATACCTTTCAATATATTCCATCTCATTTTCCTCCTTCAATGAGCCTTTCCATAAGCTTTGCCATGGACCTCCACTCTTTCTGGAGGTCACTTAGAATTCCATTCCCATAGTCTGTAAGTCTGTAGTACTTCCTGGGCTTTCCCGTGTCAGTATCCCACATTGATTCCAGAAGTCCCTGCTTCTCAAGTCTCCTCAGCAGCGGGTACAGGGTTCCTGAATCAATCTTCAATCCTATGTCATCAAGCATGGTGTTCAGCGAATATCCGTATTGAGGCTTCTCAAGCTGGCTCAGGACACCCAGAACCAGAAATCCTCTTCGGAATTCTGAAACCAATCCTTCATATGTCTCATCTCTCTTTTCCATGTCCTCGCCTCCTGATTACATTATAGTGTGTATCGCACAGTATTGTAAATACGTTAGTATTAAAAATTGATTAATATTGTGTGAATCATTAATCAGGAAGCTTGAAACCTCCTGATACGCAGTGACATCAAGCTTTTTTTGCAATTGTGCCTTAGTGTGATATAATGTCAATGCAATACAATTTAGGGAGGTGCGATATGAAGAAACACATCAGGACCTTGACACAGAGTACCCTTAAGAAAAGTGCTGCAAAAGGCGGTTGCGGAGAGTGTCAGACTTCGTGCCAGTCGGCATGCAAGACATCCTGCACAGTAGCAAACCAGGAGTGCGAGAGGGAAAGATAAAGCCCTTAAGGCTCCGGAAAAGGGTCTGGAGGATGCTTCAGCCCTTTTTTTCTTTTTCAGGGAACGGGTATACTATTCATTTTTTTGGCATAGCCAATTCTGGGAGGAATAAACTTGGTACACAAATTCAAAATGAACGGACTCAACATCGCGCTGGACGTAAACGGCGGATCGGTGCATGTTGTCGATGATATAACATATGAGGTTCTTGACCACTATCCGCTTATGAACAACGGGAAGCTTGTCATTGACGAGCTCTACGACCTTCTCCCCCACTACACGCAGGACGCCATAGATGGGGCGGTTCAAGAGATTGAAGACCTTATCGATGAGGGTATGCTCTATACAGATGACGACTACATCAACCTCGATGCATTCAAGAACAGGAAGCAGGTTGTAAAGGCTCTCTGCCTTAACGTTGCCCATGACTGCAACCTGAAGTGCACTTACTGCTTTGCTTCACAGGGAGACTTCGGCGGAGCCAAGGAGCTCATGAGCTATGAGGTCGGCAAGAAATCACTTGATTTCCTTATAGCGAACTCAGGGGCAAGAAGGAATCTTGAGGTTGACTTCTTCGGCGGCGAACCACTCATGAACTTCAATGTGGTGAAGAGACTTGTTGAGTACGGACATGAAGAGGCTGCAAAGCACGACAAGAACTTCAGGTTCACCATAACGACCAACGGAGTCCTGCTTGATGATAAGAAGATAGAGTATATCAATGAGCACATGGACAATGTGGTGCTTTCAATAGACGGAAGGAAGACAGTCAATGACAAGATGAGGCTTACCCTTAACGACAAGGGAAGCTATGACATCATCGTCCCCAAGTACCAGAAGCTCGTAAGCTCAAGGAAAGATAAGAGCTACTACATAAGAGGCACATTTACCAGGAACAACCTTGATTTCTCAAAGGACCTGGAACATTTCAAGGAACTTGGATTCGTCCATACTTCAATGGAGCCTGTTGTTTCAGCTGACGGGAATCCCTTCGCAATAAGGGAAGAAGACCTTCCTGAGATACTCAGGGAGTATGAAAATTTTGCAGTCAAATATGCGGATATGAAGGTATCGGGAGATCCGTTCGATTTCTTCCACTTCATAGTGGACCTTACACAGGGACCATGCGTTATCAAGAGGATTACTGGCTGCGGAGCAGGAACCGAATACCTCAGCATAACTCCGGACGGAAGCATATACCCCTGCCATCAGTTCGTTGGCAATGAAGAGTACCTCATGGGAAATGTAATGGATGAAAATCTCGTCCTGCCACAGGAGATGAGAGACTACTTCAGGGAAAGCCACGTATATTCGAAGGAAGACTGCAAGGACTGCTGGGCAAAGTTCTATTGCTCCGGAGGCTGTCATGCGAATGCGATAAACTTCAACAATGATATTACCAAACCATACAAGGTGGGATGCGAGATGCAGAAAAAGAGACTCGAATGTGCACTTATGATCGAGGCTAAGAGGATGCTTGAAGCGGACACTGAAGAAGAGAAGATGATGTACCTATGATGGATATGGATAGAGCCCCTGCAGCAAAGGGGCTAACCCCTTTGCTCAAGGGGCTTCTCTCTTATCACGGAGAGAACAATGCCCTCTTCCACATGCCGGGTCATAAGCAGGACCCTGACGGAATATTATCCTCAATACTTGGAAATGTATTGAATCTGGATGTCACCGAGGTTCCCGGAACGGATAATCTCCATTACCCTGAAGACATCCTGAAGGCTTCACAGGAGCTCCTGACAAAAGCAATGCGTTCTTCTGAAAGTAGGTACCTTGTCAATGGAAGCACAGGTGGAATACTCTCCATGGTCATGGGATGCTTCAGACCAGGTGACAGAGTCCTTGTCCAAAGGGATTGCCATCAGTCAGTGTACAATGCCATATCATTGTCAGGGATTGAACCTGTATTCATAAGCCCTGGAAACAATGAGGAATTTGGCATATCAACTGCCATTCTGACTGAAAGCCTGACGAAGGCAATAGCTGACAATGAAGGGATAAAGGGATTGGTACTGACATCTCCAAGCTATTTTGGAGTCTCTCCTGACCTGCAGGCAATATCAGATATCTGCAAAAAGAATGGAATCAGGCTCCTTGTAGACGAAGCCCATGGATCCCATTTCTATTTTGGAGATGATCTTCCAAATACAGCCATGGATTGCGGAGCAACAGCATCTGTCTGCAGCTTCCATAAGACACTTCCCTCATTGACTCAGAGCTCTGTCATCAACCTGGGGAAAGGCGCCTCAGAGGAAGACAGGGAAAGAATAAGGCATTACCTAAGGGTTTTCCAGACTTCAAGCCCATCCTACGTGCTTATGGCAAGTCTTGAGGCTGCAAGGTTCATAATGGAAACAAGGGGTCGCGAGCTTCTTCATGGGGTAAAGGCCATGGCTGAGGAATTCTCTGAATCGATAAAAGATATACCTGAAATCAGGCTCCTTAAAAATGAAGACCTGAACGGTCTGCAAAAGGACTACACTCGTATGGTTTTGAACACTCCATTGAATGGCAATGTGCTTTCTGACATATTAAGACGCGAATACGGCATCCAGGCGGAAATGTCCATGGGCAATAATGTTGTATTCATCGGAAGCTGTTTCGACAATGAAGGCATGTACAAAAGGCTTTCAGAAGCACTGCATGACCTGGACAGTAAAGGTATGTTCAACGAGTCCACGCAGATTGGAAATTATGAAGGGGTTGCAAAGCTTCCTCACCCTGTAATGGCGATACCTGAAAGGGAAGCACTTTTTAAAGGCTGGGAAATCATCCCGTTTGAATTTGCAGAGGGAAGAATTTCCGCTGAAAGGATAACTCCCTATCCACCCGGAGTGCCTGTGCTTATGACAGGAGAACTGATTTGCGGGGAGGTTTTGGAGTATCTTAAGAATCTTGAAGGCAGCGGAGCAAATATCCTCAAGTCAAGGTCGGATGGAACCCGAAATATTGCAGTGATAAAGAAATAGAGATAAATTAGTGTATTGGAAAAGGGAACCGCATCGGTTCCCTTTTCTCATATCTGATATTCATTTGCTTGACTATGAACGATAATCCAGTTAAGTCTTAATCCTCTGGTTTCCCTTACTTCTTCTGTAATAGACTTTGTCCTGGAGCCATCTCCCTATCCACCTGACAGTCATGTATGACACAGAAAGTCCAAGCAGAACTCCCCCAAGTATGTCGGTCAGGTAATGGACGTTGAGGTATACCCTGGAAATGCTGACATAGACTGCAAATGCCAGGAATGTCTTCCTGTATCTGTGACCAGTGAAAAGGAAGACTCCTGCAACCGCAAATGACATTGCCGCATGACCTGACGGGAAGGAGTATGATTCAGGTCTCTTTATTATCACAGTCAGACCATATTCAATGAATGGACGTACCCTTCCAATAACGTTCTTTAGTATCTGTTCGCCCGAAATCCAGGTGATAAGGAAGGAGATCGCGACAAGCACGGCTGTCTTTCTGGTTCCCCTTAGTATGAGCAGGACAGCAGTTACAGCAATAAGTATGTAAAGTGCGTAGACTATCACAGGGTTTCCGAAGAAGACATCGAGAGCCTTGGAATTCATGAGCTTTGCAGCCTCCATGCCTAAAGTGTCCATGTCAGATCCTGACAGGCGATACTTTGCCTGTTTCGTCAGCCCTAATGGTTCCGGCAGTAATGCAGATATTTTCTGCAGCCTTTACCTTCTCAGTCAGAGCCTGCGAGGTCCTCTGGAATCCAAAGGCTCTGGCAACCTCCTTCGGAAGCTCCTCAGAGGGGATTGAGACGTTCTTCTCAACTGTTTCCCTGACTGCGGCTACGACTTCTACTAAAGGTATCTCTTTTGCCTCTCTTGACATATCCCCTTCATCGGTCCTGTAATAATCAACGGTTTCCGTATGGTTTTTGTCCTTCCAGATGAACAGTTCTCCGCCCTCGTCCTCTACATGGTATCCGAGGTCGGTTACAAGTGCATCCATTATCGCTACGTTTTTCGCCCCATTCCTCAGGCCATAGGCTGTGAGGATCCTTCTGAAGAGGTACCCTTCGGACACAGGGGCTTCAGTCTCAATGATATTTGCAATGTCATCCCTTATCTTTCTCCGGTTCTTCGGCATCTGGAATTCCTCTGACGAGAGAGATTTCTGAGCAAGCTTAGCAAACTCATAGCTTCGTTTAATACCGGTAATCTTTTCATCAGTGCCGTCTGATACAGCTCCATCAAACGACATTATCTTCTGCTCACTGACCATCGTAGGCTCTTCCTTTGGTGAATTTCCTGAAACAAGCTCGTTTACAAGGGAAAGTATCCTCTCCGTTTCCTTTTCGCTGTTCTCGTACCAGTCCATCGGATAAACTCTTGTGATATTCCAGCCAAGCCCCTTAAGCACCGAATCCTGCAAAAGCTCTCTGTCCCTTGCTGTCCTGGCTTCCCTGAACGAGTCTCCTCCGCATCTGATCCCGAGTATGAATTCATCAGGCCTTTCAGGATGAACGACTCCGAGGTCAATCCTGAACCTTGAAACCCCTACATCTGTGACTGCCTTCAGTCCCTTCTGCTCAAGCGAGACCTTAAGGACTGTCTGAAGACCGTCCCTTCCCTTGAGCCTTTCAGCCTCCGAGAAAGGCAGCGCCTGACTTCCCCTTATTGCATACTCGAGGAAGGCCTTCAGGTCACTGACTCCCTTTGCGGTAGTTTTCGAAGGGTCAATCATTTCAGGGCGTATTCCTGTAAAGACCTTCATCTCTGACCTTGCCCTTGAAACAGCAACGTTTAGCCTTCTCCAGCCGCCCTCCTGATTAAGTGGTCCGAAATTCATCGTGAGCTTGCCCTTTTCGTCAGGTCCGTAGCCCACTGAGAACAATATTACATCCCTTTCGTCACCCTGAACATTTTCAAGGTTCTTGACGAATACCGGCTCCTCGCTTTCCGCTGACAATACCTCCAATTCAGGGTGTTCTGCAAAGGCCTCATAAAGCAGGTCTTCTATAAGGGTCTGCTGCACTGAACTGAATGTGACTACTCCTATGCTGAGCTTCCTCAGTTCGGTGTCGGAAAGGCGTCTTATGATTTCAGCTACAACAGCCTCCGCTTCCTTCCTGTTTTGCTTGGTGCCTCCTCTCTCATAGGAGCCTTCGACGTATTCGCAGGTTACCTTTGAGACAAGGGCTCCGGGAGAAGGATAAGTGAACAGGCGGTTCTCGTAGTAGTTCCTGTTGCTGAATGCTATGAGACTTTCATGCCTGCTCCTGTAATGCCACTGAAGGTATGACTCAGGCATTGAAAGGGCCAGACAGTCCTCAAGTATATTGTCCAGGTCTTCAAGCTCATAGCTTTCCTCGTCAGTGTTCTGAGTCATGAAGAAGCTTGTAGGCGGCAGCTGCTTGGGGTCTCCCACCACCACCACATTCTTGCCCCTGGCAATTGCTCCTACTGCTTCGCTTGTCGGCATCTGGGATGCTTCATCGAAGACGATCAGGTCAAAGAGCTCCTTTGATGTAGAAAGGTACTGTGCCACTGAAATGGGGCTCATGAGCATGCAGGGAGCAAGCCTTGGAAGAAGATTTGGTATGCTGTCGAAAAGCTTCCTGATGGATACTCCCCTTCCGCCGCTTCTTATCGCCCTCTGGAGGATCCCTACCTCCGAGGACTGTGATACTTCCTTTGTCATGTCAGGGACATTCGCAGCAAGTTTCGAAAATATGGCCTTCTTTGAAAGTTCCTCGTACTTGTCCCATGTTTCCTTGAAATAGGTTATCTTATCTCCTATCTGCCTTCCTGTATAACCTGACAGGACGGGTTCAAGGCTCAGGGCAGCATCAAGTGCCTCTGTGTACAGCTGCCTCCTGAGGCTTCCAACAGCATCCCTGCCTAGAATCCTTGAAGACTCGAAGTCCCTTATCAATGCCCCTATCCCGGAGATTTCTGCCCTTTCCTTAACCTGGTTGTATATTGTCCATTCCCTCAGGCTGTCAAGATTGTTCGAATATGTGGTAAGTCTGTCAAAAAGTCTTTGGAACCAGTTTCCTTCTCCTGAAGGAATTTCATAGAGCTCCAGGGCAAGCATTCTTTGCAGGTATGCATAGTCATCATGGAAGTCCTTCAATCCTTCACTGAGTCCAAGTAAAGTACCTTCAGATGATTTTGACCCTTCGCATATCTTTTTACTTGTCTCTTCATCTGCATTTGCAATGCTTGATGCCTGCAGGAATTCAGCTGCATCTGAAGCGAACATGGACAGCTCTTCAGAGCTGGTATCTATTCCTTTTACAACATCGCCAAGTACCCTGAGCTTTTCAAGCTTCACTTCGAGCTCTGCCAATGCTGCCTTGTATCCAGTTACGGTCTGCAGTCTCAGGATGGCATTTTCAGCAGTCACAGAGGCAGGGTCCGTTGATTTTGCCTTGATTGCCTTCATGACCCGGCTTTCACCCAAAAGTCTTCCTACGAACCACTTGGATTCAGCCGTCGTTAGCTCAGCTATCAAACCATCAGCATCGAAAGTCCGCAGGTCACCTGTAAAGTAGCCTGAGGCCTCAGCACCTTTGGCTTTGGCTGTTTCAAGTGCTTCAAGGGCAGCTGTGATCAGTGCCGGCATCTCAGATAAGGCCGGAGATGACAAAAGGTCAGAATGGCTTTTGTTTCTCATTGCTATTTCAATCATCTTACCGATAGAAGTCACTTTTCCGTAAGTATTCAGATCTCCACCCAAAGCTGAAGCATCAAGGAGATCGCCGGCATTAGCTGCCTTATCCTTTACCCTCAGAGCAAGGTCAGCTGCCTCTCTCTTTATGGATGGGTTGTAGGTTGAAAGTCCAATCCCCTTTAGAGGAGCATCGCTGTAATCTCCGTTTTCCATTGCACAAGATTCAAGGTCCCTTGCAATCAGAATATACTTCTGGAGGTCTTCGCTTCCCAATGATTCATACGGCAGACCTATCTTCGACATTTCCTTTTCATCACAGAGTATTCCAATTGCTGATACCATTTCGTAGGCTGAAAGTGTGAAGCTATGCTTCCTGTACATAGCTTTTACAATTCCATTGAGCTCTTCCCTTTCGCGAGTAACCTCACGGGAAATCCTCAGGAATTCATCGTTGCTTTTTCCATTCCTTACTGAAATGGTCCTTGCCAGCTGGTCAAGAACATCCCTTTTCTTGGCCTTGTTCGAATGAAGCTCCAGTGAAAACGGGTCAAGACCCAGCTTCTGTAGTCTCTTCTGGACAACTGACAAGGCTGCCATCTTTTCTGCTACGAACAGTACCCTTTTCCCATCATAGAGAGCATTTGCTATTATATTGGTTATTGTCTGTGATTTTCCCGTACCCGGAGGCCCGTGAAGAACGAATGACTTGCCTTCAGATGCTGCCTTCACCGCCAGCATCTGTGATTCGTCTGCGCTTACAGGGAACATCAGCTCTGCCGGGTCGATGACATCATCAAGAAGCTCCCCGTCGATTTCAATGCCTTCCGGCACGAACTGCAGGCTGCCTTCCATGAGCGACTTCACTATCCTGTTCTTACCCAGTTCCTCTCCATGGTTCTTCAGGTCGTTCCACATTATGAACTTCCTGAAGGAGAATATTCCAATATGGGAGTCCTCTAAGACATCCCAACGCTTTTCATTCATGATTGCAGAACGCACTATGCTGAATATCCTGGTCAGGTCGCAGCCGCTGCCATCGTCAGGGATCGGGTCAAGTCCCTGCAGGGTTATTGAAAAGTCCTTGTTAAGAAGCTCTGCCAGAGTTATGTTGAATACTGCATCCTCTTCCCTGGCCTTTAGGACATACCCCTTCTTTCCGAGTTTCCTGTGAAGGTCCACTGGAACGAGCACAAGCGGAGCATACCTTTCCTTCTGGCTTGCCGGGCTTTCGTACCATTTGAGTCTGCCGAAAACGAGGAAAAGGCTGTTTGCTCCTGATTCCTCTATTGCCGTCCTTGCCGTCCTGAAGAGGCCTGACAGCCTGTCAGGAAGGTCCTCTTCTGTCAGGAGTGTCCTGAGCTTTCCCTGCCTGAATTCTGAGTCTATGAGCTCCTTCATTGATGGTGACAGCGTGATGCTTTCCATTGAGAGCGCATTCTCCATGTCATCTGGCTTTTTCAGGATCTGGAATTCCTTGCCGCTGAATATCTCGTTTTCCAATGAAGTGAGGTCTGTTGACAGGATTGCCATACCGGATTTCCCCTGCCTGTAGTTAAGAAGATTATTCCGAAGGGAAAGGTCCAGAAGCTTTCTTTCCCACTTCTCCCTACGGGTCTGTACTTTCTGCGTGGCTTTCTCATCCAGTCTTATGACATTTATGAGGTTAGGGTCAACCATTGCCCTTTCCTTA
The DNA here is from genome assembly GCF_017873395.1 of Youngiibacter multivorans. Taxonomy (GTDB): domain Bacteria; phylum Bacillota; class Clostridia; order Clostridiales; family Clostridiaceae; genus Youngiibacter; species Youngiibacter multivorans. The sequence goes on along the minus strand of NZ_JAGGKC010000022.1, from coordinate 20,222 downwards.
AGTGTCATCTCCCTCTCGATGACTGAGCCGTCAGGTGAAAACGCCTGAGGAAGTGGCTTTATGCCGCCTGCACGGGACCTTGCGATGTCCACTGACAGGATGAACTTCCCCTCTTCTGAAAGCTTCTTCTGGCCTGTCCTCACGGCTTCGCTGAAATACATGGTGCTTCCCTGGCGGATCCCTGTAGCTTCGATAACTGCAAGTTGGTTTACACCCTTCGCTGTCCTCTTGGTCAAAGCGGCTGAGTCTTCCTGAACAGGGTCCGGAAAGAACTCCTCTGCAAGCCAAAGTCCGGTCATAGCGTGACCTTCGGTGAAAACTACTAGCGGATTCAGGGAAACAGCCTCAAGGCATGATGAATAGAGCAGTGCAAGGTCCAGGCAGGTTCCGATCTTATCGGAAAGCACCGCATCTGAAAGCCTTACCCTCTGCCCTTCGGTTTCGAAGCTTGCCGGAGGACCGGCGTAAACTATAAGGAGTTCCTTGAGTGCTCCATAAATGGCAGAAGCCTGCTCAAGCACCCTTTCAGGATTTTTTGACTGATAGCCCTCGAACGACGGTTCCTTACCGCTTTCAAGAAGGATATCCGATGCCCTGACAATTACCTTGTCAATTGCAGGATGATTTGGGGTCGCAAAAGCAGCGGTCAGTTCAGGCATTACACCAAGTCCAGGCCACTGGTTGAACGGAAGCATCTGTATGGCAACTGAAGCTCCTGCGATTACCTCGTCCCCCTTCATGAGCCTTGCCTCGATTGTCCTTGTGACCTTCTCGGTTATCGAAAAGATGTTCCTTATGTCCATTTCGACTAACGGGGTTCCAAGGTCGATTTCCTTGCCATTTGGAAGGAAAGGGATTTCTTTTATGTATTCCTTTGCGAAATTATCCTGGAAAACAACATGCAGTACGGTTTCCTCGATGTCGGATCCGCTGCTGTTTCTTATCGTGATGCCTCTTAGCAGCGGGAACCCGTTTTCTGCCATTGCATAATTTACGGCAACATTAGCTTCAAGCTTCAGTAGTATTGATTCTTGCTCTTCCATAAAAAGCCTCCGGAAATTCATTTTGAAATATTAACAAGGATATATCTTTATAAACCTTGATTATCCATATCCCATATGTTATTAATTAATTATAGCATACAAACGTTTACTGTTGTTCTAACAGCGCGACAAGGCGGAAACAACCGCTCACCACGGGAGGTGTAAAATGGCAAATCTCAAGTACATCGAAGGAGTAGGAGAAGGTTATGCTGAAAAGCTTGCAGAAGCAGGGATCAAGAACGTTGATTCACTTCTTGCTGCAGGAGACACTAAGGCAAAGAGGAAGAAACTGGCTGAAACTACTGGAATCTCAGAGAAGCTGATCCTGAAATTCATAAACCGTTCTGACCTCATGAGGATCAAAGGTGTAGGATCAGAGTATTCAGACCTTCTCGAACTTGCCGGAGTGGATACTGTTCCCGAGCTTTCCAAGAGAAAGCCTGACAACCTCTTCGCGAAGATGGTGGAAGTAAACACCGAGAAGAAGCTTGTAAGAAAGCTTCCAACCGAAAAGCAGGTTACAGACTGGGTTGAGCAGGCAAAGGCTCTTCCAAGGCTCATCAACTATTAGAAATAAGGAATAGTCAGCATCAAGAAGGAGGAAGTTTTGCTTCCTCCTTCTAATTTTCTTCCTTAAGCCTTGCATAGTGCTGTAGAACCCTCATGGCACGAAGCGTATTCCAACTGCCAGCCTTTCCTTCTTCCATCCTGAAGTGAAGCTCACCTGAAATCGTCTTTCCCTTCAGAACCGTCCCATCCTTGGTCCTGAGATTCCCGACAATAGTCAGGGCATCATCCATTCTATCATCATACGGGATATCGGCATCTGCGAAGTACCAGAGGGCCTTCAGTATGTCATACTTCCATCTCGGTGGATAGGTTGCATGGAGGAAGTTTTCGTTTATCGCTTCATGTGTGTGCGACGACTTGTAGAGCTCATGCTGAAGAAGGAACTGCTCAGCTGCCTTCTTCATTTTCAGTACGTCGTCCCTTCTGTAGGAATAGCCGTATCTGATAAGGCTCAGGAATCCTTCAAGTACCGACAGAGTGGTGTGCACAGAGCTGTGGGTTGACTTATCCTGGCAGTTGAAGCCACCGTCAGGAAGCACCTGCTCTGCAAGAAGGTCTACGATTGTCCGGACAGGTTCCTCCTCCATGTGGAAGTAGGCTCCGTAGTTCAGGAACATTCCATTAACGCATACATCGCTTCTTTTGCTTCCCTTTGTTCCGGTTACACCACCATCCCCTGCCCTGCAGTTCTTTGTGATATCCCTTACTGATAGGACCAGAGATTCCATTTCCCTCGGAATCTCGAGATATCTGAGGTCAAGAAGCGAATAGTGGGTTGATGTCCATTTGTGTGCATAGAAGCCTTTGCCAAAGCTCAGGTCTTCATTCTGTGCATCAAGGTACCTCTTTCCCCAGCCTGTAGTCGCGATTGAATCCCTGAGCGTAAGGAGCTCCTCTTCTTTCTCACCAAGCAGATACTTTCTCGTCTGGTACTGTATGGATGGATCACCCTCTAACAGAAAGGAAATCACTTCAAAATCATTCATCTCGTCACCTCCCAGGCATTCCTTACCATCAATTATACAGCATATGGAGCCTATTTACTGTTCCCGATTATTTCCCGGTTTGGAACGAATTTGTAATTAATTGATGAACACCCTGACATATACTGAGTATAGATACAATCAACCGAATGACCAATATACCAAAATCGCTCAAAGGAGCTGATCGGAATGTTCAAGACAAGAAAAAGAATAATCACATCAACTGTAGCTGTCATTGCACTTATCTTTGTCACGGTGCTGGGCTACAACCTTACAAAGGGATATTTCAGCTCCGAAAAGAGAGATGGAGGAACCTCATCTCCCGGTGTCGTGAATCCAGGACTTCCTTCAACTCCAAGCTTTGATGCAGGAGGCAAGGGAAGCGAGTCGCCATCAGTCATAGTAGACCAGGACAAGACAATCGGAACCTATTACTTCAACATGGAGACAAAGGAATTCGAGAAGGTTTCCAACGACCTTAACATGCTGATTGCCAAATACAACGGCTATGTCGAGAACTCCAATGTATATTACGGCGGATACTATGACGGAAAGAAGTTAAGGACAGGCCAGTTCACCTTCAGGATCCCAAAGGCTCAGGTTCTGGCATACAATGCCGAGCTCAAGCTTCTTGGGAACATAGTTTCAGAGACATCGAGCAAGACCAATGTATCAAAGTCGTATACCGATACGGAATCAAGGCTTAATGCGCTTAAGATCAAGGAAGAGAGGATGCTCGCGCTATATGAGAAGGCAGAGAGGATCGAAGACATAATCGCCATAGAGAGCCAGCTGAGCTCCATATTCTATGAAAAGGAACAGCTAACCCTGTACCTCAAGGACCTTGATGACAGGATAGATTATAGCTTCGTTACAGTCCAGCTGCAGGAAGTCGAGAAGCTTACCACCGAGGAGACTGTGGAGACTACATTCGCCGAAAGACTTGCAGCCGCATTCAAGGATTCATTGTACTTCTTCACTTCAGCAGTACAGAACTTCGTGATTTGGCTCGTGCTTGCACTTCCTTACATACTGATCGCTGCAGTCGCGCTCTTCATAGGACTTAAGGTTTACAGGGGCAGGCGCAAAGAAACAACAGTTCCGCCTGAAAAGAAGGAATGACTGAATAGGGCCTGATGGGATCCGGAGAAATCCGGATCCTTATCTTTAGAGCAATTTCAAAATCTGCACCCGCTGATATGATTTCGTGATAAGAATATATTTTTACCAACTATTATCCTGACAACATTTACATCTCCCTCATATCCCTCCTTTTTCCGTATATTCTTTAAATCCTGCTGAAAAGCTGTTATATTGTATTGTATTGGAATTGCCGCACTCATACGGCATAGGGAGGAATATATGAAGATAATTAAGGAAATGTCACTGATCCTTGGAATATACTTCATGGGAGAAGTAATTAAGGTCCTGACAGGACTTCCCATACCAGGAAACATAATCGGATTTGTACTGCTGCTGACGCTTCTTCTGCTCAAAGTCCTAAAGGTATCACAGGTTGAGTCAGTCACTACATTTCTGCTGGAGAACCTGACCTTCTTCTTCATACCGAGCGGAGTAGGACTTCTTTCGTCATTCGGTCTGCTTCAGGGATCGATTTGGAAGCTTATCCTGGTTATAACCATCACCACCTTCATAACCATGGCGGTAGCTGGAATCACCACCCAGGCTGTACTTAGAGCCGGCGCCAGGAGGAAGAAATGATCGATAGACTGTTTGCATTGACAAAATCCCCTCTTTTCGGACTTGCCATATCCTTCCTGGCATACAGGATAGGCGTGTATGTATTCAAGAGGGTCAGGAATCCCCTTCTGAGTCCCCTTGTGGTCTCTACGGCGATTGTCATATTTGTGCTTGTAGCACTGAAGGTGCCCGTTGAGAACTATAGTGCAGGCGGAGCAATGTTAAGCTTCATGCTTGGGCCTTCAGTGATTGTCCTTTCAGTACCGCTCTACAGGAACTTTGAACTCCTTAAGAGTCACTATGTCGCGATACTTACCGGTATATTCGCTGGAACGCTTGCAAGCATAACAAGCATACTGCTGTTCTCCAAGCTGCTTGGCATTGACCGCGCAATAATTGTATCTATGATCCCTAAATCGGTGACTACAGCAATTGGCCTTGAAATATCAAAAGAGCTTGGGGGTATAGTGCCTATAACGGTTGTCTCCATATTTGTTACAGGAACATTGGGTGCCATAATGGTACCTCTTGTCATGAAGGCTGCAAGGCTGAAGGATCCGGTAGCCAAAGGGGTAGCAATCGGAACTGCTGCCCATGCGCTTGGAACAGCCAAGGCTGTCGAAATGGGTGAAACAGAAGGCGCCATGAGCGGCCTTTCGATTGGAATCGCAGGACTCATAACTGTAGTTCTTGCCCCGCTTCTACTTGCTCTTTCCGGAATTTAATTTGATTGGAAGTGTAATATGTTAATCGGTGAAATTGCAGCTCTTGGAACCGCGTTCTGCTGGGTGGTGTCGTCCACATCCTTTGAGTATTCGGGTAAACGTGTAGGCACGCTTGTCCTGAACCTAATGAGGCTTATCGTAGCTTTCCTTATAATAACGGTCATCAACTATTTCCTGACCGACGGCTTCAGGAATACGGGCCTGACATCAAGCGGCATAGGATATCTAATGATTTCAGGAATCATAGGCTTTGTGCTTGGGGACTTGTTCCTGTTCCAGGCATACATTGAGATCGGAGCCAGGATATCCCTGCTTATAATGTCAATGGCACCACCGCTTACTGCGGTCATGGGTTATCTTATACTGGGCGAGACTTTGACAGCCATGCAGATGACAGGTATGGCCGTAACACTTTCAGGCATCGCACTGGTTGTACTGGGGAAGGAAAAAGGAACCAATCGTGTTGTCATAAGGCATCCTCTTAAAGGCCTTACCTACGCATTCCTTGGCGCATTCGGCCAGGGCCTCGGGATGATATTCTCGAAGCTCGGAGTAAAGGACCTCAATCCTTTCGTGGCAACCGAGGTAAGGATTCTTACCGGGATAGTATGCTTTGCTGTGATAATAGCGTTTACCCGAAACTGGAACAACTTCAGGTCAGCTCTCAAGGACAGGAAGACAATGACCGGAATCACAATCGGTTCGCTTTTCGGTCCTGTGGTCGGTGTGTCACTATCCCTCCTGGCAGTGAAGCACACAAGCACAGGTGTAGCTTCAACCCTTATGGGTGTGGTACCAGTGCTCATACTTCCTGTTTCAATCCTCTTCTTCAAGGAGAAGGTGGCATTCAAGGAGGTATTGGGTGCGATAATCGGTGTTGCAGGCGTTGGCATAATGTTCCTCAGATAGATAAGTTTCAACCTTAAACCCGAAGCGATGCAATTTTTTTGCAGGAGCTTCGGGTTTGTCGTTCACAGCAAATACAAGTGTGTGCTAAACTGTACTAGACATATCAAATGAGGAGGACTCAAGAATGGGAAAAACTAAAATAGGAATAGTCGGTTATGGTAACCTTGGCAGAGGTCTTGAGCTTGCAGTAGAAAGGAATTCAGACCTGGAGGTAGTTGGAGTCTTCACCAGAAGAGATCCCTCGACTGTTCAGGCAAAGTCACCGGTATATAAGATGGATGACATGAAGGATTTCGTGGGTCTTATAGATGTCATGGTCCTTTGCGGAGGCAGTGCAACTGACCTGCCTAAGCAGACTGTTGAAATCAACAAGCTTTTCAACACAGTTGACAGCTATGACAACCATGGTGAGATACCTGGTTATTTTGCAGGAGTAGAAGCGAGCGCAAAGGCATCAGGAAAAACCAGCATCATCAGCGTAGGCTGGGATCCGGGCCTGTTCTCCCTGAACAGGGTACTTGCAAATGCAGTGCTTCCATCAGGTAAGGACTACACGTTCTGGGGAGAAGGCGTAAGCCAGGGACACTCAGATGCGATCAGAAGGATTGAGGGAGTCGTTGATGCAAGGCAGTATACTGTTCCGGTAGAGGAAGCTCTTGCCTCTGCAAGATCAGGTGAAGGCAAAGACTTCACAGCAAGGGAAAAGCACAAGAGAGTATGCTTCGTAGTTGCAAAGGATGGAGCTGACAAAGCAAGGATAGAAAAAGAGATAGTGACAATGCCAAACTATTTCGAGCCATACGACACCACCGTGACCTTCATCAGCCTTGATGAACTCAAGGAAAAGCATGGCGGGATACCACACGGCGGATTCGTCATAAGGACCGGAGAAACCAGCGAAGGCGTGGTACAGAGATTCGAGTTCAGCCTGAAGCTTGACTCCAATCCTGAATTCACATCTTCAGTCCTTGCCGCATATGCGAGAGCTTGCCACAGGCTTGCAAAGGAAGGAAAGTCAGGAGCATTCACAGTTCTTGATATCCCCTTCTCGCTCATTTCAGCAAAGACACCTGAAGAGCTCAGAAAAGAGATGCTGTAAGAATAGCGATACAAAAGTAATAGCAGTCCGGGAATCCCGGGCTGCTATTACTTTGGGTGCTATTTAAAATAGTCAAAATTAGCTAATCAGCTGGTTCATCAAAACTAACAATTAAACCAGGTCAACAAAATTTACTAATTAATATAGTCTGCTATCTACCAGAATAGCTTAACTACCACATGATTGAAGATTGACAGGAATACAAGGTACGGTATGAGTCGGTGTATCTTAAGCCAAACCCCGGCTTTTCCCTTCATCTTCCTGAAGCCATAGCCTCCCAGGACTCCCTGCAGCATTATAAGGGAAAGAGTCAGGAATCCGCTGGCAACAAAGCCATTTAGTGAAAACTTCATCAATCCATGAATGAGGGCGGAAGCACCAGCCAGGGCTCCGAAAAGCTTGTGGTTCTTCACAAGAAACCTCATCAAGGTCTGGAATGAAGCCTTGAAGGAAGTTTTCGCTATTTGCTTTCCGTATCTTCTGTTTATGACCTTTATTGGTCTGTTCAGGAAAGCTATGGTAAATAGAATTGCAGTAAGTGATCCCATCAAATTGCTGAATTCCCTCATGATACTCTCCTCATAGTATAAATTTCTTTCAATATACAATAAACATTCTCTTAATGTATTCAATATAGCACATATCCTACTCAAAGACTGTTAATATTCAGTTATGATTTGGAGCAGATGGTTTATTTGTTTAACTGAAAAAGGAGCCTTTCGGCTCCTTAAATCTTGCTCTTCGCGTTATTCTCCATGAGCTCTTTCGCCCTATGGCATGCAGCGTAGTGCCTTTCCTTGATTTCTTCGAATTCAGGGGTGATATCCCTGCACTTCTGGATGGCATAAGGACATCTTTCGACGAACCTGCAGCCTTCCTTAGGATTGATGGGGCTTGGCACGTCGCCTTCAAGTACTATCCTCTTCCTGTTTCTCTGAATTTCAGGGTCAGGTATCGGGATAGCTGAAAGCAGCGCCATAGTGTATGGATGAAGTGGCTCATTGTAAAGCTCTTCAGCATCAGCCAGCTCCATCATATGTCCAAGGTACATTACACCAACTCTGTCGGAAATGTATCTGACCATTGAAAGGTCATGGGCAATGAAGAGGTAAGTCAGTCCCAGCTTGTTCTGAAGGTCCTTCAGGAGGTTTACTACCTGTGCCTGAATGGAAACGTCAAGAGCTGAAATAGGCTCATCGCAGACGATGAATTTAGGGTTAAGGGCAAGAGCTCGCGCTATGCCTATCCTCTGCCTCTGTCCGCCTGAGAACTCGTGAGGGAATCTCATCGCGTGCTCATCATTTAATCCGACAAGCTCGAGAAGTTCCAAAACCCTCTTTTTCCTCTCATCGGAGTTCTTGTATATGCCATGAACATCAAGGGGCTCCGCAACAATATCAAGGACTGTCATTCTTGGATTCAGTGAAGCATAGGGGTCCTGGAATATCATCTGGAAATTCCTTCTTACCTCATGCATCTCCTTCCTTGAAAGAGTATATATGTCCTGTCCCTTGTAGAAAAGCTGACCTTCCGTCGGCTCGTATATCCTTACTATCGTCCTGCCTGCTGTAGATTTTCCGCAGCCTGATTCTCCGACAAGACCTACGGTCTCGCCTTCATAAATGTCCAGGCTGATTCCGTCAACGGCCTTCAGGACTCCACCGGTGACTTGAAAGTGCTTCTTGAGGTTCCTGATGCTTATTAGTGGTTCCATCATGCCTGACCTCCCTTGGTATCCTTCTTCATGATCACCATCGGGTGATTCAGCCAGCATCTCGACCTGTGCTCATCAGTATGCTCAATGAATTCTGGAAGGTTGTCCTTGCAGATCTTCATGGCATCAGAGCATCTGTCATAGAATGAACAGCCCTTAGGAGGAATGTACAAATCTGGAGGAGTTCCGTCGATGGAGTTCAGTGGCTTGTCCTTGCTCATGTCGAGCCTTGGAACGGAGCCCAGCAGCCTTCTTGTGTATGGGTGCATCGGATTTTCAAATATCTCCTCAGTTGTTCCCTGTTCCAGTATCTGACCGGCATACATGACAACAAGTCTGTCTGCTACGTCGGCAACTACTCCAAGGTCATGAGTGATTATGATTATGGACATTCCGAACTTCTGCTGTATGTCCTTCATGAGGTCAAGTATCTGGGCCTGGACAGTAACATCCAGAGCTGTAGTCGGCTCGTCCGCAATCAGTAGCTGTGGGTCACAGACCATGGCAAGCGCAATCATTACCCTCTGCCTCATGCCGCCTGAGAATTCATGAGGGTATTGCCTAACCCTCTTTTCAGGCTGCGGTACGGAGACCAGTTCGAGCATCTCTATTGCCTTCTGGTCAGCTTCCTTCCTGCTTATCCCGGTATGCTTGATAAGGGATTCAACAATCTGGTCACCAACTCTCATGGTCGGGTTAAGGCTGGTCATCGGGTCCTGGAAGATCATCGCGATCCTCTTTCCCCTGATTCCCTGCATCTCTTTTTCACTCTTGTCCAGGAGGTTCTCTCCGTCAAAGATTATCTCTCCGCCCTTATAGAATGCCGGAGGCATTGGCAGAAGCTGCATTACGCCGGCAGCGGTGACTGATTTTCCACAGCCGGATTCTCCGACTATCGCAACAGTCTCCTTCTTGCCTACATCGAAGGTTACGCCTCTGACAGCTTCAACTTCTCCGAAGAAGGTCTTGAAGGAAATTTTCAGGTCCTTTATCTCTAAAAGTTTTTCCATTTCTTCTGTCTCCCTACTTTCTAAGCCTTGGGTCCAAGGCATCTCTCAAGCCATCTCCAAGTACGTTGAAAGCAAACATGATTAATGAGATAAATATGGCTGGAATTATGATCTGGTATGCATTACCTACAGCAAGTCCTATGAGTCCGTCGTTTGAAAGATTACCAAGTGACGGGTCAGGCGGCTGCAGTCCTAGTCCGAGATATCCAAGCGTAGCTTCCGCGAAGATGGCTCTCGGTATGGTAAGAGTTACATTGACGATTATCGGTCCCAAAGTGTTTGGTATTATGTGCTTCTTCAGGATCCAGCCCTTTGTGGCACCCAGTGATTCCGCAGCAAGCGAATACTCGCTTTCCTTAAGCTGAAGCACCTGGCCTCTTACGAGTATAGCCATAGGGACCCAGCCTGTAAGGCTCATTGCAAGTATCAGGACAGCAAGGCTGTTTCCTCCGCCTTCGCCTGAAAGAACGACTGATAGAAGGATGACTATAAGCAGATAAGGTATGCTGTATATTACCTCAGCGAACCTCATCATTATCGAGTCGACCTTTCTTGTTGCCATTCCGGCTATTCCGCCGTAAACGACTCCTATCATGAAGTCCATAGCGGCTGCGAGGAAGCCGATGATGAGTGAAAATCTTGTTCCAAGCCAGACTCTCGAGAACATGTCCCTTCCGAGTTCATCGGTTCCGAACCAGTATTCAGCACCAGGATGTACGTTTATCTTGTCATAATTCTGGTCAGTATACGAGTAGCCTGAAATCTTGGTTCCAAGATATGACATTATGAGGAATATGACGATTATGGTAAGTCCGACCATGGCAAGCTTGTTCTGCTTGAGTCTTCTCCATACGTCCGGCCAATATTTGATTGTAGGCCTCTTGATGACATCCTTGTTCTTGTCCTCCCTGTGGGCAGGCTCGAACATATCCTTGGTAATTTCATTCTTGTTCTGGAGTTCCATCCTAATGTCCCTCCTTCAAGAGCTTGATCCTTGGGTCGATGAACATATATGCAATGTCCACAATGAAAAGCATTGAAATAAGGATCAGTGAATAGAATATGGTTGTACCCATAATCAGGGTGTAATCCCTGTTGCTGATTGAAGTCGTGAAAAATTTCCCTAGTCCGGGAATGCCGAATATCTTCTCTATTACGAAGCTTCCTACAAGCAGATTCGAAATTATTGTTCCGAGGACTGATACGACAGGAAGAATGGCATTTCTGACTGCGTGCTTGTAAACTACTGCGGCCTTTGTTATACCCTTTGACTTTGCAGTCTTGATATAATCCTGTCCGAGAACTTCAAGCATGCTGGACCTCATAAGTCTCGCCATTGTAGCGAGAGGCATCAGCGATAGTGCAAAAGACGGCAGCACCGTATGGTTCCAAGTTCCCCAGCCGCCTATAGGCAGCCATGATACGTTCCTGGCCACGAACTGAATCAGGACAGTTCCCATGATGAAACTCGGTACCGATATACCGATTATGGCTACAATCATCGAAAAATAATCCAGGGCTTTGTTCTGGTTAAGCGCTGCGAGAGCACCCAGTGCCGGTCCAAGTATTATTGCAATAAGAAGTGCTTGTACAGCAAGTCTTGCAGATACCGGGAATCCCCTGTTTATCATCTCATTTACGGTTTCGGTCCTGGACTTCATAGAATCTCCGAAATCGCCCTTGATAAGTTTGCCAAGATAAATGACATATTGCTCAGGAAGCGGCTTGTCAAGGCCATACTGCTTCTGTAGGTTTTCGTAAATGACCTTTGGCATCTTGCCTTCCTTGGCAAATGGATTACCTGGAACGCTGTGCATAAGGACAAAGGTTATTGTAACGACTGCCCATAATGTGACGATTGATAATAGCAGCCTTTTAAAAAGGTACTTTTTCATGTTACCTCTCCTAATCTCTAGAATAACAAAGAAAAATCGAGGGCTATTAAATATAGCCCTCCGATTCTTCTGGAAGGAACAAACAATACTGTTTCTGTATTATTTGTTGATGTCAGCGTAAGTGAAATACGGATATCTGTTTATTGGCTTGAAGATTCCTGTTACATAAGGCTTCTGAACATAAGGCTGTGTATAGAAGTATATAGGAGCTATTGGCATAGCTTCCATGAGTATCTTCTCTGCCTTTCTCATGTTCTCCATCCTTATCTTCTGGTCAACAGTAGCCTTTGATTCTGCAACGAGCTTGTCATATTCAGCATTGCTGAACTTTGCATCGTTGAAGCTTGACTTTGATTCCCACAGGTCTACGAATGTCATAGGATCACCATAGTCACCTATCCAGCCTGCTCTTGATATGTCGTAGTCGCCAGCCTTTTCTCTGTCGAGCTTGACCTGGAATTCAACGTTCTCAAGTCCAATCTCAACTCCAAGGTTGACCTTCCACATGTTCTGTACAGCTTCTGCTATCTTCTTGTGAGTCTCAGAAGTGTTGTACAGGAGCTTGAAGCCCTTTGCATTGAACTGCTCAAGAGTCATTCCAGCTTCCTTAAGTCCCTCTTCGAAGATCTTCTTTGCTTCAGTAAGATCATACTTTATGAGGTTTCCGACTCCAGTTCTGTATTCCTTGCCGTTCTCATCGAACATACCGAATGGTACGACGCCTTCTGCAGGTGTCTGTCCGCCCTGAGTTATCTTCTCAACGATTGTCTTCCTGTCTATCGCCATCGAAAGGCCTCTTCTGACCTTAGCGTTGTCGAAAGGAGCTCTCTTTGAGTTGAAGTTGTAGTAGTATGTAGCAAGGTCAGTTCCTATTATGAGCTCCTTGCTGGCTGATGCCTTGAGCTGTCCTACGACTGATCCTGGGATCGGTGTAAGGAAGTCGAACTCTCCGCCTTCATACTTCTGCCATGCTGTTGTTGCATCCTCGAGTATTGCGAACTCGATTCCGTCAAGCTTTACACTGGCTGCGTCATAGTAGTTGTCATTTTTCTCAAGTGTTATGGAAGCATTGTGTACCCAGTCTGTAAGCTTGAATGGTCCGTTTGATACATAGTTCTTAGGATCCTTTGCCCAGTCTGCGTTTGCTTCAACAACCTTCTTGTTAACCGGATAGTATGTGTAGAATGCTGCCATTTCAAGGAAGTAAGCTGTTGGGGATTCAAGAACGACCTGAAGGGTCTTCTCGTCAAGAGCCTTGACTCCTACGTCCTCAAGCTTAGCCTCTCCTGAATTGTACTTCGCACCGTTCTTAAGATAGAACATCTGGTATGCATATTCTGCCTTAAGGTTTGGATCGAGTACCCTCTTCCAGGCGAATTCGAAATCCTGTGCTGTAACCTTATCACCATTGGACCACTTAGCGTCCCTGAGTGTGAAGGTGTAGGTGACATTGTCATCGGCAAGCGTGTACTTTGAAGCTATGCCTTCTACTATGAGACCTTCCTTTGACCTTTTCATAAGGCCTTCGAAGGTGTGGTCGAGTACCCATGACTCATGGGTTCCCTGAGCAAGCGCCGGATCAAGCGAACCAGGCTCACTGCTGTTGTTCGTTCTCAGTATCTTTTCAACAGCTGGGGTAGTTGGAGCTGTGGTTGGCGTAGTCGGAGCAGATGTTCCGCATGCCGTTGCCACAAATGCAGCTGTCATAACGATACTTGCAAGAAGTAACACTTTCTTTTTCATGAAAAATCCTCCTTTGAACTTTTTTAACTAGTTACCTAGTATTTTCTAACTTTAGCACAGTTCATAATTATTTTCAATATTTACAGTTTATACATAAAAAATTTTAGTCAGGCGTTAACATTTACACAAAAACGCGGCAGAATTATTTTCAAATAGTCGAAATACACGTGAAATAAATGATTATTCGTAAACGGATGAGGGTAAATTGCTATCAATATGCAACTCCGAACCTAGAGCACCAACGTTTCCACAGTTTTTCAAATTTCTTTAAGATGCATTAAACTTCGTGAAACGTGCATTAATATTATCTTTTTAATATCATAATATACATATTTCTCATATTTATAAGAAAGTACGCATACTTTCAACTTTGCCTGCATCAAAAAAATTAATTAAATCTAATCCTTCAAATGTCAGACAATAAACGTTTGCATAACAGTCCGTCTAACCTAATAATATATCTCGCAGACAAGTAATTCAAGTTCCGTCCAAAAAAAACGCTCCGCTGAAAGCGGAGCATTCCCATGGAGTCATTTAAACCAGTCTTTTTATTGGTTCATGCCGGTAAATACTATAACTGCATCTCTCAGGAATTCTGCAGTCCCTGGCTTTTCCTTGTCATAATAGGCCTTGAATCTTTCATCGTCCACATACATCTGTGCGAGTCCGGCATGTGCTTCAGGTGAATACTTGTCCCAGTACATGGTAAGCCACTCCTTGTGAAGAGAAGCTGCCTTCTGTGCCAAATCTGAAGCAGGATCTCCGCCTTCCATAGCAAGGTGCAGCGTCGAAATTATGTCTGAAGCGAGCTTCTGGGCTCTTTCGTAGTCTGCCTCAGTCATCCCCATAACCTTGGCATTTGACTTTTCGTAGACCTCGTCACCATACTTCTGCCTTACTTCAGCGCCATATTTCCTGTCATTTTCTTCAACGAGATTCTTCTTGAATCCCTCGAATCTTTGCTTGTCCTTCATTTTTGTCCTCCCTTCATAATCCTCGATGCTTCTCTCGACATTGGTTAGAAGCTCTTCGATCTGCTTCTTCCGCTCCTTAAGGCTTCGCTTGTGCTCCTGCAGTGCTTTTCCTTCATCAAAGGTGTCGGAAGTAACTATCTCTCCAATCTTTTCCAGAGGCAGTCCAAGCTCCCTGTAGAAAAGGATCTGCTGTAGCCTCGCAATTTCCTTCTCACCATATATCCTGTAGCCTGAAGAACTCGTCCTTAGCGGCTTCAAAAGTCCAATTTCGTCGTAGTATCTGAGTGTTCTTGTGCTTATTTTTGCCAGACCGGCCAGTTTCTGTATCGTATATTCCATGACGGCCTCCCTTCATAGTGAATATACACCTTTACGCTACGTCAAGGTCAACCATGAAATAAAAATACATTTTCAATAACCGAAATGCTGGGTCCCCAAAAGAGTCATGTACCCCTTGAATCTTGACCCGGAGGAGGTTGACCTAACCAATCCGATGCCTGTATACCTGAAATCCGGATTAAGCATCTGGGCGTTGTGGTCAGGTGAGGATTTCCAGCCTTCAAACAGCTCGGCTACACCAATTACCTCACCAGTACCTGATTTTCCGACAGATGCCAGATTTTCACCGATTACAGTATATTTCAGTCCGAACACATCCCAAAGAAGGTAGTCGAATCCCCTGTCTTCAAAATTCGGATTGGTATGTTCAAAGTAGTTCAGCTGGAGCATCGCATTGGATTTGTACCGTGCAGAAGCATGGAGGTTATCTCTGACCTCAAGTGCCTGAAGACCATTCTCCCTCCTGTAGCTGTTGATCATTTCAAGGAGTTCCTGTTCCCCCTCCTCATCATAGGTGTATCCATATTTTTCCGGAAGCCTTTCAAGCTCCTCAGCTATCCTCACAGGGGCAAAAGGAACCTTGACATGAGTCACCGTTTCAGAAACCGATGGAGTTCTATCAAACAAAAAATCCAGGTCGGCATAGCTGCACCCTGCTATAGACAATGAAAGCAGAATAGCTGCAAACAGCTTCGGAAACATATGGTATCTATAAAATTTCATCTTGTTCATTTTGCCCTCCTGATACCTTGCTGTACAGAGCCATTACACAGCAATATTTTAATCTCTTTATATTTATCATCCCTACCATGATTATACCATCACCTGAAAGCATTCCAGTTTCTCCAGAAAAAGGTTAAACAAGTGTTGTCAGAATGTTCAGAAATCAAATTGTGTAAAATGTTATTCTTGTCTTACAATGATCAAGGAGGATTCATATGAAAACCAGGATATTAGGTGCCCTGCTGGCACTACCCATAATCTTATCAGCCTGCACCAATGCTTCTCCAAAGCCTTCATCAACGGAAGCCTCTTTGCCAACCCAAGGATCAGCTTCGCCTACCCTGCAGCCAGCACCTGAAAGCTACCAGATTGTAGAGGCTTACCCTGCCCTAACCTTCAATCAGCCGCTGGAATATGTCTGGTCCGAAGCAAATGATAAGGCATATGTAGTTGAGAGAGGCGGACTTATACTTGAATTTGAGGAAAATGAAGACGTGAAAGACTTCAGTATATTTGCTGACCTGACATCCAGGGTTTCCGTTTCTGCAACTGAACGAGGGCTGCTTGGCTTTACCTTTCATCCTGATTATGAAGATAACGGAATTTACTATGTCAACTATACAACCGAAAACGACACTGTAATCGAATCATCGAAAGGTGAAGTAATCATGTCATTCCCTCAGCCTTACAGCAACCATAACGGAGGTCACATTGCCTTTGGAAACGATGGGTATCTTTATATTGCAGTAGGTGACGGTGGCGGTGCCGGAGATCCGCAGGGCAATTCACAGAATTTGTCGAGGATATACGGGAAGCTGCTAAGGATAGATATCGACAAGAAATTCGGAACGAAGAACTATTCCATACCTTCAGACAACCCGTTCGCTGACGGTAAAGGAGGTGCACTGCCGGAGATCTTCGCTTATGGATTGAGAAACCCCTGGAAATTCAGTATCGATGAAGTGACTGGAAAAATAATGGCCGGTGATGTCGGACAAAACCGGATTGAAGAGATCGATGAGATATTCTCCGGAGGAAACTATGGCTGGAATATCATGGAGGGTACTTCCGTATACAAAGATGACAAGGTGACTGACAAGGGGAGCCTCATTCCTCCTGTAACTGAATATCAGCACCCTGAAGGAAAATCGGTGACAGGTGGATACATATACCGGGGCGAACTTCTCAGGGAGCTTCATGGAGATTATGTATACGGAGATTTCGTGACCGGAAGGGTATGGGCGTATGATTTTGAATTAAAACAATCCAGGAAGATACTTGATACAGGATTTAACGTATCATCCTTCGGACTGGACAAAAATGGTGAAACCATAATAGTCGACTACTCCGGGAAACTGTTCAGGATAACGGCCGGAAATTGATAGAATATTATCCAATTGCAAGGAGATAAGGCTATGATTAATGAAAATAATATGCTGGTAAGGGATGGAGTTTCGCTGAAGTATATTGATTCAGGTGAATCCAGGGGGATGCCACTTGTACTAATACACGGCATCGCTGATTCCTGGCATGCATTCGAGCTGTTATTGCCGTATTTGGATAAAAGCATCAGGATAATCGCACCTACTCTCAGAGGGCATGGTGATTCGGATAAGCCGGAAAGTGGCTATGACAGCAAAGAAATGGCTGATGACGTGTCAGAGCTTTTAAACAAGCTCACGTTTGAGAAGGCTGTAGTACTGGGTGCATCAAGCGGAGGACTTGTTGCCAGAAGTATTGCACTGAGATATCCGGAAAAGGTATCCGGGCTGATACTTGTGGGGAGCCCGCTGGAGCTTTGTAAAAATCCCAATCTCAGACAATTATATGATAATGAAATATCAAAGTTTGGCGATGAAGTTGACAAGGACTTTGTCAAAGGCTTTGTGTCAGGATTGTCCGGAACGAATGTACCTTCTGGATTTATAGAGATGATGACTGAGGAAACAATGAAGATGCCATCATGGGTATGGAAGGAATACACAGCTTCGCTCCTTGCTGAGAGAGTTCCTGAAAACATTTCTGATATTAATGTTCCCTGCCTCATAATCTGGGGAGGAAAGGATGAGATAACAGGAAGGTCCGATCAGGAGGAATATGCCAGGCTCATAAGGGACTCCCGTCTTAAAATCCATGAAGGGCTTGGGCACATGCTCTACTGGGAGTATCCCGAGGCTGTGGCAGACGATATAAATGAATTTATGCATGAAATGGTATAGGCCGGGGTCTCCCCGGCCTTAAATGTAGAGATATGCTTTTCTTCATAGAATGTGAATGTTTCTGTGTACATACTTCCTTTCAAGCTCCTTGAGCAGCAGATGAAGCTTTTCGTGTGTCCCTTCCCCCATTACCTCATCCTCGAATTTTCCGAAGGCTTCTAGGAGACTTGCCTGCTCCTCCTTTGGTATCAGAGCATCTCCCATTGGGAAAAGCTCTTCATTCTCCTTCCTGATATGCTTCCTGAGAAGTACTGAATACTCTTCAGCAATCTTGAAGAACTCAGGTGACCCTGAATGCTTCTTCATCCTTGCGAGAATGCTCTTTCCTTCCGCATGCTCTTTCAGAAGCTCGTCAGTGATTTCCGCACTACCGCCGCTATGACTTCTAATGGCAGGGAAATAAAAGCCTTCTTCCTTTCCATGATGGCATTTTTCAGTGAACATGCCGAAGAACCATACCAGGTCTTCAATATCCTTCTTGTCTGTTTTCAGTCCGGATTGAAGAGTAACTGAAATCTCGTCAAGTATCCTAAGGCCGTGCAATATACCGTCATGCTCATTCCTGAGGTCCATGCTTGCAACCATGTTGTCATCTCTCCTTTTTTGTTGCGGTCAAGTGCAATTCTATCAGTTTTTCTCGAAATACCACGCATCCGGTATCAGCTTCCGGAGCTCATCTGTAAGCTTTTCTGACTCAAGCGGTCTCCCATGATACGCGGCAGGTGTGTTCTGGAAATGCAGTATCCTCCATCCATGTTCCCTGTTTACTGCAACCATTGTCTGTACGGCATTCACGCTTGGATTGATGTCGCTCTTTCCACGCAGCACCATACCTACAACGCTGTTGATTATAGCAATGCCATCAGCGGGAAAACCGACATCTCTGACAGCCTTGACATATCTGCCTGTAGGATTATTGTTGAAGATGGCTTCAAGTGTGCTGTGCACCTCGGCCCTTCCCCTCATCATGCTGCCGTCGAAACCGATGATAGTGCAGTTTTCGTCGCAAATCTCTGCCATGGCGCCCGCATCCTTGCTGTTCCAGCTATCAATCCACGCATCGTAAAGCTTCCTGACATCATGTTCGGCCTCGTCCCAGTCCATCTTCACTCCTCCTTAAAGCCTGTTAAACTATCCTGAACCTGAGCACAGTCTTCAGGTCTTCTTTCTTTGTCTTTCTTGGGTCGCTCAGATATATCTCCCGGTGAGTCTTCTCCATCCTTTCATAGCCGCTCTTCCTGCAGAATTCCTCCATGATTTCGAATGACTTTGATTCATCGTCATAGCTTCCTCTGTGCAGCATCTGACATACAAGCCCTTCTGTGAACCTGCCGAAGCCAGCCCTTGCAGCATCTATCTTCTTTTTCCTTGAGGTCTCAGCTGCAATACGTTCAAAGAGGCTCTGGTCAAGAAAATCCGGCTGCCGTATCATGATCCTGTATTTCAGATTATCCTTGTCGATATGCGAGATTCCTTTGTCAATCAGGTCCCATACACCCTCCAGCGGGAATACCGTATATTCATACCAGTCAGTCGGCGGATCAGGCCATTTGTATGACATCCTTGCTCCATAGCTAAGTGCATATAGCAGCTCAGTATCCTTCTGGAAGCCTTCCTTGTTGGGATTACCCTCACCGTCGATATAAATGAACGAAAGTTCTGGAACGGTGATGATTACAGGTGTTTCTCCCGGCAGGTACAGTTCCTTGAAGTCCTTCTTGTAGTCAACCTTCTTCATGTTCTCCTCCTAATGCATAAATACCCTCTCTATCCATTATATCTTTTCCATATTTTATTTCTGTTACATATCTCTAAACATTGTTTGACTAAAGAAAGTAGGCCGACTTATTGCTAAGCCAGCCCCTTATCAAACCGTACGTGCGCTACTAACGCATACGGCTTACCAATTTGTATATCAATCAATGAACTCAGGTTAATGCAATTCTCTTTGCATTAGCCATTTTCCTTTTCCTGTCTTCTGTATAGTACTTAACCCCTTGACTTTCTAACTTCTGCTTCCGCTTATTATACTTTTCTTTGTTCTTCTTTGTCTGTCTTTCAACATATTGCTCGATTTTGTAGCCATATATCTTATTGTAGTAGTACCAACTGGATGGTACCAGACCTATCTTGCAAAAGAATTCGATATTCCATTTGGTGGTCATGGCATAAGCTTTTCTGACTGACGGATGTGTATGGATCATGCACATTCTGAGCCTCTGTCTCACATAGCTGTCAATACTGTGCAGATCCCTGCTGAAGCCCTCTATGTAGCAATGGCTTTTCTGTTTCCTCGCAAGATTGAGCTGCACCGCTTTGTGAATATTAAGGTAGTAGTTTACTTTACCTCGGATTATTGGATTAACTCTCGTAACCCATTCTTCTTTTCCGAGCGTCAGCTTCCTAACTGTTTTATCCTTGATTTTCTTCTTGAAGTCTTTCAAGGATTTCATAGTAGGGCTTACCATGAAGTACTTTTCTCCCTTTTTGTTCTCTCTCCAGTGCTTGAAATCAAATCCCACGAAGCTGAAGTCCTCTTTGTTGAAGTCAACTATCTTTGTCTTGTTCATAGCTA
>NZ_JAGGKC010000021.1 GCF_017873395.1 Youngiibacter multivorans | reverse complement strand
GTGGACCTGTCCTGTTTGTCATGCCCGCCATGACCGTGACATCAATGCAGCAAGAAATATACTGGCTGAGGGACTCAGGATAAGAGCTCTTACTCTGGGGTCTTAACAATACAGAAGCAAACAGGAACCGCAGGAATTGCGGGGATAGCTTGGTAAACAAGAGAAACCTCTGCCGGTAAATAAATAAGCCGGTATGTATGCTCTGTTCCCAAGAATCTCGTGACTTTAGTCATGAGAGAGTTCAATTCTTCGATATATGTTGAACCTGAGAGCCTCGCAAGGAGCTCTGATGCATCATCACCGTCAACTGCAAGGTTTCTCATTGTGGCGTCGGGATATATTGTCTTCAGGTGGTTGTAGAATGTTGTGACATAGCTTGTAGTAGTTCCTTTTGAGCTCTTTCCGGTTGCGATGGAATCACCAAGAGCAAGATAGTGGAAGGCGGTCACAGGAGGAGGTTCTGCTAGTTTTCTGTTGACCACAGCGAAAGTATAGGTACCTTTAGCGGAGATCGCAATTGGCCCGGTAATGGATACATTCTCATACCCGTCCTTCGCAAGCTCTTCTACTCTATAGGTTCCGGCCTTCAGGTTTGAAAGCATAAGAGGCTTACCCTCTGAAATAACACCTTCCTTGAACAAACGATTGTCCTTGTATACTACTACGCTGAATGATGTGTTGTCACTTATACCATCGACATCCTTGGTTACAGTGATTGAAATACCTGTGCTTGTTTTGGCGCAGCCTGAACTGGAACTGCAGCTGATGATATGATAAACAGAAGTCCAATTAGAAATGCAAACAGTTTTTTCAATATTTTCACATCCTTTTTCTAATGAAAAGGCGCAGCGTCTGAAGGTACGAGCAAGGCTGATAAATCGCGGTTAACATGCTGAAGCAGAATATTGATGACAATTTTATTGAGTTATTGAATCTTCCCTTTAACATGATTTTAGCACTGGCTGATGGTCCAATCTATCGCATGGATGTCAATGGTACTCACATACAGCAATTTTACATTTCGTTCACTGTAATTCTTTTAGAGTGGTCCAATTAATGACTTGTCAGAGCACCAGGGGTATATTAATAAGAAATCAGAAATGCTATGATGAATATAAACAAAGAAGTACTGGAGCCATGATATGCGGAGCGCATTAGGGCATTCCTCAGATTTTGGCTGACCTTCAGGTCGGCTTTTTGTTTAGGGGAATTTTATATTAGTGAATGTACTTCATTCACGAAAAGAGGGATAAAAATGGCAATTGGGAAATTAAGGGAAATAAAGTTCGCAGCAGCATCAATTTCAGCCTTTCTACTGCTTTCATCATGTACAGGAAAGGAACCTGCAGTACCAACCTCAACAGCTGCGCCAACCGCTACCTCGGTACCATCCGCAACTTTTGCACCAACGGCTGTGAAGCCTGAATTCACAAAGGATACCTATCCGAGGATTGACGGTTCGACAGCTACGATTCCTCTGTCCCAGGGGATTGCAAAAGAGCTGCTTGGTCTAACTTCAGAGGAGGCCAAGGCGTTCATCAAGCACAATACCACACACAATGCATATGTGAACCTGATGGATGGGAAGGCTGACATAATATTCGTTACCGAGCCTTCAGCTGAAGAACTCACAATGGCAAAGGATAAGGGGATTGAACTTGAGGTAGTGCCTGTCGTGAAGGAAGCGTTCGTTTTCCTGCTAAATGTTGAGAATCCGGTCGATGTCCTTACTCAGAAGCAGATCCAGGACATATACCAGGGGAAGATAGTGAACTGGAAGGATGTCGGAGGACCTGACAAGGAGATCATTGCGTATCAGAGGCCTGATAATTCAGGAAGCCAGACTCTTATGCTGAGCCAGGTAATGAAGGGTCTGGAGATAGCGAAGGCTCCGGTGGAGCTTAAGCCAGCGGATATGTCAGGACTGATAGAGGTAATAGCTGCCTATGACAATTCAGACAAGGCAATAGGCTATTCTGTATACTACTATGCTAACTCTATGTACAGCAAGGATACAATAAAGTTCGTGAAGGTAGATGGAGTTGAACCGAACAACAAGAATATAAGCAGTGACGCATATCCGTATACCAGCGCGTACTATGCTGTACTCAGGAAGACTGAAGCCAAGGATTCAGGCGCAAGGAAGCTTCTTCTGTGGATACTGTCCGATGATGGCCAGAAGGTTTCTGAGGATAGCGGTTATGTTCCGCTGAGATAGGAGTAGCGATGAAACGAATATTTGCCTCATCCTTCATAATTCTTATGCTTGCAATTTCTGCCTGCAGCAATGGACAGGCTGTTCCTACCAAGCCCTCAGCTATTGCCAAGCCTTCAGCGACAGAAGCCACAATAAAGCCAACAGAGGCTGAAATACCGGAAAAACCAGAGGTTCCAGAGCCATGGACTCCTGCAGCTGAGACTCTGGTAAAGATTCCATATGAAAGCAGAAGATTTGTGATCTCCAATGGTATTGATATCAGAATAGTGGAAGAAAACCTGAGTACTGATGGTACGGAAATATTAAGTTTATCGAATTCTCTGAGTGGATTCAGGGATACTGGGATAGAGAAAAAGCTCAATGAAGAGATTAAAAATAACCTGATAATGATAAGCGATGAAGTGAAGGCTGAAGCTCTTGCAAGTACCGGAAATGCTGAGCAGAGAATCGTAAGGATGCAGCTTAGCACAAATGTAATATACAGCTGCACTAACGTCATGTTCGTTGAATTCTTCGCCTATGCAGAGTATCCGGAACTTGGCGGGATATCCTATGTGCAGAAATTCAATTCAGTGGGCTATGACCTTAATACAGGCAAAAAGCTGGAGCTATCGGATCTGTTCAGAAAAGACTTCAATCATGTGAAGTATCTTAATGACAAGATACTTATGTTCATCATTGAAAACAACTATGATGACCCTGATTCCGGCTTCCTCAGCGGACCGTTCAAAGGCATTAGGGAAGACCAGAGCTTTTCATTCGATCTGTCAGGCGTGAAGATAATAATCGATGAGAAGAACGATGAATTCGTGAGCCTTGGCTACCCTCTGACGATAGTGATCCCGCTAAGGGAGATTGGAGACAGCCTGGCAATATTTGATAGGTTCATGGTCGGGGAAGAAACTCTCTTCCTCAAGGAGGGGACACGGAAGCTCCTTCCTAACATTGTGGAATACAGGCTCGAAAATGTATTCGAGGATTTCAGCGAAGCCCATGCGGTAAATATTACAACGGGCAGGTTTTACGGCATTTCAGATTCTGCGCTCCTTGAAAGACTTAATGGCTTATCATCGAGCAAGCTTGATGCTGAGGGCTTCCTAACTAAGGCAAAGGCGTATAACGAAGTGGAACCGGACAAATATTACGGTAGCATGAACCATGATGTCCAGATCATGATGAACAAGGGAGGTTTCCTGAGCATTGTATTCATGGACCTCATTTATGAGCTTGGAAAAGAAAATATCTCAAGGAAGTTTGTAAATATTGACATGACAGAAGGAAAAGATATGTTGCTCAAGGATGTCTTCATCGAGGGCTTCGATTACGCAGGGAAAATCCTGGATACAGCCGGTTTAAATAAAGATGTGGCAAGCGTTCAGGAGAATGACTTCTATTTTGATGAGGACGGCATCTACGTCACTATATTCCAAAATGATGAGAACCTTGGAGTCCTTAACAGCTGGATCCCTTTTGAAGATTTGGGATTTGAGAACATATCAATCTACAGCGAATGACAAAGAGCAAAATTTAAGGCTGCAATATGCACGGAGGATAGCATCTTGAAAAAAATAAGACATATATTCCTAAGAGGCTTTTTTACACTTCTTCCTATAGTAGGCACGGTATACCTGATATATTTCCTTTTCAAACAGCTTGATGGCTTCATGGGCCTGTTCATCGAATGGTTAGCAGGGAGAAGTCTGCCGGGAGTGGGAATAGTAGCAAGCATACTGCTGATATTCGCTTCAGGCTTTCTCATGTCGAACATCATTGGACAGAAGCTTCTCCATTATGCTGAGAAATTACTGCAGAACATCCCGGTAGTACCAAAGGTATACTTCGGGATCAAGCAGATCATCGATGCCTTCTCGGTAAACGGGAAGCAGGTGTTCAATAAGGTCGTGCTAATAGAGTATCCACGAAAAGGCATATTTGCCATAGGATTTCAGACAGGCGAGTGCAGAGGTGAGGTGCAGGAAAAGACTGCAGCCAAGGTGATAAATGTATTCGTACCAACCACACCTAATCCGACATCGGGCATGCTGCTCCTGATACCAGAGGAAGAAATAATTTATCTGGATATGTCAGTGGAGGAAGGATTGAAGCTCATTGTAAGCGCGGGAATGGTAGTTCCTGATGAACTGCCAAAAGCTGAAGAGCCATAAGAGGAGGTGAAAAAATGGAGATCATACTGTTCAGGCATGGGAGTGCTGAAGAAAAGAGCATGGAGAAATCTGACTGGGACAGAGAGCTTACATTGGAAGGAAAAGAAAAGGTCCGAGAGGCTGCGAGGCTTCTGAAAAGCAGAATTGCAGATGATATGGTCACAATTTGGTCAAGTCCGATGGCAAGGGCAGTCCAGACTGCCGAAATCCTTTCAGAGGAGCTGGGTGCAAGTGAGGCAAGCCTTCATGAGTGCATAGCCTCAGGAGACTTCAAAACCTTCAGCGAAGAGGCTAAGGCGGCTAATCCCACTGGTATCCTGATCGCAGCAGGCCACGCACCTTCACTGGACGAATGGTGCGAATGCATGACAGGAACTCTTGTGAAGCTAGACAAGAGCGGAGCAGCCCTGATAAAGGTAAAGGAATTGAAGCCCCTGAAGGGAAAGCTTGTATGGGTACTTGGGAAGAACGGACTGAAGGAATTTTGAGCTGGGAAAATTAGAATTAGATATAGGAGTTGTCATATGAGGAAAGCCGGTGCAGCAATTTTATCAATCATCTTCGCATCATCATTGTTATCTGTTCCTGTATCAGCTCTTGCCGTTGTTCCTGACGGAGTAAAAGTCATGGAGGATGGTCCTGTGCTTCCGCTGGATGATTCGGTAAAGGCCATTTCGGTTGGAGGCTCCCATACCCTCGTCCTGACTGAGAAGGGTGCGATATTCGCATGGGGAAGCAATGCCAGAAGTCAGCTTGACATCCCTTCTATACCTGAAAATGAGATCGTCACCGACATCGCAGCAGGAATGTCACATTCCATAGCCCTTACAGACAAAGGGACAATTCTGCTCTGGGGTTCCAATGATTTCGGTCAGACAGAGATGCCGCCGCTTCCTCAGGGTGAGATAGTAGAGGATGTTTCTGCAGGAGATACATTTTCACTGGCTAAAACTGTTAGCGGGACCATAATCGCATGGGGTTTCTCAGCAAATGAGAAGAAATCTATCACCCTTCAGGAGCCTGAGAATGACTCCCTGATGATAACGGATGCCGAATATGAACATTTTCTGGCACTCTCAGAGAGCGGGAAAATCTATACCAGCTACCTTGTAGGGCTCGCTTTCGGAAAGGAGCAGGGCAGTCTTGTCAGTTTGGAAATCCCGGAAGGAATAAAGCTAGCATCAGCCGATTCCTCCAGTTCACATATCGCAGGACTCTCAACCGATGGCAGAGTAACCTCCTGGAGAGGCGAAGGATATGAGGATTTTAGTATCCTTCAAGCACCTGAAGAAGCAGTGAAGGCTTTTGCTGGGACAAACTATACAGCCGCCCTGACTTCAGACGGCAAGATCATCCTATGGGACTGGAAAGAGGAAAGGCTGCCTGATGTTACACTCCCATTTTCGGAAAAGGCAAAGCTCATGGCGGACGGGTATGACAGGACTGTCATATTGACAGAGCAGGGAAGATTCATTGAGGTAGCTTCAGGAACTATGGCTGGAGTTCCAGTTAAAAAGGACTTCAGGCCTGCTGCTGTTATCATAGTATCCATATTGTTCCTGGTTGCCCTTGCAGCAGCAGCCATTAAGCTGTACAAGACAGAAAGCCTGAAAGATGAGATTTATTTCGGTCTCCCTGATACAAGGCTTGGCATGGCATCCTTCAAGATAGCCATCGCTGTTGCAATTTTCGGTCTCCTGTTCATCATGCTCAACATACTTTATACCGGCTGGGGAGAAAACATTATACTGCACCTGGTGCTTCTGCCTTTTATCTGGTCGATGTATGTTCTTCCCCTGATATCAATTGCTCTTGCAGCATACTCAATATGGAAGGACAATGAGAGGTCTGCTTTTGTGTTCTTATCTGTCCCAGTATGCCTTTATTTCCTCATAACCTACGGAATCTATATGCTATCTTAGGTTATGCTTTCTAAGCTTGTTTGAATAGGATTAAGCTATAATATGATTCAGCGAAGACCGTGGATTTTTCAATCTCAGGTCTTCGCTTAGTTTAATTGACATCAGTTCAGTTTGGTACCAATCGCGGCTCTGAGCTTCCTTATTGCCTTGTCCTTCTGATACCTGATGCGCCTGTAATCTTCGTGGTAAATGTCAGAGCACTTCTTGAGTCCGCCGTAATCATTACACATGTATATACCCAGTATCTCCTTCTCCTTGGGAGTCAGAGTCTCGAATGCATCCTTCAGATACATGCTATCCTCGGACCTTAGTATCTGTTCCTCTGTATCATCATCCGATACCAGCTTCTCAGTAAGAGGGATACCATCAAGATCCTTGTCTTCAATGCTTCCCAGGTCAGGCTTTCTAAGTGTCTTTCTCGTAACGTAATTCAGTGAATTCTGAATGCTTTTCTGTATGTACGCTGAAGCGAGGTTTGCCTTTTCATCGGTTATGGATCTGACAGCCTTTATGATACCGATGTACGCCACCTGCTTTAAGTCCTCGAAATCATGGTCCTTGATATGCACTTTGCCACATTCCTTTTTCACGAGCGGTTCAAAGCTTCGTATGATCTCTTCCATATCAGCCTTGCTTCCTGCACGAGCTCGCTTCAATCGATCCATATCCATCAACATCCCCCCTGTTTTCTATCAATAAAATATGCTTGAGGCATACCAATGGCACAGGCTCCACAAATCATTTTGCAAGATATTTCCAGTTATATACGGAATTTCTGAAGAATCAGCTAATTTTCACTAAAATGATGAGGGGATGACTGCTGGAGGCTTGTTTATCATCCTGTTAATTCTCTCCTTGCTGCAAACCTATGCAGAATATATAATTCAAGGGAAGGATAGAAAGAGGTGAAAAATGTCAAAACGCAAATGGACTATAGACGAGATAGACAAATACAGGAAGGAAAAGAAATCGCTGTTCTACTTCAACAAGGAAGACGGCAACCTAATAGTACCGAAGGCTTTTGGAAGGGGAAGGACCTTCAACTGGGCGAATCCTTTGTCCTGGGTATTCATGGTTGTATTATTCCTGTTCCTGAGTTGGTATACCACAGCATTCTAAACTGCAATATTAAAGTTACCTGATGAAGGTTTGGAGGCAGCATGGATAATCCTGAAAACAAGCTGATCAAAGGACTTATTGTAATATTCATATCACTTGCAGCTATGGCGGCGGCATATCTTGCTTATGCCTTGTTTCATACTGTCATTGCCAGGATAACAATTCCCATATTAGGGCATCCATATCCGACAGTATTCACCAGACCTGTCTTTGCAGGAATAATGACAATACTCTATCTTATATATTGCAAAAGGGGAAATAGCGAACTGGCAAAGGCAGCCTTGATTTCAATCCCTGCCGGAGCATTTATGTTGTCTTTCGGGATAGCGTTCTTCAAGCTGCCGCTTGTGGTAATTGCTTCAAAAACTGCAGTATTTGTTATCTTCCTTCTGATACTCCGAAGGTTAAGGAAGGACTGGACCTATTATCTTGCTCTCTCAGTGACTTACCTCCTGTCAATGCTCTATTAGATAGGCTAGTTCCGTTTTTAAGTGTGATTTTGAGTATATTTTGCATATTTTTAGGCTATGTAAACTGGGGTTTTTAATCATGAAGGTTATTTCATGTTATTTCCACGTAAACAAACCTTAAAACTTTAAAAAACACTTTCTTTTAATATGGTTTTCTGATATAGTTGTAAATGTCCGAAGCGGACAAAAAAATAAAAAATACAGTTAGTTAAGTAGTATTTTCCTGAACCCTTGGCTCAGCAAATCCGAAGAAATAACTGTAGTCAAGGAGGAAATCAGATATGTTAGCAGACAAGAAAGTAGTATGCAGAGACTGCAACCAGGAATTCATATTCACAGTTGGTGAGCAGGAATTCTACAAGGAAAAGGGATTCGAGAACGATCCAGTAAGATGCCCAGATTGCAGAAGAGCTAAGAAGGCACAGAGCGGTAACAGAAGATAGTATCTTCGAGCGGAAGCGTAAGCTTCCGCTTTTATTTTGCAGAAAATCTAAAAGAAGGTAATTTCTGACATTCTATCAGAAATTTAGCATAATATTGGATAAAGTATCCAAAAATCCGGACTTATAGGTTATAATTTGTATTATTAATCATGAGAGGGAGAGTTAAGAGAGATGGCAGACAGAATAGTTATGAATGTCCCGCTGGTAGAGATGGACGGGGACGAAATGACCAGGATAATATGGAAGGACATCAAGGATATCCTTCTTGTACCATACATAGAGCTTAAGACAGAGTATTATGACCTGGGTCTTGAGAAGAGGGATGAGACTGATGACAAGATCACAGTTGAAGCAGCCCTTGCAACCAAGAAATATGGAGTTGCTGTAAAGTGTGCGACTATAACTCCAAATGCCCAGAGGATGACAGAGTATAAGCTCAAGCATATGTGGAAGAGCCCTAACGGAACAATAAGGGCTATTCTTGATGGAACAGTCTTCAGAAAGCCTATCATCGTCTCAAACATAAAGCCGTTTGTAAGGACTTGGGATAAGCCCATTACAATTGCCAGACATGCATATGGTGATGTCTATAAGGGCGTTGAGATAAAGACATCGGGAAAAGGCAGAGGCGAGCTCATTTATACATCCGCAAACGGAGATATTACCAGGGAAATCATACACGAGTTCAATGGAGATGGGATACTGCAGGCCATGCACAATACAGACAGCTCAATAGAGAGCTTCGCAAGGTCCTGCTTCAGCTATGCCCTTGATGTCAGGGAGGACCTGTGGTTCTCGACCAAGGATACGATTTCCAAGAAATACGACCATAGGTTCAAGGATATCTTCGAGGAGATATTCGAGGCTGAGTACGCATCCAAGTTCAAGGAAGCAGGGATAGAGTATTTCTATACTCTTATCGATGATGCGGTTGCAAGGGTCATAAGAAGTGAAGGCGGATTCATCTGGGCATGCAAGAACTACGATGGGGATGTCATGAGCGACATGGTGGCAACAGCATTCGGAAGCCTTGCGATGATGACGTCAGTGCTGGTTTCACCTGAAGGCTTCTTCGAGTATGAGGCAGCACATGGAACAGTCACAAGGCATTACTATCAGCACCTTGAAGGCAAGGAGACCTCGACCAACCCTGTAGCTACACTGTTCGCATGGACAGGCGCTTTAAGGAAGAGAGGGGAGATGGATAAGCTTCCTGACCTTGTGGAGTTCTGTGACAAGCTGGACAAGGCAGCCCTTGACACGATAGAGGAAGGCATAATGACAAAGGACCTGGCGGTACTCGCTGAAGGGGAAAAGAACGTTGTAACAACAAAGGCATTCCTTGTAGCGATAAAGGAAAGGCTTGAAAAGGCACTCTAAAGGGATAACCTGTTTAACATATCTAAAATTAGAATCAATATAGCGTGTTGAAGAGGATGGCCCAGACCATCCTCTTGTCACGTGTCTTCCAAAAAGAATGAATACACTGTGAAAAGTGAGCCGGAATATTTAATTGTAAAATCGTCTGGAGTAATATGTAGTTGAGGGCGGGATAATTTGCCCTATGGAGGAAACATGAAATCTAAGAGAAAATTCGGTCATGTGCTTATGAGTGCAGGATTCACGCTGATAATCTACAATGCAATACTTTATTTTTCAGGTCAGGGAGAAGCAATGCCAGCGCTTATCATCGGGGGAGTTGCTCTGGGAGTAACAGGTGCCTTATTGCTGAAGAGATGATCTAAGCTTCGTCGCATATAAAGAAAGAAGGGATGGGAATGTCCATAGCAGCTGCTTTTGCAGTCCCACATCCGCCTCTTATCATTCCAGCTGTTGGAAGAGGCGAGGAAAAGAAGATACAGGCGACAATCGATGCTTATCGCAGCGTGGCAAAGAAGATTTCTGATATTATGCCGCATACCATCATATTCATTTCTCCCCATTCGATCATGTATTCTGACTACATACACATATCTCCGGGAATGAAGGCAAAGGGTGATTTCGGATCATTCGGGGCATCAAGGGAGAAGATAGAGGTTGAGTATGATTCGGAGCTGATACATAAGATTGAGAAAAAGGCTTCCGAGAGGAATATATCCGCCGGAACCTCAGGTGAAAAGGACAGGAACCTGGACCATGGCACTATGGTTCCCCTACATTTCATAACTGAAGGCTACCAGGGCTTCAAGTCTGTAAGGATAGGAATATCAGGACTGTCACCCCTGGAACACTATAATTTTGGAGTCTGCATACGAGATGCTGTGGAGGATCTGGGCAGGAAGGCGGTAATTGTCGCAAGCGGAGACCTGTCCCACAGGCTGAAGGAAGACGGACCTTACGGATTCATGAAGGAAGGGCCGGTATTTGACGAGCTTGCAACCAGGGCCTTTGCATCAGGAGACTTCATGAAGCTTCTCGATATCGACGAACACCTTTGCGACAACGCGGGAGAGTGCGGACTCAGGTCATTCCAGATAATGGCAGGAGCACTTGATGGTATGAAGCTTGAATCCAAGCTCTTGTCCTACGAAGGCCCCTTCGGTGTAGGATATGCTGTGGCAAGCTTCATTGTGAATGGAACAGACCAATCCAGAAGGTTCGGTTCAATTTATGAGGATAATGAAAAGAGGAAGCTGGAAGGGAAAAAGGCCGGAGAGGATGAATTCGTAAAACTTGCAAGGCTGTCCCTTGAGACATACCTTAGGACAGGCAAGCATCTGAAGATGCCGCAAGGATTGCCTCCAGAGCTTACTGCAAGGCGTGCAGGAGTATTTGTTTCCCTTAAGAAGCATGGAAGGCTCAGAGGCTGCATAGGTACCATTGAAGGCGTCACAGAGTCCATAGCAGAAGAGATAATAAGGAATGCGGTAAGCGCAGGCGTCGAGGACCCGAGGTTCGACCGAGTCAGTGAGAAGGAACTATCTGAAATTGTCTACAGCGTGGATGTACTTGGCGATGCCGAGGATGTTGATTCGGTAAGCGAGCTTGACGAGAAGAGATACGGGGTGATCGTAAGCAAAGGTCTTAGGAGAGGTCTTCTTCTTCCGAACCTTGAGGGTGTAAACTCACCTCTGCAGCAGATAGACATTGCGCTCCAGAAGGGTGGAATATCAAAAAGCGAAACCTACAAAATCCAGCGTTTTGAGGTGGTGAGACACACATGAGTGCATTGAAATGCCCCATATGTCCCAGAGGCTGCCTTTTAGAGGATGGACAGACCGGATTCTGCAAAGGCAGGGCAAATGTCGGAGAAAAGGTCATTGCGGTGAACTACGGCAGGGTTTCATCAATAGCTCTGGACCCAATAGAGAAGAAGCCCCTTGCCCACTTCCATCCCGGCAAAAAGATACTGTCCGTAGGAAGCTACGGCTGCAACCTCAGGTGTTCCTTCTGCCAGAACTGGTCCATATCCCAATCCTTCGTTCCGGAGGGTGAAGGATATACATCTCCGGAAGCGTTGGTGAAAAAGGCTGTGGAGCTTGTAAGGAACGGGAACATAGGTCTTGCATACACCTATAACGAACCGTTAATCGGCTTCGAGTTCGTCAGGGACTGTTCCAGGCTCATTGTGGAAAAGGGACTGAAGAATGTTGTGGTATCGAACGGTTATGTCAATGAGGAGCCACTTCTGGATCTGCTTCCAATGATACATGCATGGAACATTGACCTTAAGGGCTTCACTGAGGACTTCTACAAGCTTGTTGGAGGAACCCTTGAGCCTGTCAAGAGGTCGATAGAGCTTGCTGCAAGGAAAAGCCACGTTGAGGTCACGACCCTTATCATACCGGGCCTTAATGACAGCGAAAAAGAGATGAGGGAGCTTTCTTCATGGCTGGCATCAGTCGATAAAAGGATTCCTCTCCATGTGACAAGGTTTTTCCCTGCATGGAAAATGACAGACAGGCCACCGACTCCAATTGATACTGTGTACAGGCTCGCTGGGATAGCTCGTGAAAAGCTCGATTACGTACATGAAGGAAATGTTTAGACAAATAGGCGCAGACTAGGCCATTTAGGTGGCATTAGCCTGCGCCTTAACTTTTATTTGGAT
The DNA here is from genome assembly GCF_017873395.1 of Youngiibacter multivorans. GTDB lineage: Bacteria > Bacillota > Clostridia > Clostridiales > Clostridiaceae > Youngiibacter > Youngiibacter multivorans. Next base: position 57,024 of record NZ_JAGGKC010000021.1, on the reverse strand, counting down.
CTTTTATCTGAGCAAAGTCTTTGAATATTTTTTTCGAGCATTTTCTTGAAATATTTTCTGATTGTATCGTCCAATGTTTTTTTCATATATCTAACATCGAATTAACATATATTTTTCTCTGCAAGCCCTTAGCCTGATGTACAGGCGCAAATAAAGAATATATTATTAGGTTAGAGGCTGAAATGAGCATATGAGCTTGTTTCAGCCGTCAGTGTGACTGAGGGTGGGACAAATGCAGGTTAAGGGTACGGCACGGCATGTTTTTGTATACAAAGTACTTAGAAATCTTCTGAAGCCTCTGGTTAAATCCAAACTTAGGCTTGAAGCAGGGGAGGAAACAATAGAAAGGCAGTTCCTGTTACTGTCTAACCACAATACCAATTGGGATCCTCTGATAGCAGCTGCTTCCATAAGGGACCACATGTATTTTGTTGCAAGCGAGCACATATTCAGCTGGGGTGCAGCTTCCAATGTCATTGAATACCTTGCTTCACCGATACCCATATTCAAGGGTGCTCCGGCTTCGGGGACTGTAATGGAGATACTAGATAGAATAAAGGCCGGGCACAACATAGCGATATTCGCTGAAGGCGACAGGTCATTTTCAGGACGGACAGAAAGGATTGAGCCTGTAATCGGAAAATTGGCAAGAAATTCAAATGTGGCACTTGTTACCTTTAGAATCGAGGGCGGCTACTTTACAAGCCCCAGATGGAGCGATACATACAGGAAGGGCAGGATGAAGGCTGGAATAGTAAAGGTTTATGAGCCTGAGACACTTAAGGCAATGACTGCAAGCGAGGTCAATGAAGCCATTAAGAATGACCTTTATGAGGATGCGTACGAGCGCCAGCGAACAGACAAGGCAGAATACAAAGGCAAGCATCTCGCTGAACACCTTGAAAGGGTTCTGTTCCTTTGTCCTCAGTGTAAAATTACAGGTGATCTTATGAGCAAGGAGGATTCCATAAAATGCAGCTGCGGCCTTAAGGCAAGCATAGACAGCAGCGGATCATTGCATGGTAAAGACCTGCCTTTTGACTCAGTCACTGACTGGGACATGTGGCAAAGGGAAGAAGTGAGGAAGCTTTCAGAAGGAAAAGTCACAGGAAGCATCTTCTCAGATGGTCCGGTGAGCCTATATGCGATCGGCCCGGCACACGAAAGGCTGCTCCACTCAAGCGGGAGAATCAGCATGACACAGGAAAATCTGAGGATAGGAGAATCCTGCTTTCAGATATCCTCCATACCTGACATGGCCATACATGGAAGTCAGGACCTGGTGTTTTCCTGCGACAGAATTAACTATGAGCTAAAAAGTGAATCAATACTCAACGCATGGAAATATCTCTTGTTATACAGGACAATCAGAGGGAGGGACATATAGTGGATTTCTCATCGGCAAATGCAGGACTCTGGAATTTTACGGTCCAGCTTGGAATAATATCCGGAATACTACTTTTATCCAATATACTTAGACAGAAGGTAACGCTAATAAGGAACACTCTCATGCCTACTGCAGTGCTTGCAGGCTTCATTCTGCTTATTCTAAGGGGCACCAGGGTTCTGGGGATCGAGTCCGGAATCCTTGAAATGATCACATATCACGGGATAGCGATAGGGTTCATAGCCTTGTCACTGAGGGTTGCTGACGACACCAAAGGGAAGGGTGCTTCAGAGATGCCCAAGACAGGAGCGCTCATAGTAAGCTCATATCTGATTCAGGGAATAATAGGACTTGTCATTTCACTCGGACTTTCCTATACAGTCATGCCTGGGATGTTCAAGGCAGCTGGAATCCTACTTCCGATGGGCTATGGACAGGGTCCCGGACAGGCGAACAACGTTGGAACCACATATGAGGCATTGGGCTTTGCAGGAGGAAGGTCATTCGGATTGTCCCTTGCCGCAGCAGGCTATCTTTCAGCCTGCATCGTAGGGATAATATATCTCAACCTGCTGGTCAGGAAGGGAGTATTCAAAAGGCAGACCTACGAGGAGATATCAGGGTCAGTTACAATAGAGATGTTCCAGGACGACAACGAGATGCCCATCTCTGAATCCATTGACAGGTTTTCTGTGCAGATTGCCCTGGTATTTCTTGTTTACCTGGCAACATACCTTGTTACAAGGGGTCTTGTCTCTTTACTTGGAAATCTTTCAGGTTCATTAGGCGCAACACTTTCATCGCTTCTCTGGGGCTTCAACTTCATAGTCGGATCAGCACTTGCAATACTCCTGAAGACAATCATGAAGAAGCTGCAGCAGAGGAAGGTAATAAGGCTCCAATACCAGAACAGCTATCTGCTCTCAAGGATTTCAGGTATGGCGTTCGATCTTATGATCGTGGCGGGTATAGGGTCAATTGACATAATGGACCTCTCCGGACTATGGCTGCCATTCATCCTCATGTCGCTTTCAGGTGCAATAATCACCCTTTATTACCTCATCTGGATGAGCAAAAAGATCTATCCTGGCTATGAAAACGAAGGAATGCTTGGGATGTACGGGATGATGACAGGAACCATAAGCTCAGGGATACTTCTATTAAGGGAAATGGATCCCTATTTCGATACGCCAGCAGCAAACAACCTTGTAGGAGGAAGCAGCTTCGCCATTATTTTCGGTGCCCCCATGCTCATACTCATCGGTCTCGCACCAAGGTCTTCAGGCATGGCGTTCATGACTCTTGGCCTCATGATAATATACATGGGACTGCTTCATGTATTCATGACAAGGAAGGCAAAGGCTGTAATTACTGCAGAAGTGGAGGAAGACAGATGATCATGTTCTGGAACAAAAGAGAAGTGTTCGTGGGAGCCAGCATGAGGGATTTCAACAGAGTTATGGATGACCTGGCTTCAAACGGGATATATCGTACTTACAGGGTGGTGAGCAATATCGAGGGCAGGGGTAGGACTGGAACCTTCGGAACAGACCCGGACCTTCTTAAGACATACTATGTCTATGTACATAAGAAAGACCTTGAAAATGCACTGCACCTTATCGGAAGATAGGAAAGCTGTCCGATTGCAGATTGAACCGAAATAAAAAAGGACATGAAAAAACAGCCAATTTAGGCTGTTTTTTCATGTCATGGTCGGAGTGACAAGATTTGAACTTGCGACCCCTTGACCCCCAGTCAAGTACGCTACCCCTGCGCTACACCCCGACGACAAATATTATTATATGGCCTCAGGCTTCTTTCGTCAACTTTTTTGACCAAATAGCAGGTCAGCAAATGCCCTGGAACAGGCTCTGCTCAGGTAAGCGTTGTCATTTTCAAAATTTCAATTTGCTATTGATTTCAGGCTTAAGCAGGAATAATATAGGTCGGTAAGGAGATGGGAAAATGCTTAAGAATTTTTTTGGAATCATACTCGGTCTTTTATCCTTGTCGCTTATGGAAAGGTATGTCACATACCTTGATTCGGTACCTGACGGAAATATTGTTATAAGGTATCTGTTTATGGAGCTTGGCTCAACGTCTTCTGTAGTGGAGCTTGAACTCATAGCCACCGCATTCCTGGTTCTCGCCATCGTAGCTGCGATTGGCTGCGCTGTGCTCATATACGGCACTGATAGGATCAAGGCCTTATGGACCAGGCTAAGGAAAAGAGGATAGGGATCCATAAAAATCTCCCCGAAGCATCGGGGAGATTTTTGTTCCTAATCGTAAAAGGTTGTGTAGTTCAATGTTTTATTGTACGTGATATTTACCAGCACTAAGGCACCGTGATAACATTCACGAAGGATTTGCGTGATTGTCATCATATTTTTCGTATTATTTACGTTCAGGCAAAGAAATGTGTTGAATTTTCCGAATAAGGAAACTATAATGGGATAAACCACATTTGGAGTGATGCACATGAGACGTTTAGCAAGTCCCTCAGTATTTTTCGCCTTTATATTCAGCCTTGGCTATTTTATGGTCTGGGCTGGTTTTGATGGTGAAAATACGATGAGGGTCTGACAGACGGACCATAAGCATAGATGCCCTTCCATGAGCGGAAGGGGCAGAGGCCTCATTGTATTATGCAATGGGGCCTCGTGCATTTTAATATGGAAAAGGAGGAAGCTGCATGGCAGAAGGTATAGTGCATTTTTTATCAGATAACAGAAAGGTAACGTACGCCTTTTTTGGCTATGCGTTTTCAAGGGGCATATACAAGCCGCCCAGGATATTTGGCTAAAGACTGGAGTCGGCGAACATTCAAAATTTGAAGAATAAGGGGAGAATTAATAATGGTATTGATATTGAAGCAGGGAACAAGCCTTGAGGACATTAACGCGATGGTTGAGGAATTCAATGACATGGGATTCCGTGTTGGAGTAACAAACGGCATAGGCTGCTCTATACTTGGGCTTATAGGAGATACGAAGTCACTTGACCTCGGAGCCCTGGAGCTTATGGACCATGTGGAAAAGGTACTGAGAGTACAGGAGCCATACAAGCTTGCAAACAGGAAGTTCCATCCGGAGTCTACTATAGTGGATGTCGATGGTGTGAAGATAGGTGGAGGACATTTCGCGGTAATCGCAGGGCCATGCTCCGTTGAAAGCGAAAGCCAGATCATATCAGTCGCAAGGTCGGTGAAGGCTTCAGGAGCCAAGATGCTTAGAGGCGGAGCCTACAAGCCAAGGACCTCGCCTTACTCCTTCCAGGGACTTGAAGTTGAGGGACTGGACCTTCTCATTAAGGCCAAGGCTGAAACAGGTCTTCCGATAGTAAGCGAACTGATGTCCCCGAAGCTATGCGAGATCTTCGAGGAAAAGGTAGATGTCATACAGATAGGAGCAAGGAACATGCAGAACTTCGACCTTCTTAAGGAAGTCGGAAAGATGTCAAGGCCTGTTGTCCTCAAGAGAGGACTTTCCAACAGCTATGAGGAGTGGGTCATGTCCGCTGAGTACATAATGGCCGGAGGAAACAACAATGTCATCCTTTGCGAAAGAGGGATAAGGACCTTCGAGAACTATACAAGAAACACTTTGGATATAAGCGCCATTCCTGCAATTAAGAAGATGAGCCATCTCCCTATAATAGTCGATCCCTCCCATGCCGGAGGAATGAGCTGGATGGTAGAATCCCTTGCCCTGGCTGCAATAGCGGCAGGAGCTGACGGCCTCATGATAGAGGTTCACAACGACCCGCAGCATGCGCTTTCTGACGGACAGCAGAGCCTCAATCCCAAGCAGTTCGACGATTTCATGAAGAAGTCTTTCCCTTTGGTACAGGCTTTCCATCCCGGAATGTAGGAGGCTTTAGCTTGAAGACGCTAGAAGTTAGACTGCCAGGAAAAGAATACAGGATTGAAATAGGCTCTGGAATCCTTGAAACTGCCGGCGAGACTGTAAGGTCTGTTGCACGAGGAAAGAAGGCAGCTGTCATAACAGACTCTAATGTTGATTCAATTTATGGCGGAAGGGTCAGGAAAAGCCTTAAGGAAGCAGGCTTCGACTGCTTCACTGTTGTCGTATCACCGGGAGAAGGCAGCAAGTCCATGGAGGTCTACTCAGAGGTTTGCGAGAAGCTTCTTGACGGAGGCCTTACCAGGAAGGACATCATCGTTGCCCTTGGCGGCGGAGTGGTAGGCGACCTTGCAGGCTTTGCAGCTGCAACAGTGCTTCGCGGCGTAGATTTCGTTCAGATTCCAACCACTCTCCTGTCACAGGTTGACAGCTCCGTGGGAGGAAAGGTAGCGGTAAACCTTAACGCAGGAAAGAACCTTGCGGGAGCCTTCCATCAGCCAAAGGCTGTGGTAATAGATACCGACTGCCTGGATACTCTACCTGACAGGGTATTCTCGGATGGAATGGCAGAAGTCATCAAGTATGGTGCCATAGAGGATGCGGATCTTTTCAGAAGACTCTCTGCCTTAGGCGGAAGAACAGGCATAATGTCCGAGATTGAGGATGTAGTTTATACCTGCGTCGACATCAAGAGAAGGATAGTCGAAGGAGACGAGAAGGATGAGGGCGGCAGGATGGTCCTTAACTTCGGGCACACGCTTGGTCATGCATATGAAAAATCAGGCGGATACTCAAGATATACCCATGGCGAGGCGGTAGCTGCAGGCATGGTGAAGATAGCAAAAATCGGGGAAGAGATTGGAATAACCAGGAAGGGCTGCTCTGATGAGATAAGAGACCTTATCAGAACTTATGGCCTGCCGGATTCCATTGAAATCGGACTTGAGGAGTACTCCCAGGCTGTTGGCATTGACAAAAAGGCAGAGGGCAGGGAGATAAACCTGATATTCATTGAGGATATCGGAAAGGCAGTCATAAGGAAAATGGATACTTTGAGACTTATCGGGCTCATCAGGGGGGTTGAAGCATGAAGCATATGATATTCGGGGAGAGCCATGGTCCTGCAATTGGAGTGGTGCTGGAGGGCGTCAGACCAGGCCTTGCAATGGACATGGACTTCATATCGAAAGAGATGGACAGGAGAAAGCCTGGTCAGAACGACCTGTCTACGCCTAGGAAGGAAGCTGACTCAGTCAAGATCCTTTCAGGGGTATTCGAGGGCAGGGCGACCGGAACACCTCTCTGTGGAATCATAGAGAACAGCGATACCCGTTCACGCGACTACGAAGCCATGAAGGTACTTGCGAGACCCGGTCATGCCGATTATTCAGGTTACATAAGGTATCAGGGCTTCAACGACCACAGGGGCAGCGGCCACTTCTCAGGAAGGATAACGGCTCCTCTGGTATTTGCAGGAGCAGTTGCAAAGCTTATGCTTAAGGAGTCAGGAATAACCGTCAGGGCAAGGATCAGGGAGATAGCAGGAATTGAGGATATTCCATCAAGGCTCACTGAAGCTGACCCGTCAATACTTCAGGGTGTCGCAGACAAGGGATTTCCTGTAGTTGATGACGCAAAAGGCGAGCTTATGAAGGAAGCGATAAGAAAAGCTAAGGATGAACATGATTCAGTCGGCGGGATAATCGAGTGCGTCATAGACGGCCTTCCGGCAGGTAAGGGTACTCCGGGCAGAGACAGCGTTGAGAGCCTTCTTTCACTCAGTATGTTTGCAGTACCGGCGGTCAAGGGAATAGAATTCGGCACCGGGTTCGATATGGCGAGGATGAAGGGGAGCGAGGCTAACGACCAGTTCCTGTACAGGGACGGCAAGGTAATCACTTCCACCAACAACAACGGTGGAATCAACGGAGGCATAACCAACGGCATGCCTGTGGTTTTCTCGGTTGTCATAAAGCCCACATCCTCCATAGGTCTTCCCCAGAAGACAATGAACATGAAGACTTTGGAGGACTCGGAAATTGCCATTGAAGGAAGGCACGACCCGTGCATAGTGCACCGGGCTGTACCGGTTATCGAGGCAGCAGCGGCGCTTGCAATCTGTGAGGTGCTGGGACTTTAGGAGGTGGATGCATTGGATGAACTCAAGGCTATGCGAAGTGAAATAGACGAAATAGATGAAAAGCTTCTCGACCTTTACGCCAGGCGTATGGATGTAGCAAAGAGGATAGGTGAATACAAGAAGGTAAGGGGTATGCAGGTATTCGACCCTGAAAGGGAGAAGCTGCTGCTTGAGGAGAAGATAGATAAAGTAAAAGGAACAGGTCTTGAATCAGGAGCAACCAGATTCTTTGAGCTTCTCATGAGCCACAGCAGGCATGAACAGCACATGCTCATGGGACCTGGTGTACATCCGGATTACAACGCATACAAGTCTGCCATGGAAGCCATGCGTGACGAGATACCTGACCCTTCCGTGGTTTATCAGGGACAGCCCGGAGCGTACGGTGAGGAAGCCTGCATAAACTTCTTCGGTGAGTCTGTCAAAAAGTCAAACGTGACGACCTTCGAGGATGTGTTCAAGACTTTGGACAGAGGAGAAGCGGACTACGGAGTCCTGCCTATCGAGAACAATTCAACGGGTTCGATTGTGCAGGTTTTCGACCTTATGTCTAAATACAACTGCTACATGGTAGGAGAGAAGACCATTAGGATAGGACACTGTCTCATGGCACCAGAGGGAGCAAGTCTCGATACCCTGTCGGACGTATATTCCCACGAGCAGGGATTCCTTCAGTCAGAGGGCTTCCTTGCGAAGCATCCTGCGTGGCGGCGCAATATCATGGAAAACACTGCAGAAAGCGCAAAGAAAGTCGCTGAGTCCAAGGATGTGTCAAAGGCTGCAATAGCAAGCAGGCGGGCAGCAGAGATATACGGGCTCTCAATTCTTTCAGAAGGGATAAATTCCAACGAGCACAACCACACCAGGTTCGTTATAGTGTCCAAGGCCATGGAATCAAGGAAGGGCAGCGACAAGATAAGTGTCATGTTCACCCTTAGGCATGAAGTCGGCAGCCTCCACAGGATGCTCTCCTGCTTCACATCAAGGGGCCTGAACCTCCTTAAGATAGAATCCAGGCCTGTTGCGGGAAAGGGCTGGGAATACAGGTTCTTTACGGACTTCACAGGAAGCCTTGCCTACGGGAACATGGATGATGTTGTGGCGGAGCTTATTGAAAACAGCGAAAGCTTCAGGATACTCGGAAGCTACAAGGCCGACGGGGGTGCCTGAAAAGTATGAACATCATATTGATAGGAATGCCTGGCAGCGGGAAGACAACGATCGGAAAAAGTCTTGCACTGGCTCTTGAAATGGACTTTCGGGACCTCGACTGCATAATCGAGGAGGAGACAGGACGGAGCATAACCGACATTTTCAGGGAATCAGGCGAGAGCTATTTCAGGGACCTGGAGGAAGAAGTCTGTATGAAGGCGTCTCTTCTTGAGAATACCGTGATATCAACTGGCGGTGGTGCGGTCTTGAGACAGGGTGGAATAACACTTCTCAAGGGCAGCGGAAAGGTCGTATTCCTGGATACTCCGGTAGATACGATAATGAAGAGAACGGATTTTTCCGGCAGACCGCTTCTAAAGGATGACGCCAGCCGCATCAGGAGGCTATATGAGGAAAGGATCTCCCTTTACAGAAGCTATGCCGACATAGTCCTGGACAATTCAGGCAATCCGGACGAAACCTTGAAGAATGCTGTCAATATTCTTGACAGGGTATGAACAATTTGTATATAATCTTGTAAAAACATATACTTGACGCGGACAGATGTCTGCTTATCGAGAGCGATGGAGGGAACTGGCCCTATGAAATCCGGCAACCTGCCTTTAGGCGTGGTGCCAAATCCAGCGGTTATGGCCGGGAGATGAGAATGTCGTGATTTAACTCTGCCAACAGGCGGAGTTTTTTTATAAGCGCACTAAGCGTCAGTCAAAAGGGGAGAGGGAAACTAATGAAAATAAGGGACATGCTTGGAAAAGGAAACACTACGGTGTCTTTCGAAATATTTCCGCCAAAGACAACATATCCGATGGAGACGATTTTTGAGACACTTGAAAAGCTGAGGGGACTTTCCCCCGACTTCATATCCGTCACCTATGGAGCAGGCGGCTCATCACAGGGACATACAGTTGAGATCGCATCGAGGGTGAAGAAGGATTTCGGCATAGAGTCCATAGCCCACCTTACCTGCGTGACCTCGACTAAGGATACTATCCGCCAAATGCTGCAGGATATCAAAGACAGCGGGATAGAGAACATACTTGCACTTCGCGGTGACATACCTGATTCCTTCATGCAGGACAAGAACTGGAAGCCTGAATACAAATATGCCTATGAGCTGATTGATGAAATCAGGGATTTCGGCGGATTTTCAATAGGTGCGGCATGCTATCCTGAGGGACATGTGGAGACAAGGAACAAGGTTGATGACCTGAAGTACCTCAAGCAGAAGGTTGACCACGGAGTTGATTTCCTTGTCACCCAGCTTTTCTTCGACAATGAGCTCTTCTACCAGTTTAGGGAGAAGATGGACCTTGTGGGTATCGAGAAGCCTGTAATTGCAGGAATACTTCCAGTGCTCAACATCAACCAGGTCAAGAGGATCCAGGAGATATCAGGCTGCAACATGCCTCCTAAATTCCTGAGGATCCTTGACAGGTATGAGCATGACCCGAAATCACTGCAGGAAGCGGGAATAGCCTATGCAGTTGACCAGATTGTCGACCTTCTTTCCTTTGGAATCGAGGGTGTGCACATATATACCATGAACAAGCCAGAGCCGACAAGAAGGATAATGGAAAGCATATCCACGGTGAGGTATTCAGGAGCCAAGAAGGAAGCATCAAGATGATAGCGGACCTTAAGGAAGCGGCCAGGTATCTTGGATACGGCGCTAATCCTCCTGATGACAAGACAATGGGAGAGATGCTTGAGATAATAAAAGAGCTTGAAGAATCTGCAAAGGGCAAATGGACCTATGGAAGCTATGACCTTGAATTTTCAGAGGATTGCATAAGACTTGCCGGAACCGGAATAGAGCTTACCGGCAGGAACATAAGAAGGATACTTTCTAATGCAAAGACGGCCTATATCATGGCATGTACCATAGGACCCCAGGCTGAACGCATCATCCAGCTCAAGAAGCTTCAGTCTGCCACAGCAGGGATGATTGCCGATGCCTGCGCATCAGCTCTTGTTGAAGGCTACGCAGACCTTTGCCAGAAGGAGATCGAGGGCAACCTCAAGCCGAACCAGACGTTAACCTTCAGGTTCGCACCAGGCTACGGGGACCTGCCTCTTGATACAAACAAGATGATCCTCGAGGAACTGAAGGCTGAAAAAAGGATAGGGATCCATCTCACTGAAACCATGCTGATGACACCGAGGAAGTCAATTGTTGCCATACTTGGGATACTTGATGGAGAAACTGAAAAGCGAAATGACCACTTTTGCGGCAATGAAAGCTGCGATGACTGCAGCCTGAAAGACGACTGCACGTCAAGAAGACAGGGGAGTGCAACTGATGAACAAACTTAAGAGACTTGGGGAAGACATGCTCCTATTCGACGGAGCCATGGGAACCATGCTTCAGGCCTATGGAATGAAGCCGGGACAGAATCCCGAGCTTCTGAACCTCGAAAGGCCTGAGCTCATAAAGAAGATACATGCCGAATATATTGAAGCCGGAGCTGACATCATAACCACCAACACCTTCGGGGCCAATTCCTATAAGCTTTATGAGACAGGCCATTCCACGGAAGAGGTCATTACAGCTGCCGTAGGTATTGCAAAGGATGCAGCAAAGGGTACAAAAACCCTTGTTGCATTGGATATGGGGCCTGTAGGACGAATGATGAAGCCAATCGGCCTTCTTGATTTCGAGGAGGCTTACGACCTGTTCAAAGAGCAGGTAGTTGCAGGAGAGAAGGCGGGGGCTGACCTTATACTTATCGAGACCATGTCTGACCTTGGTGAGATGAGGGCGGCAGTACTTGCTGCCAAAGAGAATTCAAGCCTTCCTGTATTTGCAACCATGACCTTCTCGGACGATGGCAATACGCTCACAGGAACAAGCCCTGAAATAATGGCCATGTCCCTTGATGCTCTGGGAGTCGATGCACTTGGCGTCAACTGTTCCCTTGGGCCTAAGGAGCTCCTTCCGATAGTTCAGAGGGTACTTTCGGCTACAAATACTCCTGTGATGGTTCAGGCAAATGCCGGACTTCCCATAACAGAACACGGAGTATCCAGATATTCAGTGACAGCGGAGGACTTCCTGGAATCAGCGAAGCTTTTCGCTGAGATTGGAGTATCAGTCATTGGAGGATGCTGTGGGACTACACCTCTATATACGGCAAGGCTTCTTGACGCAAGAGGAAGCTATAAAAAGCGTGAGCAAAAGTCACTCAAGAGATTTGTCTGCTCCGCCCAGAGGTCAGTATGCCTTGACGGTAAGGTCACCCTTATCGGAGAAAGGATAAACCCTTCAGGAAACAAAGCGCTCAAGGAGCAGTTCGTGGCAGGCAATCCTCTGGCTGCTGTTAAAGTAGCTTTCGAGCAGGTCCAGAAAGGCGCTGAGGTGCTTGATGTCAATACATCGCTACCTCAGATAGACGAATCAGGCTATATGACACAGATAATAGATGGGATGAGCGGTCTTGTTGATGCTCCTCTGCAGTTCGACTCGACCAAGCCGGAGGTCCTTGAGAAGGCTCTGAGGCGATATTCGGGAGTGGCAATTGTCAATTCCGTCAACGGCAAGAAGTCTTCAATGGAATCCATATACCCGATAGTCAAGAAGTATGGTGCCTTTGTTGTTGCGCTGTGCCTTGACGATGAAGGGATTCCTGACGATGCGAAAGGAAGGACAAAGGTAGCGAAAAATCTAATAGATGAAGCAAAGAAGTACGGAATAGATGAAGGAAGGCTGCTCATAGACTGCCTGGTGCTTACGGCATCGGCTCAGCAGAAGGCAGTAATGGAGACACTTCATGCCATGAGGTGGGTCAAGTCTGAAACCAGGGCACTTACTACACTGGGGCTAAGCAACGTATCCTTCGGGCTTCCCTTCAGGGCGCTTATCAACAGGACGTACTTTGCGATGGCACTTACCTCAGGGCTTGATACCGTAATAATCAACCCGGGTGCGGAAGGGATAGTTGACACACTTAAGGCGTTCAACGTGCTTGCCGGTATAGATGATGGAGCTGTAGACTACATCGCCTACAATAATAAGCTGAATCCTGTGAAGAAGGAAGAAATCAGGAAGGAGGGAGCTTCAAAGTCCTTCAGGGAGATGCTCCTCGAAGGGGATTCCAAAGGAATCCTTGAGATAACGAAATCACTTCTTGAAAAGGAACCTCCACTCTCAGTTGTCGATAACCATATCGTGCCTGCACTTGACGAGGTGGGAAGGCTGTTCGAGGAAAAGACAATATTCCTTCCACAGCTCATAAGGGCGGCAGAGACCGCCGGAACCTCATTCGAGACCATCAGGGCGCGTCTGACAGCAGGAAGCGAGAAACTTGAAACAAAGGGCACGATTGTCATGGCAACGGTCCGGGGTGACATACACGACATCGGCAAGAACCTGGCAAGGGTACTCCTTGAGAACTATGGTTATGAGATAATTGACCTTGGCAAGGATGTGCCGACAGAAGCTATCGTCGAGGCAGTAAAGGCAAGGAGCGTAAAACTGGTTGGCCTTTCAGCCCTAATGACTACGACAGTCTCCTCCATGGAGGAGACGATCCTGGCATTAAGGAAGGAAGTTCCTGGTGTGAAGGTCTTCGTAGGCGGCGCGGTTCTTACCGAAAGCTATGCCAAGTCAATAGGAGCCGACTACTACTGCAAGGACGCAAGGGCAGGAGTTCTTGTTGCAGCTGAGGTATTCAGGCAATAGGACGGACAGATTCAAGGATGGGAGACCATCCTTTTTTCTTTGAGAAAACATTGGAAGCCTCTGAAATTCTCAAACAACAAAGACTGACCTTGAAGAAAAATCAGTTCTATAATTAAGTTTACCTCTTTGGAAAGAATATTAATGGACCATGAATAAAATGTATAAACGGTGCGATATCTGAAATTACTGTAAACCAGTGGGGAAATGTATATTATTTTTTGAGGAAAGTCTAATCCAAGTCAATCATTTCAAGAATACATGTCTATACTTGATATGATCTGCGTACTTTTAATACATTGTGAGTCTTTCGGTTTTGTCATTTCATCAATAATGATAGTACAGCTCGATTTATCAGATAATTTGAATTATCGCAATATTGTCAGTAGTTTGACAATAAATTTCCGTATTGTTAACCTGAAACTGTAGTCAATTGTGAGAAAACATGAAGAGGAGGTATGGAAATGGTAGAAAAGGTAATCATGCCAAAGCTTGGAATGATGGAAGCGGATATCAGGCTCAGTGAATGGCTGGTGAAGGAAGGCGAGCTTGTTGCGGAGGATCAGGAGCTGTGCGAGGTGGAGAGCCAGAAGATAACGAATCAGGTCAAGGCAAAGGTTAGCGGAACTGTGCTTAAGCTGCTTGTTGACGAAGGCGAAGAGGTTCCTATAGGCACTGTAATTGCACTGCTTGGCGAACCCGGGGATGATATTTCAGAGTTTTCATAGGAAGGTCTTGATATGATAGGTATAATCGCCAATCCGTCCTCAGGAAAGGATATAAGGAGACTTGTGGCACAGGCAACCGTATTCGACAACATGGAGAAGGTCAACATCATACAGAGGATACTGTCCGTGATCCACGCTTCCGGGCTTAGGGAAATATGCGTGATGCCCGATGCATTCCAGATAATCGAGAAAGCCTGCGAGCATCTCAAAAGAAGCATGAAGATAGATGTGGAGATAAAATATCTTGATATCCTTATTGAGAATGACCAGGCAGATTCAACCAATGCAGCGAGGATGCTCAATGAAATGGGAGCATCCTGCATAATAACCCTTGGCGGTGACGGGACCAACAGGGCTGTTGCCAAGTCCTGCGGTGAAGTGCCGCTTATTCCTGTTTCAACAGGTACCAACAATGTATTTCCAAGGATGATGGAGGGTACCCTTGCAGGAATGGCAGCCGTGGTTGCAGAGAGGGACAAGGAAAAAGAATGGCTCAAGATGAGCAGAAGAAAGTGCATAAAGGTATACAAGAATGGGGTTTTCACTGATATCGCCCTTGTGGATGCTGCAATAACCAGCGACCTCTATGTCGGTGCAAGGGCCCTGTACGACCCTTCAGCCATCAGTGAGCTTATGGTTACCGTAGCCAAACCAGACTGTCTTGGAATGTCAGCCATTGCAGGCAGCGTTCATCCTGTGGAGGAGACAGACCCTAACGGTGTATATGTGGAGCTTGGTGATAAAGGATGCGTAGAGACATGGGTGCCCATGGCTCCTGGAGTCATGAGCAAGATTGCCTTTAAAGGATACAGGGAAATTGTTCCTCATGAGAGGATATTGGTGAAGGCACCTGAGGGGATGGTAGCCCTCGACGGTGAGAGGGAAGTGCCTTTCAACAAAGGTGACAGGATCGAGCTTGAACTAAGCCCCGACGGACCTGTGGTCATCGATATCCATGAGACACTTAAGGTGGCATCGGGCAGCGGTTTCTTCATTGAGTGCGGCGAAGGGTCGAAGGATGTTTTGGAAGGCTTCAGCTTCTACAGGCGCTGCGGGGAGGATTCTTCCCGGGGAATTTGACTTTAATAGGGGGTAAGACTGTGAAAGTAGCAAATGAGGATCTCATAAAGCTGTATGGCGAAATGTGGCTGATTAGGCTTTTTGAAAAAAGGCTTTCCGACCTTTTCGCAAAGGGTGTCCTTCCCGGATTCATACATCTGGGGATAGGACAGGAGGCGTTCATGGCAGGGACGCACTACAATATAAAGTCTGGGGACAGCGTGGGTACAAGCCACAGGGAGCACGGACTTCTTCTTGGACTTGGAATAAGTCCCAATGCACTGATGGCTGAGCTCTATGGAAAAGCAACCGGTTCAAACAAGGGAAAGGGAGGGTCCATGCATGCCTGTTCGCCTAAGAACGGAGCGCTTGGCTGCAATGGAATCCTTGGAGATGCGCAGACCATAATAAACGGCTATGCATTCTCCCACAAGTTCAGGAATGACGGAAACATAGCGATAACCATATTCGGTGACGGTGCTGCCAACAGAGGTGACGTCCATGAAGGAATGAACCTTGCGAGCGTACTGAACCTTCCGACAGTATTCATCATAGTCAACAACGGCTACGGAATATCGATGTCAAGCAAGGACTCGTCCAATATCCAGGACCTTTCGGCAAGAGCCCAGAGCTATGGCATGCCGGGAATTTCCGTTGATGGTAATGATGTCCTTGCAGTAATAGAAGCAACTGGTGAAGCATTCAAGAGGACAAGGGAAGGCGGAGGACCGTGTGTCCTTGAATTCAAGACATACAGGCATCAGGGACATTTCGAAGGAGATCCTGTAACCTACAGGCCGAAGGAAGAGCTTGATATGTGGATGAAGAAGGATCCTATCAAGAGGCTGGAGACGATCATCCTTGAAAAGGGGTTAGCTTCTCCTGAGAAGCTGCTTGAGGTAAAGAACGAGCAGATAGCTATAATCGATGCCGCTCAGAAGTTCGCTGAGGAAAGCCCGTATCCTGACATTTCCGAAGTATACACAGATGTCTACTTCGAGCTTGAAGGAGGTGCTCTGAAATGAGGGAAATAACTGTAGCACAGGCCATCAATGAGGCTCTTGCGGAAGAAATGGAAAGGAATCCGGAGGTTTTCGTAATAGGTGAGGATGTAGGTAAGTTCGGAGGCTGCTTCGGCGTAACTGCAGGCCTTATCCAGAGGTTCCCTAAGCAGGTCATAGACTCACCAATCTCAGAAACGGCCATCATGGGGCTTTCAACAGGAGCCGCTTACATGGGAATGAAGGCAGTACCTGAGCTCATGTTCTCCGATTTTACATCAGTCGCCGCTGACTACATCGTGAATCAGGCGACAAAATCAAGGTACATGGCAGGAATGCAGGAGGAAGGAAAGGTCTGCGGAATGGTGCTGAGGGTTCCAAACGGAGCCGGCATAGGAGCTGCAGCTCAGCATTCACAGTGCCTTGAAGCACTCTTCATGAACATACCCGGTTTGAAGATCCTCATTCCAAGCACTCCAGCAGACTACAAGGGACTGCTGAAGACAGCAATAAGAGGCAGTGACCCTGTTCTCTTCTATGAGCACAAGCTGCTGTACGGTGTTAAGGGACTTGTTCCGGACGGCGATTATACAGTTCCGATCTGCTCTGCCGACGTGAAGAGGGAGGGCACCGATGTCACAGTAATTGCCACCCAGATGATGCTGCACAAATCCTTAAGGGCGGCAGAGAAGCTTGCCAAAGAGGGTATCAGCGTAGAGGTTGTCGACCCAAGGAGCCTGAAGCCTCTTGATATTGGAACAATTGCAAAGTCAGTGGAGAAGACAGGAAGGGTAGTACTTGTAAATGAGGCACCATGCTTTGGTAACTCAGTTACTGAGATAGGCCTTGAGATCGCAGAGCATGCGTTCAAATTCATGAAGGCAGCGCCTGTAAGGGTCTGCGGACCTGATACCCCTATACCGTTCTCGCCTGTACTTGAAAAGGAATGGCTCGTAGACGAGGATGACATCATTGCGGGAATAAGGAAGGCTCTCGGATAAAGCTTTAAGCTTAGAGGTTTCCGGAGACAAAGACGTCTCCGGAAACCAATTCCAACGGGAGGAGAAGATATGTCAGAAGCAAAATTTACAGAAACGAAGGTAAGGGGACTCAGAAAGATAATAGCTGAAAGAATGTCCATCAGCGCACATGAAAATGTGGCGATAATGCTTTCAAGGGCAGTGGATGTGACTGAGCTAATGGAGCTTCACGAAAAAAGCAAGAAGGAAGCAGAAGCTAAGGGCGAGAAGGCTCCTTCCATAAATGACATGGTTCTGAAGGCTGCAGCCCTTGCTCTCAGAAAGCATCCTGCCCTTAACTCTACATATGAAAACGGGATTGTAAGGACCTACGAGGATATCAATATCAACATGGCTGTAGCAATTCCAAACGGGCTCATGACACCGGTCATAAGGAATACAGATTCACTTTCGGTAAGTGAGATCATGGCAGTCACACGGGACCTTACTGATAAGGCAAGAACCGGAGCTCTTGCAGTAGAGGACATGGTTGGCGGAACATTCACGGTAACCAACGTAGGCAAGATGAAGATAGAGGTGGCAACAGCCATAATAAACCCTCCGCAGGTTGCCATACTCTGTGTGGGAGCGGTGGTGCCAAGGCTTGAAAGGCTAAATGGAGAGATAGCTGACCGGTTCAGGCTTTATATTAGCCTCACAGTAGACCACAGGATAATCGACGGCTATCCGGCATCGCTTTATCTTGAGACCCTTTGTGAGATCCTTGAAAAGCCTGATCAGATACTGGAATAGGTCCTAGTGTCAAACCAGTGTAATCGGAGGTATGTCAATGCTTAAGAGATACGTGATTGAAATTGGAATGGGTGCCGACCTTCATGGCGGTGACATAACAAAGGCAGCGGTCAAGGCAGTCAAGGACGCAGTATCCAGGTCCTGCCTTTGCGGTATAGAGGATATACTGGAGAAGGATGTGCTTAAAATGCATGTCCATGTCAAGATAGGCTGCACAGACCCGGAAAGGGTTGATAAGGCTGCTGTACTTAAGGCGGTGCCGGTTGGAAACAGGGAGATTGAGGTGGTGAAGGGCGGCCTTAATGCGCACGGGCTCCAGGTACCTGTATTTGGAGCAGGAGAAACCATTGAGATCGTCATTGCTGTCCTCACAGTTTCTGTGGACATGTGAAAAAAAGCGTTGGTAAAATTGCCTTCCAGAGCCCTATAATGGGCTTTGGAAGGCTTTTTCTCTGGAATTCATAATTTTCCCAGGTTCATTTTTTAAGACAATTGTCCTGAAAAATGGGTTTCTGGCAATCATCCAAATAGTATACGATTACATCATCATAAATCCTAAGGGGGACCTAGCAATGAAAAAAGTACTGGCACTTTGCCTTTCCGTGATTACAGCAGCTTCGCTTGCTGCATGCGGAAGCAAAACAGAAACTCCTACAACACCTTCTTCAACATCAGCACCGGCTGCTGTCTCGAAAAACCTGGTTATCTACTGTCCTCATCCACTTGAGTTCATAAATCCGCTTGTAAGCGAATTCGAGACACAGACTGGCATAAAGGTTGAAGTAATCGCAGCCGGAACCGGAGAACTGCTCAAGAGGGTAGAGTCTGAGAAATCGAATCCTCTGGGTGATATATTCTGGGGAGGTTCCCTTTCAACAATGAAGCCGCAGATGTCTCTATTCGAGAAATATACATCTGCAAATGAAGGCTCAGTGCAGGAAGCATTCAAGAATACTGAAGGCTCTCTTACAAGGTTCACAGACATTCCAAGTGTTCTCATGGTCAATACAGACCTTGTCGGAAGCATAGAGATAAAAGGGTATGAAGACCTTCTGAATCCGGAGCTAAAAGGAAAGATCGCATTTGCAGACCCTTCGAAATCATCTTCATCCTATGAGCATCTCATAAACATGCTCTATGCAATGGGCAAGGGAGACCCTGACAAGGGCTGGGAGTATGTAGAAAAGCTTGCTGAAAATCTTGACGGAAAGCTTCTCAGCGGTTCATCAGCGGTTTACAAGGGCGTTGCTGACGGGGAATATGTCGTAGGACTCACGTTTGAAGAAGGCGGAGCAAAGTATGTCAAGGACGGAGCACCTGTTGAGCTTGTATATATGGAAGAGGGAGTAATATCCAAGCCTGACGGAATATACATAATTAATGGTGCGAAGAACATGGACAATGCCAAGAAGTTCATCGACTTCATAACAGGCAAGGAAGCTCAGACGATTATCGTAGAGCAGCTGAACAGAAGATCAGTAAGGACAGACGTTCCTGCACCTGAGTATCTGACAAAGAAGGAAGACATCAATATCATATTCGATGAAGAAGCAGTCGTAACTGCAAATAAGTCTGTATGGCTGACTAAATTCAACGAGATATTCATAAGCAAATAACAAAAGGGAATAGCTGAAATCAGTAGAGCCCACAACTCTTGTTGTGGGCTTGAATTCTAAGATGGCGGAATAAATGAATCAAGCTTTTATATAGCGGTAAGGAGCAAAAGGTATGAGCAATTCCATCAAGATTGACAGGGTAGTAAAGAAATATGGAGAGTCTGTCATTATACCGGATCTGTCTGTTGAAATAAGAAACGGTGAATTCTTCACTCTCCTGGGACCCTCAGGATGCGGAAAGACGACACTCCTCAGGATGATAGCCGGATTTAACTCCATAGAGGGCGGTGAAATCAGCTTTGATGATGTTGTGATCAACGACATAGCTGCCCATAAGAGGAACATTGGTATGGTATTCCAGAATTATGCAATATTTCCTCATCTTACGGTGAGACAGAATGTCGAATATGGGCTTAAGATAAGAAAGATTCCCAAGGCTGACATGAAGAAAAAGGTGGATGACATCCTTGATGTTGTAAGGATCAGCGAGATGCAGGACAGGCTTCCTGAAAGGCTTTCCGGAGGACAGCAACAGAGGGTTGCACTTGCAAGGGCCATAGTCATACATCCAAGCGTGCTGCTGATGGATGAACCTCTTTCAAACCTGGATGCGAAGCTGAGGATCGAAATGAGAGGCGCAATAAGGGAGGTACAGGACAAGGTAGGCATTACTACAGTCTATGTAACCCATGACCAGGAAGAGGCACTTGCTATATCTGACAGGATAGCAGTGATGAATCTTGGGGTTATCCAGCAGGTTGGCGCTCCAAAGGATATCTACACAAGACCGTCAAATGTCTTCGTATCAACCTTCATTGGACATTCAAACCTGTTCAGAGGTATAGTCGGACAGGACACTGAAGGAAAATACGTGGAGTTCGCAGATGGCTACCGCACACATATGGATAACCTTTCTGATGAATGTGTTCCTGGCATGAAGGTCACAATCTCGGTAAGGCCAGAAGAATTCTCAATTGACAGCGCTGGATTGACGGTCAGGATAAAGGGCAGGACATTCCTTGGAAAGTACACTAATTATGAGCTTGATTTCAGTGACAATATGATACTTCCAAATCAGCCGTCCATAGAATATTCGCAGGATATTGGAATGGCTTCAGGCATATCATCAGTAGGTGACATGCTGACACTTAAGCCCAATCCTAAAAAGATAAATGTATTCACTGAAGACGGCAAAAGAAGCCTCATGAAGGAGGCCGGTGATGACTAAGCGAAAGTTCAGATTCGACTTCTGGACAGTTATAACAATTGCAATAGCTGTTCTATTTGCAATATTCCTGGTGTATCCCCTGTTCTCACTGTTTTCGAGCGGCTTCAAGGACCCGGAGACCCAGAAATTCACGCTGGATAATTTTACAAGGTTCTTTACTAAGAAATACTATTACAGGACACTTGGGCACAGCTTCCTGGTCTCTACCTGCACAACGCTAATTGCTGTAGCGATCGGAGCACCCATGGCCTATTTCACCACGGTATACGAGCTGAAAGGAAAAGGCCTGGTGGATGTGCTTATCATCATATCCATGCTTTCACCTCCATTCATTGGAGCATACTCCTGGATAATGCTCGGAGGAAGAAACGGAATACTGACGAAGCTGCTTTCTTCGATATTTGGAATAACAGCACCTTCAATATATGGATTCGGTGGAATACTCCTGGTACTTTCTCTGAAGCTTTATCCCTATATTTACATGTATACCAAAGGAGCCCTTAAGAAGGTTGACGCATCCCTAAGTGAAGCTGCAGAGAGTCTTGGATGCAGCGGGATAAGGAAGATATTCACAGTAGTTCTCCCGCTTGTGACTCCGACTATACTTGCAGGTTCACTCCTCGTATTCATGAATTCACTTGCGGACTTCGGAACTCCAATGCTTATCGGTGAGGGCTATACGGTAATGCCGGTCCTTATCTACAGTGAATTCATCTCAGAAACCGGAGGCCAGGCAAACTTTGCTGCGGCTCTTGCTGTCATAATGGTCATTATCACGGGTGCAATGTTTTTGGGACAGAAATATGTAGTCAACAGGAAATCATTTACGATGAGCTCGCTGAGACCTATACAGGCGAAGAAGCTCAAGGGAATCAGCAATCTTTTCCTACATGCCCCGATTTATGTCATTGTGTTCCTGTCGATAATACCTCAGCTTACAGTAGTCTATACATCATTCAAGGCGACAAGGGGTGCGATGTTCGCAGAAGGCTTCTCACTCGACAGCTACAGGACCATTTTCAGGAACCTGGCAAAGCCGATATTGAACACTTATCTTTATGGGCTGGTTGCCATTGTAGTCATCATATTCCTCGCAATGTTCATAGCATATCTGACAACACGAAGGAAGAGTAAATTCACAAGCCTTATTGATTCGATGACGATGTTCCCGTACATCATACCCGGGTCTGTTCTTGGAATAACACTTCTTCTGGCATTCAATGAGAAGCCTCTGCTTCTAAGCGGTACGGCAATCATCATAATAGTGGCATTTACCATAAGAAGATTGCCTTACACTTTAAGGTCCAGCGCTGCAATACTTTACCAGATAAGCCCAAGCATGGAGGAAGCTGCCATCAGCCTCGGGGATTCACCCTTGAGAACCTTCTTCAAGGTAACTGCGGTCATGATGCTCCCTGGTGTAATGTCAGGAGCGATACTCAGCTGGATCACCATAATCAATGAACTGTCGGCATCCGTAATACTTTATACAGGAAGCACAAGGACAATGTCTGTTGCGATATATACGGAGGTAATAAGAGCAAGTTATGGAACTGCAGCTGCACTTGCAAGTATACTTACGCTTACTACAGTCGCTTCACTGATGCTGTTCTTCAAGGTTTCAGGGAAAAAGGAGATCAGCTTATAATTTTAGGTGCAGCTGTAGTATAATTGTCTGGTCAGAAACTAAGATGATTAAGGGGAGGGCAATGATGGGAAAAGTAAGGCACAGCTATTTCAAGGACATCAGGAAGATGTTTTTCCTTTATGCCATGGTTCCAGTCGCTCTCCTCACAGTATTGGGATTAACCGCGTCATGGGCAGTCTGGAAAAATGACCTTAAAAGGTCGACAAGCGATGACAATGTTAAAATTTCAGATAGCCTTGGAACTGCCGTTGAATCATATTCTTCAGTGATCGAGATGATCTCGGAAGAAAGGTATATCCTGGAGGGCATGACTGCAGACCAGCGTGTTGCTATTTTCAGGGAAATTTATGATATTTCGAACAAATTGGACAGAAGAGGCTACCTGTATGTCTTCAATGGACATATGGAAAGCGTAGTAAGCGGCACTTCGGAAATCCCGCATTTTCTGGACATGGGAAATTACCTGGATTGGGGAATATTCAGGTCCATGAGAAATCAGCCTGACCAGGTCCAGCTCAAGCTAGTAAGAGATGATAACTCTGATTCAATGAAGCTGCTGCTTGGCAAAGCCATGGTCTTTGACGGCGAGGTCATGGGTTACGTTATTTTCGTAATGGACAGCATCCAATTTGGAATGGAAATAGCAAGGCTAAAATCACAGACTGTCATAGCTGATGAATATGGCTGGGTGCTTACAGGCAACAATTACAGTCTGCTCGATTCAATGGAAAGATACATAGTAAACCCGGATTCCGATGGAATCCATGAGGACGACAATGACAAATACTATATCATATCAAAGGGAATACTTGATGGCAGGCTGGTTGTGCATTCCATAGCTTCTATGGGAAGCCAGACCAGATTCTTCGAGTCCATTTCCATTGTTCTCCTATTGATATTCGTTATGCTAATTGCCTTTGTATACATGAGCACGAAGAACATGGCTGCAAAGAAGACCAAAGACCTGTATACGATAATAGATGCCATGGAGCGGGTAAGAGGCGGAGACCTTGACTCATATATCGACTCTGTTGCCAGTGATGAGTTCAAGGTAATCAGCGACTCCTACAACATAATGGTCGACAGCCTCAAGGAGCAGATCGAGAAAAACAAGGAAATGGGAAAGCTTGTTGCCGTGTCACAGTCAAGGCAGCTTCAGTCCCAGTTCAACCCGCATTTCCTGTTCAATACGCTTGAAAACATCAGGTTCATGTCAAAGCTTGATCCGGATTCAGCAAGCAAAATGATATTGAATTTATCCACCTTGCTTAGGTACAGCATTGATACACAGGAGGAAACAGTGACCTTCGAAAAGGATGCAGCATATACAGAAAACTATATGAGCATACTTAAGGCAAGATTCAGCGATAGGTTCAGCTACAGCATAAATATCTCAGAGGATGCAAAGAATTGTGTGATCCCAAAGCTTATCATTCAGCCTATGATTGAAAATGCAGTCAAATATGGATTTGGCGGAAGGGACTGCCTTGAAGTGACAATTAATGGAAAAGTATCGGACGGACTTCTTGAGATAACCTGTGAAGATAACGGGACCGGGATGGAACCGGATAACCTTAATGAGGTTAGAAGGCTCCTGGAACAGCAGACCAACAGAAGCGGACATTCCGGGCTTTACAACATACACAGGCGAATACAGCTTGCATACGGACCGGAGTACGGAGTGGAAATTTTCAGCGAAAAGGAAAAGGGGACAATGCTGAGGATTATTCTGCCTGCAAGGAGGGATGAACGGGTTGCTTAAGGTAATAATAGCAGAAGATGAGGATATCATAAGAAAAGGACTTGTATCAACACTGGACTGGGTCGGAATGGACTGTATGGTAGTGGCTGATGCCAGGAACGGTATTGAAGGCCTGGAAATGATTCTCGAATTTAAGCCGGATGTGGTGATAACTGACATTAAGATGCCAGGACTCGATGGCATTGAAATGCTGAGACAGGCATCCTCCAAGCTCAGGTTCAAGAGCATCATACTTACCAGCTATGCGGAATTTGAATATGCCAGGCAGGCGATTGAGCTAAAAGCCTGCGACTATCTCCTGAAGCCTGTTGATGAGGATAAGGTCAGAGCGCTCATGGGTAGGGTGCATGAGGAGATTGAAATCGAAAGGTCAGCTGTGGCTGCCATTGAGAATGCGAAGAAGGATTCCTTTGACCTTGCAAAGTACATTCAGATGGATAAGTCAGAGAGCGGTTATGTGGCAGAGGCGATAAGAAGGATTCAGAGTGACTACAGGGAAAAGATAAGCATAGAGAGCATATCTGATGACCTTCTGGTCTCCTCCAGTTACCTGACAAGGAAATTCAAGGAGGTCACCGGCCATAAATTCCTGGACTTCCTGAACCTTTTCAGAGTACAACAGGCAGTCAAACTTCTGTCGACAGGCAGATACAGGGTCTACGAGATTTCTGAAATGACAGGATTTACTGATTACAAGCACTTTTGTACTGTATTCAAGAGATACACTTCAATGTCTCCTATGACATACACAAAGAAAAAAGGTATTCAATAAAGGAAGGTGACAAATGGGTAGATACAGCGGAAAGCTGCTGCTGAGCGACCTTGATGGCACTCTGCTGGACAATGGCGGCATAGTGTCAGAGGATAACAAAATTGCGATAAGAGAGTTTATTGAAAATGGGGGCCTCTTTGGAGTGGCTACCGGGAGAAGCCATCAGAATTTCAGGAAATTCATGGATGGCGTTGATATCAACGCGCCCTGCATCCTATACAACGGGTGTGCCCTTTATGACAGTGAGAAGGACATGTTCCTTGATGCAGTCTATTTGCCTGTAGAAAGGCTAAAGGAATGGGTAGAATATTGTCTTTACGTCCATCCTGAGGTTATGATGCACATATATACCCCTGACTCGTGCCATATCGTATCTTCAGAAGAAAAGGGTAATCCAGGAATATTTTCTGACCATCAGCCAGCTCTGTATTCAGGTTTCGAGGAAGTCCTGAACAAACAATGGCTTAAGATCCTGGCCTATGGAAAGGCAGATGAGCTCAAGGAAATTGAAAAAAAGCTTATTGAGATGGAAATAGAGGATGATGTTCATCATGTGTACTCGTCGGATGTATATCTTGAAATACTACCTCCAACAGCTACGAAGGGCTTCATGCTTGAAAAGCTTAGAGGGATCATGGGGTCAAATATGAGGATATACGCAGTCGGGGACTACATGAACGACCTTGAGATGATTACTTCTGCAGATGTTGGTATCGCTATGGGAAATGCTAATCAAAAAATCAAGGATATCGCCGATATTGTAACTGTATCCAATGAAGAAAGCGCAATCGCTGAAATCATAAGGAACTTGATATGAAACGAAGCCCGCCATCGGCTCATTGAGCTGATGACGGGCTTCAAATTTTCCTGTGTGGTTACCTGAGGTCAAGCTCCAGTTCCTTCTTCAGCGGAAGCCGGTCTGGATTCTTAAGGTAAGGGTATCCGAATAATGTAGCTCCTCCAACCCATTCATCATCTGCTATACCAAGGAGTTTTCTCATTTCCTGGTTCTTCCTCAAGGCTCTTGTTATGAAGCCAGCCCAGCAGGTGCCGATTCCCATGCAATGAGCTGAAAGCTCGAAATAGGAAAGTGCGATTGCTGCATCCTCTGGCCACTCATGTGATGAGGGTATCAAAGCGACTACGAGCATGGGGGCACCTCTGAATACGGGGTCAAGTCCTGATTTGATCTGATCCTCCTGAACCGCATATCTTTTGTCTGTGATCATTCCGGAGTCTGTCTTGAGGTTCTCTTCATAAAGCCTTCTAAGTTCGTCCATGGTCTCTTTCTTTTCAGCGATTACCCATCTTACAGGCTGTTTGTTTGAAGCAGAAGGGGCATACCTTGTCATGTCCATAAGCCTCATCAGGGCTTGAGATTCCACCTTGTCGCTCCTAAAGCTTCTTGTGCTTCTCCTTGTGCAGATAAGCCTCCTCGCTTCATCCTGAGATGGAAAATCTGAAGCCGAAAGGTCTTCAGCATCCTCCCATTTGTAGAAGGAGAGGTTAGCAGCCTCGAACCTGCAGTTTATTACGCAATGACCGCAGCGTATGCAGTACCATTCATCTTCCTCAGAAACCTGAGGATATCCATCTTCATCTGGTTTGACAATATACCTTGGGCAAGCCTTCATACAGTCGCCGCAAAGCGTGCATTTATCCTTGTCAGCATAAAACAGCATCAGTCCACCATCCTTATTTTATGAGAAGCTTATCCGCTCTTGGCGCTCTCAGCATGCTTGCGGAAGGCATCCCGGTCCCGAGAAGGGGAGTAAGGTAATACTTGAATTCATTTGTCACATTGTTGCCCCTTGCATTGATGAATTCAGGAGGCATGAGCTTGGTAAGTCCTGCAACATCCTTGAGCTTTGACAGCTTATAGTCTACTGAGTAGAAGCCGGTTCTGTGTATAGTTATTGACCCGTCTATGTTGTGCCATATTGCGAACTGGGCAGCCTTCTCACCGACCTCCCTGGCTTCCCTCTGGTCAACATCAGAGACGCAGCCGAGGAAAGACCTCTGAAGGTATCCGAATGTGTCGGACCTGACTCTCTTTATTCCAAGGTTGTCCTTAACAAGCTTCGAAAGCAGGTCTCCCAGCGCTCCAGTTCCTGAGAGCTGCAGGTTGCCGTGGGAATCACGTTCCTTTTCTTCAAGCTTTGTTATTATGGGCACTCCGAATTCATCCTGGATGCCTTCTGAGACCGCGATGACGCATCTTCCGTACTTGTCGTATATCGACTTGACATCAGCAAGGAATTCATCGGTCTTGAATGCCCTTTCAGGCAGGTATATCAGGTGAGGTCCGTCGTCGGGATACTTCTGCGCGATTGAAGCAGCTGCAGTAAGGAATCCGGCGTTCCTGCCCATGACAACACCAATGTGTACTCCTGGAAGAGCTCTGTTGTCCAGGTTTATGCCTATGAAGGCCTGTGCCACGAACTTAGCTGCAGAAGGGTATCCCGGAGTATGGTCGTTTATCACCAGGTCATTGTCTATGGTCTTTGGTATGTGAATGGCCCTGAATTCGTAGTTGGATCTCTCAGCCTGCTCATTTACTATCCTTACTGTATCCGCAGAATCGTTTCCGCCGATATAGAAGAAGTACCTTACATCATGTGCCTTGAAAACCTTGAATATTTCCTGGCAGTACGCCTCATCAGGCTTGTCCCTTGTTGAGAACAGGGCAGATGATGGTGTTACAGCCACCCGTTCAAGGTTATGGGTGGTTTCCTGGGTAAGGTCGAGGAAGTCTTCATTCACTATTCCCTTGACTCCGTTGACCGCTCCGTACACCTTGGTTATCTGCTGGAACTTCCTTGATTCGAGAACAACTCCCACCAGGGACTGGTTGATTACGGCTGTAGGTCCGCCGCCTTGTGCAACTACTACTTTTCCTTCAAGCTTCATCTTTATCACTCCTCGAATGTTTCTTTCGTGCTATTCTAAACGTTTACCATTTTGAATAAATGATACCACAATTCAATTGAAATCAAAACATCCGTAACGCTGGAAATGCTGGAAATGCTCAATTTTCGAGCATTTCCAGCATCATAAGCGCAGGGTCTATTACCTTTATAGGACTTTTTTTCACCAAAGCGTCCCTGAACCAGGAAAAATGGGTGCATCCAAGAACAAGGGCTTCACAGCCTGAGGATCTGAAGAATCCTATTAGGCTTTCAAGGTCAAATGCATCAACTATCTTCTCAGGGTCCATTCCTGTCTCCACCGCATCAACGAGCTCCAAAGAACCCAATCCAGTGACTCTAGTGTCGCTTTTGCCGGACTGGAGTGCCTTCTCTATGCCGCAGGCGCTCTGGCTGTTTGCGGCGATAACCGCAAGGCTTCTGTAGCTCTTACCGAGGTCCCTGTAGACCATCAGAGGGGTGATCATCCTGACCCCCTTCTTGTTACCTATGTCCTCCATGTCAACTGCCGCTGAAATGGAATTGCAATATACGAAAACCGTGCCCATTCCCTGAGCCCTGATCTCATCCACCTTATCTTCTATGATCTTTCGGAGCCTTTCAGGATAAAGGACCTGGAGTATGCTTTGCTCTTCAGGTGTATCTGAAATCGGAAAAGGCTTCGCCTCATATCCATGTTCCTCAAGAAGGCTTTTTCCCATTGACGTATCCACTGGTGTACCTGCTATTACTGCTATCATGCGACCACTTCCCATCAAAGTATATCTCCCATTTTAACCCTTAAGGCTCTGAAGGTACAGCCTCAAATCTATCTCATCGTTTACAAAATTCGTGCGAAGTACAAAAAAATGCTCTATACTGATACTTAGGTAACACACGGAAAGGAGTGCGCGTTGCAAAAAACGCGCGGCAAAATATGATTGACGATAGAAAATTTGCAGTACTTATCGACGCCGACAATGTATCGGCGAAGTACATAAAGTTCATACTTGATGAGATTTCAAACTATGGGGTAGCCACATACAAGAGGATATACGGAGACTGGACCAAACCACAGGTAGCATCCTGGAAGGACGTCCTTCTTGAAAATTCCGTGACTCCGGTACAGCAGTACGGGTACACAGTAGGCAAGAATGCGACAGACTCTGCCATGATAATCGATGCCATGGACATCCTTTATTCGGGTAATGTAGATGGGTACTGCATTGTCTCCTCGGACAGCGACTTCACCAAGCTTTCAGCAAGACTGAGAGAATCTGGCATGATGGTGGTAGGAATGGGAGAAAAGAAGACCCCCAAACCATTCATTGCTGCCTGCAACCAGTTCAAGTATCTTGATGTACTGGCTGAGTCAGAGAAGAAAGCACTTGAAGAAGGATCCAATCAGGATATGAAATCAAAGCCTGTTGAAGGAAAACCTGATACCAAGGTCGCAACAAACGGCACAAAGCCTCAGGAACAGACCGAGACTGGCAAGTATATGACTGACATCAGCGTCATAAAGTCCGCAATCATAAGGATGATGAATGAGGTCGATGCAGAGGACCAGAGCATGAACATGGGAGAAATCGGAAACCGGCTGGTTAAAAGGTATCCGGATTTCGACGTCAGGAACTACGGAGACACCAAGCTGTCTAAGTTCCTCAAGAAGTTCGATTTCCTTGAGATACATCAGAAAGGCAAGGGTACATCAATGTGGGTGTCACTCAAATCTGATATTCCAAAGGAGCCTGAAGAGACGCCTGAGCCTGTTGTAAAGAAAAAGAGACGTACCTACAAGGCCAAGCGAAGGATCGTAAAGATAGAGGATTAGGAGGGAAAGATGGAAACCACCATACATGTTTCACTCGATATTGATGAAGCCATAGAAACACTTGATGATGCCGTGATCAACGGAAGCATTACAGGAGAAAAGCTCGATCACTACGAGGTCAGGTTCAGTGACAGAAGGGTAGTGGTAATGGTATACGAGAAGCATTTCTACAGGGTTGGCAACAGACTTACACTGACTGTAACAATCGACGACGCTGCCGGTGCCACAAGGGTCCACTATGTAGGCGGTGGAGGCGGAGAAGGACTCTTCAGGTTCGACTGGGGTGCTTCCCAAAGCTTCGGAAAGATAGTGGAGGACTCACTCAGACCTTATGAGACCTGGCTGTAAAGTTAAAAATCGATTAAAAGCCCCCGGAAGATGATTTCCGGGGGTATAGTTTTACTATGAACTATAATATTTATAAATTATAAGCAAATTGAGGGATAATGATGGAGATGAACGAATTCAAGGCAAAGCTTCTTCAAAGCACGAGAAAGCTTAACGAGGCCATGGACGGCTGTCTTGACAGGATGGGAAGCTTAGAAGACCTTACACCCAACCAGGCAAGGATCATTATGATCATGAATATTGAAGGATCTGCCAGCATGGGCAAGATTTCTGATTCAGCATCCATAGCAGGAGGAAACCTGACAAACATCTGCAAGGTCCTTGAGAAGAGAGGGCTTGTGGAGAGGGGAAGAGATCCGTCTGATGACAGGAAGGTGCTGATGCAGCTTACCCTTAAAGGCCAGGAAATAGCCTCCAAGCTTGACGATTGGCTTACAGGGAGAATGGAAAAGGGCATGCCTCTGAATCGTGAGGACCTGATGCTTATGGTAGAAGGTCTTGAGAAGCTCTCGGTAATGATTATCGAAATGACAAAGGAGAAAATTGATGAAAGAGATTAAACCGCCAAAAAAATCACTGATGTTCTACTACAGCATAGTACTGATTATAATGCTGCTGTTCAATACGTTCGTAGTTCCGGCCATCATGAACGCTTCAATAAGCGAAGTGGATTATGGAACATTCCTTTCCATGGTAGATTCAGGGTCAGTCAAGACAGTTGAAATACAGGAAACCAAGATACTTTATAACGCACCTGATGCGCAGGGCAAGGATGCCGTGTACATGACAGGCAGGATGGAAGATACAGGGCTTGTGGACAGGCTTTACGCCAAGGGCGTAAGCTTCAGCAAGGTTATTCCGCAGGAGGCGTCACCGATCATGTCATTCCTCCTCACATGGATACTCCCAATAGGATTATTCCTTTATCTTGGACAGAAGCTTTCCGGAAAGCTTAACCAGGGTGGAATGGGAAATGCAATGTCATTCGGAAAGAGCAGTGCCAAGGTTTATGTTGAAGCCCAGACAGGCAAGACCTTCGCGGACGTGGCTGGTCAGGATGAAGCTAAGGATGCTCTAAGGGAGATTGTGGACTTTCTGCATGATCCCAAAAAGTATGCAGATATTGGAGCCATCATACCTAAAGGAGCTCTCCTGGTAGGACCTCCCGGAACAGGAAAGACTCTGCTTGCAAAGGCCGTAGCCGGAGAATCAAAGGTTCCGTTTTTCTCGATCTCAGGTTCTGAGTTCGTTGAGATGTTTGTAGGTATGGGTGCAGCAAGGGTCAGGGATCTTTTCAAACAGGCCCAGGAGAAGGCTCCCTGCATAGTCTTCATAGACGAGATAGACACTATAGGCAAGAAAAGGGATTCCGGCGGAATCGGCGGTAATGATGAGAGGGAGCAGACACTGAACCAGCTCCTTTCAGAGATGGATGGATTTTCAGCCGACAAGGGAGTTGTCATCCTTGCTGCGACCAACAGGCCCGAGACTTTAGACAAGGCGCTTCTCAGACCCGGAAGGTTCGACAGGAGGATCCCGGTGGAGCTTCCAGACCTTGCAGGAAGGGAAGCGATACTCAAGGTACATGCGAAAAAAATAAAGCTCGATGCAGGAGTTGACTTCAATGTGATCGCAAGAGCGACATCCGGAGCCTCCGGAGCAGACCTTGCCAACATTATAAACGAAGGTGCCCTGAGAGCTGTAAAGCTCGGCAGGAAGACTGTCATACAGGAGGACCTTGAGGAGTCGGTTGAGGTAGTAATAGCAGGTTATCAGAGAAAGAATGCGGTAATAAGCATGAAGGACAAGCTTACAATATCCTATCATGAGATTGGGCATGCCCTTGTTGCGGCGATGCAGAAGGATTCTGCCCCGGTCCACAAGATAACCATAATACCAAGGACATCTGGAGCTCTTGGCTACACCATGCAGATTGACGAAGTGGAGCAGGTGCTTCTGACAAAGGAGCAGGCTCTCGACAAGATCACAACATACATGGGAGGACGTGCAGCTGAAGAACTGATCTTCGGGACGGTCACATCTGGCGCTTCAAATGACATAGAGATGGCAACAAAGATTGCCAGGGCAATGGTCACACGGTACGGAATGAGCGAGAATTTCGACATGATGGCGCTTGAGACTGTGGTAAATCCTTATCTTGGAGGAGATACTCAGCTTATGGTTTCAGCCGACACCGCAGCCAAGGTCGACCAAGAGATATTGGCGATAATAAAGTCATGCCACATAAAGGCAACGGACATACTTGAAGCGAACAAGCAGAAGCTCCATGACCTGACAAAGTTCCTTCTTGAGAAGGAGACAATAACAGGCGAGGAGTTCATGGAACTCTTGGCAGCATAACCAGAAGTCGGTTTGGATAGATTTTGAGTGTGTATAAACATTCCTGAAAACGCATTTCGAAGGTTTGCATATTTTGAATTAATCCGCCTGAAAGCCTGAGTCGAACATTCTGTGATTTTCAATCATTTATACATTTAGCATGAATATATACCCTGAAGTTTTCTGATATGAAATCTTCAGGGTATTAATTGTTTAATTGGCAAAAATATGACAATTGGACTGATTCATTGAGCATGTTAGATATAAATTTAATAGTCGTAAAATGTAAACGATTATGGTCATACCATTGACAATTGAGTTCATAAATAGTTAAAATAATATTAAGAAGTTTTGAAAGGAGGGGTAATAATGTCTGTCAAATGGAACGGTACCAAACTCGTCAAGCTTATAGCTGACAATGAGATCAAGGTGGCGGAACTTTACAGGACTATGGCTAAGGAGGTAAACAAGGGAATTGGTGTACAGTTCTTCGAAAATCTTGCAAAAGATGAAGAGAGGCACAACATGATCTACGTTGCTCTGCTCGGCAAGGTCCCTGATGTTGGCGACGTGGAACTGGATGAGGATGATGCAAGGTACTTGGATTTATTGATCGATAATAATTTTCTCAACGATTCCGAAGCGGTTGTTGCCAAAGCAAGGGCGCTTTTTGACAAGAGTCAGGTCTTCGATATCGCCGAGAGGGTAGAGACGGATTCTGTGATGTTCGTAACAGAGCTTGCCAGAGTCTATCCGGACCTAGCCAAAGGGGATCTGGAGACTATCCTCAAGGAAGAAAAGAAGCACCTTAGAACCATCCTGGAAAAAAAGACAGACAGGGCAATTTTCCGTATCGGTATGTGACAAAGGGTCACAAGCACTATTCTTAATAATTCATAAGGGGGATTATTATGTTAACTTTCTTGGTTGGACTTGCAATTCTGTTAGTAGGTGGATTGGCTTACGGAAAGTATTGCGAAACAGTATTCGGACCTGATGACAGGGAGACACCGGCAGTAGCTAAGGCAGACGGAGTTGACTTCGTCGTAATGAAAAAATGGAAGAACAGTCTTATAGAGCTTTTGAACATAGCAGGTACAGGACCGATCCTCGGGCCTATACAGGGAATACTTTTCGGGCCTATAGCTTTCATAACCATACCTGTAGGCTGCGTACTCGCTGGATCACTTCATGACTATTTCTCAGGAATGATTTCAATGAGAAACGGTGGAGCCCAGATGCCTAAGCTCATACAGAAGTACCTTGGAAAGGGTGTCTTCAATGTATACAACATAGTAGTATGGATACTCATGCTTCTTGTTGGAGCAGTTTTCGTATATACACCTGGAGACCTCATAGTAAATGAGCTTATCGGGCAGAAGCCTCTGTTCGAGAATCCAACAACATGGATAGTATATGCAGCAATATTCCTATATTATCTTATAGCTACACTTTTCCCGATTGACCAGATAATAGGAAGGGTATACCCGATATTCGGAGCTATCCTCATATTCTCAGCAATTGGAATATTTGCTGGAATCATGCTTGACGGTGGAGCAAACCTTCAGAACCTCAATTTCTCACAACTGTTTGGAAACCATCCTTCAAAGCTTCCGTTCGTACCAGTATTCTTCATAACAGTAGCATGCGGAATCATGTCAGGCTTCCACTCGACACAGGCTACCCTCATAGGCAGAGCTGTAAAGAGCGAGAAGGAAGGCAGAATGACATTCTTCAACATGATGCTTGTTGAAGGCTTCATAGCAATGTGCTGGGCAGCCGGTGCAATGATACTCTTCGGAAGAGGAACAGACATAAAGACTGGCGCAACACTCATGATCGGTCTTGTTTCAAGGGAATTCCTCGGACCTATAGGCGCAATATTTGCAATAGCAGGCGTAATAGTACTTCCGATAACTTCAGGAGACACAGCATTCAGGTCGCTTAGACTAATGCTTGCTGAAACCTTCCACATCGACCAGGTCAATTACACTAAGAGAGTAACGCTTACAGCAGGCATATTCGTACCAGCTATAGCAATCCTCTACTATGCTAAGTCAAATACTGCAGGATTCAACATCCTCTGGAGATACTTCGCATTCACAAACCAGACAATAGCAGTATTCGCACTTGCGATGATATCGGTATACCTTCTCATCCACGGGAAGAATTACCTCATATCGCTTATTCCTGGAATGTTCTACTGCTTCGTGGTCACTAGCTACATAATCCATGCACCGATAGGCTTAGGTCTTGAGACCAAGCTTGGAATGGATCCTGCAAGCTACACGGCTTCGTACATAGCAGCAGGTGTTCTTACCGCAGGATATGCCCTGTTCATCAGGACATATGGAACAAAGCAGAAGGAAAAGATACTCAACACAGTAATAGAATAGTATCAGTTTCCCAGGGACCGTCAGTCTGACGGTCCCTTTGCATTTCCTGAAAAAGTGAAAAGTGGTGTATTCTGAAGCTTTATCTTGCATTACAAAGTATAATGTAATCATGAATCGATTTTTTGGCAGGTGATAGTATGGTTTGGATAGTTACTGGAGGTATTGACAAGGGAAAGACTGCAAGGGTACTTGTCCTTTGGGATGACCTGAAGGACCTGGGATATGACGGGATTGTGTCACTCAAGGTATTTGTGGGTGATGAATTGATGGGATATACCCTTAAGAGGCTTTCCGATGGGACAGAGAGGATGCTTGCAGTAAAGGAGGAATCCAAGGTATTCAGGCTTCAGTCAGGGAATCTGTTCTTTGATCCTGATGCCTTCGAGTGGGCTGATGAGGTAATTGATGAGATATGCAGGGATCCAAGGTGCGAAGGTATAATCATCGATGAGATAGGCCCCTTGGAACTCCGCGGCATGGGCTTATATGATGCATTCACTGAGGCGCTGCTGTGCGGCAAGGATGTCATTGCTGTCGTCAGGAAAAGCTCGCTTGAAGATGTACTTGAAAACTTCGAGATCGAGGAATTTGTCCTCATGGATGTGGAGGAAGAACAATGAGGATCTTCATTGGGATTGACTTCGGAGAAGGACAAAAGGAAGCGATAATGAAGGTGCAGGGAAGCCTCAGGAATATTGCCCAAGGAAGGTTCACGCGGGCGCAGAATCTTCATCTGACGCTGAATTTCCTGGGAGAAGTCGATGAAGCTAAGCTTAGTGATGTCTTCAGAGCTGTTGATGAGGTTGCTGCTGAAACCAAATTCTTCTCACTTGCAATAGGAAGGCTTGGCCAGTTCCCGTCAGGGAGAAAGAAGATAATCTGGCTTGGAATGGAAGGCAGTAAAGAGCTTTACGAGCTGTACGACAGGCTTTCTGAAAAATTCGGGAAGATTGGCTTCATGAAAGAGGAGAGACCGTATTCCCCTCACCTGACTCTTGCGAGGGAAGCAAAGCTTGAAAAGCCACTCGATACGGTTGATGTTTCTCCTCTATCAGGAATCGGGATGGCAGAAGTCACTGAGATCACGGTATTTGAGAGCACCAGCCGCAGCGGTGTCCTTGAATATTTGCCGCTTCATTCTGCAAAGCTCCTCTGATGTCCGGTTAGTGGTATACCTGTCCTGATATCCTAAGGATAACGAAAGGATGTGGTTGTATGGGAGAGCGAGACCTTTACAGAGGATGCCTTCTGGGGGGAGCAATAGGAGATGCTTTGGGATATCCCATTGAATTCATGAGCCGTGATATGATTCAAAAGAAGTACGGGAAGGACGGGATAACCGACCTTGTCGTTTCAAAAGGCGGAAAAGCCTTGATTTCAGATGATACGCAGATGGCGCTTTTCACGGCTGAAGGCATAGTTTGCAGCGAGATGCTGAGACGACAGGGGAAAGTGAGCGAACCTTCAGATGAGGTTTTCAGCGCATATGGAAGATGGCTGTTCACTCAGGGGGAAAAGAGGCTAAAGCCTGAAATGAAAGGCTGGCTGCTCGACCATGTGGATCTCCATAACAAGAGAGCACCAGGGAACACCTGCCTGCAGTCGCTGTTATCAGGCATCAAGGGTACATGGCAGTCTCCTCACAACTGGAGCAAAGGCTGCGGAGGAGTCATGAGGACTGCACCGGCAGGTCTCTTCTATGAGAAAGGTGAAGCATTTCTAAAAGGTGTTGAATTCGCTGCGATAACACATGGCCATCCATCGGGATATCTACCCGGTGGGGCATTAGCCTTCATGATTGCCTCGATAATATCTGGCTCTGGTATCAGGGAAGCAGCTGAGGAAGCCATTGATGTAATTGAGTTGTGGGATGGCTCCCTGGAAACAGCAGCGAAGCTCAGACTGTCAATAGATCTGGCAGATTCTAAATCCAATGATGCGGATGCCATAGCAAAAATTGGAGAAGGCTGGGTCGGAGAAGAAGCCCTGGCGATTTCAACCTACTGTGCCATACGATATGGAAGTGACTTCAGGAAAGCTCTTGCAGCTTCTGTCAATCACGACGGTGACAGCGACAGTACCGGTGCGATAACAGGAAACCTTCTGGGTGCCAGGTATGGTGTTGAAGTCATTCCAGATGACTGGATAGATACCTTGGAGCTGAAGGATGTTCTGATAAGGACTGCTGACGACCTTTATGACCGCTATATTGGCACACCTGACTGGAAAATACGATACGGGACGGGTAAAGGATCAGTCTATCTATAATTGGAGGATGCATATGACTAAGAAGACATTCCTCATGAGAGGAAAGGAAAGGCAGGAGTTTCTTGAATACTTTTCAAGGCTCGGAGGGATATCCTCGGAAGAATCTGATGGGACCATGCTTTTCAAAGGCGAAGGCTGGATGGCGGAAATCGGCCCTCAGACTGTGTATATGCTTAAAACCATAACGTTTCCTGAGGTCGAGGTAACGATTGAAGCGGATGATAAAGTCTTCGAAGGCCTGCTGAAGGATTACCGGATAAAGTTCCTGACAGCTGGTGGTTGAATCTTTGTACCGTAATGGAACGGTTTGCGTTGTAAGTTAGAGACATTTGCTGTAAACTTGGAGTATATGCTTCAAGTTTTTTCTATTGCCGGAGGTGGATTTGTTGGAAGAACAGTCATATGGCACAATTGATGCCAGAGTACCTGGAATAAAGGACTATATCGAAAGGTCCCATGAGAGATGCAGGAGATACAAGGTCGGAAGCGACAGGGTATATTCGAAGCGGATTCTTGAGGGACGCGAGCTGTTCGAGAAGCTGGAGGAAAACAACAGCCTCATTCTGACCGCCGCTCCGTTCATAAACAACCTTCACGAGTTCGTAAGGGGCTCTGATTTCTTCACGATACTGACAGACAGGGAAGGGTGCATACTCTCCGTAATAGGTGATGAGAACATTCTGACTGAAGCCTTCTCTTTCCATATGGTTCCAGGTGCATACATGGATGAAAGGAGCATCGGGACAAATGCCATGGGTACCTGCATCGAAGAACGGATTCCTCTTCAGGTATCAGGAAGCGAACATTTTGTCAGTGTCTATCACAGGTGGACGTGCTCAGCAGCGCCAATCTGGGATCCTGAAGGAAATCTGATCGGGACTCTGGACCTTACTGGCTACAGCGATGGAGTCCATTCCCACACATTAGGAATGGTGGTTGCTGCCGCCCATTCCATAAGCAAGATGATGGAATCCGAGAAGTCTAAAAGCGACCTTTCTGAAAGGCAGATGTTCCATGAGGCAATACTCGACACCTTCCAGGTTGGAGTCGTTGTAATGGACTTAAGCGGAAACATAGACATGACGAACAACATGGCATGCGACATGTTCGGATACGACAAGGACGACATGAGGCGAATCAATGCCCGGAAGCTACTCAGGGACTGGGATTCCATACGAAGGAGCCTGATCGAGGACGGTACGGAATACGAGGCTGATACTGACGTATTTTCAAGGAAGAACAGATTGCAGTACAATGTAAGCATCTACAGACTGACTCGTGGGAAATATGATTCAATTGTAATGGTCCTTAAGGAAGTCAGGAAACAGAGGAAACTCGCTGAAAAGCTCATGGGCAGAAGGGCGATATACACCTTTGAGAAGATAATTGGACAGGACCCGAATTTCGTAAAGGTCCTGGACCTTGCAAAGAAGATTTCTGACAGCAAGTCAACAGTGCTTCTAATGGGTGAAAGCGGAACCGGAAAGGAACTCTTCGCCCAATCCATACACAACAGGTCTACACGTTCAAGGGAACCGTTCATTGCACTCAATTGCGGTGCCATACCGAGGAACCTGATCGAATCGGAGCTGTTCGGATATGAGGAGGGTGCGTTTACCGGAGCAAAGTCCAAGGGGATGCCAGGAAAGTTT
This sequence comes from Youngiibacter multivorans, assembly GCF_017873395.1. Taxonomy (GTDB): domain Bacteria; phylum Bacillota; class Clostridia; order Clostridiales; family Clostridiaceae; genus Youngiibacter; species Youngiibacter multivorans. The sequence continues at coordinate 18,453 of NZ_JAGGKC010000021.1, read as the reverse complement.
GAGCTTGCAGACGGAGGGACACTGTTCCTCGATGAGATAGGTGAGATGCCCATCGACCTTCAGACAAGGCTTCTCAGGGTTATCGAGGAGGGTACTGTCTCAAGGATCGGAAGCATCAATGACAATGTAGTTAACGTCAGGGTCATTGCGGCGACAAACAGGGAACTGAGGGATGAGGTTGAGAAGGGAACGTTCAGGAAGGACCTTTACTACAGGCTTAACGTACTGCCGCTGAGGCTTCCTTCACTCAAGGAACGAAGGTCTGATATCCCAATACTTTTTGATTTCTTCATGGGTAGAATCTCCAAGAAGCACAACAAGAAGAGGATTGATTTCACAAGGGACCAGATGGACAGGCTGATGGATTATGACTGGCCAGGAAATATCAGGGAACTGGAGAACTATGTGGAGCTTGTTGTCAATACGGAGAGCGCACCGGACATCTTCGAGGTCAACCGTGGAAGAGGAGATCTGCCGATGGCTGGAGCTTCAGGACCATCCCGAAGGGTAGCAAGCCTCGGTGAAATAGAGAAGGAACATATACTCTTCATGCTGGAGCATGAGGACTGGAACATATCAAAGGCTGCCAAATCACTTGAGATTGGCAGGAATACCCTATATCGAAAGCTTGAGGGTTACGGACTCGATGTATCATTTCGGGACAAGGTCCCAGAATGGAACACTAAATAATATGCATAACCGCTCCATTATGGAGCGGTTGTTTTTTGATCAAAATGTAAACCATTGCAATTCAAACGTTTTCAGGCTTGACAATATTTGGCATGATTCTTGCTTATATATTAGTACAGAACAACCATAGGAGGGATCGTATGTCAAACTATTACGGATACCAGGGTACAGTACTGAGGGTCGACCTGACCGCAGGGACAGTCAAGAAGGAGCAGCTGAATCTTGATGATGCAGTTAAGTTCCTTGGGGGAAGAGGACTTGGCACTAAGATGCTCATTGATGAGATTGATGCTAACGTAGATGCTCTCAGTCCTGAGAATAAGCTTATCTTCGCTGCAGGACCACTTACAGGAACCAATACCCCAACCGGCGGCAGGTACATGGTAATAACCAAGTCACCTCTTACAGGAACGGTTGCAAGCTCGAATTCAGGCGGATTCTTCGGCGCAGAGATGAAGTTTGCCGGCTATGACATGATAGTCCTTGAAGGAAAATCAGAAAAGCCAGTATACCTGAACATAGTTGATGACGAAGTTGAGATAAAGGATGCTTCAGGGCTTTGGGGAAAGCTTGTTGCAGATACCACTGATACTCTCGAAGGAATCCATGGCGAGAAGGTAAAGGTAGCATGCATAGGACCGGCAGGCGAAAGAATGTCACTCATGGCTGCAGTCATGAACGACAAGGGAAGGGCAGCAGGCAGGTCAGGAGTCGGTGCCGTTATGGGATCGAAGAACCTTAAGGCTATCGTTGTCAAGGGATCTAAGAAGGTAGAGGTCAAGGATCCTGCAATGCTCAAGGAAGTATTTGCAAGATGCACCAAGAAGATCAGGGATAACGGCGTTACCGGACAGGGACTTCCTGCATACGGAACTGCTGTGCTCGTAAACATAATCAACGAGAATGGCGTACTGCCAACCAAGAATTTCCAGGAGTCACAGTTTTCCTTTGCTGAAGAGATAAGTGGAGAGACTCTTGCTGAGAAGTATCTTACAAGAAAGGATCCATGCTTCAGATGTCCGATAGGCTGCGGAAGATACTGCGAAGTTGACGACATAAAGGGACAGGGACCAGAATACGAGACAGTATGGGCTTTCGGCTCTGACTGCGGCGTAAAGGACCTTCCAGCCGTAATAAAGGCTAACTACTGGTGCAACGAGTACGGACTTGACACAATTTCTGCCGGCGCAACCATCGCCGCTGCAATGGAGCTTTATCAGAGAGGCTACATCACCAAGGAAGAGCTTGGCGACGGACCTGAGCTTCTTTGGGGAAGTGCAGACGCAATAGTAGAATGGACAAAGAGAATGGGAGCGGTTGAAGGCTTCGGAATCAAGCTTGCAGAAGGCTCATACAGACTTTGCGACAGCTACGGCGTTCCAGAGTATTCAATGACAGTAAAGAAGCAGGAGCTTCCTGCATACGACTCAAGAGGAATACAGGGACACGGAATTTCATATGCAACCTCAAACAGAGGCGGATGCCACGTAAGAGGCTACATGATCTCCCCTGAGATCCTTGGACTTCCAGAGAAGCTTGACAGGTTCTCAGTTGAAGGTAAGGCAGAATGGACCAAGCTGTTCCAGGATTTCACAGCAGCCATAGATTCATCAGGACTTTGCCTGTTCACATCCTTTGCTATGGGTGCAGACGACTATGCTGACCTCATAAACGCGATCACCGGCTCAACATACACAGGAACTGAGTTCATCGAGGCTGGAGAGAGAGTATGGAATCTTGAGAGAGTATGGAACATGAAGGCAGGCATAGCTGCATCAGAGGATACACTTCCAAAGAGACTTCTTGAGGAGCCGATTGTTGAAGGACCATCAAAGGGCTGGGTAACCAAGCTTAATGAGACTCTTCCTGAGTACTACAAGGTCAGAGGCTGGTCGGAGGCTGGAGTTCCATCGGAAGACAAGCTTTCAGCACTTGGACTGAAGTAAGGAGGAACCATTGGACCTTACGATAAGGCTGTTCGCCACACTGCGTGAAAACAGGGGTAAGATTCTTAACCTTGAGGTGTCGGAGGGTGAATCCATCCGTACAATACTCGGCTCCATGGGAATCATGGAGGAGGATGTGGCAATACTGCTTAGAAACGGAAGGGATGCATCTCTTGATGATTTTCCTGAGGATAAGGACACGCTTTCAGTTTTCCCGCCAGTAGGCGGGGGCTGAAGACAATATGAGAATCCGGGCGATGCCCGGATTCTTTCTTGTATGGTGATTGAAGTGACTGCCCTAAAGGATATATAATCAGTGTAATTGAATTTGAAGGGAGGGGTATATCTGTCAAAGAGGATATCGGAGATACTTGAAAAAAATTATGACGAGATAGTGTCCATACGGCACAGCATACACATGGAGCCTGAGATCGCATTTGAAGAGGTGAAGACGTCTGCACTCGTTGCAGAGACCCTCAGAAAGCTTGGAATAGAGACAAGGACAGGGATTGCGAAAACCGGTGTACTTGGAGTGCTCCATGGCAGAGGACCAGGAAGGACAGTGCTGCTTCGGGCGGACATGGATGCATTGCCCGTTGATGAGATGGCTGATGTTCCGTATAGGTCCAAGGTAAAGGGGAAGATGCACGCTTGCGGTCATGATGCACATACCGCAGGACTTCTTGGTGCTGCCATGATTCTGTCTGAGCTTAGGGATTCATTTGACGGATGCGTCAAGTTCATGTTCCAGCCAGCTGAAGAAGAGGATGGTGGAGCTATGCCGATGATAGAGGAAGGCATCCTTGAATCGCCGAAGGTGGATGCAGCGTTTGGATGCCACCTGTGGGGACTGATGAAGGAAGGAAAGGTAGCTGTTTCCGGCGGACCCATCATGGCTTCGCCTGATGTGTTCGACCTTGTCATAAAAGGCAAAGGGGGACATGGCGCTCAGCCTCACCTCACAATTGACCCTATAGCGGTGTCAGCTGCCGTAATTTCGGCCTTTCACAATATGGTGGGCAGGAGAGTTGATCCACTTGTTCCGGCAGTGGTTTCCGTCTGCAGTATAAACGGCGGTGAAGCACATAACGTCATACCTGATAAGGTGGTGATGAAGGGTACCATACGCACTCTTGACGAAGAAACGAGAAAGAGGATTCCTAGGGAACTTGAGAAGCTTGCAACCGGTATTGCCGAGTCAATGGGAGCAACAGCCAGCTTCACATATGGCAAAAGGTTCCCTGTCCTCATAAACGATCATGACATGGCACACCTTGCAAGGGAATCATTCAAAAAGCATGCGGACAACGAAAACGTATCTGACAACCAGATTCAGTCAATGGGCGGTGAGGATTTCGCCTACCTTGGCCAGCATGTTCCTTCCGCCTACGCATTCATAGGCATTGCTAAGGATGAAGCAGATCCGGTCCTTCACCACAATCCCTATTTCTCGTTCGATGATTCGAACATGAAGCTTCTTTCCAAGGGACTGGCACAGATTGCACTGGACTTCCTGTCAGAAGATAAGTGAAGAAATTCAGGAAAACTGGTCGTTTCATTCATAGACCCAATTAAACAGTAAAGGCCAGGAAAAGGCATCTGCCTGATCCTGACCTTTTTTGCTTATTCCGGCAGAGTCTAAACTCTCTCCATTTCAGCAAGGAATGCCTGTATGGGCTGGTTTCCGAGAAGCTCATGCTTATCGTTGATGACTATCTTCGGAACACCAGATACGTTGAACTTGTTTGAAAGGTCAGAGAATGTCTCAGCCTCGACCATCTCAGCATCGATAAATGGATTCATGAGTGCCATCTTATGAGCCTTCTGTACTGCTCCTGCGCAGTGAGGGCAGCTTAAAGTGACGAAAACCTTGATATTGGTAGGCTTGTCGATCTTCCTTATCCTTTCTTCAAGGTCCTTAGGAAGCTCCGAAGTCCTTCCGGATACTTCAAGCAGGGCAGGGATGAATGAGTTTATCTCATGTCCAGCTGGGATTCCATTGAACTTAACACCCTCGTACTTTCCATCCTTATTGAGAAGGACTATGCTTGGAACCATGGTGACATTGTATTCCCTGGCAAGCTCGGAATTCTTGTCAAGGTCAAACTTCTTTAGGTGTATGAGGTCGCTTAGCTCCTCTATCTCCTCCATGTAGCCTGTGGTTTCTTCACAGCTGTAGCATTCGCCTTCCTTTGTGAACAGGGCGATTGTAACATCACCTCCGAGGTCATTAAAGACCTCCTTTAGCTGGCTTCTCAATTCTTCGTTGAACATTTTCATTTTCATTTCCTCCATTTATCGATATTTTATATTAATATATTTCTAACTTTTCATCAGGCCTTCAGCCTGTTAAGGTATTCGCTGGCAGAGAGGGCAGCCTTCGCACCATCGCTTGCTGCTATGACTATCTGCTTGTAGGGCACTTCTGTAACATCACCTGCTGCGAATATTCCCGGCACGTTTGTCTCGTTCTTCTGGCTTACAATGATTTCTCCATGGCTGTTAAGGTGTAGGATCTTTCCAAATGGCCCTGTATAAGGGTCATGTCCTATCTCAACGAACAGTCCGTCTCCTGGGATTGTCTTTTCCTCGCCGGTAGAGTTGTCCCTGGCCTTCAGCCCTTTGAATGTGCCATCTCCAAGTACCTCTGTAATTGTAGTGCCGAGCATCACGCTTATCTTCGGATTCGAGTACAGCTGGTCTGTGAGAACCTTGTCTGACCTGAACTGGCTCCTGTGGACTATGGTTACCTTCGAAGCAACCTTGGCAAGGTCTATTGCAGCTTCGGCAGCTGAATTTCCACCGCCAGCTACGAATACCTCCCTGCCCTTGAAGAAGGGGCCGTCGCATATGGCGCAGTACGATACGCCCTTGCCTGAATACTCGGATTCACCAGGAACACCAAGAGTCCTTGGCTTTGAGCCTGTGGCAACTATCAGGGATTTTGCCCTGTAGATCTCGCCACTGTCAAGTGAAAGGCTGTGTACTCCGGCTTCTGTAGTTATTCCAAGAACTTCAACATCAGAGAGGACTGGAATATTGTTCTGGTCAACATGTGACAGGAACTCGTGTACCAGGCCTTCGCCTGAAATTGACTTTATACCGAGGTAATTGTCTACATCAGAGGTATCCAGGATCTGTCCGCCTTTCCTTTTGGTCAGGATACCGGTTGTCAGACCTTTCCGTGAGGCATATAGAGCGGCATTTAGTCCTGCCGGTCCTCCTCCGACCACCAGAATGTCATATACAATCTCAGGATTCAGAGTGTTTTGACTTGCCTGTGCTAATGTGCTCCCGAAGTCGAGATTAAGCTTGAAACTCATTGTTTTCCTCCTTTATAAGGGACGGAACTTGAGGGTTGTCCCTTTTAGAAGATGCATTCGCAGCAATTGGTACTGCTGCTTCTGCATCTATGTGTTCTTTATTATCTTGCATACTGTAGATTCGCTTATGCCACCGAAAAGCACTCCGATTTCCTTTAATGATAGGGTAGTCCTCTTCCTGAAATCATGGATCATCTGATTGCGCAGCTCGCGGTCTTTAAGCAGTTCTTCTATAGTCTGTCCGGAGTCCTGTGCAAGCGATGAAAGCTTTACTTTAGCTTCCTCGAGGGTGTGGAGACAGTCTCTGCACTCCTTGTCCTCATCTGGTGCGCTTATCGGTTCTGAGTCTTCCTTCTTGAGCGGTGTCACCCAGTCAAGCTTTAGAGGAGATTTTCCTCCATAGACGCAGAAGCTGTTCCACTCTGTGGCTTCCTTGCTCCTTTCATGCAGAGCACCTATGGTCTTAAGTGTCTCATCCTTGTCATTCATGAGAGTGCTCCTGTACCTGTCCCTGAATAGCCTTCCCTTGCACTTTACGTACATTGCGTAGCCTATGTTTATGCTCTTCATCACCTTCGACAGGTCGCTGCCGTTGGTATCCAGTACAAGCTGGTACTCATTGTCTGAAAGGAGACAGTATGCATATAGCTTGAAATTGAAATTTGCCTGGGTCCTTTTAAGGATCTCCATGAAACGGTACCTGTCGCCCTCATTCTCAAAGAGCACCCTCTCACCGCCTCCGGTCTGGCGGATCAGGAAGGTTCCGAAATCGTCCTTTATACGTGCTGTCCGTGCCAACCTTACCACCTGCCTTCATTAACAATATATCAGCGATTCAAGTATAAGTCAAGTACCGTCCCCATAAATTTTCCTGTGATGAACCCTGTGTTGAAACCTTGCAGCGTTTGGATGCTATAATCATCAGTAAGAGGTGATCTTTTGTGGAAGAGATAAGGGTGCTCCTGGTTGATGACGAGCCGGGGATAAGGGATATGATAAAGGAATATATGGCCGGAGGCGGGTATGAGCCTGATGAAGCAGGAGACGGCCTTAAAGCTCTTGAGATGCTGGAGGTGAAGAAGTACGACATTGTGGTCCTGGACATCATGATGCCCGGCATGGACGGCTGGAGCGTGGCTAAAGGTATAAGGAAGACTTCGGACATTCCAATCATAATGCTATCAGCGCGTGGAGAGGAGTATGACAAGCTTCTTGGCTTCGACATGGGAATCGATGACTACATGGTCAAGCCCTTCAGTCCAAAAGAGCTGCTTGCAAGGATCAGGGCTCTGACAGCGAGAAGAAGGAGGGAAGTCATTTCCTCCGGCAGAAGGCTCGAGTTCAAAAGCCTGGTCATTGACCTGGATGGGCGAAAGGTAATGAACTCATCAGAGGCTCTGCAGCTCACACCGAAGGAGTTCGAGCTGCTGTCATTCCTTGCTGAGAATCCCGGCAAGGCGTTCACAAGGGACCATATCCTGTCCGCAGTATGGGGCTATGACTTCGAAGGAGACGACAGGACGGTCGATACGCATATCAAGCAGCTGAGGGAAAGGCTCGGAGAATCCAGGAAGATGATAGTGACTGTCTGGGGAACCGGCTACAAGTTTGACCCGGAGGTGGGATCATGAGGGGAATCACGCTGAGGCTCTTCAAGGGCATGATGGTGCTCGTGGCAGTGATGCTATCTGTACTCTGGCTTTTTCAGGTCGTCTTCCTTGAGGATTTTTACAGCACAAGGCAGATTGGACTGATGGAGGACAAGGTGGCTGAGATTGCCGTCGAGATAGGGCAGAAGGGCTTTGATGATCCTGAGCTTCACTCTGATATGGCTGAATTTTCCGAGGTCTATAACCTGGTGATAGGAGTCTTCGACAACTCAGGTGTTTCGGTATATAAGGCCGGTGGTGAAACATCTTCGGGAACACAGAATTTCTTCGACAAGCATATCATGGAGGTTGTATCTGAGGCACTTAATGGCAATACAATAAACAAGACCGAGGAGCAGACGAGGACAGGCGGAAAGTTCCTGTTTCTTGCGACTCCGGCAGGCAGTGGCGCTTTGGCCGCTGCAGTACCTCTAGCCCCTGTTTCCGATACTGTTTCCATACTCAAGGTACAGCTCCTCTACATTACGGCAATTCTTCTCTTTGTTTCATTCCTTCTGTCCTACATCCTCTCCGGAAGGTTCGTAAAGCCGATTCTAAAGATAACAGATGCTGCCAGAAAAATGGCAAAGGGAGACTTTGATGTCGACCTTGAGGTAAGGGGAAAAGATGAAATCTCAGCACTTGCCAGGGATATGAGGGAAATGGGCATTGAGCTTGGGAAGACTGAAAGGCTGAGGAAGGACCTCATCGGAAACATATCGCATGAGCTGAGGACGCCGCTAAGCCTCATTCGCGGCTATGCCGAAACTCTGCGTGATGTAACGGGAAACGACCCTGAAAAGAGGAACAGGCAGCTTGGGATCATAATAGAAGAGTCTGACAGGCTCTCCGAGCTCGTTGATGACATCCTCAGTATGTCCAGGCTCGATTCGGGAGCTTCAAAGCCTGAACTGGGAATCATGGACCTCTCAGAAGCAGCTTCAGTTGTTTCAGAAAGGTTCCGGGACCTTTCTTCAAGGACTGGAATACGTCTCGAATTTGAAGCTGAAAAGGGCTGTATGATCCTGGCTGACCGAAAGTACATGGAGCAGGTGGTAGTAAACCTTATTGGAAATGCCTTCAAGCATGGCAGAGAGAAGGTAGTTGTTAAAGTAATTAAGTCATCTGGCCAAGTAACCATGAGTGTCGTCGATGACGGGCAGGGGATCAGTGAGGAAGACCTCCCAAGAATATGGGAAAGGTACTACAAAGGCAAGGGTGAAGGGGCGAAGGGCACAGGTCTTGGACTTGCCATTGCAAAAAGCATCCTCGAATCCCATGGGTTCGCATATGGTGCCTCGAACAACGATTCAGGAGGAGCCAGGTTCTGGTTTTCAGCCAGGTCAGCTTAAATGGTTCTTAATTCACCATTTTTGACTACATTCCCTCACAGATCCCTCACATCTTCCAATTAATATGAGTACATGGAAATTCCTGAATCTGTCTTATGGGAGATGTCAAAATGAAAAAGAAATCAAAGCTCAGACTCTATGTACAGATATTTTTCTTTGCACTTATCGGACTTATCGCAATAAACCACACGCTTGCAGAATCCGGTCTTGGCATTCCGCTTATCGCCGATGCTTCGCTTCACGCAATCTGTCCCTTCGGTGGAGTCGTAACACTCTATAACCTGGGCACTTTAGGCACCTTCATTTCGAAGATACATATGTCCTCAGTCATATTGATGACACTAGTATTCATCCTTGCCATTCTGTTCGGGCCGGTATTCTGCGGATGGGTATGCCCGCTTGGTTCATTCCAGGAATGGATAGGAAAGCTTGGCAAGAAGATCCTTGGAAAAAGGTTCGGGAAGGTAATTCCGCAGAAGGTCGACAATGTACTGAAATACTTCAGGTATGTTGTGCTCGTCTGGGTTGTCTATGTGACTGCAAGGTCGGGATACCTCATGTTTGCTGAAATTGACCCTTATAACGCACTCTTCTCCTTCTGGTCCAGCGAGGTAGCAATTCCAGGTCTCATAGTGCTCCTTGTGACAATGGGCGCATCCCTCGTTATCTCGAGGCCATGGTGCAGGTATGCCTGCCCTTACGGTGCACTCCTTGGTCTGTCGAACAAGGTAAGGATATTTGGGATAAAGCGAAACGAGTCAACCTGCATAAGCTGCAAAAAGTGCGACACCAGCTGTCCTATGGGAATAGTCATATCAGACAAGACCAAGGTTACTGACCTACGCTGCATCAGCTGCATGGAGTGTACCTCCGAAAAGGCTTGCCCGATACCTGATACTGTCAACCTGATGAACGGACTGTTCATATCAGTGCCTAAAGCAGGCGGGGAGGTAAAGGCATGAGAAAGATATCTTCAAAATTCATGGCATTAACTGTTTTTCTTGTAATCTTCGGCGGTATAGGAGCCACAATCCTTGCCGATGTATGGACAACTGAATCCACAAAGGTCCCGGTTACCTACAAGGAAGGGGAATTCGAAGGCCAGTACAATCCCCAAGACATAAGGGGATCATACACCTTCAGTGAGGTTTCAGATCTTTTTGAAGTGGAACTGGACGATCTTTTTGAAGCCTTCGGAATACCTGAAGGTACGGACGGTACAACCATACAGACAAAGGTCCTGGAGGAGATGTATCCAAATCTTCCAAATGAGATCGGCAACGGTTCAGTACAGCTGTTCGTGGCATTCTACAAGGGACTGCCCGCTGAGTATGATGACACCTATTTGCCAGCTCAGGCAAAGGACATACTGTACACGGTGAACGAAAAGCTCACTGCAGAAGAAAAGGCATACATAGAATCACATCTTGCGGTACTTCCTGAGCCGGCAGGAGAAGATACGGCACCAACTGAAGCAGCGGCCACTGAAGAGGTCGAACCTCTTGTAAAGGGCGCTACGACCTTCCAACAGGTGCTCGATGCAGGAATAACCAAGGCAGAGATTGAGGAAATCTTAGGCTCCGCCATGCCGGCTACGAATCTCCCAATAAAGGATTATTGCCTGGATAAGGGACTTTCATTCTCTGAGGTCAAGGATAAGCTGAATGCTCTGATCGAGAACTAGAAATATAGGGAGCCATCTCCGATTCATTTCGGATATGGCTCCCTTTGTTTTGTATTCATGGTAGATTCCCTTTCTTGCGAAAACATTTTCATGAGGGTATGATTGAATGAGAGGAGGTGGATCGGATGAGAAAGGTGCTCGTGGTAGTCGACATGCAGAAGGACTTCATCGATGGTGCCCTTGGTACCAGTGAAGCTGTTGAGATAGTTCCAAGGGTAGTAAAGAAGATTTCCACCTGGAACGGCGATGTGGTATTCACGAGGGATACCCATAAGGAAGAATACCTTCAGACCAATGAGGGAGGAAACCTTCCTGTAATGCACTGCATTTCCGGAACGCCAGGCTGGGAGATAGAAAAAACCGTGCTTGAAGCAGCAGTAGGGAAAAAGAAGATTTACGACAAGGACACCTTCGGATCCAAGGAGCTTGCGATGGACCTGAGTTCTGATGGTGCTGACGTTGTCGAGCTAGTTGGACTTTGCACTGACATCTGCGTAATAAGCAATGCTCTGCTCATAAAGGCGTTTCTGCCTGAGGCTAAGATCAGGGTGGATGCTTCCTGCTGTGCAGGGGTGTCGCCTGAAAGCCACCAGAATGCTCTGGATGCGATGAAAGTCTGCCAGGTAGAGATCATTAACGGATAATATTGCAAAGGGGGAAATGATATGGGTGAAAGAAAACTAATCAAGACTGTAAGGGGTTCAGATGCAGTGGATGGAGCAGGTGTAAGGCTTGTAAGGGTACTTGGTCATGACACTGTAACAGACTTCGATCCCTTCCTTATGCTTGATGCATTTGATTCAAGGGATCCGAAGGACTATATCAAAGGATTCCCGTGGCATCCGCACAGGGGAATTGAGACCGTAACCTACCTTATCGAAGGCAGGATTGAGCACGGTGACAGCCTTGGCAACAGCGGAGTCATCGGCAATGGCGACTGCCAGTGGATGACAGCCGGAAGCGGTATCATCCATCAGGAGATGCCAAAGGAAGCTGAAAGGATGCTGGGGCTCCAGCTTTGGCTGAACCTTCCTGCAAAGGACAAGATGACAGAACCAAAGTACAGGGACATAACTTCTGCAATGGTTCCGAAGGTAGAGGAGCCTGATGCAACAGTCTCCGTAATATCAGGTACATTCAGAGGGGTTGAAGGAGCAATACAGGGAGATTACGTGAAGACCCTGATGCTGGATGCGGACATCAGGCCGGGAGGAAGCCTTAAGGTAGAAGTCCCTCAAAGGAATACACTTTTCTTTTACATGGTAAAGGGCTCTGGAAGCATGGATGGTGGTGAAATCACTGCAAAGAGTGCAAACCTGACATCTGAAGGTGAAGTGGTTAATCTCACTGCAGGAAGCGAAGGCTTACGAGCGATCATATTCTCAGGTGCTCCTCTCAAGGAGCCTGTTGCATGGGGAGGACCCATCGTAATGAATACCAGGGAGGAGCTTGACAAGGCATTTTCTGAGCTTCGCGACGGTTCATTCATACGTCACAAATAAAAAAATCGAAGAAGGCTCAAAGGCCTTCTTTTTTTGCCTTGATTTTGCGGTACATTGGAGGCTGTTTTTCGGGGATTATAAATGCCTTGAGGGTTATGATTTAGACATCAAAGAAAACAAGGCAGGTGGATATAGATGGAAACAAGAAGACGAATAGTTGTGCTTATACCGGCATACAAGCCGGGAGAAGCTTTGGTAAGGCTCACCAGGCAGCTTGTAAGCATGGGATTCATGGTGGTAGTTATAAACGACGGAAGCGGCACTCTATACAATTACTACTTCAGCATGCTTCCTACTGAGGCTCTGGTACTTAACCACACCACGAACAGAGGGAAGGGCAGGGCACTTAAAACCGGACTCGAATACATACACAGGCACTTTCCCAGCATAGCGGGAGTTGTGACAGCAGATGCCGACGGACAGCATCTGCTGGAGGATATTATGAAGGTTTCGAAGGAGCTGGAAGAGAATGAGGGCAGCCTTATATTAGGCTGCAGGCGGTTTGATGGTAAGGTTCCGATTAGAAGCAGGCTCGGAAATCTCCTTACAAGATGGATATTCGCCGCATCCTCTGGAAAAATGGTTACCGACACCCAGACAGGCCTCAGGGGGATTCCATACAGGCTGATACCTGAAATGCTTAGGATTGAAGGTGACAGGTATGAATACGAGATGAATATGCTGCTGTCCGCTGCAAAAGGCAAGACAGTTATCCGGGAAGTACCGATAAGGACGGTCTATATAAGGGGAAATGAGTCCTCACACTTCAGGGCGGTAAGGGATTCTGTGATGATCTACGGTAGGATATTGAAATTCGGACTTTCATCTCTGGTATCCTTCGCCCTTGACTTCACGATTCTTCTGATCCTGAGACAACTTACATCATCACTTGAGCCGTCGTTGTCACTTCTATTAAGCGTTTCAGGCGCAAGGGCAGCAAGCTCAGTATTCAACTTCATGCTGAACAAGAGCCTTGTATTTAAGAGCAAAGGTAGTGCCGCTCCTGAGGCAATGAGGTATTTCACACTGGCAGGCGGGATCCTTGCCGCTAACTACGGATTACTATACCTGCTCAATATTACTTTTGGAATCAACATTGCTATTGCCAAGGTTGTGACTGAGCTGCTTCTATATGCTGCAAGCTATCGCATCCAGAGGAATCTGGTGTTCAGGGAAGAAAAAGGCATCAAGGCGAAAATGGATGCGGCGATCACAGGGAGGCTTAAATAGATGAAAAAGAAGAGACACCCGGCATTTATGATAATTTTGGATATTCTGGCAGTAGCGGTAATAGTTGGCGGTATAGCTGCCTACAGGCTGCTCATCCCTGAAACATATGTGGCTAACGCATCTGGGACTGAAGCTGTTTCTACAGCAGCTTCAGCAGCTGATACAAGTGAAAAAGCTGTGTCATCAGACACAGGAACAACTGACTGGGGTGAAGCATTTGCTGACAAGTTCACTGAAGGCGAGATCATTGAGACAGATACCTCATATATGAGTAAAAATGTCAATGTGACCATGACTACGGTACAGGAAGATGGTGTAACCTATTACGTGCAGGATATTTATGTCAGGAGCATTGAAAACCTGCAGACTGCTTTTGCTGAAGATACTTATGGCAAGGCAGTTACAGACTGGGTTCTGGATATGGCGATAGAAAATGATGCTGTGGCAGCAATAAACGGAGACTACTACGGAGTTGAAAGCGGCGGTGTAGTAATAAGGAACGGTGTGCTCTACAGGGATGATGCCAATGCAGATGTGCTTGTCCTATACTATGACGGAACAATGAAGGGATTTTCAGCAGCTGAATTCGATGCTGACCTTGAGATGGCAAACGGTGCGTATCAGGCATGGAACTTCGGCCCGTTGCTTGTAGAGGAGGGGACTGCACTGACAAGCTTCTCCAGCAGGATAAGCGGAACGAATCCAAGGACCGCTATTGGCTGCATAGAACCTGGCCACTATGTGTTCATTACAGTCGATGGAAGGCAGGCAGGATATTCAAGCGGAATGACTCTGAAGCAGCTTGCAGCGACAATGGAATCTCTAGGGTGCCAGGTTGCATACAATCTGGATGGGGGACAGACATCAACAATGACCTTCGGTGATGAGATAGCAAACCAGCCCTACAAGGGCGGACGCCTTACCAGCGACATCATATTCATAACGGATGGTGAATGACAGATGGACAAGATCAAAAGGTTGACAGCACACGTAGGGATAATCCTCTCGGGCATTATCCTTGTTTTCTACATCATCGACTTGTTCAACGCTAAGAGCCTCTTCATGGACAGCGCAGCATCTCAGGGAGCAGCTCTTGTGCTAAGCGTAATATCTATATCCATGGCAATTATGATACTCGGAATGACAAGGCAGAAAGAGTGAATATTGGGATGCCTACACAAATGTGTGGCATCCTGTTTGCTTCATATGACATTGATATTCATTTGAAAAGCCGAAAAAATCTTCGGGAATTGTCTGATTGTCTGGTAGTTTTACAGCAATTCAGTATTCAGAATAATTGACGAAAAACAAAAAACGCACTATTATAGTAAAGGTAATGAGTGTGAAGGCACGTTTACCTATATGCTGGGGTAGCTCAGGTGGTAGAGCAGCTGATTCGTAATCAGCAGGTCGAGGGTTCGAGTCCCTTCTTCAGCTCCAAATTGGATATTTAAAATGAGCAGCATTTGATGTTGCTCATTTTTTTATACCGTCATAGTGCAATATTTTTGAAATGAATCTGTTTCATGTATAATTTATGGTATGTGCAGGATTTAACTTTAATCCGGCGTGTGTTTTGTTCTGATCTGAGTACAGAATCCATAAACTATCTATTATAATACCTTCAGGAGGCTTCATATGATTAAGGTTGAGACAACACCAAATATAACTGGAGTCAAAATAAGCGGAGACTATAACGATTTGTACGTGCTTGTCGGCGCTCTCCATGAGATAGCAATCCTCGATGACGATATCAGGAATTCCAGATACCTTGAGATGTCAAACAGGATTCTAGGGTTGTGCTACGATATCAGGCACGCTTTCCAGGGTGACAGGGAGATAATGCTTGCAGAGAACGGAATGGATGAAGACCTGATGAAAGTCCATTCGATAATTGCCCCAAAGAACAATGTATACTTCAGCTGCAATTGTCTTTACCCGGAAATGTTCTTTGTGATGCTTGCCCTTAACAAGCTCGTTGAGTTAAGGATAAGAGCACTGACAAAGAATACCTACATATTCAGTGAAGCCTTAGACAAAAAGGTAGTATGGGATATGACAATCACACAGGTCAGGCTTCTGCAGGCAGCATTCGCGGAGTGCATGAAAGGAACCCTTTCAGAAGGGTCCTTTTCCAGGTGGCTTAATTTTATGAACGGCAGATTTTCAGTTATCGAATCCCTCACCACCCAGTATATTGACCTGCTTAACCTCAAGTTCATTTCAATGCCAAAGGAAAAACGTTTGAAAAATCTCAATGTCTTTGCCAAAAGGATTGCTGAATTCGAATATGACATGAAACATAAGGAAATCAGCATAATAGTCAGGGAGGGGGCGAAACAATACGAGTGCCCTCCGGGTGAAATAATGGTCCGAGGGCATGAATATCCCGAGGAGATTGAATGGTAGAATCAGAGAGTAAATCAACATCTCATAAATTAGGAGTTCAAATGGAAACTAATATGATAAAAGAATATACAGTGATCGATGTGGAGACACCAAATGCCAAGAATGATTCGATCTGTTCAATAGCGCTCATAAGGGTGAAGAACGATGAAATTGTATCGAAGGAATACCATCTGGTGGATCCTGAAGACTATTTTGACCAGTTCAATGCAAGGCTGCATGGAATTTCGAAGGCTATGGTAAAAGGGAGTCCTGTCTTCCCTGAACTCTGGGATAAGATAAGCCATCATTTTACAGATGGAGTGATCATAGCCCACAATGCCACCTTCGACCTGAACGTGCTCGCGAAGTCACTAAGGAGAAGCAGGATTGTTGTGCCGGAATTCCGATATGTCTGTACCTTCAGGCTATCGAAATCAGCGAATACCGGACTCAGGAAACATGGACTCAGCTCGGTGTGCGAGTACTATGGGCTTGCACTTGAAGACCACCATAATGCACTTTGCGACGCTGTGGCCTGCCAGGAGGTTTACAGCAAAATCAATTCAGTAAGACCTGTGACATTTGCTGACATAAGTGTCTCGAGCTTCAGCAGGGGTTGAATGAACAATGCTCACTCGCCTTTATTTCTTTGAAAGCATCTATAGATTCATGAAGTTTGCTAAAATATACTTGAGAGGCGAAACGGCGGGGGGATAGCGATGGAAAGCAATGTGATACCAGGAAATGGCTGCATCTTTGAGATAATGGACTACAGTAACGATGGGTTCAGTGAATATTGGGTGGAAGACAAAGAAGGTGTGGATTTTGAGAACCTTGGAAGGATTCCGGAAGGCACCACAAGATGGATAAACATAGATGGCGGATGCCCACAGTCTACACTGGAACGCATCAGCGGAACCTTCAGCATCCATCCACTCATTACGGAGGATATTACAAATAAAATTCAGAGGGCAAAGATCGAGGATTACGACGACTATCTGTATATAGTCTCCAAGATGATCTACTATAACGAGGATGAACTTGTCATTGAGCATATCAGCTTCATACTTGGATGCAACTACGTCATATCCTTCGGGGAGCTTAAAGGGGACGTATTTACTAATATCCGTGACAGGATAAGAAACCAGAATACTCTTATCAGGAAATCAGGAGCCGATTATCTTATGTATTCTCTTCTAGATGCAATAGTTGACGGATATTTCGAAGTGCTTGAGGTACTGGGTGAGAGGATCGACAAGGTTGAGGAAGTGGTACTGCAGAAATCTTCAAAGGAAACACTGCATGAGATAAGGGAAATCAAGAACAACCTCATGTACATACACAAATACATCTGGCCTCTACGAGAAGTTACATCATGGCTCGGGAAGGATTCCACCGAGCTGATCAGGCCTGCCACCGAGCTTTATATCAGGGACGTTTATGACCATATCATCCAGATAATAGACACTACGGAGACCTACCGTGAGCTTCTTGCAGGACTTATCGACCTGAACCTTTCAAGCGTAAGCTTCAGGCTTAACGAGGTAATGAAGGTACTTACGATAATTTCAACAATATTCATCCCACTTACATTTATCGCAGGAGTATACGGGATGAACTTCAAGTACATGCCGGAGATTGGCTGGAAATATGGCTATTATGCAACCTGGATTGTAATGATTGTCATTGCAGTCTCAATGATTATCTACTTCAAGAAAAAGAAGTGGTTCTGATTGCTTTGATTTTGAGGAGGTAAAGGTCATGACAAGAAAGCTGATATGTTCTGACCTCGATGGAACTCTTCTTACAAGCTTCAAGAGGATTTCAGATTACAATATAAGCGTTATAAGGTCACTTCAGAACGAAGGACATGTCTTTAGTGTCTGTACTGGAAGGCAGATACGCTCCGCTGCATATTATGCGTCGCTTATCGGGCCTGATGCTGATGTAATAGCCTCAGGGGGCAATCTGATCTTAAGTGGAGGTACGTGCATCCACAGGACATTCCAGGACCAGAAGCAGCTCGGAATGATCTATGACATCGCTGAAAGGTATGGCCTTATTGCCGGCTTCCATGGCATCGAAGCCCTATATGTTACGAAATCCTTTCAGGCTGCTGTGGTCAATGCGGCAGCTAATCTGGTTCTCCCGAAGGAGATCGAGAGAAGAGTTACACTTCAGGACAAAAATGAGTTTCTTTTGCATTCTGATGAATATGTGCTCTCCACACTTATGGGAATGGACCAGTCAAAGCTGCAGTCAGCAAAGGAAGAGCTTGATCAAATTGGCAGCCTCAACATAGTTTCCCCATTCACCGGTGCATTTGACATTTCTACCAGGGAATTCGACAAGGGAACTGCCATAAGGATGCTTGCAAATCATCACGGGATATCCATTGAGGATGTGATCTCATTCGGAGACGGAGACAACGACCTGTCGATGGCAGATTCATCAGGAACGCTGATAGCCATGGGTAATGCGAAGGATTCCCTGATGCTTCTGGCAGATGCTGTTGCAGATACCAACGACCATGATGGAGTTGGCAGAAAGCTCGTTGAAATATTTGGAATTGATGAGGCTTCCCTTTAGGGAGCCTTTTTGCGCGACGGGCAGTTGCTACATAATGAGACTACAGGGTCTCACTATATCTCCAGAATTAAGCATGATGTTTACGATACAGGGTATAAAC
>NZ_JAGGKC010000020.1 GCF_017873395.1 Youngiibacter multivorans | reverse complement strand
GTGCCTGAGCTTGTCTCAGCTCTCCTGTCCTGTTCCTATTCCCACTCTTGTTAGTATCTTAAGTCATGTATAAACACAAATTAAAATACACTACCTATCATCACAGTTTTACCTCTGTGAAAAATCCTCTTTAGAGAAGCCCTGGCCAATTCATTGGTCAGGGCTTCTCATTATTTCGTGTATATCTGCTTGACTATGGCTTCGATATCCATATCCTGTACTGAGAAATCAAGGACGTTGAAGCTGTGGAGCACGAAGTTCATGATGCTTGAGATGCTTATCTCGTTCCTGTTGAAATTGATGACAGCCTGGTTGTCTTGTACTATAAAACGGAGATTTTCCTTTGTGCTTCCGTCTATGGTCTGATAAATGGAGGAGAGGCTTTCAATGACTGCATCTTCATTGTCGTACCTGAGGTCGAAGGTTATTTTCCTCTCAAAGCCATAGTCCTTCCTTATCTTGTCTATACCGCCGTCGTAGAGAATGGAGCCTTTGTCTATTATGATTATCCTGTGGCAGAGCTCCTCGATATCGCTCATGTCATGGGTTGTAAGGACTATTGTAGTACCGTATTTTTCATTCATGTCCTTGATGGCTTTCCTGATCCTTTCCTTGACGACTACATCCAGGCCTATTGTAGGTTCGTCCAGAAAAAGGACCTGGGGATTGTGGAGCATGGAAGCGGCAAGGTCTGCCCTCATCCTCTGGCCAAGTGACAGCGTCCTTACTGTCTTGTCCATGAAGGTAGAAAGCTCGAAGACCTGGTCGAAATATTTCATCTGCTCCTCATAGAAGTCATCCGGTACCTCATAGATCTCCTTCAGAATCGAATAGGTCTCTCCAAGAGGAAGGTCCCACCATAGCTGGGTCTTCTGTCCGAAAACGACACCGATGTGCCTGGCGTTTTCAGTCCTCTCTTCATAGGGTATTCTTCCATCTACCTTGACATAGCCTTCAGTCGGAGTAAGTATACCTGTCATCATTTTAATGGTTGTAGATTTTCCGGCACCATTTGCACCGATATACCCGATTATCTCGCCTCTTCTGATGTTGAAGGAGACATCCTTCACGGCATCTATGCTTGTATACTCACGGCTTACAAGAGATTTAAGAGTGCCCTTTATTCCTTTTTCCTTTTTGAATGACTTGAAGCTTTTTGTAAGCCCGCTTACTTCTATCATCGTTCCTTTAGTATCCATTATGTGCCTCACCTCCTTAGTCTGTTTAGTTCCCGACGCTTTCATATCGCTTCATTCCGCGCTTGAATGTGGTATAGCCAAGTGTCAGTGCAAGGAAGCATATTATTGAAACCTTCAGGAGCGTCGGAATCAGGTCTGCCTCACCCAGAAAGTAAGAGGCCGGGATATATGCAGTCAGCGCAAATGGCACAATGTAGGTAATAAATGTCTTTATGAACTTGTGGTATATCTCCAGCGGGTACTTGGCGAAATCGCTCATTGAGTAGAACATGAACAGTATCGACTGGCTTCGCTGGATCCAGAAGGCAAGTGCAGCGAAGAACAGCTTGATGCTTGTGTAGATTAAAGTTGCAAGTAGCACAAGCACAATGAATATCAGCACTTTGAAAGGTGTGAACTGTATTCCTCCATTTATGGAAGAGTATGTGACCAGTATGATTCCTATGATGACTTCGCCTATGCCGTCAGGCTGGAATTTCTGTGCGATTATCTGGAACAGGGGATTCAGAGGCCTCAGGAGATATCTGTCGAATTCTCCATTGACAACTGAATTGCCTGCGAACAGCCACAGGTAATCGGTGAACATGTGGTCCAGACCCCTTGGGATGTTTGCGAATCCATAAATGAACAGGAGCTCGTGGAAGCTCCAGCCAAGAAGGTCAGGTATCTGCATGAATACAAGGGCGATGAAGGCGATTCCTCCGAACTGAGTAAGGAAGAAGGCCAGCACTCCGACAAAGAAGTCAGTCCTTGACTGCATAAGGGTCTTCATATACTGGGCGAGGAACATTCCGTATAGCTTGTAGTATCGTCTGAACGTCTTCATATTAACCTCCAAGTATGGTCAGGCGCTTTATGGCACTTTTCCACACAAACTGAGTTATCCCTGCAAGTATAAGCACCCAAACCACCTGGACTCCCATATTCCTTAACAGCTCAAGTCCTGTGTATTTCCCCAGGTAAACCATGACCGGTGTGAATATGAGTCCTGCAAAGGGTAAAAATGCGAATACTGACCGGAAAGCCTGGGGGAAGAAGGTAAGGGGGATGAGGCTTCCTGAAAGGAGCCTTACCACTGCTTCCTTGGCGAATACGAATCCGAAGACGTACTCAACGAAGAAGGCAGCCAATCCGAAAATGTAGTTGATATAAAAAAGTATGAGAGAGCTTAAGAATGCGCTCAGGAAATAAACTGCTATGCGAAATGGTGATGGCAGCATTCCCAGTGCAAAGTAGTTGTATGCCGAATAAGCAGTCCAAAGAGGAAGGAATATGAACAGAAAGTTTGCAACTAAGCCCCCGATGCTTGCGAAATACTGCCTCAGCTGATAGCTGACAGGCTTGATGAGGTTCATTGCGATGTTTCCGGTCCTTACGTCCTCTCCGATTGCCCAGTGCACATCGTTGTTTATAAGCATGCCTGTGACTGTCGACATCACTACATATCCCGTCATCTCCCTGAAGGTAAAGCCCTGGATCACTGATTGTGTCGAGCTCTGGAATATGGCATACCAGATATACAGCAGCACCATGGTCTGGAACATGTCACCTAAAATCCAGACATAGAAGTTCATCCTGTAGGCTGCAAAGGCCTGAATTACGCCTCTGGTGAACGGGAGGTAGGTTTTAAGAAGTCTCTTCATGTGCAGCCCCTCCTTTACGGTGAAATTATACCACTAACCACATTTTGGTGGTATAGCCGAATGACTTCTCAGGATATATTCTATGATGTATTTTTCAAAAAGGAAGGAACCGGGTCAGATGACCCAGTTCCCGTTCCTGAAAATGTCCATTGTATTGCCTTCGTGGTCTGTAGCTGTGATATCGAGGGAAGGTCCTCCGACCATGAAGTCAACATGGATCAGGCTGTAGTTTGCACCTTTTTCTGCAAGCTCATCCTGGGTCATGGTGCTTCCATTCCTTATGGAATATCCGTATGCCCTGCCAAGTGCGAAATGAACGGAGGCATTTTCATCAAATAGTGTGTTGTTGAATAGTATTCCGGTGTTTGATATCCGTGAATCATCTTGTACCAGGGCAACCTCGCCAAGATACTTTGCTCCATCGTCGTTCTTGAGCAGGGCTTCAAGCACCTCTCCGCCCTTTGCAGCGTAGTATTCAGTGACTGCGCCGTCCTTGAAGGTGAAGCCGAAGTCCTCGACGATCTTGCCGTTGTAGCTAAGTGGCTTTGTCGACCTAAGAGTTCCGTTTACCTTAAGCTTGTGTGGTGCAGTGAATACCTCTTCTGTAGGCATGTTCGCCATGTAGGGAACACCCTTTGAGCTGTCGCTTGAGCCTCCGATCCACCAGTGGTCACTTGCCAGGTATACCTCCAGGTCCGTTCCTGGTGCCTTGAAATTGAGCTTCTCGAAGTTCTTTCCATTGAGGTAGTCCATACGCTTCTTTAGGTTAGCATCATGCTCCCTCCAGGAGGCAACAGGATCCTCATGATCTAGCCTCGAAGCCTTGACTATTTCATCCCAGAGAGCTTCGACAGCCTCATCACCCTTTAATCCAGGAAACACCGATTCAGCCCAGGGGATTGATGGCACTGCAACTATCGCCCATTTTGTTATTCCTGTCATCCTGTATCGCATTACGGGAGCCATGGCAGTAGAGGATACCTTCTGATAGGCTCCTACCTTCTCCGGATCGGCATCCTTAAGAAGCTCAGGGTCCGGGGAGATTATGAAGAGATGGTGGTAGTTGTCCTTGTACATTCCCTCAAACATGGCTGTCTTCCATGCGGGGAATTCCTCGAATGCTATTTCCTTTCCGCTTAAATATCGTGATAGGGTAACCTTGTCATCGTTGACTATAAGCTCCACATTCTTTGCACCTAAGGAGTATGCTTCCTCAGCAGCAAGGCGTGCGAGTGGCAGTCCGTCTGCACCAGTTGTAATTACAAGACCTTCCTTTTCTTCAAGGTTAATCCCGACCCTTACTGCAAGGGCAGCATATTTTTTCAGCATGTTGCTTCTGTCTTTCATATTATCCTCCAAAAACATTTATGCATAAAGTATAGCATAAGGAGAAGTTTATGCATAGCAAAGCCGCCATTGACGGCGGCAAGGTTTGTCACTAAATTGCGTTATCTGGGTGATCTTCATCAGCTTCTGAAAAGCTCCATTTTGGATATCCTGTCAAATGCCTCCTCAAGCTTTTCAACAGGTACAGTAAGTGCAAGCCTCAGGTAACCTTCTCCAGAGTCTCCGAAAGCATTTCCCGGAACCACAAGAACATGTGCTTCCTCAAGAAGCCTTCTTGTAACTTCAGCAGAGGACAGGCCAGTGCCCTTGATGTTGACGAAAAGGTACAGGCTTCCTCTTGGCGGAAGTACTGTCATGTTCTTGAGCATTCCGATCCTCGCGCAGGCATAGTAGGTTCGCTTCCTGTATTCGTCGATTATTGGCGGCTGGACCTCGTTTCTCATTCTGAGTGCGTGTATGGCCGCCCTCTGGGATATTGAAGGTGCAGTGAAGACATTGTTCTCGTTGACATTCTTCACAGTTTTTACAATGTACTCTGGAGCAAGTATGTAGCCGATCCTCCAGCCTGTCATGCAGAAATCCTTTGAAAAGCTTCCGATGGTTATGGTCCTGTCCCTCATTCCTTCAATGGTAGTCATTGGGATGAAGGGCTCAGCGTAGCTGAAGGCAGTGTAGATGTCATCTGACACAATGAGTATGTCATGCTCTCTGGCAACGTCTGCTATGGCTTCCAGCGTCTCCCTTGAGAAGCAAGTGCCTGTAGGATTGTTCGGAGTGTTAATTATAATTGCCTTTGTCCGTTCAGTTATTGCCTTTTCAAGGTCAGCGACATCAAGCTGGAAGGCATTCTCCTCCCTGGTTACCACAGGAACCGGGATACCTCCGGCAAGCCTTATCTGCTGAACATAGGGCGTGAAGTACGGCTCGTGAATGATGACTTCGTCACCATCGTCAAGTATGGTCTCCATGACCAGCCACATGGCGTGGCAGGCACTTGTGGTGACCATGCATTCACCAAGCTCCACATCATATCCGTACTTTTCTGTGTAGAAGTCCATGATTGCCATACGGAGCTCAAGGTCTCCAAAGCTGTCAGTATAGTGGGTGTGACCGTCAATGGCATCTCGGAAGGCAGCCTTTATTATCCTCTCATCCGTAGTCAGGTCAGGATCCCCTATGCTGAGGTTGATGAGGTCTGTATAGCTTCCTGCAAGCCCTACGCTGTCTCCCAGTGCTGTCGAATTGTCCTTCCAGTATCTTTTGGCTAAAAACCTGTGCTTCAATTTCAAGTTCCCCTCTCGTATCTGTTAAATAGAATGATACCATAATTCTGCCTTTGAGTTAACAGTGGAACTGATTGATCGAATTGAAGGAAATTACAGAATGGGAGGTCTGATTGTTTAGGACATGTAAAATGTGCGTTAATTTTGCGGTAATATGGCACAGCTTTTTCGGAGATTGTTGAAATCATTCCTTGTATCATGTAACCAAGGGAAGGGGATCACGACCTTACAGGCGATTGCCCCTGACAAACACAGACTGGAAGGAATGATTTAAATGTTAAATATCAGAAAGAAAGTATACCAGGGGCTTGCAGCTGCAGCACTCTCAGGAATGATCCTCACTGGATGCGGAACCGCTGCCACCACACCTACGAGTGTTACCGCAGGAACAAACGGCACGGCTACTACAACAACAGGGCAGAGCACTTCGGAAACCACAGTCTCTTATACAGGAAACATAGCGGTGGAGTTCGGAACAAACGATTCAGATGACTCATATGACGCGGCAGCAGCGACAACCATAAAGCTTAGCGGTTCATCTGCTTCCATTTCCGGACAGGGTGCCACAGCAGCTTCAGGTAAGGTGACCATAAGCGCTGCAGGTACCTACATACTTTCCGGTTCATTCGACGGACAGGTTCTCATTGAGGCATGGGACGAGGACATAGTAAGGATTGTGCTTGACGGCGTTGACCTTGTCAACGAGAGCGGATCTGTAATCAATGTAGTGAGCGCAGATAAGGTTATATTGATACTTGCAGAGGGTACAAAAAATACTGTTACAGACGGAGCGGGTTATAGCTTTTCGGGAACTGATACCGAGCCTGATGCGGCAATCTTCAGCAAGGATGACCTGACAATCAATGGCTCAGGGTCACTTACAGTAAGTGCCAACTACAGCCATGGAATAGTAAGCAAGGATGACCTGAAGATAGCATCAGGGAAAATCACAATAACTTCTGTTGGTGATGGTCTCAAGGGCAGCGATTCGGTTGCGGTGAAGAGCGGAACTGTAACAATCAATGCCGGTGGTGATGGAATACAGGCAACCAATGATACTGAAGCCGACAAGGGCTATGTCTGGATAGAAAGCGGGATAATCGATATTACTGCTGAGCTTGATGGTATCCAGGCGGTAACTGCGGTAATAGTGAAAAACGGAACGATAGATGTTACAACCGGCGGCGGAAGCGGAAATGCAAGCACGAGTGCATCATGGGGAACATGGGGAAAGAATGGAACAGCTGCAACGTCCTCGACTTCAGATAGTGCCAAGGGCCTTAAGGCAGGAATTGATGTAACTATAGACGGCGGTACGATCACAATCGACTCTTCAGATGATTCCATACATTCAAATGAAAGCGTAACAATCAACGGCGGAAGCGTAAGCATGTCATCCGGAGATGACGGAATCCATGGTGACACTGCTGTTACCCTCAACAACGGCGACATTAACATTGCAAAGGCCTATGAGGGAATAGAGAGTTCAAAGATTACAATTAATGACGGCAATGTAAGGCTTACGACATCCGATGACGGATTTAACGCTGCAGGAGGAGCCGATGGCTCCTCCCTTAACAACAGGCCGGGACAGAACAGCTTCAGCAGCACCTCCGGAGTAGCGCTTGTCATAAACGGCGGATACATATATGTCAATGCAAGCGGAGATGGTCTCGATTCAAACGGCAACCTTGAGATGAACGGCGGTATCGTATTAGTAAGCGGACCTACTGCTAACAACAACGGAGCTCTGGACTACAACGGAGAATTCGCCCTTAACGGTGGGTTTCTCATAGCTGCAGGAAGCTCAGGCATGGCAGAGGCACCTGGGACAGGATCTGCACAGAACAGTGCAGCAATATTCCTGACATCGCAGACTGCAGGTACGCTTGTAAGGGTCGAGGATTCAGATGGTAATGTAGTGGCGGCATTCAAGCCTGCAAAGGCATACTCGTCAGTTGTCGTATCTTCACCAGAGCTTGAGAAGGGCGAGGAGTATACTGTGATACTTGGCGGAACCACGACGGGCACTGAAGCTGACGGCTACTTAGCAGATGGCACATTTTCCGGAGGAACCGAGGCTGTCAGCTTAACAGTTTCAGGAGCTGTGACCCAGGCATCACAGTCAGGAGCGCAGACTGGCGGCATGGGCGGACCTGGTGGCGGAAGGAAATAGATGAATAATAAAGAAAATAACAAATAAGAAAGCAGAAAGGCCTCCATTGAAGGATACGATCCTTCAACGGAGGTCTTTACTGCGCCTTGGTTATCTTATGTTCATCGCCTGCCTTATCAGTTCAGCGATTTCGGTATTGTCTATGTAGCTTCCCCTTACTGAATCTGATTCGTCAGCATATGACTTCAGAAGTCTTGCTGCATCTCCCTTGGCATAAAGGGGGATTATGCTGTTGGTGTGGTCTGTGCTGTTCCATTCCATTCCCGGAAGGACGCCTGCGCCGTTGTTGACTATTGAAGTCCACATGGGATCAGATTCAGTTCCTGAGTTCGGTCCAGTGAGGTATCCTGTCTCATGGTCGCCTGTGACAATTAGAAGAGTCTCTCCCCAGTTGCTGTTCTCTCTGACCCATGAGTTGACCGCTTCAACTGCCTTGTTGAAGTCCATCTGCTCCTCAATGACTCTTCCTTTCTGGTTTGCATGTCCTGCCCAGTCAATCGCTCCGCCTTCTATCATGAGGAAGAATCCGTCCTCATCGTTGTCGAGGACATTGAGTGCAACATTTGTTATAGTCGCAAGGTCAGGGACATTGTCGTTAAGTGGCACTGCATATGGGTCAGCAAGTCTGTCTCCACCTCTCGCCTGCTGAAGGGTTGTCGCTACCTGAGGTACCCCCACGAGCCTTGAAGGCGTTTTCCCGGTCTGTAGGGCTTCAAACTCTTCCTTTTCCTGGATGAGTGTCCACTTGTCAAGCTCATCAACAATGCCATCACCGTTGGCGTCTGAAACCTCAAGAGTTCCCTCAACAAGGGCATTCCAGGTAGCAGAGCCACCTACAAACCTGTAGTTTGGTGTAATCATCAGATCTCCATTGTCATTGTAGTAAGGATTTCCTGCTCCTATGATTACATCTGTGGCACTGTCCTTGAGCATCTCATTGGCTATCTCAGAATAGTTGTTCCTGCTTGCATTATGGGCTACGAAGCCTGCTGGGGTAGCGTGGCTGAATTCTACTGAGGAAACAACTCCGGTTGCTTTTCCTGCTGCTTCAAGGTCTTCTGAAATGTGTCTCAGGACTGATCCGTCATCATCGACTCCGATTGCAGCATCGTAGGTCTTTTCTCCGGTAGACATTGCTGTGGCTGCTGCTGCAGAATCGGTAGGCCTGTTCTTAAGGTAGTCGAAGGAATCCCAGGCTGCAGTTGGGTCGTATGAACCGACTGAGTATGTGCTCATTCCCATCTGGAAGGGGAAGCTTTCATAGAGCTGAGTTCCCAATTTACCATACTGGTAGTAGTCGGTAGCTGCTATCTGGTTGTAGCCCCAGCCGTCACTGATCATTACTATCACGTTCTTTGCTATGGGCTTTTTAGTCTTGTTCTCAAGTGCTGAAGCGCTTAACTGTGAACCAGCGGCAAGGACCAATACAGATGTAAGAGCTGCTGCGGTAGCTTTTTTTGCAATTCTTCTCATTCTTTTCCCTCCAAGTGAATCATTATGTTCTTTTTAGGTCACAAGCAAATGATAACAGGAGGAGGTAAAGTCAGTTTGAAGTCGGGGTTAAGGGATGTTAAGCTTTGGGTCGGATTAATTAACAATGTTGATATGAATTGACAGAAAGAGGAACATCATTTTTGGTTGAGATAGCTGCCAATATTTCCATGAAGGATTTTTTTGGTACATGACAAACAGGACTTCGTGTAATATGATGTAGAAAATACGGAAATAAATAAAGGATGTGTATTAAGTGATCTATGACAGGCTGGAAAATATCGGGAACTATTCGTTTCTGCACCCGAATCTCACGAAGGCGGTAAGATATCTTCTCGAGGAAAATATCTTAAACCACAAGGAAGAGAAGTTCGTAATTGAAGAAGGTGAGCTGTTTGTGAACCTTATCGAGAATATGCAGGGAAGACCTGAGGAGAAGAAGTACGAATGCCATCATGACTTCGTGGATATCCATATTACCCTTGAGGGACTCGACTACATAAGGTCCACTGATGAGTCGAATCTTGTTGTGACTTCTCCTTATGATGCTGAGGGGGATTATCTTCTTGGCGACTGTCCGGGAGATGAATATGCTGAAGCCTACATACCGAGAGGATGCTTCGCACTCTATCTTCCGAAGGATGCCCATATGGTGAATGGCACTCCGAAGGAGAGAGGACGTGTAAGAAAGTTCGTCATGAAGGTCAAAGTGAAGTAAATAGTCTGAATTTGCCTGCAGCTTTGATGAATCATCAGCTGCAGGCATTCTTTTTCTAGTTATTGGAAGAAAGTTCCAACCGAAAAAAGTTTTTGGAAGAAATTTCGATTTTCATCTTGAGTTTCATAAATTCATGTGTTAAGGTAAGTGTAATAGTTTACAGGTCGTGCTTGGGAAACGAGATTGACCTGGAAAACATTTTAAGGGGGAGAAAAATGAAAAAACGTATCAGTGCGCTTATCGCCACCATGATGCTTGCAGCGGTTCTTGCCGGCTGCTCAGGAAAGGCTGAACCTACAACTCCTGGAACTCCGACTACACCGTCTGAAACATCAGGCAAGGCGAGTGTTCTCTATTCAAACGGTGGCCCTGTTGAATTCTTTGAACATCCATGGCTTAACCCGGCATCGTATATGCATCAGAAGGCAATGTATGATCATCTGCTTGTTGCTGACGAGAACCTTAACCCGGTTGCAGGCGCTCTTGCGAAATCATACACTATGGCTGCAGACGGAACTAAGCTTGAATTCGAGCTGAGAGACGATATATTCTGGCATGACGGAGAGAAGATAACTTCAGCTGATGTAAAGTGGTCAATAGAGTACGCTCTTAAGATCACCGGTCTCAACGCAGTCTTCGCATCGACCTTCAAGGCGATAAAGGGTGCACCAGAATTCATAGCAAAAACCGCAACTGAGATTTCAGGCATAAAGGTTGACGGAGCGAAGATCACAATAGAGTTCGCGAAGGTTGCTCCTGATGCGCTGCTTGCGTTCACACAGTTCGCGCCGCTGCCGCAGAAGCATTTCAAGGATGCTGATCCTCTAAAGTTCCAGCAGGCTCCATACTTCCAGGCTCCTGTAGGAAGCGGACCGTTCATGGTTGATGAAGTAAAGCTTAACGAGTACACAACTCTGAAGCCTTTCGACAAATACTATGGCGGAGCTCCAAAGTATTCCATATACCTTTCACCAAGCCCTGGAGATTCAGACCCGAACCTTGTTACAAACGCTCAGTCGGGAATGCTTGACTACGCATATACAAAGAGCGTTGACGCAGCAAGCTCACTGAAGGATGTTCCCGGACTTACAGTAACCCAGGTAAATATCAGATACACAAGGCTGTTCTACCTCAACAAGTTCGACAAGAAGGACGGAAAGAAGTCACCTCTTGCTGACGTAAAGGTTAGGCAGGCGATAAAGTACGCTATCGATATGGAATCAATCGCCAAGAACCTCTTCAAGGGAGCAGCTGTTCCAGCGAACAGCCTTACACCTAACGAGGCTACAAAGGCTGCAGGACTCAACGACTACAAGTATGACCCTGAGAAGGCAAAGGCTCTGCTTGCTGAAGCAGGATGGGATTCAAAGACTGTCCTTGACGTGGTATATTACTACACCGACCAGCTAACCGTTGATTTCATGGCAAGCATTCAGTCATACCTTAAGGCAGTAGGCATAGAGATGAAGTTCAGACTCCTTGAAGGAGACCTTGGTACTCTTCTCTGGACACCACCTGCTGACCAGAAGAACGGACCAAGCGCAGTTGATTGGGATATGGCTTATGCGGCTAACGCAGCGCTTTCTCTCCATGAATACTACGACAGATACAGGACAGGATCATCCTCCAACTCACATACACCGGAAGATCCTAAGCTGAATGAGCTTATAGATGCTACAAACTCTACATTCGACTCTGCGGAAATGACTAAGGCGTTCAACGAACTTCAGAAGTACGAGAACGAGTCAATGTTCACAATGGCGCTCTACTACCAGCCGGTTTTCGTTGTTCAAAGCGACAAGATAACCAAGGGAGCCGCAAAGTACGGCAATCCTCAGTTCTCATACAATTGGAACGTTCAAAATTGGGAAGTAGCAGCAAAGTAACATATATTTAGTGCTTGATGTATAGCTGTGGTTTTCTCCACAGCTATATTTTTTAAAAAGGAGGAAAAATGGTTTCATATATTATCAGAAGGCTGTTGTCCATGCTGCCGATGATCCTCATCATCACATTCCTTATATATCTCGGCCTTGAGCTTACTCCTGGCGACGCAGTATCCCATCTTATCCCGCCGGATGCCATGGCCAACATATCCCCGGAGCAGCTGGCTGCACTGAGAGATGCATACGGACTTAATGATCCGTTCCTGCTGAGGTACTTCAGGTGGCTTTTCGAGATGCTGAAGGGCAATTTCGGATTCAGTATTACATCAGGTGTCAAGATAGCTGACATTGTTGCCAGGAACCTTTCATCGACTGTAGAACTTTCTGTAGCCGCACTTCTGATATCAACAGTCATAGGAAGCATACTTGGTCTTGTAAGCGCCCTCAAGAAGGGAACACTTGCTGACAACGTGCTGACTATCGGAGGAATGATTGGAGTATCCATTCCGCAGTTCTTCTTCGGACTGGTAGTCATAATGGTTTTCGTCCTTAAGTTAAGGCTATTCCCTATTAAGCTCCTGCCTAACCAGACTTCGTTATACGACGAACTCAGGGTCCTTTTCCTCCCTGCCATGGTGCTGGGAGTATCACTTACAGCAGGTGTCATGAGATATGCCAGGGCGTCAATGCTTGACGCAATGAACAAGGAGTATATCAAGACTGCAAGGAGCAAGGGGCTTCCTGAGTGGAGAGTTAACCTTGTCCATGGCTTCAGAGTTGCTCTGACTCCGGTTATGGTCCTAATAGGCTTCAGGCTTCCAATGCTTATCGGCGGATCCGTGGTCATAGAGACCATATTCCAGAGACAGGGAATAGGAAGCACCTTCGTCACAGCGGTAAGAGGCCAAAATTATCCTCTTGTCATGATGATTGCTCTGTTCTCAGTGGTTGCGGTGCTTGCATCGAGCTTCATTGTAGACATACTCACAGCCGTGCTTGACCCTAGAGTCAAGCTGGATTAGGAGGAGACATGGCAGTAAACAAGAGACTAAATAAAAAATTCGATAAGATAAGGGCCATGGAGGAAGCTGGACAAAGCGGTGGTAAGACCATGAACAGGAGCCTCAGGAAGCTCCTGAAGAACAAGCTTGCGCTTCTAGGTATGGTGATTTTTGCAGTCATAATACTAGCTTCGATTCTTGCTCCCCTGCTGACAAGCTATGACCCTCTTGGAGTTGATATGCAGAGTGTGCTTCAGCCTCCTAGCGCAGAGCACATCCTTGGAACTGACAAGATAGGAAGGGACATCTTCTCAAGGGTCCTGTATGGAGGAAGGATCTCCATACTTGTAGGTCTTGGAAGCGCTCTTGGAGCGGCCACAATAGGAGTGCTCCTAGGAGCATACGCAGGCTATAAGGGTGGAGTCATAGACAGGACGATACTAAGGATATCCGAGATATTCATGTCGTTTCCACAGATAGTACTGGTGCTTCTTCTAGTTACGATCCTCGGGCAGAGCCTCAGGAACCTTCTCATCATATTCATCGCTACCGGATGGGGAAGCGTGTACAGAATGACAAGGGCGAGGATGCTGTCGATAAGAGAGGAAGAATATGTACAGGCACTGAAGGCTTTCGGACTAAGCGACGTCATAGTCTGCTATAAGCACATGCTGCCTAATGCAATCGGACCGATACTTGTAAACATAACGCTAAGCACCGCCATGTTCATACTTGAGGAGGCGTCACTGTCATTCCTCGGACTCGGTGTACCTCTGGAAATAGCCACATGGGGCAACATTCTCAATGCAGCGCAGGACCAGACAGTCCTTCTTCGGAACTGGTGGATCTGGCTTCCAGTAGGGCTTATAATATCTCTCTTCGTTATGAGCGTCAACTTCATGGGTGACGGTCTGAGAGATTCTGCGGACCCGACGCAGCAGGGTTAAGGAGGCAGCGATGGAACAGGACAAGATAATAAGTGTAAATAATCTCAAGACATATTTCTATACAAACGAAAGGTGCAACAGGGCTCTTAACGGAGTATCCTTTGACATCAGGAAGGGAAGGACACTTTGTGTCGTAGGTGAATCGGGCTGCGGAAAGAGCGTAACAGCAGCATCGATAATGCAGCTTCTGCCTGATCTTTCAAGGATTGAGGAAGGCTCGATCACCTATTACTCTGACAATGAAGAGATAAGGATAGACCAGCTTCCGAAGAACGGAAAGAAGATGAGGTCCATAAGGGGTGGGGATATCGCTATGATATTCCAAGACCCGATGACCGCCCTTAATCCGGTTTATTCGGTAGGTTTCCAGATTTCAGAAAACCTGAAGGCTCACACCAAAATGACCGGCAAGGAAGCTCATGCAAGATCAATAGAGCTCCTTACTTTAATGGGAATACCAAATCCTGAGCAGAGGGTCAATGAATATCCTCATCAGTTCTCAGGAGGAATGAGGCAGAGGGCCATGATTGCCATGGCAATGAGCTGCAATCCGAAGGTACTTATCGCGGACGAACCGACTACTGCCCTGGACGTTACGATCCAGGCACAGATATTCGAGCTGATCATGAAGCTGAAGAAGGAATTCAACACGGCGGTTCTTCTGATAACCCACGACATGGGCGTTGTCAACGAGGTTTCCGACGAGGTTGCTGTCATGTACATGGGAAACATCGTTGAAAGCGGAGTTACCAAGGAAGTGCTGACTAATCCGGCTCATCCATATACAAGGGGACTGCTCCAGTCCATACCGATACTCGGTAAGGGCAGGAACCAGGACCTGAAGCCAATCAGGGGATCAACACCGGACCCATACAACAGGCCAGTTGGCTGCCAGTTTAAGGACAGATGCGATTTTGCAACAGACAAGTGCATGGAGATGCCTGGCGAAGAAATAGTCGAAGGCAACCACATGGTACGATGCTGGCACTATAAGGAGGTGCTTTCAAATGGAAAATAAGGAAGTTCTCCTGAGTCTAAAAAACGTCAAGACATATTTCCCTGTCAAAAAGGGAGTCCTGAAAAAGACAGTGGGCTATGTCAAGGCTGTGGATGATATTTCCATCGATGTGTACAAGGGCGAGACCCTTGGACTTGTCGGGGAGTCAGGCTGTGGAAAGACAACGCTTGGGAAATCCATACTGCAGCTTATCAAGGCTACAGACGGGACCATGGAATACAAATTCGAGGATGGGATGAAAGACCTGAGGAAGCTTCCTGGCAGCGAGCTGGACAATGCAAGAAAGAAGCTGCAGATAGTTTTCCAGGATCCACACTCATCTTTAAATCCTGCATTCACCATCTTCCAGTCCCTTGAGGATCCTCTGAAGAAATTCGGGGTAAAGACCAGGGAGGAAAGAAGGAAAATAATCGGAGACCTTCTTGAGGCTGTCAACATGAGAAGGGAATACATGGACAGATATCCCCATGAGTTCTCAGGCGGTCAGAGGCAGAGGATAGGAATAGCGAGAGCTCTTTCAGTAAATCCTGAGCTCATAGTATGCGATGAAGCGGTAAGCGCACTGGACGTGTCCATACAGGCACAGGTGCTGAACCTGCTCAAGAAGCTCAAGGAAGAAAGGCAGCTTACCTACATATTCATAACCCACGACCTGAGCGTCGTCGAGTACATAAGCGACAGGATCGCTGTAATGTACCTTGGAAGGATAGTTGAGCTGGCAGATGCTGACGAGCTATACAGGAACAAGCTCCATCCATACACACAGGCACTGCTCTCAGCAATATTCGTCGCTGAACCCGACAGGAAGACAAACAGGATAATACTTGAGGGAGATGTCCCCAGTCCTTCCAAACCGCCTTCAGGCTGTACCTTCCACCCCAGATGCTCATATTGCATGGAAAGGTGCAAAACGGAAAAGCCTGAACTTAAGGAATACGATATTGACGGAAGCAAACACCATGTCGCTTGCCACTTTGTAGATGAAGAAATCGAAAGGAATGTGAAGAATGGCTAATTTTAACATATCAGAGATCAAGGGAGTAATACCTGCACTTTTAACCCCGTTTACTGCGGAGGAGGAACTTGATGAGAAGGGCCTGAGAGCTCTCGTATCACACCTCATCGGTGTGGGTGTACACGGACTTTATATTGTCGGTTCAACAGGAGAAGGCTTCCTCATGTCACAGGATGAGAGGAAAAAGGCAGTTGAGATCGTAATGGACGAGGTAAAGGGAAAGATTCCTGTAATAGTCCATGTAGGTGCAATATCCACCAAGCTTTCAAAGGATCTTACTGTTCACGCTTACGAATCTGGCGCGGATGCCATATCTTCAGTGCCACCCTTCTACTACAAGTTTTCAGAGGAGCAGATCATAGGCTTCTACACGGACCTTGCAGAGGCAAGTCCGCTTCCGATGATAATATACAACATACCTCTTGCAGGACTCATGGGATACGGAACTCTGGTAAAGCTTGCCAAGATTCCGGGAGTTAAGGGAATAAAATACACATCAACCACACATTTCGAGATAACTCAGCTGAAGTCAGACATCGGTCCGGATTTCATGGTATATTCCGGTGCTGATGAGATGGCCCTTTCAGGACTTCTTGCAGGATCAGACGGAATAATCGGTTCGACCTACAATGCTATACCTGATACATTCCTTGCCATATACGATGCTTTCGTCAAGGGAGACATCGAGAAGGCGAACAATGTCATGAAACAGGGTGTCGAGGTAATCATGCAGATGCTCAAGTACGGAAGCCTTATGTCGCTGCTTAAGGCGATAAACAGGTGGATTGGAGTTCCTGCAGGCTATGCAAGGAAGCCTTTCTCCAACTTCACTGAGGCTGAAGAGGCGTCAATCAGAAAGGATTTCATAGCTCTCAAGAAGAGACTTTCGCTGACTGATGTTAAATTCATAGATACTTTAGAAAAGAATGAAGCTTAGGAAAAGCATAGAGACCGACATCCTGGTAATTGGATCTGGAATTGCAGGGGTTTGTGCAGCAATATCAGCTGCCAGGGAGGGGAGGAGTGTGCTCCTCACCTCCTCGGCCAATATATTCTCAGGCTCCACATTCTATCCTGGTACCTGGGGCTTCGGTCTGGTAGGTCCGGATGGAGAGGAAGATAATGGTGAACTCCTTGAAACCATCAGGAGCGTAGGGTCAGGGATGATAGACGAGAAGGTTGCAAGAGCTTTCGTCGAAGGGCTTAACAGCTCGGTTGACGAGCTTGAGTCTTTGGGAGTCGAGCTCATGAAGCCCTCTGAGGATGCCAAAGGAGAGAAGGAGTATATTCCCTGCTTCGACCACAAGCACAGGAGATGGAGAGGGCTCACAAAGAAGAAGCTCCTTAGCAGCCTGCCCTTGATACTCGAGGAATCAGGAGTGAAGACACTCCCGTTCTTCCAGATGACGGAGCTTGCAATGAATGATGGAATAGTCAGCGGTGCAGTCGGAGTCCTGAATAAAAAGGATCCAGTGTATATCGCTGCAAAAGCTGTCATACTCGCTAGCGGGGGCCTTGGCGGATTATACAAGAGAAGACTTACAACAGATGATGTGGATGCAACAGGAACTGCGGCTGCCATGAGGGCAGGAGCTAGTGCGGTGAACCTTGAGTTCATGCAGATAATGCTGGGATTCGTAAGGCCGTCATTCAAGACCATATACAATGAAAAGACCTTTTTCGCATCAAGGTTCACTGATAGGGATGGTAATGACTTCATCGGGAAATACCTTCCGGAAGGACTTACGGAGCAGGAGGTTCTTGATGCAAGAAGCCTGCACGGACCGTTCTCATCAGAGACGATCTCAAGGTACCTGGACATCTCCTTTGCAAAGGAGATGGAGAGAGAAAAGACAGATGGGCTTAACTTAAGGTACGACCTTGATAGGCTCAATGCCGGAAGTGAATTCGTAAAGGAATACTTCAGGTGGCTAAAGGAAGAAAAGGGAGTATCAGCTGAGGAAGAGATCATTCTGGCACCGTTCATGCATGCATCAAATGGCGGGATCGAAATCGATGAAAATGCCAAGACTTCGGTTCCAGGACTTTATGCCTGCGGAGAATGCACAGGCGGAATGCATGGTGCTGACAGGATCGGAGGACTTTCCACAGCAAATGGAATTGTGTTCGGCTTCAAGGCTGGAAGGTCGGCAGCGGGATACAAGAGAAATAATGATACGGATAAAGCAGCTGAGCCTGATGAAGCTGAACTTGAAGTCTTCAGCATAAAGAATGCAAAAGAAAAGCTGGAGGCTCTCAGAGAGGTCATGTACAGGGATGCATTTCTTTCGAGAAGCAGAGAAAGCCTTGAGAGAGTGAGGGATTTCATTGGTTCCCTGGTGCTTGAAAAAGGCAGGTGTTTGACAAAGAATGGATCCTCGGATTCATACATGCTTGAATACCTTGATTCGAACAGACTTCTTTCATCAGTTGAAATGGCAAAGGCATGCATTGAAGCCATGGACCTGAGGAAGGAGAGCAGAGGCTCACATTACAGGGAGGACTATCCCCAAAAGGATGAAAGCCTTGTAACGATGATCAGGGTAAAGTTTGAAAATGGAGAACCAATAGCAGCATACATGGGAGGCAATGAATGAAAAGGATCGGGATAGCAGGAATAGGCCAGATAGCAGGAGACTACATGTCGATCTTCGGTGAAGGTATGGTGGATGGAGCAGCTTTAGCAGCCCTATCCTCGAGAAATACCGTTAAGGCGGAGGAAGCTGCAAAAAAGTGCGGGATTTCTGACATCAGGATATTCGACAGTTATACTGACATGCTTGATTCAGGCCTCGTGGATGGTGTGATAATAACGACTCCACACACACTTCATGCAAAAATGGCTGAAGAAGCCATTGCCAGAGGGATAAGCGTACTTGTCGATAAGCCTCTTGGAGTAAGTACCATTGAAGTAGAGAGGCTTGTCACATTGGCTGATGGCAGACCTGACCTTGCAGCAGGGGTAATGGTAAACAGGAGAGCTAACAAATTATACAGGAAGGTATGGGATATTGTCCGATCGGGAAGCCTTGGGGAACTTAGACGTTCATCATGGCAGATAACCAACCTGTACAGGACCTATGCCTACTACAGGTCTGGCTCCTGGAGAGGGAGCTGGAAGACTGAGGCCGGCGGAGTGCTCATGAACCAGGCGGTGCATCAGTTCGACCTCCTGCTTTGGATAGCAGGGATGCCTGAGAGAATCTCAGCCTACACTGCAGAAGGGCTGCACCGGCCTGTGACCACTGAAAATGATGTGACACTTGTTCTGTTCTACGAGAACGGCGCTACAGGTACTTTCACCGCATCTACCCACGAGTGCCCGGGAACAAACAGGCTGGAGCTGTCCTTTGACAGAGGTCAGATCATCGTTGAGGATGATTCAAGGCTTACGGTGAGAACACTCTCGATGCCTGAGGAGGAATTTGCAAGGACTGAAACCGGCTACTTTACAAAGGTGCCATGGACTGAAGCCTTCGAGGAAATTCCGATAGTTCCCAACAAAGTGGAGCAGGCAGCAACAATACAGAATTTCGTGGACGCAATTGATGGAGCAAAGGACATTCAGTGCTCCTTCAGGGGTGGAAGGGACACGGTGAGAGCGGTTAACGCAGCATACCTGTCAGCATGGACGGGAAGACCAGTCGCGGTCAATTTTGATCCTGACGAATATGAAGTGGCTTATCAGAGGAAGGTATCCGAGGAAGAGGGGAAGAACGCATGGACAGGAAAAGAATAGTTTGCTTCGGCGATTCGAATACATGGGGATATGATGCAGGGACTGGCGGAAGGTTTACTGATAGTGTCAGGTGGACCACACTTCTTCAGGAGCTTCTTGGAAGTGAATGGGAAGTAATTTCTGAAGGTCTCTCGGGTAGAACAGCGGTCTGTGATGATCCGCTATTCGAAGGTCTTAATGGACTTGACTACATTCATCCATGCCTAATGAGCCACAACCCTGTAGAGCTTGCGATAATCATGCTGGGAACGAATGACACCAAGGAAAGGTTCTCCTTCACATCCATGAACATCGCTCAGGGAATAGCAAGGCTTGCTGTAAAGGCAAGGTCAGTTAAGGCTGGTCCTGGCGGAACGGGGACAAAGGTCCTGGTGGTATGCCCTCCTGTAATAGGTGAGCGCTACATCGATTCGGAGATCGGTGCAGCTATGGGCAAAGGCTGCGATTTAAAATCCAGGGACCTTGCCAAAAATCTATCCTCTTTGCTGGAGCTTGAGGGAATACCCTTCTTCGATTCGGGAAAGACGATAGGAATGAACAGGATCGACTATATGCACCTGGACGCTGATGGACACAGGAAGATGGCTGACCTTATGGGTGAGCTGGTGAACGGAATAATGTCGGGTGAAAACCTGAACAATAGGGAGGACATATGAGGACAAAACAGGAAGTACATGAGGCAATAAGGAACAAGGTGGTAGTATCATGCCAGGCGCTGGCGGATGAACCACTGCACAGTGCGTTCATAATGGGAAGGATGGCTTATGCTGCCTTTCTTGGCGGAGCAAGCGGAATAAGGGCTAACAGCGTAGTTGATATAAGAGAAATCAAGAAGACAGTAGATCTTCCAATAATCGGCATCATAAAGCAGGATTACGAGGGCTCTGAGGTATATATCACGCCCACAAT
The DNA here is from genome assembly GCF_017873395.1 of Youngiibacter multivorans. Classification (GTDB taxonomy): domain Bacteria; phylum Bacillota; class Clostridia; order Clostridiales; family Clostridiaceae; genus Youngiibacter; species Youngiibacter multivorans. The sequence goes on along the minus strand of NZ_JAGGKC010000020.1, from coordinate 56,934 downwards.
GAAGGAAGTGGATGCCCTTTGCGAAGAGGGTGTGGACATCATTGCGATTGATGCTACAATCAGAATGAGACCGGATGGAATGACCATAAAAGAGGCATTTCCGATAATCAGGGCGAAATATCCAAATCAGCTCTTCATGGCTGACTGCTCGAATTTTGAAGAGGCGAAGCTTGCTTCAGAGCTTGGATTCGACTATATCGGAAGCACAATGGCTGGATATACCCCATACACGGAAGGAAGGGTTCTTCCTGCACTGGACCTTATCGAAAGGATGGTCAAGGAGCTGGATGCACCGGTAATAGCTGAGGGAGGGATATCAACTCCAGAAGAGCTCAGGGCTGTGCTTGATCTGGGGGTCCATGCTGCAGTGGTCGGTTCTGCAATAACAAGACCCATGGAAATAACCAAGAGGTTCATTGCGGCGGCTTACAAATAGGAGGCAGTGTCATGAGGATACTTTGCGCAGATATCGGAGGGACATCAATAAAGCTTGGGATAGTGACAGATGAGGGTGAAATCTTCGATTTCACTGAGGTGCCTACCGAGGGGAAAAAGGGCGGAGCAAGAGTCATTGAGAATCTGATTTCAGGCCTCCAGGCCTTCGAAGGCTACGATGCCATAGGCATTAGCACTGCAGGACAGGTAGACAGGAAAAAAGGAAGCATAATTTATGCCAATGACAACATTCCAGGCTATACCGGTACCCAAGTAAAGGATATACTTGAGAAGAGATTTAAGAAACCTGTTGAAGTCGAGAACGACGTAAACTGCGCAGCCCTTGGAGAAGGATGGCTGGGTGCCGGCAAAGGACTGTCTGACTACCTGTGCCTGACATATGGAACGGGTATAGGAGGAGCGATAATTCTCGGAGGAAAGCTATATAGAGGAATCGGGGGATCTGCCGGAGAATTCGGGCACATGATCCTGCATCCGGGTGGAAGAGATTGCAGCTGCGGTATGAAGGGATGCTATGAGGCATATGCTTCGGCAAGGCTTCTGGTGGAGATGGCTGCTAAAGCAGATCCAACTGTCACAAACGGAAGGGAGCTCTTCTCAAGGATATCAGAAGGCGATGGATTGATGAAAGGTGTCCTTGATGAGTGGTCGAGTGAGGCGGCGACGGGGCTTGCCAGCCTTGTGCACATCTTCAATCCACAGGCACTGATACTTGGCGGTGGAATCCTTGAACAGGATACAGCAGCGGAATCAATAGAGAAAAAGTCAAGGGAGCTCATCATGGAAAGCTTCCAGGGTGTGGCCTTCTTGAAGGCTATGCTCGGAAACAAGGCAGGTCTTTTCGGGGCAGCAACGCTACACATCAAATAGGGAGGACAGAAAATGCAGAACACCGATATTTTCTCCACTATCCACACCACTTACAATTCCTTCACTAACACGGAGAAGAAGGTTGCCGATCAGGTGATAAAGAACAGGACACAGGTCATATACATGTCCATAACCGACCTGGCGGACAGGTGCGGAGTAGGTGAATCAAGCATATTCAGGTTCTGCAAGACTCTGGGCTTCAAAGGCTACCAGGAATTCAAGATAGCCATGGCCCACAGCCTGAACTCAGAGGAAGAGACTCCCCAGATTGACAAGGAGATACTCAGGAACGACAGTCTCGAGGAGCTTTCAGCAAAGGTCAAGAACACCAACATCAGCGCTCTGGACGAGACACACAGCCTGATAGACTACTCGAATCTTGACAAGGCCGTGAGCCTGCTTGTAGCTGCTGACAGGATCAGGTTCTTCGGGGTAGGTGCATCACTTATCACCGCCATGGAGGGCTACAACAAGTTCCTGAGGATAACCAACAAATCAGAATTTACAGTTGACCAGCATCTGCAGGCCATGACCGCATCGCTCATGACTGATAGGGATGTAGCAGTCATAATATCATATTCCGGATCAACCAAGGATACCATCGAGGTAGCCCGTGCCGTAAAAGAGGCAGGAGCCAAGACAATCTGCATAACCAGGTTCGTGAAATCCCCGCTCACTGCATATTCGGATATCACGCTCCTTTGCGGAGCGAATGAAGGTCCTCTGCAGGGAGGTTCACTGTCGGCTAAGATTGCCCAGCTGTACCTTCTTGATGTGCTGTATTTCGAGTATTTCAAGCGAACCTTCGATATATCCGTGGCAAACAAGGAGAAGACAGCAAAGGCTGTCGTCGAGAAACTGCTTTAGGAGGAAAATATGAAGATAATAAAGGCAAAAGACTATAAGGACATGAGCAGGAAAGCTGCTAACATAATTTCGGCGCAGGTGATCCTGTATCCGAACAGCGTGCTTGGACTTGCTACTGGTTCATCTCCAATTGGAACATACGAGCAGCTGGTAGAATGGTTCAATAAAGGTGATGTTGACTTCTCATGTGTAAGGACAGTGAACCTGGACGAGTACAGGGGACTTGACGGATCCAATGAACAGAGCTACAGGCATTTCATGAATGAGCATCTCTTTGACCTTGTCAACATAGAAAAGTCTAAGACCTTCGTTCCAGATGGACTTGCTGAAAACCCTGTTGAAGAGTGTAAAAGATACGATGCACTCATCGAATCGCTTGGAGGAATTGACCTTCAGCTACTTGGAATAGGTCACAACGGACACATCGGCTTCAACGAGCCAAGCGAAGCCTTTGAAAAGACCACCCATCTGGTGGACCTGAAGCCTGAGACAATAGTAGCTAACACAAGGTTCTTTGAAAGTGCGGATGCTGTTCCAAAGCAGGCATATACCATGGGTATAAAGAGCATAATGCAGGCAAAGAAAATTGTGCTTATCGTAAGCAGTGAAGATAAGGCTGACATCCTTAAGAAGGCTCTGTACGGACCGGTTACCCCTGAGGTGCCGGGATCAATACTTCAGCTTCACCCTGACCTTACAGTCGTTACTTGCGGAATCTAAAAAATTACGAGTAAAGTGGAATAACAGGTACCATATGAGAATTTGAGGCAGCAGGCCCCGGACAGGGTCTGCCGCCTCAAATTTTTTTATATCCAGTGCGATAACCCAGCCATTTCCATGCTTACATAAAGGTAACTACTTTTAACTTCAATTTGGAGGATATATAATCAGGGAAAGGATTTTGGAGGTAGAGAAATGCTTGGAGAACAAAGACTAATAAGCTTCACTGAAGAGAATTATAGAAAAACGATAACTAAGGTAAATGACAGGATTTATCATTTCCTTGGCTTCAGTCATAGCAATGCTGTTGCAATCTTTGGGGATACTTCTGTAATTCTTGTGGATACTCTTGACAGTGATGAGTGTGCAGAGGACTTGAAGGCGGAGCTTCTTAAGATTACGGACAAGCCTGTTAAAACAATAATATATACCCATGGCCATCCGGACCACAGAGGAGGAGCTGGTGCTTTCCGTGATACTGCAGAAGAAATCATCGCATTCCTCCCACAAAAGCCTATCCTGAAATATTATGAAAGGCTGAATGACGTCCTGGCAAAAAGGGGAACCTATCAGCATGGATATGGATTGACCGATGAAGAGGCAATATGCCAGGGAATCGGCATACGTGAAGGCAAGGAAATCGGGAAGGGCAAGTATGACTTCATAAATCCTACAACAACATACAACGAGAAGACGATTGAAAGGGTAATCGATGGCGTGAAGATCAGGCTGGTCAGCGCTGTGGGTGAATCTGATGACCAAGTTTATATCTGGCTTGAGGACGACAGGGTCATTTGTACCGGCGACAATTACTACGGCTGCTGGCCGAACCTTTATGCCATAAGGGGAACTCAATACAGGGACATTGCAGCATGGATTGATTCCCTGAATGAAATTCTTTCCTATGAAGCGAGTGCGCTATTGCCTGGCCATACGAAACCTCTTATCGGTTATGACCAGATCCAGAATCATGTGGGGACTTTCAGGGATGCAATTGAATATGTCCTGTTTCAGACACTGGATTGCATGAACAGAGGCATGACGATGAGCGAGGCTGTAGAAAATGTAAAGTTGCCATCCACATACACTGAAAAGGACTATCTCGGTGAATATTATGGAACTGTAGAATGGGCGGTCAAAAGCGTATATACAGGCTACCTCGGGTGGTTTGATGGAAATCCTGTGAAGCTTATGCCTGTAAGTGACAGGGAATTCAACAAGGCTTTGCTTGATCTGATAGGCGTGGAAAAGCTGCTGGAAAAAATAAAAGGCTGCATGGAAAAGGAAGAGTATCAGCTGGCGCTGCAGCTGCTGGAGCTAACGGAAAATAATGACCTGAAAAAGGAAGCCCTGCTCATGCGTGCTAAGCAGATGACCTCAGCAAATGCCAGGCATTATCTGATTGCAAGCGCTAAAGAGTTTTAGGCTGAAGCTAATCTGAATTAGAATATACTATGTGAAGAAAGTCATGAAAGTGTTGTCATGACTTTCTTTATTTTTATCGTTTGTATTTCGCGAATATTTAGGACTGAAAGCATATAAGTTAGACATCATAGGTAACAGCAGAAATCCAAAATCTGCGAATACATTGATTTAAATGTTTTTAAGCCATACAATTTGAATGTAACAGTAAAAATGAATGTAACATTCAAATAATGGGGGTTATAGAAATGATAAAGAAAGAAGAGCTTCCGGTATGCCCGGTAGCTGCTACTGTAAATCTGATAGGCAGCAAGTGGAAACTCCTGATAATGAGAAACCTTCTTGGAAGGCCATGGCGCTTCAATGAATTGCACAAATCACTTGAGGGTATCAGCCAGAAGGTACTTACTGACAGCCTTCGCTCCATGGAGGCAGATGGTATCATTACACGGACTGTCTATCCTGAGGTGCCTCCGAGGGTGGAGTACTCACTGTCTGAGCTTGGAGAAACCATGCGTCCGATAATTAGTTCTTTGGAAGTTTGGGGAAAGGGATACCAGGACCTTGTTAACAAGCAGGCATGATTTGTAATTGGAGTAAGCTGATCTGACTGTAGAATGATAGATGATTTTTGCAGAATTCATAAGAGGTTTCCCGTGAATCATCTAAGTCATGGAGGAATGGAAATGAATTTTTCAATTGGCAACACGCGTGGGAGCGGAGTACTGGTTTCAAATCCTGTAAGAAGCTCTTGCCCGGTCTGTGGCAATGAAGGTGTTTCTGTCAGTGCAATGACTGTAGGACATCTGGTAACAGATGAGTTTAGAAATTTGGTTCTGGGTGATAAGTACAGGGTCTGCATGGCTAAGGATTGTGATGTTGTATATTTCGATAATGATAGTGAGGGTACATTTGTAAAGAACCAGGTAAGGGTACCAGTATGGTTCAAAAGAGATGCGAATCCGAAGTTTGCCTGCTACTGCAGCAAGGTTACTGAGGCTCAGGTAATCGAAGCTGTTGAACATGGTGCGAGAACTGTGTCTGAGGTGAATGCTGCAACAGGAACGATGAAAAATTCGAATTGCAGAGAAAATAATCCGCTTGGGGTATGCTGCCATAAAATAATCCAGGAAGCTATAGATAAGGCTAAGCTTGGAATAGTTAAAACTGACTAATCTGAAAAAATAAATCAGTAACCACCAGAAATAACTAATATGAAATACCAGAAAAACCTTTGATTGTAGCTGATGAGCTATAAATGATAGATCGCTTCCCAGAAACACAAAGGGCATTAAGTTATTTGACAACATAAATTAAAGGACTTTTTGTATTTACAACTGCATTTTACAAACTACTTTTGTTGATTGAGCAAGGAATAATAGTAATAGAGAAAGGATTTGAAAAAACTCAAATCCTTTCTCTTTATTATTTTTTGCTTTACGCCTGGTAAGGCCTTCTGTATAGGTCTGCTTTCTTCAATCCATTTTTTTTGGCCATAGGCAACCATGCTCTGCCACCCATGAAAAGATACAGACGTCTTGGGAAACTAATTGGGATGATGAAGTTGTCAATATTCTGAAAATCGCTTCTTCCAATATCTTCTGATATTGCTGTAAATGCATCGTTCAAGCTGTTCAGGGGCTTTTTAGTAGCAGATGAATTTCCCTGGCTTAGCAGAAGAGGTCCACCACCAACTAGAACTCCGAAGCGGAAATGCGCATTTATGTGCTGACAGAAGCTCCGAATCACTCTGACAGCTTCAAGGTTAACTTCAGGCTCAGGATATCCGCTGTTGACGATAGCATATACTTTAGTACCCTTTTCCGGCATGCCCTTCTGGATGTAGAACGTTTGTAAATCCTCAAGGTATTTGATCAGCATGCCGGGTAGACCGAACATGTAGAGGGGGAAAGCGATTATGACTGCGTCAGCATTCAGGATAGCTTCAAAGTCTGACTGAGTAGTATGGTTCTCCATGCTTTTCTGAACATCAATGATTATCCTGTTAGTCTGTACACCATTAAAGTGTGGTGAAGCTATGTCTATCAGGTGTCTTGACGTGGATGGTTCACCTACCTTTGGACTGCCATTGATGAGAACAATGTTTTTCATAACTCTCCACCAACCTTCCCAAGCTTTACCCTGCCCAAAGCTTCGGTAATGTCCCCGTCGGTTCCCTGATAAACCATGACATCAAAGCTTTTTCGATGTTTCATAGTGATGTCCTTGAATAGCTGTACATCCTCTGCAGAGAGCTGGTTTCCATAACCTAATACGATCTGCTTCGGATGTTCCTCATATCTCACTGCATTACCGGTTGATCCATCAGATCTCGTTAACATAAACGGGAGTTCGTTCTGGAGCAACCTGTCGATGATGTTCTTTATGTTTGAACTGTAGTGCCCGAAAATAACGGGACTCATATATACTACAACATCACTGTCCATAAAGCTTTGGCTGATTTTTCTCATCAAGTCGCTTTTACGCACTCACCAGGTGTTTTTGTCCAACATTCGAAACATCCGCTGCAATATGCAAGGTCATCGCTTCCTACATCGATCATATTCGCATCAAGCCCTTTGCCATTAAGAAACGTAGCCGTAAGCTCACTAAGTTTCTGGTATAGTTCTGTCTTGTGCTCATTATCGGAAATAACAGTAGCCTTCATGAATCTCCTTTCTTAACGCCGTGCGTTAAAAAACTTTGGCACGAATGACAATTTTTCGTTGCAACCATAAAACAATGACAGCTAAATCGGGTATTTGAGCGGTGATTTCCGCTTTTAATTGTGCCTGTACCACCTGTTAAAGACTGAATCATACATGAAAACATCAATCGGCAGCTTTGTGCATGTCAGTATATGCCTTATGCTACAGTGCGCAAATCCAGAAATCAGTAACCAGATGTAAGAACATTAGAGTAAGAACAGGTGCATGCGTAAGGATAATGCTATTACAGTGTATAGGCTCCAACAATAGTATAGCACTATGATTTTTTTGAGTATGAAAATTTTGGGAATTTTCTGACAAACAATTATTACATTGTTAAACTTATTACTACTGAATTAAATTGTAGATTGATAGATTTTGACTGGCGGGGAATATGCTTATGAGCGAAAGGCTGGGATTTTTGTTGTTCCGATAGGTTGCATCAGGGATTAGTGGCAAACGGAAAACAAATCATGGATACAGACAGTGAGAATTGGTAAAATCATTGTATAAGAATAAGATAATTAATTTGGAGGTATAAAATGAAGCTTGGAGTAATCATTGAAACGAAGGAATTTGAGAAATCATGGAATGCAATGAGGTTTGCTGTTACTGCAAAGAAGAAGGGGCATGAGGTCAAGGTATTCCTTATGGGTGAAGGAGTAGAGATAGAATATCTTACCCATGAGAAGTATGATGTAGCTGCGCAGGTGAAGGCATTTGATGAGCTTGAAGGGGAGATACTGGCATGCGGGACCTGCCTGAAGTCAAGGGGGATGAATGGAACTGATGTATGCCCGATCAACACCATAATCTGAAAATTATGTTGACAATATGGGAACATCCTGCAATAATATGTGTTAATTCAATATCAAATAAACCTAAGACGTGGGGATAAAAACAGACCGTGCACTTACAGAGAACCGGGTAAGCTGAGATTCCGGCAGAACGCAGACTGTTAAATGGGCCACCGAGGGCGCAGCGAAAAGAGAAATCTTAGTATCCTGTGACGTAGGGCATACGTAAGTTGCCGGGGATATGTCAGTATCCCGCAAAAGATTGCACAGGCTTATTTCTCATACCTGTGTGAAGCAAGGTGGCACCGTGGGTTACGCCCGCCCTTGACAGTGATTGTCAAGGGCGGGCTTTTTTATTTGGAGGTGTAAAGATGTACAGACCAGGAATTGAAGAAGCAAGGAAACTAGCTGAAGAATACAGGAGAATCCCAGTGAGTCGTGAGATACTTTCGGATATCAGGACTCCAATGGAGGTCCTGTCAGCGCTGATGGCTAAAAGCAGGCACTGCTTCATACTCGAAAGCATGGAGAATCCGGAGAACTGGGGTCGGTACACTTTCCTGGGCTTCGATCCGAAGCTTGAGATATCCTGTATGGATGGGAACCTCAAGGTCACAGGCGAAGATGGATATGAGAAATTTACTATGGAGCCGGGCAAGCACATCAGGAGAATCCTTATGGAGAATGAAAGCCCAAGGCTTCAATACCTGCCGCCTTTTTCAGGAGGTCTGGTTGGATATTTCTCCTACGATTACCTTAAGTACCAGGAAAGAAGCCTTAGCTTGGATGCAAGGGATGAGGAGGGGCTGAAGGATGTGGACCTTATGCTCTTTGACAAGGTCATAGCATTTGACAACCTGAGGCAGAAGATTTCTGTGATAGTCAGCTTCGACTCAAAGGATAAGGAGGAGGGCTATGCAAATGCCTGCAGGGAGATTGAAGATATCATCGAAATCGTAAAAAACGGTGAGAAGGCAGTGGGGCCAAAACTAAGGCTTAAGTCAGGATTTAGCCAGATGCATGATGAGACTGAGTTCTGCAGCATGGTCGAGAAGGCAAAGGAGCATATCAGGGAAGGGGACATTTTCCAGGTAGTACTGTCTAACAGGATGCATGCAGAGGCTGAGGGAAGTCTCCTTGACACATACAGGATGCTTCGCACCACCAACCCGTCACCATACATGTTCTATCTTGGAAGCGATGATATGGAAATAGCCGGAGCTTCTCCGGAGACTCTCGTAACATTGAGGGATGGGGTGCTTAAGACATTCCCACTGGCAGGCACAAGGCCGAGGGGTAAGGATTCAGCTGAGGATGAACGGCTGACTGAGGAGCTCTTATCTGACAAAAAGGAACTTTCGGAGCACAACATGCTTGTGGACCTTGGAAGAAATGACCTTGGGAGGATAAGTGAGTTCGGGACAGTGGAGGTCCTGGATTATCTGGAGGTTCTTAAGTTCTCGCATGTCATGCATATTGGGTCAACGGTAAAAGGAAAGATAAGGAAAGAACTTGGCGCAATGGATGCCATCGAGGCTGTGCTCCCGGCAGGTACGCTGTCAGGTGCACCGAAGATCAGGGCATGCGAGATAATAAACGAGCTTGAGGACTGCAAGAGGGGACTGTACGGAGGAGCCATAGGCTATCTGGACTTTTCAGGGAACATGGATACCTGCATAGCCATAAGGACAGCCTTCAAGAAGAACGGGAAGGTCTTTGTAAGGTCTGGCGCAGGAATTGTAGCGGACAGTGTCCCGGAATCAGAATACATGGAATGCGCGAACAAGGCGAGGGCAGTGATCGAAGCCATAAAAGGCTCACAGGAGGTTTGAGATGATACTTCTTATTGACAACTATGACAGCTTTTCTTACAACCTGTTCCAGCTGATAGGCTCAATAGATCCGGATGTTCAGGTAGTGCGGAATGATGCCGTGACCGTATTGGATATAGAAAGGATGAACCCAAGGTCTATCATAATATCGCCGGGCCCGGGAAAGCCGTCTGATGCAGGAATATGCATCGAAGTGGTAAGGCATTTTGCAGGCAGGGTACCTATACTGGGAGTATGCCTCGGACATCAGGCAATATGCGAGGCATTCGGGGCCACCGTATCCTATGCAAAAGAGCTCATGCATGGAAAGCAGTCGGAAATCACAGTTGATAACAGCTGCATTCTTTTCAGGGATCTGCCTGGAAAGATTGAGGCAGCAAGGTATCATTCACTGGCAGCGCTTGGAGACACGATTCCGGATGAGCTGGTAGTGACGGCAAGGACAGAGGATGGAGAAATCATGGCAGTTAGACACAAGAGCTTCAGCGTATATGGAGTCCAGTTCCATCCCGAATCAATACTTACTCCCATGGGAAGGACGATACTCCTGAATTTTCTTGGAGGGACAAACAAATGATAAAAGAAGCAATAGGAATGCTAATGGACGGGAAGGACCTGGATGACGAAATGGCAAGGTCCGCCATGGAAGAGATCATGGACGGAGTTGCCACTCCGTCGCAGATCGGAAGCTTCCTCACTGCCATAAGGCTTAAAGGGGAAAGTGTAGAGGAGATTACTTCGTTTGCCGAGGTCATGAGGGAAAAGGCACTTAAGGTCAGGTCTGAACTTGCTGCCATGGATATTGTGGGAACAGGAGGAGACCTTGCAGGTACGTTCAACATATCAACCACTACTGCATTTGTAGTGGCAGCTGCCGGTGTAAGGGTTGCAAAGCACGGCAACAGGGGTGTTTCAAGCAAGAGTGGTGCAGCAGACGTACTTGAGTGCCTTGGTGTCAACATTGCAACAAGCTGCGAAAGGGCTGCAGAAATACTCGACGAGCACGGAATATGCTTCATGTTCGCGCCCAGCTACCATTCATCGATGAAGCATGCGGCTCCTGTTCGAAGGGAGCTTGGAATCAGGACGGTTTTCAATATTCTCGGGCCTCTTGCCAACCCTGCAGGAGCAAAGCTCCAGCTTATGGGCGTTTATCATGAGGACCTGGTGGAGCCTCTGGCAAGGGTTCTTTCAAACCTTGGAGTGGAGAGAGGGATGGTGATCTGCGGAGGAGACGGATTGGATGAGGCTACACTTACTACAACCACAAAGTTCTGTGAGATCAGGGATGGAGTTCTGACCACCGGAACAATCGACCCACGTGAGCTTGGCTTTAAGCTTTGCATGCCTGAGGACCTTGTCGGAGGACATCCTGAAGAGAATGCTGTGATAACCGAACGGATCCTTTCAGGACTGGAGAGAGGCCCCAAAAGAGATGTGGTGCTCTTAAACGCAGCGCTTTGCCTGTACATTGCAGGAACAGCGGACACTGTCAGGGAAGGCATCCTCATGGCTGCAGAAACAATAGACAGTGGAGCTGCGATTGAAAAGTTGAAGTCCCTCATTGCAGCATCTCAGGTGACTTCAGCATGATACTCCAGAAGATAGCTGACAGGACAAGGGAAAGGGTTAGAGAGCTTATGTTGGTGAAACCTCTTGAAAAAGTCATGGCTGAGGCAACTGCCATGGATCCGGATACGGGGTATCCTTTTGAAGAGGTTCTCAAGGCCCCAGGTATATCGTTCATCTGTGAAGTAAAGAAGGCGTCACCGTCAAAAGGGGTAATCGCTCACGATTTCGACCATCTGGCAATAGCGATTGAATACGAGAAGGCTGGGGCCACCGCCATTTCAGTGCTGACTGAGCCCTTCTGGTTCATGGGAAGTGACGAGTATCTGAGAGATATAGCAAAGAAAGTCGGGATCCCTGTCCTCAGGAAGGACTTCACTGTCAGCAGCTACCAGATTTATGAGGCAAAGGTTTTGGGTGCATCTGCAGTCCTACTTATCTGTTCTCTCCTGGACGAGAAGACGCTTTCAGAATACATAGGTATTGCTCACTCTTTAGGGCTATCAGCACTTGTAGAGGTCCATGACGAGAAGGAAGTAAGGTCTGCAGTAAATGCCGGCGCAAGGGTTATAGGGGTAAACAACAGGGACCTCAAGACCTTCGAGGTTGACATCGACACAAGCGTAAGGCTTAGGAAGCTTGTGCCGCCTGGAATAGTATTTGTGTCTGAAAGTGGTATAAGGACAAGGGAGGACATTGAGATGCTCGAAAATATCGGGACTGACGCAGTCCTGATTGGAGAGACTCTCATGAGGAGTCCTGACAAGAAGACAGAACTTCAGAAGCTTAAGGGGATGAAGATATGACAAGGCTAAAGATATGCGGCCTTTTCAGGGAAGAGGATATTGGTTATGCAAATGAAGTGCATCCGGAATATGCAGGCTTTGTGTTTGCAAGGAGCAAAAGGCAGGTTAGCCGGGAAAATGCAAAGGAGCTAAGGAAGCTGCTCGATCCTTCGATAGCCACAGTTGGAGTCTTCGTGGATGAAGAAATCGAAAGGATTCTTGAGATTCTGTCAGATGAGACGATATCAATGGTGCAGCTCCATGGACATGAGGATGAGGAATATATCTCAAGGCTCAGGGAAAAGACAGATGCTGTCATCATAAAGGCGGTAAGACCTGTGAGCAGGGAAGATGTTCGGAATGCTGAATCAAGCACCGCTGACTATATCCTTTTCGACAGCGGAGCCGGAACCGGGAAGACATTTGACTGGAGCATTCTTGAGGGCTTCAGCAGGGAGTATTTCCTTGCAGGAGGACTCAATTCAGGAAACATAAGGGATGCAATGGAAGCAATCAATCCATTTGCGGTTGACCTTTCAAGCGGAGTCGAGACAGACGGGCTTAAGGATTTGGAAAAGATGAAGAAGATAAGGAGGATGGTAAGTAATGGGTGACGGAAGATTCGGAATACACGGCGGTCAATATGTCCCTGAAACTCTGATGAATGAGATAATAAATCTGGAGAAGGCATATAGGGAAGCAATGGCGGACCCGAATTTCGTAAGCGAGCTTGAAGCGCTCCTGAAGGATTATGCAGGACGTCCATCCCTTCTTTATTTCGCGAAAAAGATGACAGAGGACCTGGGAGGGGCGAAGATCTATCTCAAGAGGGAGGATTTGAACCATACTGGTTCCCACAAGATAAACAATGTGCTGGGTCAGGTGCTTCTTGCCAAACGGATGGGAAAGACAAGGGTAATAGCCGAGACTGGTGCAGGACAGCATGGAGTTGCCACGGCTACTGCAGCGGCGCTTCTTGGGCTTGAGTGCGAGATATTCATGGGCAGGGAGGATACGGTAAGGCAGGCCCTCAATGTATACAGGATGAAGCTACTGGGAGCAACTGTCCATGAGGTCACAAGCGGTACCATGACCTTGAAGGATGCTGTCAACGAGACAATGAGGGAGTGGACGAGAAGGGTCCACGACACTCATTATGTCATAGGCTCTGTAATGGGACCTCATCCGTTTCCTGAGATGGTGGGGGATTTCCAGAGCATTATCAGCAGGGAGGCAAGGGAGCAGATACTCAAATCTGAAGGAAAGCTTCCTGATATGGTAGTCGCATGCGTTGGCGGCGGCAGCAATGCCATGGGTATGTTCCGGAATTTCATATCTGATGAAGGTGTAGAGCTTGTGGGCTGTGAGGCAGCCGGAAGAGGCATTTCCAGCGACATGCATGCTGCAACCCTTTCAACCGGGACAGTCGGCGTATTCCATGGGATGAAGTCCTATTTCTGCCAGGATGACGAAGGTCAGATAGCACCTGTATATTCTATTTCGGCAGGCCTTGATTATCCCGGGATAGGACCCGAGCATGCCGACCTGTTCGACAGGGGACGTGCAAAATATGTTCCAGTAACTGACGACGAGGCAGTTGCTGCTTTCGAATATCTCGCAAAAACAGAGGGTATAATCTGCGCCATAGAGAGCGCACATGCGGTGGCTTATGCAATGAAGGCAGCACCAGGTATGCCGAAGGATTCGATAATGATCATATGCCTTTCAGGAAGAGGAGACAAGGATGTGGCTGCTATAGCAAGGTACAAGGGGGTGGACCTTCATGACGAGGATTGATAAGGCATTTGAAAACAAGAAGGCATTCATAGGCTTCCTTACAGCAGGCGACCCCGGTATTGATAAGAGCCTGGAGTTCATACTTGAAATGGAGAAGGCAGGAGCTGACCTTGTTGAGATAGGCATACCATTTTCAGATCCCATGGCTGAGGGACCGGTCATCCAGGAAGCGAACATCAGAGCGCTGAAGGCAGGAACTGACCTTACAAAGGTATTCCAGCTGGTTGAGAAAGTAAGGAAGGTATCAGAGATACCTCTGGTATTCCTGACTTATCTTAATCCTGTTTTCAAGACTGGCTATCAGGAGTTTTTTGGAAGATGCAGAAAGTCAGGAGTTGACGGGATCATAATACCCGACCTGCCATTCGAGGAAAAGGGCGAGGTAGCTGGAATAGCTAAAGAAAATGGCATAGACATCATTTCCCTGATAGCCCCTACCTCAGAGAAGAGGATAAGGATGATTGCAGAGAAGTCATCAGGGTTCCTGTACATAGTCTCATCAATGGGAGTAACCGGTGTAAGGAGCGAGATAAGGACTGACCTGAAATCCATAGTTGAAGCGGCACGGGATGCAACGGAGACTAAGATCGCAGTTGGATTCGGGATAAGCAGTCCGGATCAGGCAAAAGAGATATCATCATACGCCGATGGCGTTATCGTCGGCAGCGCCATTGTGAAGCTGATAGCTGAACATGGTGAGGATGCCGGAAAATACATTTATGACTACGTCAGGTCTATGAAGGAAGCCTTAAGGTGATGAAATGATTATGAATGTGAATGGAATAGACATATTCTATGAGAAAACAGGTGAAGGCAGGCCAGTTGTCCTTCTTCACGGAAATGGCGAGGACCATGGCATTTTCGATGTTCTTTCCGAAGAGCTGTCAATTGACCATGGTGTGTATGCCATGGACAGCAGGGGACATGGAAAAAGCAGCAAGGTAAGCGAACTGTCATACGATAGCATGGCAGAGGACACTGCAGGCCTCATAAGGAAGCTTGGATTAGACAGACCCTTCGTGTACGGCTTCAGTGATGGTGGAATAGTAGCTCTGCTGCTTGCTTTGAGGCATCCGGAGCTAACCTCAGGAATTGCCGTCAGCGGAGCGAATCTTAATCCTGATGGAGTCAAAGGGAAATACATCAGAATGTTCAGGATCATCCATTTTTTTACAAGAAGCAGAAAGGTAAAGATGATGCTCACACAGCCTGACATTAAAGACGAGGAGCTGGAGAAGATCGAAGTGCCAACACTAGTCATCGCTGGAAAAAGCGATATCATAAAGGAAGAGCACACTCGGCATATAGCGGGGTGCATCAGGAATTCAAGGCTCGTGATCCTGGAGGGTGAAGGCCATGCCAGCTACGTGGTGCACAGCAGGAAGCTATACGGGATACTGAAGCCCTTTCTCGATAGAGTTGAGGAGTGAAGAATGTGGATGAAGGAAGAAAGTAAGTCTAAAATGAGAGAACCGGGAATGTGCATGGCGCATTTTCCGGTTCTCTATATTTTCATGTAATCCTGAGCTTCAGGTCTTCAACCATGCTTCTTGTTTCCTTGA
The DNA here is from genome assembly GCF_017873395.1 of Youngiibacter multivorans. Lineage (GTDB taxonomy): Bacteria > Bacillota > Clostridia > Clostridiales > Clostridiaceae > Youngiibacter > Youngiibacter multivorans. The sequence continues at coordinate 41,549 of NZ_JAGGKC010000020.1, read as the reverse complement.
TATCATCTCTCACTTCATCAAAGCTCATCCTTGCCACTCCGATGAAGAGAATGTCAACTATTGTAAGCTGGGCCATCCTTGAGACTATGGCTCCGGTCCTGTAGTTCTTTTCTTCAGCTATGGTATGGAAATCCATATCTGCAAGCTGAGATATCGGATTCCTGCCAAGCTTCGTTATGCTAATTATGGTTGCTCCCTTGCTCTTAGCCTTCTCCAGGGCCTTGAAGACCTCCATGGAGCTGCCGCTGTTGGAGATTCCTATGGCAAGGTCTCCCTTCTTCAGGTGCACAGAAGAAGCAAGCTGGCTGTGGGTATCCTTGTAGAATATGGAGTCCTTTCCTATCCTCATGAGCTTCAGCTGGAAGTCCTCTGCAACAAGTGCCGACTGTCCTACTCCGAAGAAATAGACCCTTTCTGACTTTATTATGGCATCAACTGCTCTGGCTACCATTTCTGCATTGAGGCTTCCGGCAGTATCGAGAATTGCCTTGGAGTTTCCTGAGCTGATCTTATCGATGATCTCATCCATGGAGTCACTCTTTTCTACTGCCTCATATACTGTTGTTCCGCTTTCCGACTCCTTGAGATACTCAAGGAAGCCGAGTCTGAACTCCACAAAGCTCTGGTATCCCAGCTTCTTTGCGAACCTGACTATGCTGGCCGTACTTGTGCCAACGCTGTCAGCAAACTCCTTTACGTTGAATTTTGGTATCTTCGATTCGTTTTCCAGTATGTAGTCTGCAATCTTTTCCTCCGATTTGGAGAAGCCGGCTCGCATCTGCTCGATTCTCAGGAATCCAGCCATCAAATCACATCCTATCCTTTAGTATGTGGAACTCGAAGGCGTCTCCGGGACCGAGCATGTCTATGAGCAGCTTGCCGTCACGGGAGCTTCCCAAAACATTTACCCTGGGGTCAGCAGGCAGGTCCTTCTTTACGATCTGCAGCTCTCCCTCATACCTTCCATAACCATTATTATCAATTGTAACAGAATAGACATCTCTGTTAATACAATTTATAGGAAATACCTTACTTTTTTTAATAGTTCTTGATTCTTCAGACCTTATGACATACTCGGCAGGGTCAAGCCTGTTGTGGTGGATACCTGACAGGAAGGCGGAAGCTTCTGCTTCATCAGCCAGAAGGCGTATTGGAAGTCTGACAACATCCTGCCTTATGCCTGAAAGTGAGTCCAATTCCAGAAGGGAAGCGATTGCATCTCCGAATAGGACAAGGTCAGTTCCACCTTTCATCAGGTGCTGAGCTGAGACCATAGGCATGATATCCCTGTGAGCTTCAACTGTCGGAAGACCCTCGAAGAGGGGACCTCTTTTACCTGACCTGGAGGGAATGAAGGCCATGGTCTTCATCCCGAGTGAATGGAAAAAGTCGTTTCTCTTCTTTAGAAAATCCCATGATATTCCCGTATCGCGCCTTGGATAATAGTTGTGGCAGACTTCAACATTCAGTGGGTCAAGCCCAAGAGAAAGAAGAATGTCCAGGCTTCCCTCATCAAGGACTGATGCGTTCAGCTGAATTTTGAACCTGTCTGAATTTGAAAGCTCCGCTATCTCCTCCGGGGAGAAACCGAAATCAAGTCTCAGAGCATGTATTTTAAGCCCCATGCTCTCCATCTTCTTCATATAGCCCTTAGACACATCAGCTGTCAGCTCCATGCCCAGTGAGGCTGCCTTCTGGGCAATTGCTTCGGCCTCATATTCGAGGGTGCTGCCGGCCTCAGGTATATGCAGGGAGGTGAAGACCCTGGTGAAGCCTCTCTTTGAGGCTTCCTCCAGGTATTTCAAGCTGTCTTCAAGTGGATATCCCATTCCGGGAAATATTGAAATTCCATGCATGTCTTCATCCTCCCATTATCTTATTCTTCTACAGGATCATTGAAGCCTATAAGGCTGGTTGCGATGAATCCAACCACGTATGCCGATAAGACTCCGATAAGGTACTTCATTGCACCGCCAGGCACTATCGCTGCTGCCAGAGGCAGACCTGAAAGACCCATTGCTACAGCTCCGATGTTGCCGAATGCAGCTACTACAGCTCCTCCTGCCGCTCCTCCGATGCATGCACCGAGGAATGGCTTTCCAAGAGGAAGTGTTACGCCATATATGAGGGGTTCGCCAACACCAAGGATTCCGACGGGAAGTGCTGAGGCTATTGTTCTTTTAAGCCTCTTGTTCTTGGTCTTGAAATACACCGCAACTGATGCTCCAACCTGACCCGCACCGGCCATTGCAAGAATCGGAAGGAGTATTGTGAAGCCCTTTGATGCTATAAGGTCGGCATGGATCGGTGTAAGCCCCTGATGGATTCCTGTCATTACAAGCGGAAGGAATGTGCCCGCAAGCGCTGCTCCGATGAAGGCTCCGCCACCTGAAATGGCACCGGTTACTGCCCTACCTATGGATTCTGATATCCAGCCTCCAAGTGGCTGAAGTACGAGAACCGCAGCTGCACCTGCTACAAGGACTGTTATAAGTGGAGTCAGTATGAGGTCAAGTGACTCAGGCATCAGCTTTCTTACAGACTTCTCAACCTTAGAGGCGAAGAAAACTACAAGAAGGACTGCTATGATTCCTCCTCTGCCTGGAACCAGCTTGGTTCCGAACAGAACTATGTCACCAAGTGACGGATGCATCAGGATTCCGGCCATTACTGCTCCCAGAGCGGCAGAGCCTCCGAATTCCCTGGCTGCATTATAGCCTACCAGTATGTTCATATACGTGAATATTGCGGCTCCGAAGATTCCGAGAAGTCCTACGAGAGCTGGGTTTGCAGCAGCGAAGCCCGGAAGGACCAGAGGATTCTTCAATAGATTGTTTATACCCATTATTAGTCCTGATGCAATGAATGCAGGTATGAGCGGTATGAATATGTTTGAAATGGACTTGAGTACCCTTGAGAATGGCTTCTCATACCTTGCCTTCATATCCTTCTTTACCGCATCGGCATTTCCGAACTCTGCATCAACCTGTCCCTTTATTCCAGTAACCTTCTCGAGCTCCTGGGCAATCTTGGTTGAGGTTCCGGGTCCGACTACTATCTGGTACTGTCCGCTGCTTTCAACGACTCCCATGACACCTTCAATCTTTTTCAGCTTGTCTGTGTTCACCTTGGAGTTATCCTTGAATGTCATCCTTACACGTGTCATGCAGTTTGTTATTGAAGCGACATTATCACTGCCGCCTGAGTTTTCAAGTATTTCGGATGTCAGTCTGTCATTTTTTACAGCCATGTCTATTCCTCCCTTAATTTGTTTTCTGCAGCATCGAGCGCTCTTAATATGTATCCGCTGTTCTTGTCAAGAAGCCTTGAAGCCTCATCCTTGCCCAGTCCTGTAAGTTTAATGAGTATTGCGAGTTTAGGATTGCCAAGAGACAGCTCGATTAGCTTTGAAGCTTCATCGGCATCAGCACCTGTAGCCTGCATTACTATGTTCTTTCTTCTTTCGACAAGCTTTTCGTTTGTAGCCGAAACATCTACCATGAGATTTGAGTATACCTTTCCGAGCTTAACCATTGTTCCTGTGGTTATCATGTTAAGAATGAGCTTTTGTGCTGTACCGGCCTTGAGCCTGGTGGAACCGGTTATGGCTTCTGGCCCTACTTCTGCAACAATTGGTATGTCAGCAGCCTGAGCCATTGCTGATCCGGGATTGCAGGATATTGATACAGTAACCGCACCTGTCTTTTTTGCATGGTCGATTGCTCCCAGGACATATGGAGTTCTTCCGCTTGCTGCGATTCCCACAAGTACATCGCTCTTTGTGAATCCTGCCGAGACAAGGTCACTGGCTCCTCCTGCGAAATCGTCCTCTGCGCCTTCAACAGCGGCGAGAATTGCTTCCTTGCCGCCTGCGATGATTCCTACAACCATTCCAGGATCCGTACCAAAGGTTGGCGGGCATTCCGAAGCATCAAGTATGCCCAGTCTTCCGCTCGTACCGGCACCGATGTAGATCAGTCTGCCGCCGGACGCAATTGCAGCAGCAGCTGCATCCACCGCTTCAGCGATCCTGTCAAGGGACTTTGCAACAGCTAAAGGAACCTTCATGTCCTCTCTGTTTAGCATCCTCATCATCTCAAGGGTGGATACCCTGTCAATGTCCAAAGTGTCAAGGTTTCTCGATTCAGTAGTAAGTTTTGTCAAATCCATTAGAATCCTCCTTGTTCTGCCTTTGACACCATTATACGGCTATGAAATAAAATTTCAATATATAAAATGAAAAAATGAAACAAAAATACAAACCTTTACAGAAACTTCTTATTTGAGTATACTCTTTGCTTATAAATGATATACTGGAATAGGGAATTATGCCATAATCCAAGCATCAGGAGTTGAAGAAATGCTAAAGAAACTTTATGAGAAGAAGCCTATGGAAAGGGTTATCCCGCTTTTCGCCTGGTTCATTGCCATATACGCAGTCATGTTCCTTATCTCTTATCTGACACACGGGGATTCATGGCCGGGTGTTCCTGCTGCTGATGCAGTTGAAGCTGCAAAGGATCCTATAAGGATCATCGCAGACAGCGGCACGGTTGTGCTGTTCATAGTCGGTGGAAACATAATAATGAGGGCAGGGGGATTTACACCAGGACTTGCCATATTTCTGCTTCAGGCAGCAACAGGCGGATGGTTCGGAGGAATGAACGGAGGTCCTGAATTCTTCCAGGGGATTGGCAGCTATGCAGCCGGATTCCTTAAGACAGGATTTCTTGAATATTTGTCCTATGCAATGTTCTGCGCCGGGTCCATTGGACTTAGCATAAAGGTCTCTGAGAAGTTCCCGCCAAAGGACTGGATAGTGGAGAAGAAGCTCATTGACCTCACATTCACAAAGGACGAGACAAATACGCTGATTGCAGCTCTCATTGTCCTTGCAGCCTCGGGATTTGTTGAGGCTTTTCTCTGATCTTATTTAAGGCTTTGAAAACCCGGAATCACTCTGATTCCGGGTTTTAGCTTAAAGAGTTATTATGCTGTAGCCCTGCCTGATATAGGGCTCCATTGGCGGATGTCCTGTCATATCTCCATTTACAGGTATTCCGGAACCAAGGTTGTACTCTAGTACTCCGAATTTAGCGGAGCATCCCTTGCATACGCTGTCGAAAAGTCCCATCTCGAATGCCTTACTGAAAAGCCTGTTGTCAGTCTCCTGCATTTCTTTAATAAGCTTTACCGCCTCTCCTTCAAGGATAACCTTCACATCTATCCCTTTTTCCTTCATGTCGATAGAATTCAGCAGAACATGCACGAAACATGTTGGATCTCCCCTGAATGCGAATATTGCAACCTTCTCCACTTTTGTTACCTCCATTTTGTATTTTTTCGCTTATATATTCAGAGTATCATCGTGAACTTAAGCTGTAAACGTTTGAAGGATATATTGCCATGAGCTAACCGTGCGTGGTAGAATATTTCTAATATTCTCTTAGATATATACAGGAGGGCTGACATGGAAATAAAAAAGGTGTCGCTTGTCGGGCTTGGAGCGCTTGGCGTAATGTTCGGGAACCAGCTCCAGAAGACCATGGAGAAAGGAAGCTTCAAGGTAGTTGCAGACAGGGACAGGATAAAAAAGTATGAAGAACAGGGCATCTACAGCAATGGGGAGAAGTGCAGCTTCGAATTCCAGGCTGAAGACGAAGGCAGCCCTGCAGACCTTGTGATATTTGCGGTCAAGTACAACGGACTTGCAGATGCGATAAAGTCAATGAGGCATCAGATAGGCGAAAATACAATAATAATCTCAACGCTCAATGGAATAAAGAGCGAGGAGGTACTCGGAGAGGCCTTCGGGCATGATAAGGTAGTATATTGCGTAGCCCAGGGTATGGATGCGGTAAAGGAAGGCAACGCTCTTATCTACAAGAACATGGGGATGCTGGTAATTGGCGAGAAGAAGATGGATGAGCCAACTGAGAGGGTTCTGTCGCTTCAGAAGTTCCTGAACAGCCATGGGGTAAAGTGCGAGATTGAAAATGACATGTACAGGAAGATGTGGAGCAAATTCATGCTGAATGTCGGTGTCAACCAGGTGGTATCCCTTTATGGCGGAACCTATGGAGAGATACATAAGGAGGGACCTTCCAGAGAGATGATGAAGTCTGCCATGAGAGAGGTCATTGCTCTTTCTGAAAAGGAAGGAGTTAACCTGACTGAGGCGGACCTTGAATACTGGATGGGCATTCTGAAGACTCTCAGTCCTGATGGAAAGCCATCCATGAGACAGGATGTTGAGGCAAGAAGGATGAGTGAGCTTGAGCTCTTTGCAGGTACTGTACTTGAGCTCGGAAGAAAGCATGGAATAGACACTCCGGTAAACCAGGAGATATTCGACAGGATAACTGAAATGGAAAAGGATTATTGATGCAAATGGACTGCGGCAAAAAGCTGCAGTCCATTTTTCAGGCTAAGGATTCGACTTCATTGTATTTAGTCGTGAGAACAATAAGAAATACAAGCGAGAGGAGGACAAATGAGGAAACGGCAATTACTATGCCGGTCCATCCGAAGCTCTGGTAGAAGATGCCTGATACGGTTCCACCAACACTTGCTCCTGCGTAGTAGAAGAACAGGTACAAAGAGCTTGCCTGGGCTTTGCTTGATTTTGCTATGCCTGCGACCCATGCGCTGTTTATTGGATGGCACCCGAAGTAGCCGAAGGTAAAGAGTGCAACGCCCAGAATCGTAGCGAAGAGGATTCCGAATAGCGTCATTGCAATACCGGCTATCATGATGAGCATGGACGGTATTATGATGTGCGACCTTCTGTGTCTTGCCGAAAGGCTGCTGAGGAAGGTTGAGCTGAAGGTGCCTGTAAGGTAAATAAGGAATACAAAGCTCACAAGCCTTCTGTCCAGAAGGTATGGAGGAGCGATAAGCTCGAAGCCTATGTAGTTGTATATTGAGACGAAGCTTCCCATCATGAGGAAGGACATTCCATAGATGAGAAGAAGCCTTGGATTTGAGATATGGTCAATAAGTGATCCCGCGAGGCTCCTGACATCCATCTTCTTGGCAATAAAATGCCGTGATTCAGGGAGGAGAAGAACGAATCCGATGCTGTTAATAAGACCTATGACTCCGATGAATATGAGAGCCGACCTCCAGGTGAATATGTTGGCAATGAGACCGATGATGAGTCTTCCCGACATTCCGCCTATTGTGTTTCCGCTGATGTACAGTCCCATGGCGAAGGGGATGTCCTTTCTGTCAAATTCCTCGCTTATGTAGGCCATGGCAATTGCAGGAAGTCCCGCCAGTGCGATGCCCTGAAGAACTCTGATAATGAGAAGCAATTCGAAGGTAGAGGAAAAGCCTGAGAGAATTGCCAGTATCGATGATGTCACCGCTGAAATTGACATGATCACCTTTCTGCCATAGACCTCCGATATGGACCCTGCAATTAGAAGACAGAAGGCAAGGGTCAGAGTGGTAACCGACTGTGACAAACTGGCTGAAGCCGGCAGCAGGCTGAATTCCGATGCAAGGTTCGGAAGTATGGGCTGAGTGCTGTTCATAATGGCGAATGTATTGAATGCGCCAAGAAAAAGCGCAATATTTGCGTTTCGAAATCTCTTTCTGTAATTTCTATCATGTTCTGTTTGCATCATATTCATAATTTGAATCTCCAATCCCAGAAGTGAAACCAATACGTCAATTATACGACACATTCCGCATTATCTTAAGAATTGTTATTGTTTTGACATAATTTGTTGACTGATGTAATTGAAAAAGACCATACCATAGCTTTGATGCTATTGTATGGTCGTACTGAATATGTCTATGCTGCAAGGCCCTTTCTTCTTCCAAGAAGTATCGAAGCTACAAACGCTGCTATGCCGAATGCAGCAACGACAGCCATGGAGATATAGATCTCACTGGTGTACCTCAGTTCAAATTTCGATAATGTGCCAATGATAGTATTAGCCCTGACGTACCAGTAGGTGGGTAGAAGCCTCGCAAACTGGAGTACTGTGGGACCAAGGAAGGCCTGCGGTACGAAAACTCCGCCTAGGAAGCAGGATCCCATGGTTACAATGTTGTTTACTGCAGATATCGCATTCCTTCCGGATATCAGGTTTGCTATGAGGAAGCTTACTCCTGTGCTTGTCAGTGCGAATACGAACGAATTCAGCATAAAGAGCAGGAAATTGATGTTCAGGTTATTCTTCAAATTCATCAGGAAGCATGCAGCTACCATTATTATCCATGTAGCAACTGTAAAGATGGCCATAGCGGCGAACATCTGTGCTGTCATTGAATCCCTGCGTAGTGGTGATGAAAGGTTGCGCTTCTGAATGTCCTTATCCTTGAGTACAATCATTACTGAGCTGATCCCAAGTATCAGCACAGAGAGAAGTGAGTATGCAAGATAGTTGAAGAAGAAGACTGAAAAGTTACCTTCAGTTGCCGATCCTTCCGGTATTGATATTGAAGCCTCAGCTGTTACGGAAAGGTCCCTGGCCACATCAGCTGCCATATCCTCAACATCAGCATCCTGAAGAGAAGCTACATAGAGTCTAGATGTATTAAGATAATTGTTAACAGCCATGTCAAGGTAAACTGCCGGTATCGTACCTGGTACCACAGTAGTTTGAAGCTTCGGATCCATTCCAGACATGAAATCAGCGGTAAAGCCCTCTGGAATACGCAGCACATAGTAGATCTTCCTGAAGAACAGGGCGTCCTTGACGGAATCCTCGGAGCCTTCAAGCTCAACGAAGGTTGCGACCTTTGATAGCTCTTCCTTCAAGCCTCTTGTAAGTGGAGTATCCTCTTCGGAAATCAATGCCATGTTAGTTTTCGTTTTGGTGAAAACTGAAATTTTATCATCCCTCTGGGTGTTTGCCGATGCAATCATCATTGAAACTGCAAGGAAGATGACAACATACATGATCATCAGGGGAAGGTTTTTCTTTATGATCTTGAGGCAGAGCTTAAATACTTGCATACTTACGCCTCCTCACCACTAAATATGTTCCGATGCAGAATACTGCCGCAAATATGGCGAGTATTCCCATGTTCAGTGCGTATCTTGAGTATGTGCTGTAGTAGTAAAGGCTGTAGAATGCATCTGTAAGAAGGCTTACCGGGTTAAGGTACGAAAGTATGGGGACATTTTGCTGCACAATATATTTCATATCCTCATACATCATTCCTGCCAGGAATGAGCCGACCATGGACACAGTTATTATGACTCCTATTTTTACCCCCTCATCCTTCTTGACCAGGGAGCTTATGAATGCACCAAAAGTAACTCCTGTGAATGAACCGGCGAGTGCTGTCAGTATGACCAGAGCAGTATCGTCACCGAATTCAACTCCTATGACCTTTGAAAGGAAAAGCAGGAGCAGCAGTATTTCTATGCTGCTGAGAGTTATGGATGCAAGGATGCTCGATATGAACGATTTAAGCTTATGTACTGGAGATACAGATACCCTTGCAGCTAGTGGTGAAAGGTTGGCCTGGATATCCATAATTTCCCGGTTGCCGAAGAAAGCTCCATACATGCATGCCATTGCTATGAGTGAATAGAAGTAATTAAGGATATTGTCAGGCTTTCCGCCTTCAGGAGATACCTCCTCGGTATACTCAGCCCTCTTTTCAAGGCTTGCCATAAGCCTTGACAGCGAAGATGGATCCTTGGCGAGAATTGTTGTAACCGATGATGCAGTTTGTCCGTAGCTGTCCAGGAATATCTTAGCCATGGAAGCCCCAAGACCAGTATCTGATGCGACCAGCTTCGGTATTTCACCTGCGAGTATGTAGCCGCTGATACCATTTGACAGAAGCAGCGCTTCAGCTTCAGGGAGAGTCACTTCCTTAAGCTCGAACAGCCTTTCATCACCTGTGGAGACACTTCGCAGAGCATCCCTAAAGGCCATATCGGCCTCATAGGCAGAATCCTTTACCACAGCAATCTTGACTGGCTCAAAGGTCTCATGCTCATTCAGGTTTGAAAATGCAATGTTGAATAAAAGTGCGAGAACCATGGGAAACAAGAGGGACCAGAATATCATCTCCTTATCCCTCAGGAGGCATTTCAGTCTGGTTGTGTAAATATGGATAAACATCAGAACCCTCCTTAGTCTCTAAGCTCCTTGCCGGTGATTTCGAGGAATACGTCGTTTAGAGTTGGCAGCTCTGTTCTTATCCTCGAATACGGGGCGCCTGTCCTCTTAAGGATTTCCAGGACTTCCTCGATACTGCTCATGCCCTTTTCAGAGATTACTGTAAGTGCGCCGTCTGAGTAAGAGACAGAGGATGCTCCATCAATGCTTCTGAATTCATTCATGACACGCTCACCAGGTTCAGCTGTATCAACAATAACCTTTTCACCTATGGAGACCATTTCCTTAAGCTCATCCTTGGTTCCTGTGGCTATTGCCTTTCCCTTGTCTATTATCATTATCCTTGTGCAAATCTGCTCAACTTCCTCCATATAGTGGGAGGTATATACTACAGTTGCTCCGTTCCTGTTGAGCTCGGTTATTCCTTCAAGGATTTTGTTCCTGCTCTGCGGATCAACCGCCACAGTAGGCTCATCGAGGATGATGAGCTTTGGCTTGTGGGCTATACCGCAGGCGATGTTAAGTCTCCTCAGAAGTCCGCCCGACAGCTTCTTTGGACGGAACTTGCGAAAATCCTCCAGCCCTGTGAAGGCGATGGCCTCATCCACCAGCTTTTTCCTGAGTGCCTTATCGGTCACATAAAGTCCGCAGAAATAGTCAATGTTCTCATATACTGTAAGTTCCTGGAATACGGCGACGTTCTGCATTACAATGCCGATATCCCTCTTTGCCGCGTAGTTCTCGGGTGTCATGGGCATTCCGAACACTTCGATCGTTCCTTCATCATACTCGAGAAGGGACAGGATACAGTTTATCGCAGTTGTCTTTCCTGACCCATTCGGGCCAAGGAGTCCGAATACCTCTCCTTCATGCACCCCAATGTCCAGATGGTCCAGTGCAGTAAGTGTCCCATAACGTTTTACAAGATTTTTAGCGTCAATTACCATAAAAAATCCCCCTCTGATGATTCAGGTCTAAGGTCAATTATATTGTAATACATACATATGGAAATCATAGTGTCAGAGACGTTTTAAAGTCACTTACGATGTTAAATATTCGTTAACAAGTTAACTATGATTATCCGTAGATACTGATATTATCTGCTTTCACTGTACTGACAATAAAAGACGATGGTTGTATAATAATCAAGTATCCTAAAAAGGGGTGATTCAAATTAACGAAAGAAAGAAAGCGATTCTTCAGCTACTGGCAGCAGCAGTGCTGTGGAGTACCGGAGGAATACTTATAAAGCTTGTGGATTGGAATCCTGTTGCAATAGCCGGCTCAAGAAGCCTGATTGCAGGCTTTCTCATACTCTTCTATCTGAAGAAACCGAAGATAACTTTGTCAAAGCCACAGCTGGCTGGAGCTGCTGCATATGCCTGCACAGTCATCATGTTTGTCATAGCCAATAAAATGACCACATCAGCCAATGCCATCCTTCTGCAGTACACTGCACCTGCATTCGTAGCAGGGCTGTCAGTATGGCTTCTGAAGGAGAAGGTAAGATGGTTCGATATAGTATCCATAATAATCGTGCTTGGTGGAATGGTCCTGTTCTTTACTGATTCAGCCGGGAAGGGTAATACAGCAGGAAACATAGTGGCGATACTATCCGGCTTCTTCCTTGCATGCGTTACCATAGCCCTCAGGTTCCAGAAGGACGGGTCACCTGTCGAGACGATGCTTCTGGGGAACTTTGCAACATTCCTTATATCGATACCTTTCATATTGGGAGGACTGCCGGACCTTAAGAGCCTTATCGGGATAGTTCTTCTGGGAACCATCCAGCTCGGCGTATCATACATACTTTACGCCCTGGCAATAAGGCACCTCAAGGCGCTTGAAGCCATTCTTATCACTGTAATTGAACCTCTTCTCAATCCCTTCTGGGTATTCATATTCGATGGTGAAGTGCCGACACTGTTTTCTCTTGCTGGAGGGCTAGTGGTTCTATCAGCTGTGGTATGGAGAAACATTATATCAGTCAGGTCAGCGAACGCTGTGAGCTAAGTAATAATTGAGCGTTTTTAAGTCCGCAGGGGTTATCCTGCGGACTTAATTTAGTCAAGGAATGTAAAAAGAAGGATGTCGTCCCTGTCTTTCGAAAAATCAACAATGGATTCGGTAAATCCTGACTTGCTGAATATAATATAGTACCTTTTTGCAGATTCGATTAGGCGGCTCTTTTTCTCCAGTGACTGGAAGACTTCGATGCCAGCTTTTTCATTTCTCCATTTCGCTTCGCCAAAGAATTTCATTTGAATTCCTACTCCTACCAGATCAATTTCCTCTTCCCGGTGTTCGAGTAGATTGTTTCCCCACCATCTTCCTCGTTTTGTCACAAGATCCGGAAACAGACCATCATGGTTCCATTTGTCGAAGTGGTCGAAGAATATGTCTTCAAAGCCCTGACCCATAAATTCTGGTATGACTGGCTTTACTACTTTCTCAAAAACTTGAACTCCAAGTCCTGACATTATGGCGCTTTGGTTCGGCATCACAAAGCGGTACCAGAATCTGAAGCATCCATCCTGAATCCTGTATATCGTCTTTCTGCCTGATTCATTGCCAATTGGCTTTTCTTTTCTGATTATACCAAGGTCTGCAAGAGATTCGAAGTAACGGTTTATTGCACCTGACTGCATATTGACCTTTGTGGCTATTTCATTGCTTTTGCTAGAACCTTTTGCCATGGCATCCAATATGTCATTGTAAACTCGGGGCTCTCTAAGTTCCTGCTTCAGAATATTTGAAGGTTCCTCATAAAGTCTTCCGCTGCTTTCGAAGAACAATGAAATCAAGTTGGCCTCAAGCGATTTTGATTTATCCACATGACTTAGGTACTCTGCAATTCCACCTGTTGCGCAGTGAATTATTGCTGAATCTTCCTTACTCATCGGAGCAAGATAATCTAAGGTCTCAAAGAATGTGAATGGCATAAGGCGGTACTGAGCAGTACTTCTGCCGTACAGCGGGCTCTTGGCTCCAAGCACCTGATGCTCCATGAAACTCATCGACGAGCCGCATAATATTAGATGCAATCTTGAATCTCGCCATTCATGGTCGCAGAATTTCTGTATCAGCGAGGAAATTTCTGGTGCTGAAGCTGCAAGGTATGGATACTCGTCAATTACAAAGACGATTCTCCGATCTTTTGATATCATTGCAAGATAGTGGAACAAATCTTCATAAGTCTGCCAAGGAGCCATTCCTTCGCTGCCAGTGAATCTGTGGATTTCTCGTGACAAAGACTGTAGGTTGCTTGATGCACCAGCTTCAATTCCCATATAGTAAATAGCTGATCTATCTTGAATGAATTTCTGTATCAGCCATGTTTTGCCGACTCTTCGCCTTCCATAAATTACGCTGAACTCAAATTTTGCGCTTTCATACTGTTTTTCAAGACCAGCAAGTTCTTTAACTCTTCCCACAAAGTCCATCATAGTCGCCTCCAATCTGTTCATTATCTACGTTATACCATACAAGAACATGATTTACAAGAATACGATCTTGTAAATCATGTTCTTGCTATTTCGGGAGTATAATTTCGTGAATATCTGAATATGACCTGGGTAATGACCTGATCAATGACATACTGATATGGAAGAAGAACAGCCAATCTTTTTTGGATTGGCTGCTCTTCTTCCATTGTTATTATTCAGTTTATTATCTAAGCGATTTGTCGTATGGTATTCCTTCAGCCTTCGGAGCCCTTGATTTCTTTGAGGTGAAGGCGAGGACAACCATAGTGGCTACGTATGGAAGCATCTTGTAGTAGGTCTGGTTGATACCCAGGTTGTTAAGGAACGGTATCAGGGCTACTGAGTATGCAAGGGTCCTCAGGAATGCGAAGAACATCGCTGCAAAGAGTATCCTTCCAGGTCTCCACTGCCCGAATATCATTACCGCCAGAGCTAGGAATCCGAATCCGGCGACTCCGGTATGTCCGTTGACATTGCCGTCCATTACCCCGACCGAGTAGAAGAAGCCACCTATTCCTGCAAGGATTCCCGATATGCTGACTCCAGCATATCTCATGAAGTATACGTTTATTCCTACAGAGTCAGCAGCCTGGGGATGTTCCCCGCAGGCCCTGAGCCTCAGGCCGAACCTTGTCTTGTAGAAGATCACCGTTACAATGGCCATGAGTACGAATCCTATATATATTGTCATGTAGGTCTTCTGGAAGAAAAGCTGTCCTATTACAGGAATATCACCTAGGACAGGGACCTTCTGTATATAGAAGTTCATGTCTGTTGTGATTCCGTCGCTGTTGAAGAACATCTTGGCAAACAGAAGTATTGCTGCAGGTATGAGCATGTTGAGTGATGTTCCTGTGATTGTCTGGTTAGCCTTCATGCTTACTGCCGCGAACGAGAGCAGCAGGGAATATATCAACCCTGAGATCGCAGCTACTACCATGCCAAGCAGGAGTATGGTCTGCGGACTCATTCCGCTCTTCTGAACTGAGAATACGAACAGGGCACCGAAGAAGGCTCCGAACAGCATTATTCCTTCGAGGGCTATGTTGATTACGCCGCTTCTTTCACTGTACATTCCTCCAAGCGCTACAAGAAGCAGTGGAATTCCTACAGGAAGCATATTTTGTATAAGATAGTATAGAGTATCCACTTACTTCGCCTCCTTTGCTTCATTCCTGTGCATCCGCTTCTTAAAGAACCTGCCGACTGCTGCGTTCATTACCATCGCAAAAGCTGAGAAGTATATTATTACGGCGATAACTACGTCAATGATCTCCGGCTTGTAGCCCTGGAGGCTTGCAAGCGTTCCGCCTCTCTGGATATGCGATATGAAGAGGGCGGAGAAGATTATACCGAGCGGGTGTGAGTTTCCGAGGAGCGCTACAGCGATTCCGTTGAAGCCTGCAGAAGCGATTATATTGATAGGCTCATAGGTCATGCTGCTGCCTGTGATACCTGATGGCGCAAGTATTGCAAAGGCACCGCCCAGTCCTGCAAGGGCTCCTGCTATTGCCATGGTGAGGATTATATTCTTCTTACCGTTCATTCCGGCATAGTCTGCCGCGAACTTGTTGAATCCTGTAGCCTTAAGCTCATATCCGAAGGTGGTCTTCTGAAGCAGGATATATAGCAGTACACCGATTATTATGGCAATGATAATCGAAATGTTGACATTTGAACCGCTTATCCCAAGTGAGGGAAGCTGAACTGTTGACGGCAGATAGTTTGTCCTTGTCTTAGCAGATACATACATTGTGCCGTTGCTCTGTATGAGCATGTCAATTAGGTACATTCCGATGTAGTTGAACATGATCGAAGTTATTACCTCGTTGACATTAAGTATCGCTTTGAATACTCCGGGGATTATACCCCAAAGCATGCCGCCTATCATTCCTGCAAGGATAGCTGCTATCCAGTGAAGGCTGCCAGGAAGCTTTACCATGAATCCCACATAGAGAGCGAAGAACATACCCATGGTGTACTGTCCTGAAGCTCCGATGTTGAAGAGTCCCATCTTGAAGGCGAAGCCCACAGCAAGACCGGTCATCATTATAGGGGTCGCGAAGTAGAAGACGTCGCCCAGACGCTTGAAGCCTCCGGCCATTACGTTTGTGAATCCAGCTATTGCATTTCCTGCATCAGCAGCCAGCATTACTATGAATCCAAATACAAGTCCCAGGAATATAGCAAGCAGTGCGGAGGTGAAGGATGAGAATCCCTTGCTCTTGGTTATTTTCATGATGTCAAAAGTCTTCTTATTCTCCATGGCTGTTCTCCTTTGCCGTATTCCTCTTTGCTCCAGACATGTACAGTCCGAGTTCTTCGACAGTTGTATTCTTCGGATCGAGTTCTCCCACGATTTCGCCCTCGTACATGACAAGGATCCTGTCGCTTACATTCATTACCTCATCAAGCTCAAGAGATATCAGCAGTACACCCTTTCCAGCGTCCCTTGTTGAAACCAGCTGCTTATGAATGTATTCTATAGCTCCTACATCAAGGCCTCTTGTCGGCTGGACTGCAACAAGCAGCTCATGCTTCTTGTCTATTTCCCTGGCGATGATGGCTTTCTGCTGATTTCCGCCTGACATGCTCCTGGCAGGTGTAACTGGTCCCTGGCCGCTTCTCACGTCATACTGGCTGATCAGCTTTTCAGCATACTTTCTCATGGCATCAAATCGCAGGAATCCACTCTTCTGGAACTCAGGCTGCCAGTACCTCTGGAGTATCAGGTTCTCCTCGAGGCTGTAGTCGAGTACAAGTCCGTGTTTGTGCCTGTCTTCAGGTATGTGGCTCATTCCTGATTCTGAACGGTGCCTGATTGATGCCTTTGTGAGGTCCTTGCCACCAAGGGTGATCGTACCACCGGTGGATTTTTCAAGACCTGTAAGTGCTGAAACAAATTCAGTCTGGCCGTTTCCGTCGATTCCTGCAAGGCAGACAATCTCGCCCCTCTTAACATCGAAAGATACGTTCTTGACCGCATTGTTCTTGTGTGTCTTGGAGGGTACTGTAACACCCTTTACAGAAAGAACTACATCTCCTGGTTCGCTTGGTTTCTTATCTATACTAAAATCAATGTCCCTGCCTACCATCATCCTGGACAGCTCTTCCTTGGAGGTGGATTTGACATCGACCGTACCGATGTACTTGCCTTTTCTAAGCACTGTGCATCTGTCGGCAACTTCCTTGATCTCATTGAGCTTGTGGGTTATGAAGAGTATTGACTTGCCTTCCTTTGCGAAGCCTCGCATTATCTCAAGGAGCTCCTTGATTTCCTGTGGAGTGAGCACAGCAGTAGGTTCGTCGAATATCAGTATCTCGTTGTCCCTGTATAGCATCTTGAGTATTTCCACCCTCTGCTGCATACCGACACTGATCTTCTCTATTACGGCATCAGGGTCTACCTTCAGTCCATACTGTTCGCTTAGCTTGACCACCTTCTCCCTTGCTTCGCTCTCTTCAAGAAACCCCATTCTAATGGGCTCCACACCAAGTATGATGTTCTCAAGGACTGTGAAGATCTCGACGAGCTTGAAGTGCTGGTGGACCATTCCTATACCAAGGTTATTGGCATCGTTCGGGTTGTTTATTTTGACTACCTGTCCATTTTTCCTTATCTCGCCCTTTTCAGCCTGGTACAGTCCGAAGAGGACACTCATGAGCGTGGATTTTCCTGCTCCGTTCTCACCGAGAAGAGCATGGACTTCGCCCTTTTTCAAGTTAAGGGTGACATCATCATTTGCGATGATGCCTGGAAACACTTTGGTTATGTTGCGCATCTCGATAATATAGTTGTTTTCCACGATAACCTCTTCTTCCTCCCTGTTATTTTAGACAAAAATAGGGGAAAACTCGCGCCTTCCCCCATTTGCTTTCCTGACTTGCATAAGGCGCAGGCCAATATGCGAGCTGACTTGATTTTTTACCTGGTAGTTACAGAAACCTTAACAAGCTTGAATCCGTCCTTAAGTTCTGTTGCAGTCGCATAACCTGTCTTTGCTTCTACCTTGAGCTCACGGATCGGGTCTACAGTTCCCTTTGAAAGGGACTCATATGCCTTGTCGTATGCTGCCTTGTCGAATTTCTTGAATCTGTCGAATGCATTTGCCTTTGTATCGCCAATTACTGCTGTAGGAAGTCCTACGCCATTATTGGTTGCGTTGAAGTATGTTGACTTTCCTGCATAGGTGGTCCAGCTGTTGGTCTTGTATATCGACTCAAGAACGCTTATGACTGATGCCCCGAGTCCCTTCATTGCTGAAGTGATTACAGTAGGGCTGTCGTATCTCTGGTCAACGTCAACTCCTATTACCTTTGCATTTGCTTCAGTAGCTGCAGACATTACTGACTTACCAACTGCTCCGCCTGCAGCGAATATGACTTCAGCACCTTCCTGGTACATGGTCTTTGCTGTTGCCTTGTTTGTATCGTTCTCTTCAAAGTTACCTGTGTAGTGGTAGGTTACCTTTACTGATCCATCTGCGAGTCCGAGCTCCTTGGCTGCATTCTCAGCACCCTGAAGGAATCCGTATCCGAATGCCTGAACTGCAGGAACTGCCATTCCGCCCATGAAACCAAGCTTGGTCATGCCGTCCATTACTGCTGCATAGCCTGCAAGGTATCCTGATTCTTCTTCAGCATAGAATACGCTTGCTACGTTTGACTTTGTCTCGAATGTCTTGTAGTCAGCTGTATGAGGTGCTCCATCAAGAAGTATGAACTTGACGTTAGGATATTTTGTCTGCGCGTCATACATAGGTACCTCGAACAGGAATCCAGGAGTTACTATTACCTTTGCTCCTCCGGTGACTGCAAGGTCTATGGCTGCAAGATATCCGGAATCTGATGCTTCCTCAGGCTTGTAGTACTTGTGTGTGATTTTTGCGCCTTCAGCGAACTTTACGACGCCTTCCCATGCTCCCTGGTTGAATGACTTGTCATCGATGTTTCCTTTGTCGGTGATAAGCGCAATTTCAAATCCGCTCGGCGTAGTTGGGGTAGTCGGTGACTTAGATCCGCAACCAGCGGCGACCATACCTACAAGCAGGATGGACATGACAATAGCCAGCATTTTTTTCATATGAAAAACCCTCCGTTTACTTCGTTCGACTTTCTGTCGTTGTCTTCATTATAAGGATTTATTCACAAAATCACAACATTTATCGTTTACATGCATGTATAAAAGAAATCAAAAAATATATACTTTGAATATCAAACAATTTAATGCAATTTGCATGTTTTGAACGTACAGAACCAAAGGTTTCCAATAGTGCAATTTATGGAACCGTTTTATGGGAAATTGATCTCATAGCACAATTTTAGGTGATATTCTGAAAATATGGAATGAAACATCTCGAGTGATGCACCATAGATGTCAAAATGCGTGCAAGCACGAGAAAAGAAGTCGGATGAGATGAGAAGATTGGAACAGTCTGAGTTTTGGAATTTGAAAATACAGAAAATGAAGTTGACTCTATCTTGATGAGTAAGTTGAGCATACTTGTGACTTCAGTCGTGAGTTTGCAAGTGAAGTCAAGAACTAAAAAATACTTATAACATTAGCATATATCAAGTAATAATCATCACAAAGCACCTTGTGTTGTAGCTTTGCACTATTCAAATGTAAAGGAACCGGACCTTCATTATGTCTGAAATACATTATGTGCGTGGATATATCTATACGATTCTGTATCATATGGTCCTTGTGTAAAGTGCTGACATGATATCCCTATTTGGCAGGTGGATAAAAATATGAAGGATTTGTTAAATCTGATTCCAGATGTCAATGGTATGAATATTCTGGAGGAGGAAACACATAATGATTATGTGCATCTGAAGATTATTTCAAACCTCAGTACTATATCCCAAATGTCGTCAAAGCACTTAAAGTGGAATCCCAGCTGCTTTGTTGCCACAGTCAGTGAAAACACCAAGGAGCAAATCCGCAGGTACATACAGAGTCGGAAAAAGAAATGAGACAGTTCAAGCTTTGACAATGGTGGAGGTGAGAGCGTTGCTACAGCATAAAGCCTATGTATACCGTATCTATCCTGATAAAAAACAGGAAACGCTGATTGCAAGGACAATCGGCAGTTCAAGGTTTGTATTCAACCATTTCCTGGAATTGTGGAACAAGGAATATGAGGAGACTGGCAAAGGTCTGAATTATTTCGCATGCTGTAAACTTCTGACAAAGATGAAGAGGGACCCGGAAACAATATGGCTTCGTGAAGTAGATAAGTGCTCGCTCCAGAATTCCCTTCGTAACCTGTCGGACGCCTTCTCAAGATTTTTCAAAGGCCAGAATGAGCATCCACAGTTCAAGAGCAAGAAGAGTTCGAGGCAAAGCTACACTACACAATTTTCTAATAACAACATTTCAATTTCCGGAAATCACCTGAAGCTTCCTAAGCTGGGCCTTGTCAAGTTTGCAGACAGTAGAGAGATGAAAGGGCGTATACTAAATGCCACAGTACGAAGGAAACCGAGCGGGAAATTCTTCGTATCAATCCTTTGTGAAGAGGAAATCTGTGAATTGCCAAAGACTGACTCTACAGTCGGAATTGACCTCGGAATCATTGACTTTGCAGTCCTGTCAGACGGCAGCAGGAATGACAACAATCATTTCACTAGACAAATGGAAGAGAGGCTCAGACGTGAGCAGCGAAAGCTTGCAAGGCGGGCACTTGCTTCAGAGAAAAGAGGCATTCCCCTGTCTGAAGCCAGGAACTATCAGAAGCAGAGACGGAAGGTAGCGAGACTTTATGAAAAGGTTGCGAACCAGCGAAAAGAATATCTTAACAAACTCAGTACAGAGATAGTCAAAAACCACGATATCATCTGTATCGAGGACCTTAATGTGAAGGGCATGATGCGCAACCGCAAACTGGTAAAAAGCATTTCTGATGTATCGTGGACAAGCCTTGTATCGAAACTGCAGTACAAGGCTGATTGGTATGGAAAAGAAGTCATCAGGATAAGCAGGTGGTTTCCGTCAAGTCAGATATGCTCAGAGTGCGGCCACAAGGACGGGAAGAAGCCACTCCATGTAAGGGAGTGGACCTGTCCAGTTTGCCAATCCCATCATGACCGTGATGTCAATGCAGCAAGAAATATACTGGCTGAAGGACTCAGGATAAGAGCTCTGACTCCAGGGTCTTAGTGATATGAAGCAAATAGGAACCGCAGGAATTGCGGGGATAGCTTGGTAAAAAAAGAGAAACCTCTGGTTGCAAAGAAATAAGCCGCTAAGTATGCTCTGTTCCCAAGAATCTCGTGACTTTAGTCATGAAAGTTTCAAAGTATAATAAGACATCCGTTCACAACAGCGTGGATCATTCCAGATAATTGTCCGGATGGAGAATAAAAAGAGGTTGTGTTCCAGGCCCTGCATCACCAGTTTGTGGCATCAGCACTTGTAACTGAAGACTGCCACAGGATAATTCCAGGAAGCCAGATGGGCTGCATGCTCACGACTTATCCGAACACATGCAATCCTGATGATGTTGAGCTTACACTCAAGAAGAACCTCATAAACCATTTCTACTCTGATGTTCTGGTCTTTGGAGAGTATCCTGAGAAATAATGAAACATACCCTGCCATGCAGTCAACTAAGGCTGCCAGGCAGGGTACATTTATTTGAGGATTGCACTGATTATATATGAAGTATGTGATCTCATGAAGAATCGGAAATAGATATGGGCTCCTTTTGGGTGGGGAATACCAATTTATTTCATAACTTAAGCATTATTTTATTCTACTGGAGGATCTGTTGAAGAAATATCCGTTTCTACAAATGCAATCGCCAGGGCAACGCAGTGCTTGCAGAAGATAGTGGTTCGCTTTCCAAGACATGAGCACTTCCACATTGTCATATCCTCAGTTCCTTCGATCTCTGTCATTTTTGTCTGTCCACCTGATACTTTAGCTGTCGCCTTATTATCGTCACATGAGAGGATCTCGACTCCTCCTGATTTGAAGATCTCTTCCCCCAGTCTTATGTTGGATGGTGTCGCGAGTCGTGAAATTAGGTCATTTCCAAGTGAATCCTTCAGCTTCAAGGTTGTATCCTCCATTTCTACACGTGGTTCTGACTTTATGATAGCATTTCGGTGCCTTAATTGCTTCAGAAGGGATTTTTGACGAAATTTAATTATTTCAGTAACCAGCAAGCCGCAACGGATAACAGGTATCCGTAGTTTTGCGTCTTATAGTGGAATTAGATGTTTGCTGTCGAAGGCTGTGCTTAAAAAAACACTCATTTATGAAATGGTTAACGAATATAGCTATTCTATTTTAAAACTAATTATATTAATATCGAAAAAACTCGGTTGACAATAATAAATATAAGTTAAGCATTGTTATTAATGTTATATTTTATGTTAAAATCGAATCACATTTAATCGTTTGATATAAATATTATAGTTGAGGTGAGTGCGATGCTTAAGATGTTAGGAAGACTGAAAAAGGAAGAAGAAGGTCAGGTACTCGTTGCTGCTGCGATGATGATGACACTGTTTTTGTCCATCGGGGCATTCGTTCTCGATTATGGACTCGTAACGCTGCAGAAGGTGCAGCTTCAGAATGCAGCTGATGCTGCGGCTCTTGCAGGAGCTCAGTCTGTTGACATGATAACTGATAGCGCACTTGATACGCTCATATATGAATATGCTGATGCAAACGTCGAGAACTCTCTGTTCAAGTCAGAGCTTACTGTCCAGAAGACTTATGTGAGCAAAGCCACAAAAACACTGTCGGTGAAGGTTAGCCAGAAGGTTGAGACTCTGTTTGGAGGACTATTCGCAACGGATTCCTTGATTTCAGCTGATGCAACAGCCAAGCTGACGAGGGTGTGGAACGGTGAAGCGCTTCCATTCATCAACTATGTCAAAGCGCCTGAATTGAATTCAATAAATACCCTTTGGGATCATGTGGAAGTGGGACTGGCAGATAGGATAGAGAAGAAGGAATGCTCCATAGTCACTGACCCTGCAACAGGAAAGATCTATTTCACTGTAAATTATTCAGATGGCATTGACCTGCAGAACGGTGTGGACTCCCAGATAAAGACAGACCTCAACACGATACTCGCTCAGGGAAGGACACAGTACATATTCAGCCTTTCTCCTGAAGCCATCACTACGAGTAAGTATAATCTGGATAACAATACCCATGTTGATTTCAATGACCTGGTACTTATGAAGGTCGAGATAATCACATATGAGGATAATGGAGATGACAGGAACATGTCTTTCAGGGTTCTTGGACTATACGACATAGTGAATGAAATATATCCGGAGACTGACTTTTTCACATCAAGGTTCGAGGTAAGGCTTACAGAATAAGAGAGTATCTACAATTTATTTCTTCCTTGTGCTATCCTTTAGGTAAGAAATCGGGCATGGCCAAGAAGGGGTTATACGGATGCTTATTAGAGATGTGAAACTATCCGATGCAAGGGAGATAACTGACATTTACAGGCGCTACGTTACAGACAATGCCGTTTCTTTCGAGCTTGAACCTCCTGATGAGGTTGAGATGGCAAGAAGGATATCCAAGGTCATTAAGGATTATCCCTGGATAGTGATGGAAGAGGACGGGGATGTCGTCGGCTATGCCTATGCCGGGCGATTCAGAGACCGTAAGGCTTATGATCCGACATCTGAGCTGTCGGTTTATGTTGCGGATGTCCATCACAGGAAAGGAATCGGTAAGGCCCTGGTGGAAGAACTGATTGAAAGGCTGAGGATAATGGGCATATATACCGTAATCGCGGGAGTCACGCTGCCGAATCCCGGAAGTGTGGCGCTTGTGGAGTCCTTTGGATTCAAGCATGTGGGTACATTTGAAAACGTAGGGCGAAAGTTCGGAAAATGGTATAGCGTGGCGATGTTCTCCATGAGCATAAGGGACTATGATTGATTAGTATAATTTGAGATAGTATAAGGTTTTGAATATGGAAACAGGCGGAATCCGGTTCGTTAAGATGAACCGGATTCCGTTTTTTACGTTTCTCCATAATTGGCATCTGGCGCAGCTGTTGATTTTGCGCGAATGTGCTCATATATGAAAAAAGATTCATATTATTTTCCATGAAATCGTATTGACAACGGCTTGATAACGGTATAGTATGAGGTTGCGAGCAAGAACAAGCATAAACGAGCACAAATGAGCAGGAGGTATGAGGATGTTTGCTGAAGAGAGACAGGAAAAGATCGCAGCGATGCTTGAAGAGAAAAACAGTCTTAAGGTTACAGAGCTGGCTGATGCGTTTGATGTTTCAGAGTCTACAATCAGAAGAGACCTTCAGGAAATGGAAGAGAAGAACCTGCTGACGAGAACCCACGGTGGAGCAGTTGGAATCAACCAGAGAAACTTCGAACCGACATACACTGAGAAGTCAACTGAGAACCAGGATGCCAAGGCGCATATCGGAGATATTGCAGCAGCTCTTGTAGGTGATGGAGATACAGTGATCCTGGATTCAGGTACCACTACATTTGAGATCGCAAAGCGGATAACAGCAAAGAACATCACAGTAGTGACTAATTCGATAGATATAGCATCCTTAATGTCTGAAAGGGATTCTGTAGAAGTGGTGCTTACAGGCGGAGTATTAAGACATAACACCAGGGCTATGGTTGGACATCTTGCAGAGAGAGCACTTTCAAACTTCAGAGCCGACATTGCATTCATAGGAGTAAACGGAATTAGTGTTGAAGATGGAGCTACCACACCTAACTTTGTGGAAGCTCAGACCAAGAAGGCCATGGTTAACTCAGCCAACAAGGTTTATGCGGTAACGGACATGTCAAAATTCGGTAAGGTAAACTTCTCGGTAATAAGCCCGATCAGAGCCTTCAGTGCAGTGATTACTGCTGGCAAGCCGGACTCGAAGGTCCTGAATAGTTTTGCTGAAGCAGGAGTTTTGATTCTGCACGATTGAAAGGAGATGCGATAAATGGTCATAACGGTCACGCTTAACCCGGCCCTTGACAAGACGCTGATCCTGGAGGACTTCACTCCCGGAATGGTGAACAGGGCTTTATCGGTAAGGCAGGACATCGGCGGAAAAGGCATAAATGTATCTAAGGTACTTAAGGAATTCGGAGTGCAGTCGATATGCACGGGATTCCTGGGTGGAAACCTCAAGGAGCTTTTTCTCAGGGAGCTTAAGAGCAAGGGGATTGATTCAGACTTTGTATCAATCAGAGGAAATACAAGGACAAATACCAAGGTGGTCGACAGAGTTAAGAATGAGTTTACTGACATTAACGAACCGGGAGCGGTAATCGAAAAGGATGAGCTTGAAGAGTTCCTGGGAAAATTCGAGAAAATAGTCAAATCTGGTGATACGGTGGTCTTGTCGGGCGGTGCCAGTTCATCAGTGCCCAAGGACATATACAGGACACTGACAGAGATCGCGAAGAACAGGGGAGCATATGTGCTGGTGGATGCTGAGGGTGAACTTTTCGAGGAAGCTCTTAAGGCAGGACCCGATGCAGTAAAGCCTAATGACTTTGAACTATCCCTCCTTGAAGGAAGAAAGCTTGAGAGTGATGAGGACATACTTGCAGCAGCCAGACGGCTGATGGACAAGGGAGTCGGCAAGGTGATGGTTTCACTTGGCGGTGATGGAAGCATGTATGTGACCAAGGACAGGGCATTTCGGGCAAAAGGCCTGAAGGTGCCGGTAAAGAGCACTGTAGGAGCTGGTGATTCGATGGTAGCTGCGCTGGTGTATGCAAGGCTGAAAGGCCTTGACGACAAGGAGACCCTTGCCAATGCACAGGCATTCGGGGCCGCAACTGTAACTCTTGAAGGAACGCAGGCATGCACTCCTTCAGATATTGCACCGTATCTTTCTCTAGCTTTTACCAAAATAACGGAGGTATGAAAATGAACACTATAGACATGTTTTCAAAGGACAGGGTAAAATTCGGACTTGATTCTACTACAAAGTCAGACGTGATTTCAGAGCTTATAGACATTCTGGTTGCTGACGGCAAGGTAAGGGATAAGGATGAATTCAAGAAGGCTGTGCTTCACAGGGAGTCTGAATTCTCAACCGGAATCGGTATGGGTATCGCAATCCCTCACGGAAAGAGTGATGCTGTAATCGAAGCGTCGATAGTTTTCGGCAGAAGTGACAATGGGATCGACTACGAGAGCATGGACGACCTTCCTGCACATCTATTCTTCCTAATAGCAGTTCCACAGGAATCAAGCGATCTTCACCTGAGGGCACTCAGTGAGATATCAAGAAAGCTGATGCATGAAGAAGTCAGGGAAAGCCTGATGAAATGCACAGATTTCGAAAGCTTCATCAACGCATTCAAATAACAAAAATACAATTATGAAAGGATGGACAAAAGGATGAAATTTGTAGCTGTAACATCTTGCCCAACTGGCATAGCCCACACCTACATGGCGGCAGAGGCGCTCCAGATGGCTGCGAAGCAGATGGGGCACGAGATCAAGGTTGAGACTCAAGGATCGGTCGGAGCTGAGAACGTAATTACTGCTGAGGATATCAAAAATGCCAGTGCGGTAATCCTCGCTGTAGACACCAAGGTTGACAAGGAAAGGTTCAAGGGGCTTCCCGTTATCGAGGTATCCGTAAAGGATGCGATAAAGGATGCCAAGGGTCTTCTTGAGAGAGCTGCTCAGGCAAAGCCAGTAGCTAACATCCAGGATCAGGTTGCTGAAGCCAAGGCTCAGGAGAAGAAGTCGAGGACCGGAGCTTACAAGCACCTTATGACCGGAGTATCATACATGATTCCTTTCGTTGTCGCAGGAGGACTCCTCATAGCATTCTCCTTCGCATTCGGTATCAAGGCCTTCGAGCAGGAAGGCTCCATAGCTGCAGCGCTCATGCAGATGGGCGGCGGAAGCGGAGCATTCGGACTCATGGTTCCAATACTTGCTGGTTACATAGCGTTCTCGATAGCTGACAGACCGGGTCTTGTACCAGGTATGGTAGGCGGACTCATTGCAGGAAGTGTCGGAGCAGGCTTCCTGGGCGGAATGCTGGCCGGTTTCCTTGCTGGTTATGTGGTCGTATACCTTAGAAAGCTCATAAAGCTTCCAAAGTCCCTTGAAGGACTGATGCCTGTACTCATACTGCCAGTTCTGTCAACTTTGATCGTAGGACTTATCATGATATTTGTTCTTGGCGGACCGGTAAAGGCAATAAACGACACTATGGTTGCATGGCTTAAGGGCCTCAGCGGAGCAAACGCTGGATTGCTTGGAGCAATACTTGGTCTCATGATGGCGTTTGACATGGGAGGACCGGTAAACAAGGCGGCTTACACATTCGGAGCAGCAACTATTGCCAGCGGTGAACCTTCGATGATCATGGCAGCTGTAATGGCAGCAGGAATGGTACCTCCTCTTGCGATAGCACTTTCAACAGTACTTGCAAAGAACAAGTACACAGAGGAAGAAAGAGAAGCAGGAAAGGCAGCATGGGCACTTGGAGCCTCATTCATAACTGAAGGCGCAATACCTTTCGCAGCAGCAGATCCTCTGAGGGTAATACCTTCGATAATGGTGGGATCAGCTATAACCGGAGCACTTTCAATGATATTCAAGGCTACTCTTGCAGTACCACACGGTGGAATATTCGTACTTCCAATACCTAATGCGGTAGGAAATCTTCCGATGTACTTCCTGTCAATAGTAATAGGAACTGTAGTCGGCGGAGTAATGCTCGCGGCACTCAAGAAGAGAGAGAAGTTCGAAGCATAAAATGATCATGACAACCCTGAAGGTTAAGAAGCCTTCAGGGTTGTTTGTTATAGACGATTTTGGAATTCCCTATAAATTTTCTGTAAACATTGAAATACAAGGGTTTTCAAAGGCGCTGAAGGATATCAGCTATTATATGCAAGTGTTAATATGTAGGTGAAGGGTATAATTTAATGGCGGGAGATGATTAGGATGAGGTTCAGGATATACCCGGGAACCAGTCCGGGGAGATGGTCTGTTGCATTCGCATTGGGCTTCTTCATTCTGTATTATGCAAGAAGACTCGTTATGAAGCCAGAGTTCCACACTGGAGGTGAAGGGTTCTTTGGAAATATGCCAGCTGCGATTATCATGATTTCAGCATTCCTGGTCGGGTCGCTTTCATTTTTCGCATTCCTGAAGTCTCTGTTCAAGAAGGAATTTTCTCTGATAGCGTTCATTTGTGGCGCATTCGGGCTGCTTCTGATCATGTTTGCTGCTGGTGAGGTGCTTTTTCCGCACTAAGGGAGGTTCATCATGAAAAATCTGTTTAAGGATATTATAGTGGGTCTATTGATGTTCATATTAACTCTAATCATAGAGTTTACTGTCTCAATCGTTCTCAGACAGGAGGATCCTACAAAAATTCCGGATGATATCAGGGCGGCAAATGTCAGTATGATGTTTCTGGTATCAGCTATCCCCATAGCTTTGGCTGCCTTTGCAGCTGCTGCAGCCCTAAAGCCTGAGACGAGAGGCAGGGCATTGCGAATGAGTGTGATATGGACTGCCATATTCATCGGGCTGAACATACTGACTGGATTGGGTAATGGCACGATGGGCATTATCTTCCTCGGCATCGGCATTTATGTTTCTATAGTCCTTATGTTCCTGGGACCACTTGCATACGCCAGATTCAGGCAACTGCCTTGAATAGAATTTTGGAATCCATGTAATTAGGTAATCTTGTAGGTTACAACTAAAAAAAGCAGGCTGAGGATAAACCTCAACCTGTTTTGTATTTATGGGTAGTCTAGTCCATGTAGGGCTTACCCATGTAATTATTAATGAAGTATTCATGATAGGGGTTCTTCCAAGTGCTTCCGTCGTAGAATTCAGCTTCTGATACGACTGCTTTGGTTTTAACGATCCTGTGACCTTCCATCAGTTCCCAGCCGCTATCAACACCGTGGGTCTCACCATGAAGAACGTTGACGTTGTCAGCGACCCCCAGGTATTCATAGGCTGCAGAGTAAAACAGGACCTCGATTTTTAGCGGATATCCGTTCGAATCCCACGCAAGCATGGAAACCTTGTAGTTCTTTATTGTCTTGCCTGAGTTGTTTCTGATAGTTACTGAGAACAAGTCTGGGTAGAGGGCCTTCAGGGTTTCATCCTGAACCAGCACTTCTGTTTTTATAACCTCTACCTGCTGATTTTTCTTGATTTCCTCGCTCTTCCTAAACTCTTCAAGCCGCTTGGCCTCTTCAGCTTCAAGCTTCTTGATATTTGCCTGTGCCTGGCTGTAGTTCGAGTCATCCTTTGATACCTTCTCGAACTCCCTTATTGAGCTTGCATAATCAGTATTGGCCATGAACTTCTCTCCGGAAGCGAAGCTTTCCTTCGATTTCTTCATTATCTCAAGATTGGACAGAGTAATCGGTAGTGCACTCTTTTCGGCAACTTCCTTGCTTACTGAATCTGCCATGATCTTGATTTTTGCTTTTGCATCGTCGAAGCTTGTCCCGCCAGATGCGAATTGAGTGTAAGCAGAAGTTGATCTCTCAATTATCTCACTTACCAGTCTGGAAGCGTCCTTCTCAGATTTAATTTTTGTTTCAAAAATCTCTTTTGCAAGTACGACATTTGAAGCATCGACTGCCTTTATGAACTCATCGGCAGGGCCGCCTATCGAGGTATACGCCCATATTGCGAAGGCTGCCAGTGCAACGAACAAAAGAGGCAGTAAAAGCTTTACTGGTTTATTTTTTCTTGTCTGTTCCTGACTGATTACCTCAGTGTTTCTGGTTTCGCCTGAAATATCACCTGAAGCTGGTTCTGAACTTTTCGCTGAATTCGAATTGTCATTCTGATTCCTAATATCTGTCTGACTCGAACCACAAACATTACAAAATAAGCTGTCTTCAGGAAGATCATGACCACATTTTCTACAGACCATAATTCCACTCCTCTATAATAATAATCAAAAATTGGCTATATAAAAGAATGATAACATATATTGCATATTCTGATAATATTTTAGAGTAAAATTACCTTTTTATAAGCACAGTGATTTCTGGATATTCAATAGGCACTCCCCGATAGGATGGGTCATAGGCTCATGGTTTTCCAGCAGTTCGTTGTCTCCGTATAGGGTGCCAAATACAGCATTGACCCAGATTGTTCCTCCGGAAGAAAAACGAAGTCCTTCACAAAGAAACACTGAAAGAATGATATCTGTGCTGAAGGATATCGCTAATGGCAAGGATTAGGGAAGGTAATGAACAAATCATATGGAACAACGTACCCAGAGATTTAAACAGAAAAGACAGAAAGGGCAGATTATTATACAAGCCTCGATAGAATAGTGTATGGTTGGAATCTGAATGACAGTTTAAAGCACAACCGAAAAATTATTTTTAATAAATTTATCTGTAAACATGAAAGTACATTCATGTAAAAGCGTTAGATATCAAGGGGTTTTGGCCTATTTTAAGGGTAATATTTGTAAAATCGTCATATAAAAAGGATTACAATTTGGTTTTGAGAAACAAATGTATTCATGATATAATGTAGAGGCGATGGAAAAAATCGCACCTTGGGAACCACACTGACGTGGAATTTCTCTGGAACAATTGATGATTGGAAGCTGAAAGCAAAGGCAAATGGGAAATGGACAATTCCTTTAGCAGTAACTTCAGCTAAAAAAATCCTTTGCATCTAATCGTATACAGAGATAAACATGAATGTGTCGGGCAGGGTATGGAGGATATGCCCGTACTGGCTTTACATGAAAAATGAATCCATGGAGGAGGGACATGTTTTGGATGACTTTCATGAAGAGATTTAGTGGGGGATCTACCATAAAAAAATCAGGAGGTATTATTGATGTTAGAAAACAAAATAGCAATTGTCACAGGTGCTGCGAGCGGCATAGGTCTTGCCATAGCTGAAACTTTCGCAAAGGACGGTGCGAAGGTAGTAATGGCTGATATCAATGAGGCTAAGCTTAACGAAGAGGCTGCAAGGCTCGGCGGAGTAGCATGCAAGACTGACCTCAGCAAGCAGGCTGACTGCAAGGCGCTTGTAGATTTCACAATGGAGAAGTTCGGCAGGGTAGACATTCTTGTCAACGTAGCAGGACTTCAGCATGTATGTCCTATCGATGAGTTCCCAGAGGACAAGTGGAACTTCATGATGAACATAATGCTCAACGCTCCATTCTACCTCACAAAGTACGTATGGCCTTCAATGAAGGAAAACGGATGGGGTAGGATAATCAACATGAATTCAATACATGGACTGATAGCATCAGAGTTCAAGTCATGCTATGTAACAGCAAAGCACGGACTTAGCGGACTCACCAAGGCCGGCGCAGTTGAAGGCGGAAAGTACGGAATCACCGTAAACTCCATATGCCCTGCATACGTAAGGACTCCTCTTGTTGACGGACAGATCGCGGCTCAGGCCAAGACTCACGGCATCACCGAGGAAGCTGTCGTTCAGGACATCATGCTTTCAAAGGCATTTGTCAAGAAGCTCATAGAGCCTTCAACCATAGGAGAAGTTGCGATGTTCCTTTGCTCAAATGCAGGACAGCACATCACAGGATCCCTTATGACAATAGACGGCGGATGGACTGCAAGCTAATAGTTCTATAACATATAAACATTGCCCTCCGGTTTACCGGGGGGCTTTTGTACAAATGGGAGGTACGATGATGTACAGGATGGATGAAGTATTAAGTCTTATTGACAATAAGGGAATAAAGTATGATTTGGAAAAGCATGTTCCTGTATACACAATTGAAGAGATGGATGAGCTTGAGCTTCCTTTCTCTGATTTTGTCGTCAAGAACCTGTTCCTTCGTGACTATAAGGGAAGGGAACATTTCCTGGTCGTACTGAAGAAGGACAAGAGTGCTGACCTTAAGAAGCTAAAGGTTATCCTTGGATCGACACCTTTGTCATTCGCGTCCGAAGACAGGCTTTCTAAGTATCTTGGTCTTTCCAAGGGAGAAGTGACGCCATTTGGAGTGCTTAACGATGAGTCGCATTCAGTTAAGATCTTCATAGACAAGGATGTTGTTGCAGATGGAAAACTTGCGATCCATCCAAATGACAACAAGGCAACAGTGCTGATAGGCGTTAAGGACCTAATAGGACTTATTGCGGAGTATGGCACAGAGGTAAGGATAATCGATCTTGAAGGTGACCTGAATGGATGATGAAGTAAACCTGAAGAGGCAGATTAACGAGATGCCTGACTTTGTCAGGGAGGAGCTGGAGAAACATTCCTTAATGGACAGATACCTTTCGAGACCCCCATACCAGAGGAATGACTACCTTGGCTGGATCATAAGGGCAGCAAGGCAGGAGACCAAGGACAAGAGGCTTGCACAGATGATTTATGAGCTGGAGAAGGGTGATGTATACATGGGGATGGAATGGAAAAAGGGAAGAAATGGATAGGATTTAGGACCTGCCGGCAGCCAGGATGGCTATTTGGCAGGTTTTTTCTTTGACATCGGTTCGGGATATTATGTAAACATGGGGTGAACGTAAGGTAAACAAATATTAAACATTATGCTGAATTTTCATTTAATCACACAAAATATGTTAAAATTAGATTATTGATTCTATTTATTGACGAAATGACAATAATTACTTTAAAAAGGTAGAATGATTGCTTAAATGGCAACATTCTATTTTTATATACAGGAGGTAGAAAACGTAAATTGGGCAGTGGGGCTTGGCCTTCACACCCCGCACTATGAGGAGGATTAAATGAAGAGAAAGATTGGAGCGCTGCTTGCGTTTGTGCTCATGGCAGGATTTTTCCTGCCGGGATTTGGGAAAACTGCAGCAGCAAATGAAGTTGGAAAAGGCGAGATAGTATTCGCTGATGCCGGATGGGACAGCAACAGATTCCATAATGCTGTTGCAGGAACCATAGCTGAGAAGTTATTCGGGTATACCTGGACTGAGATGGCAGGAAGTACTCCCATACTGCATGAAGGATTGCTGAAGGGTGAGATAGATGTCCATATGGAAGTATGGACGGACAACATCGCAACCTACAGGAATGACCTTGATGAAGGCAAGCTCATGGAGCTAGGAACAAATTTCGATGACGACTACCAGGGATTTTATGTCCCACGGTATGTAATAGAGGGAGACAAGGAAAGAGGGATAGAGCCCATGGCTCCGAACCTCAAGACTGTAAAGGACCTTTTGAAATACAAGGAGCTGTTCCTGGATCCGGAGAATACTTCAAAGGGAAGGATCTATGGAGCTATTCCAGGCTGGGCAGTGGATACGATAATGCACAACAAGTTCGTTGCCTATGGCTTCGAAAATGACTTCATATACTTCAGGCCTGGCTCGGATGCAGCCCTTTCGGCTGCGCTTTCAGGAGCTTATGAAAAAGGAGAGCCTGTAGTCGGATACTATTGGGAGCCTACCTGGCTAATGGGTAAATATGACTTCGTGCTGCTTGAGGACGAACCCTTCAATCCTGAGACATATGAGGCTGGACTTAGTGCGCTTCCTGCGGTGAATGTTACTATAAGTGCCAGCAATGATTTTGGTAAAGACTCTGCGAACACAGAGGTAGTTGATTTCCTTTCCAAGTACAGGACATCAAGCAAGCTGACCTCAGAGGCTCTGGCATATATGCAGGACACCGGAGCTGATTATAAGACTGCAGCCAAGTGGTTCATTGAAGAAAACAGGGACCTTGTGAAGAACTGGGTCGGCGATGAAGGGATTAAGAAGCTTTTCGGCGAAAGTGCAAAGGGTGAAATTGTCTTTGCTGATGCCGGATGGGACAGCAACAGATTCCATAACGCTGTTGCCGGTATCATCGCAGAAAAGGTATATGGATATTCGTGGACGGAGATGGCAGGGAGCACTCCCATACTTCATGAAGGAATGCTGAAGGGTGAGATTGATGTCCATATGGAAGTCTGGACTGACAACATCGCTACATACAGAAGCGACCTTGCTGAAAACAGGCTGGTGGAGCTTGGAACAAATTTCGATGATGACTACCAGGGCTTCTATGTGCCGAGGTATGTCATTGAGGGTGACAAGGAAAGAGGTATAGAGCCCATGGCTCCGGACCTTAAGACTGTAAAGGACCTTTTGAAATACAAGGACCTGTTCAAGGATGCTGAGAATCCTTCGAAAGGCAGGGTCTATGGGGCAATTCCAGGTTGGGCCATAGACACTATAATGCACAACAAGTTCGTAGCCTATGGCTTCGAAAATGACTTCATATACTTCAGGCCTGGCTCGGATGCAGCCCTTTCAGCTGCGCTTTCAGGAGCTTATGAAAAAGGAGAGCCTGTAGTCGGATACTATTGGGAGCCTACCTGGCTAATGGGAAAATATGACTTCGTCCTACTTGAGGATGAGCCGTTCAATCCTGACACATATGAGAACGGGCTTACAGCGCTGCCTGCAGTAAATGTAACCGTGGCTGCCAGCAATGATTTCGGCAAAGACCCGGCCAACAAGGAGCTTATCGGATTCCTTTCGAAGTACAGGACATCAAGCAAGCTGACTTCGGAAGCACTTGCATACATGCAGGACACAGGGGCTGATTACAGGACTGCCGCACTTTGGTTCATAGAAGAGAACAAGGAGCTTGTGAGGGAGTGGGTAGGAATCGAAGGTATCAGCAAGCTTGAAGGTGAAGATGAAGATGAGGAAGAAAAAAAGAGCATACTTGCAGGATTCCCCTTCAGACTGCCGCTGGATGTTGATAAATTCGACAGCTCTGTGAGGCAATTCGCATCTGCTACAGAAGGCTTCTTCGGAGCCATAAGGAACTTTCTTAACTCTGTAATATCAGGGATAGAGTTCGTTCTTGACGCAATTCCATGGTTTATAATGCTTGCGCTGGTATTCTTCCTTGGCTGGAGGTCTTCAGGCAGCATAGGTAAGGGGATACTCTATGTAATAATGCTCTCTTTCATTGGTGCTGTAGGACTGTGGGACATGATGAATGAGACTCTTTCCATTGTCATTACCTCAGTTATTGTATCCCTTGCACTTGGTTTCCCCGCAGGAATTCTTGTATCTACAAGTGAGAAGGTGGAGAGGTTTGTAAAGCCTGTACTTGATACCATGCAGACGATGCCGGTATTCGTATATCTTATTCCGGCGCTGCTGTTCTTCGGACTTGGAAAGGCCCCCGCAGTAATCGCAACAACGATTTACGCCATCGTTCCGATAATAAGGATGACTACACTTGGTATTAACCAGATAGACAGTGAAGTACTTGAGGCTGCTAAGGCATATGGTGCCACATACATGCAGGCCTTAGTCAAGGTCAAGATACCTCAGGCAATGCCGGCGATAATGACTGGAGTAAACCAGACAATAATGATGGCGGTATCAATGGTTGTAACGACATCCATGATCGGTGCCAGCGGACTTGGTATGGAGGTGCTTACTAGTGTCAACAGGATTGAAATGGGAAGAGGCCTTGTATCAGGCGCAGCAGTTGTAATACTTGCAGTAATACTGGACAGGTTCTCACAGGGCCTTGCAAGGAGAAAAGGAGGCGAGAAGCATGAATGATACTTTAATGGAGGTCAAGAACCTCTATAAGCTATATGGCGGAGGCAAGACTGAAGCGATGAAGATGCTTCAGGAAGGTGTCTCAAAGGACGATGTGTATAAGAAGACAGGTGTCACAGCAGCCCTGGTTGATGTTTCAATGGAGATCAGGAAAGGTGAGATATTTGTAATCATAGGACTTTCAGGCTCAGGGAAATCGACTCTTGTCAGGTGCTTCAACCTCCTTAACAGACCCACTAAGGGTACTGTGAAGTATGATGGGGCAGATATCTCGAAATTCGAGAAGAATGAGCTGAGAGAGTTCAGGAGAAGCAAGATGTCCATGGTGTTCCAGAATTTCGGGCTGCTGTCCCACAGGGATGTGCTCGGCAATGTGGAGCTGGGGCTTGAGATGAAGGACGTACCTAAGGAGATGAGGGACAAGAAGGCCAGGGAGATGATCTCAATGGTTGGATTGGAAGGACTCGAAAATCAACCTATAGACAGCCTGTCAGGAGGAATGAAGCAGAGGGTAGGTATAGCGAGGGCTTTAGCCAGCGATACCGAGGTGATCCTAATGGACGAGCCGTTTTCGGCACTTGACCCTTTGGTAAAGAAGGACATGCAGTTCGAGCTCATATCCATACAGAGAAAGCTCGGAAAGACCATAGTGTTCATAACCCATGACATCAACGAGGCGTTCAAGCTTGGCGACAGGGTAGCCATAATGAAGGACGGAAAGGTCATTCAGATTGCGACACCTGAGGAAATGTCCACCAATCCTGCTGACGAGTATGTGGCCAGGTTCATTGAAGGAGCAGACAAGACCAAGGTAGTGAGCGTCAGGAACATAATGTACGCTCCTGATACCCTTGTCAGGCTCTCCGACAGCCCCTCATATGCAGTCAATGAAATGAGGACCAACGGACTTTCCAGTGCCTATGTGGTGGATGGAAAATTCATGTTCAGGGGTATCATAGAGATAAGCGATGCGGTAAAGGCAAGGACTGAGAAAATGCATATCTCAGACATACTTAAGTCAGACATAGTGACCGTATCACCGGACGACATGATTGCTGACATCATTCAGACGGCGGTTGATACCAAGTATCCTCTGCCTGTCGTGGATGAGGAAGGCAGATTCAAGGGAATAGTTTCAAGGGCGACAGTTCTGTCGACTCTTGTATAGAATTAGGGGAGGGATGACCTCCCTTTTTCAATGCAGCAGAGTGAATGTTTGAAGTATGCAATTAATATGAGTGCTATAATGGAATGTGTATAGGGATAATATGAGGGGGGATTTTTTTGCTGAAGCTTATAGTTGACAGCACCTGCGACATGGATGAGGAAATGAGGAAGGATATTTTGGTCCTGCCGCTTTCAATCATATTGGATGACATCCCTTACCTTGATGGAATTGAAATCGAAACAAAAAGAGTCTATGACTACATGAGAGAGGGAAAGATTCCAAAGACATCACAGATATCCTATATCCGTCTCATGGAAATCCTGAACGAGCTTTCTGCAAATAAGGATGATGCCATATACCTGACCTTCTCGACAAAGATGTCAGGAAGTCATGACCTTGCCAGGAATACAGTAAGAGAGTTCCTTGAGAACAATCCGGGAATCAGGGTGGAGGTTGTGGATTCTGAAGGAGGATCTGGAGGTTCGTCGCTTCTGACTTTGCATATAATAGAGATGATTAAAAATGGCCTCGGCATTGATGAGGTGTTAAGGAATATTGAAGACATGAAAAAATGTATCAAGTACCACTTTACACTGCAGGATATAGCCTGGCTGGCCAAGGGAGGTAGGGTCAACTCAACACTTTCTACTGTTGGCGACATGCTGGACATGAAGCCATATCTGACAGTAAGGGAAGGAAGGATAGTCGTCGACCGCCTTGTAAGGGGAAGAAAGAAAGCATTAAGGAAGATAGCAGATGACATAGCAGTTGATGCTAAGGCTTATCCCGACCAGCTGATAACCATAAGCCATGGTGATGACCCGGAATCAGCTTTGATTCTCGAAAAGCATATCAGGGAGGTCCTGCCGCAGGCAAAGACCAGGATCCTTTCCATAGGCTCCGTGCTTGGAGCACATATTGGAGTTGGCGGTGTTGCAGCCTTCTGCCTCACCAGGAGACCTCCATATGAAGAGGGATGATGTCAGAAGCTTCAAAATCCTGATCATATATTCACTTGTCGCTTTGATCATTCTGGTACTGGATGTTTCAGGGATAAGCGGGCGTTTCCTGTGGGGAGTTAGATATGCGATTATGCTATCCATGCCATTGTATTCGCTCAAGGCAGCCAATAAGGGAAGGGAGCAGAGGCTGCTTGCTGCATCCCTCTTCCTGATCGCTGCGGGGGACTTCTTCCTCTATGTTCCATTGGCTTCAGGCAACGAAAATCCTAAGCTGTACCCATGGGGGATAGTACTGTTTTCTTTAGCTTACCTGATGCTTTCAACAGCATACCTAAGGAATGCGGGAAAGGATAAAAGGGAGATTTTACTTGCTCTTATGCCTATGACTATTCTTGCAGCAGGGTTCTACGGAGTTTTGTCATTTGCAGATGGAAATCTAGTAATAAGCAGTCTGCTGCTTATTCTCTCGATATCCTTCATGCTCTGGAACGCATTGTGCGTACCGATCAGAGGATGGTATGACAGAACCTCATCAAGGCTTATTGTTATCTCGGCATTTCTCATGCTTGCATGTGATGCAGGGGTGGGACTTGGAATGATGGCAGGTATCAGCAGTGAGCTTTTGTTCGATATCGGAAGGAACATAGTATGGTCGGCATATATACCTGCCTGGGCAATCATACTCATGCTGTCATCCTGGAGAACTATGGAAAGATGAAATAATAGAGATTATGAAAATAAGGATCTCTTAATCAGTTCAAAATACAGGCAAAGGAGGACAAAATGGATTTTGTAATCAGGAGGCTGGGCGAGGATACAAAGGATGACTTTCTGAGGTTTTTTGACAAGGATGCCTTTTCTGACAATCCTGAATGGGACGGGTGTTACTGTCAGTTCTATCTTGATGAAAGGGAAGGGCTTGAATGGAACGGAACAGCCGAGGGAAACCGGGCAAATGCAGAAAGGCGCATTCTGGAAGGCAGCATGAAGGGGCTTCTCGCCTATCATGAGGGTAAACCTGTGGGCTGGTGCCATGTGAACCTCAAAAGGGAAGTGGCAGTATACAGGAATGGAGCTGGTGACAAGGAAGCGATAATCCTCTGTTATGTCATTGCGCCTCAAATGCGGAGAAAGGGTCTTGCTACGCTGCTCCTTGATGAGGCTGTAGCCATGATGAAGGAAGCTGGTGCAGCTTCAATCGAAGCTTATCCTATGAAGAACCCGAAGGTCATGGAACATAGCTATCATGGATTCCTGGAAATGTATCTTGCAAAAGGATTCAAAGTCACAGGGGAGGACGAATATACACATAAGGTTGTACTTGAACTGTAAAATTGCCCTGGAAGCGTTATACCTTCCAGGGCTTTCCTGTTCTATGCTGCATAATCCCTTGCCAGAGTCGATGCCGCAAGCAGCGCTGCGATGACCAGAGCAACTATGATGTTTTCCATACGCATCATCTCCTTTAGAAAGTTATACCTCATACCTCATTGTTAGTCTCCGAAAAAACAGCGCAAAGATAGAAGAAAAACAAACCAGAATAT
Source organism: Youngiibacter multivorans (assembly GCF_017873395.1). GTDB lineage: Bacteria > Bacillota > Clostridia > Clostridiales > Clostridiaceae > Youngiibacter > Youngiibacter multivorans. The sequence continues at coordinate 2,756 of NZ_JAGGKC010000020.1, read as the reverse complement.
TGCCTGGAATTTATCAGGAATATTGACATTTGTCTATATGTTGCCATAATAATAGATAGAGAAACATCTATATGTTAGGGTGAAAGGAGGTCTTTGCAATGGAATCGGCTCTTGCAAGCCAGGCCGGCATGCTTAAAGCCCTGGGTGATGAAACCAGGTTAAGGATATTCCTGATGCTTGCTCAAGGTGAGCTCTGTGCATGTAAGATACTTGAAGAATTTGACATAACACAGCCGACGCTCTCCTACCACATGAGGATCCTGTGTTCGTCCGGTCTCGTAAGTTCGCGCAAGTCTGGTATATGGACCAGGTATACGATAAATGGTGATGCTATTTTAAAGATAACCGGTCTCATGGAGTCTGCTTCGGATAGCCTGGCAGCTTCTGATGACAGGTGTGTCAAAGAGAGGTGTGTCTGATGGGGATTTTCTCATGGATGAATGACCAGCTTTTGAGGATGGAATGGTTGTCAGATATTGTGAAGTATATTGTTGAAGCAGCTGGTCTGTCTGTCAGCACCAAGATTGGAGCGAGCATCCACTTCTTCATATACGACGTCATCAAGATTTTTATTCTCTTATCGGTATTAATATTCTGCATCTCGTACATACAGAGCTTCTTCCCTCCTGAGAGGACAAGAAGGATACTTGGAGGATTCAGTGGGATTACTGCAAATATCCTTGGTGCTTTGCTTGGAACAATAACACCGTTCTGTTCCTGTTCGTCTATACCTCTATTCATAGGATTTACGAATGCAGGACTTCCTTTAGGCGTCACATTCTCTTTCCTCATATCGTCACCGATGGTTGACCTGGCATCTGTAATTCTCCTCGCCAGCATATTCAACTGGGGTATTGCCATTGCATATGTAGTAGTAGGACTGATCATTGCAGTTGCAGGAGGTTCGCTAATAAGCCTGATGAAGCTTGAGGACCAGGTTGAGCCCTTCGTATTCAATTCAGCCATGGCTGAAGCAGAGGAAGAGAAGCTTACTGTAAAGGACAGGGTGGACTTTGGCAAGGACCAGGTCAAGGCTATAATTGACAAGGTCTGGAAGTATGTCCTGATTGGGGTTGGAATAGGAGCCCTCATACATAATTGGATACCTCAGGAGGCCATCGCAGTTGTACTGGGAGCCGACAAATGGTATTCGGTGATTGTTGCCACATTTGTCGGAATACCCATTTACGCAGACATATTCGGAACCCTTCCGATAGCTGAAGCACTGCTTGCCAAGAGCGTAGGCCTTGGAACGGTGCTCGCATTCATGATGGGAGTCACAACACTTTCACTGCCCTCAATAATAATGCTGAAGAATGTCATAAGGAAGAAGCTTCTTTTTATATTCGTAGGCATAGTTACCATAGGAATCATCATAGTTGGCTACACATTCAACGCATTCGGCCATCTGCTGATATGATGGCAAAATAACAGGAGGAATAGGAATGGAAATCAAGATACTCGGATCAGGCTGCAAGAACTGCGTGAACCTCGCTGCAAACGCAAAGGAAGCTATGGATACTCTTGGAGTAAGCGGAGAAATCATCAAGGTAACTGACTTCAAGGAAATCGCAAGCTTTGGAGTAATGAGGACACCAGGACTCGTAGTGGACGGCAAGGTAGTTTCATCAGGAAAGGTTCTCTCTGCACAGGAGATAGCTGAGATAATAAAGAAATAGGAAGTGCAAGAAGGCTGCCGCAGAATTTATGCGGCAGCCTTTAAATTACTTAAAATATGATCGGAACGAATCAATAAGATATTTTTCTGCTGATGTGTAGCTGTTCTTTTTACGATAAACGAATGAGATCACCCACTTGACGGGAATCTCGAAGGTGACAGCTACTATGCCTTTCATATCAAATATTCCAAGTATGTCGCTGGGCATTATGGTCATATTTTTTTCGTTCCTGATAGTAGCGAAAAGATAGTCTGATGAATATGCGGTATAGATTGAATTCAGCCTGATGCCGTTTTCAATTATGTATCTCTGGAACAAGTGATATGTAGTGTAGGACTCATCCACAATGCCGATGCTTGAACCATTCAGGTCGGACCACTTAAGAGTCTTCTTTCGGGCGAGCGGGTTTTCAACTCCCATGTACATTGCATATTCTCCGATATGTACTGGGAAGGAAACGTATCGCGAGTCGTTGGCTTTGTCCGAATCAACAAGAACTGCAAAGTTTAGCTTTTCATCCTCCATCATCTCATCTAGAATATGCCCACCTTGCTCCTGTACCTTGATTCTGACTCCTGGATTCTTCTCCTTTATGCTGTTCAGGAAGTCAGCGAACAATGCAGTGATAACGAGAGGTGGAATCCCTATGACGACTTCTCCTTCCTCTGTTCTGGAGCGGAGCTCAATGATCCTCATTAGTTCATCATAATCAGCAATTATCTTCTTGGCGTGTTCAAAAATGATCTGCCCGTCTGAGGTCAGACCCGAAAGTCTGCCCTTATGACGTTCGAAAACCAATAGATTAACGTCTTTTTCAATCTGGGTTACACACTTGCTAAGTGCCGGCTGTGATATGAATAGTTCTTTTGATGCCTGCGTAATGTTGAAGTCATTCTCAACTATTGCGACTATGTATTTCAGCTGCAGAATATTCATGATTCCCTTACACCTCGCAAATTCCGAACTTCTACGATATCCCTTTAATTGTACAAAATCGCTACGCGATAGTTCCTTGTCTAAATTCTATACTTATGCCTCTTGAATTAACAGAGTATTTCTTCGCATGAAAAAAATAGT